>CAWUWE010000046.1:0-16887 GCA_963926175.1 uncultured Alphaproteobacteria bacterium | reverse complement strand
AAAATATCAGTACTGTCGCTTATTCAAGAGCTTTCCAAGAGTGGCATAACTGTGATTGCTTCGCTGCATGACATTGAAATTGCACAAAGTTACTTTTCCCGCTTTTTAGGAATAAAAGCTGGCAAGATTGTCGCGGATGGGTTACCGAACAGATTATTAAGCAAAAAACATTTTAAGAAAATTTTCTTATGTTAAGAAAAATTTTTCCTGTCGTGCAAATATCAAGCCAACTTAAATCGTCCAGTTGGCTAACATCTTTGCTGGTTCATGTTGCCTTGGTCATAGCACTTAGTGAGGTTTATATTGCAAAAATAAATCATAAAAATGATGAGTTAAAAACGTTTGAATTTGTTATTTACCAGCTAGAGCCAAACAAATTGCCACAAAAGGAATTCCCCAAGGATATTGCTAAGGCGATTTCTAAAGTGAGTTCCAAAACTGTCTCAAAGCATAGTGTTGTGTCAAAGCCCGATATCATTTCACAGGATAAGATTATTTCTCAGTCCAAATCTGTTTCAGAACCCAAGGTTCTTTCATTAGAAATTCTAAAGAACAGGCTAAAGACAATCCCAAAGCCAAACTCAACAATCATTGAAAAAGAGACAGTACTGACAAGAAACTTAAGCCAGCAGACAGCTCTAACAGACGCCAGCTCAAGCAATCTAGAATCCAAAAAACCCGAATATAAGGACAAAAATGCCTTTAAATATGAATCCGCAGACAATGACAAAACTGATCTTGATGAAAAGCTATCAAGTCAATTTGAAAAGCCGGCTCAGCAAAACCTTCGCCTGGTAAATGTAAGCGAGAGTAAATCACCGTCAACACAGATGGGGGTAAGTCTGAATAAAACATTAGCCACTGCACCTGACACCGAAAAAATTCAAACAAAAATATTTGAAAGCAAAAAATCTGATAATCTTGGAAAAATTAACCACAAACAAAATTTCATTGTGGATCTTCCAGAAAACACAGTAAGTACAAAAACAGATTCAATGAATTCAGTTTTATATAATAAAAATCAGATCATTATATCTCAAACTAAATTGTTTACTTCCACCACAGAATCAGTAATCAGAAAAAAGCTACTCAAAAATTGGGCGGCAACAATTCGAAATGATATAGTAGAACGAACTTTAGAATCAAAGCTAAGAAGCGATGTCAGAATTAGCTTGAAAATAAGTAGAACGGGAGAAATTTTGAACATCGAAACGATTGGGGTATCAATTAACAACGAGTCTATCGAAACCTTTATTGATGTGATTAGAAAATCTGGAAAATTTCCGATGGCACCACAGGGTTTGAAACTCGATTATGTTACTTTTCCTGTAAACTTCCGAAATCGTGGATGAATTATTAATGGCACACTACTTCATCACAGGCTCTTCTTCAGGCATTGGCGCTGCGCTTGCGACACAGTTGACGATAAACGGCCATGAGGTAAGCGGTGTTGCACGCCGAAAGCAGCGCCTTACAGCCCTATCAAAGAAACTTAATTCATTTAATGGCTATGCTGCTGATGTTGGCGACACAGAAAGTCTTGCCTCCGCCATTGACAAAGCTAAGGCCAAATCTGGCGCAATTGATGTAGCTATTTTAAATGCAGGCATTTATCAGCCGCAAGACGGCACGAAAATTGATCCACAAATCTATGCCAATCACATGACCATCAATTATCTAGGTGTGGTCAATGCCTTGGCTGGTCTCGTGCCTGATATGGTTCGTGATGGCAAAGGCCATATTGCCATTGTTTCATCGGTTGCGGGCTGGCGTGGATTGCCGAAATCGGCTGCCTATGGCCCAACCAAGGCGGCATTGATATCACTTGCAGAATCATTGTATTTTGATCTTGTGCCGCACGGCCTTAAAATTCAAGTTATCTGCCCCGGATTTGTCGATAGCGAGGCAACCGCTGTCAATGATTTTAAAATGCCCGATCTAATCAGTGCTGACAGCGCTGCCAGCGCTATTATCAACGGCATGAAAAGACATGATTTTTCAATCAATTTTCCAAAATCCTTTACCCGCAAGATGAGGTTGCTTCGGCTTTTGCCCGACCGCCTGTTTTTCCGCCTCGTAGGTAAACAGACCGGCGCTTTCTAGCGTTGGCGTCATTTCAAAGGACTGTAAAAATGCCGCGAAAACCCCACGCTGTTGATGCTTATGTTTTAGCTTTCACCGCCCTCACCCCGGAAAATGTCGAAGAGCTTTACGATCTTGTGGCTGAAGATGTTCTCTTCAGCGATCCCTTTAATGTCATTCATGGCAAAGCTGGTTTTCGGAAGGTTTTCGACCATATGTATGGAACCTGCACCGACCCGAAATTTACCGTCAGTGATATCGCCCATTCAAAAAGCGCAAGCTATCTTCGCTGGGACATGACTGGCCGGCTAAAAAACTGGCCACATACCAATTTGCTGTTTCACGGCATGACCGAAATCCATATCGATGCTGATGGGAAAATCAGCAAACATATCGATCATTGGGATAGCGCCAGTCAATTACTTCGTTATTTGCCGGTGATCGGCGCGATCATCCGACCCATTCTCAAGCTATTTCGGCTTAAAACAGCATAAAAAAGGCAAAAAACCCTTATTTATGCATCAAAAGCATCTGTTTGACGTCAATCATGCCGGCGCGGAACCCGCCCTCACAATAGGCAAGATATAAGTCCCACATGCGTTTGAACCGATGATCAAACTGCTGTTCGCCGAATTGCGGCCATGCGGCGTTAAATCGCTGGCGCCATTGGTCTAGCGTGCGCGCATAGTGGCTAGCATAGCCGCTTTCGCTAACAAGATGCAATCCGGCATCCGCCAAGGGGCGTTCCAGCATTGGCAATGATGGCAACATGCCACCTGGAAAGATGTAACGCTGAATAAAATCTGGCTGATTGGCATAGGAGTGATAGGCAGCATGGTCGATTGTGATTGATTGAATCACCGCACGCCCACCTTTTTTCAGCACTTTTGACATGATCGCAAAATAGGTCGGCCAATAATCCTTGCCAACGGCTTCAAACATTTCGATCGAGACAATTTTGTCAAATCGCCCTTCCAAATCACGATAATCCATCAACCGCAAATCGACCTTATCGCCAAGCCCCGCCTCGTCAATCATATGATTGGCAAAGGCAAATTGTTCTTTTGAGATGGTGATACCCGTTATCTTTGCGCCAATTTCGCTAGTGACGTATTTGGCAAAGCCACCCCAGCCACAACCAATTTCCAGAACCTGATCACCGGGCTGGATATCGGCAAGCTCGGCAAGCCGCTTGTATTTATTGAGTTGCGCCGTTGTCAGATCATCATCATCCGAATCAAAAACCGCCGATGAATAGGTCATGGTTGGATCAAGCCATGCCTGATAGAAATTGTTACCAAGATCATAATGATGCGCGATATTTTTCGTCGACCCGTCTTTGCTGTTGCGCCGCAAATGGTGAAACAGCCGCAGCCCCCATTTGCGAAGCAGATTCGTCTTTAGCTGTTCTTCAAAATAGGTGTCGTGACGCGCTGCAAGCTCGATTAATTCAGGAAGCGCATCAGAGTTTAGCTGCCCATCCATAAACGCCTCGCAAAACCCCATTTTACCATCACTGAGAATGCGGCGAACCGCATCTTTACTGTGAATCTTCAAATCGGCTTTGGGGCCTTTTAATGGGCCCGAAAACTGATGCTGCTGGCCATCTGGCATGGTCAGAATAATCTCACCGCATTGAAGATTGCCAAGGATCGCGAACAGCAATTTATTTTGATGTTGTTGCAAAAAACTAGAAAACATTAATCAATTAGCCTCATCAAAATCTTTAGTACGCGACCATCTCGCAGGCGGAACCGGTCTTGCGTAGAAAGGTACCTTTTTCAGCCATAATTTCAAAGCCTCAAAATGGATTGAAATGATTGGCTTGAAGGGAAATTGCCCAGCTTTCAGCAGACTTTGAAAAAGACGTCGATTCGCAAGCCTATGGCGGGTTCCGCGCAAGGTCGCGGTTAGTGCTGGCCGGTCGTCAATCAAATAGCGCATGGCCAGACTAATAGCGCCATCATCCATCCGCAAACGCAGCCGATAGCGGCCTTTTAACGGGAAAAATGGTGACACATGCAGAATCTTTTCAGCCTCAAGCGTTGCATGAGTGGGGGTTGGCGCGCCGATATAGGCATGCATATCACCAAAGGTATTTCGCACTTCATAGATATACAGAATATCGCGTCCTGACGCATCACCCACCACATAGACCGACAGCGGATTAAACACCGCCCCCAAAATACGCGGAAAGGTCAAAAGATACACCGTTTCAACCTTTTTTTCAGGCATCACCTCGGCAGCGACCTGGCGAACATAATCGCCAAGCCGAACCAGCGCAGCCTTTGATTTGAAATTTGGCCCATGGTCCGCTTGATGAAACCCAAGTAAATTGAACCGGTCGACAGAAAAAAACAGGCTTTGTCGATTTGCCTCTTGCAATCGATCGAGATCAATCCAGATCGACAGGCCAGACCGGCGCAAAACATGCGATGCTGGATGATGTTCACCGCTATGCCGTGTGTGAACAATATCCGAAACAACAAGGTCGCATGCCGACATCAGGCAATGCCTTGCATCGGTTCGGATGATTTTGCAAAAGCTGCCACTTTTGTTTTCCACGGGATTTCAACCCCAAGTGTTTTTGCAATAGCCACCGCTGATTTCAAGCCATCTTCATGAAATCCGAAACCGGTCCATGCGCCTGCAAAAAACAAACCATTCTGCCCTTGAATTTCAGCAAGACGCGGCTGCATGGCAATGGCTTTGGCGTCAAAAACTGGATGACGATAGTCAAATTCGCCATGAATTAATGCGGCGGCGGGCATTCGAACCGGATTTAGGGTTTCATATAAAGGATAGGCAAGATCAATCGACTGCAACCGATTCATCCAATAGGTCAGGCATAGATCGCTTGAGGGTGATGATTCGCCCTGCCCTGCTTTACCAGCCACCCCACGGGGTGCATGCGCTGATGCCTCAGATACATAATTCCATGCCGCCCATGCGCCGCGCCGTTTCGGCATAAGCGACGCGTCCGAATGCAGAACCGCATGATTGCGCTGAAATCCAAAGGCACCAAGCAGCTCGCGTTCAAGGGGGCTGGCATCATCAATAAGCGCCAAAGATTGATCGGCATGTGCGGCCATAACAACTTTGTCAAACCATGCGTCACCCTGCCCCTTGATATTCACCATGACCCCACCATTGGCCCGTCTGAGGCCAATAACATCAGTCTCGAGATGAACCCAATTGCCAAGCGCTGCAGCAATCCGTTTTACATATTCACGCGACCCGCCGGCAACCGTGCGCCATTGGGGCCGATCAATAAAATTCAATAATTTGTGATTTTCCATAAAGCGCATAAATGCCCGTACCGGAAAATCCATCATCGCATTGGATGTGGCCGACCAAATCGCCGCCCCCATCGGTATCAAATGATCATCAACAAAAGCTTTTCCATAGCCTTGGCGGACAACAAACTGGCCCAGCGTTTCGCCATCCGGCCCGCTATCCACTTGACGCGCGGCGGTTTTGTAAAAACGCACAAGATCGGACAGCAACGACCAATAGCGGCTTTTAAGCAGATTTTCCGGCTGCGCCAACAACCCCCTGACCGAGCCTTCATATTCCATCTGCCCACCGCCAAGTGAGACTGAAAACGACATATCAGTTTCGATATTAGGTACTGACAAATGATCAAAAAACGCAATTAGATTGGGATAATTGAGGGGGTTATAGACAATAAATCCTGTATCAACCGGCACCGCAACATTTCCAAAGATGGCATCGACCGTATGGCTATGCCCGCCAAGACGCGCGGCCTTTTCAAAAAGATGAACATCGCCATGCCCTTGAAGAAGAAAAGCTGATGCCAAGCCGGATATACCCGAACCAATAACCGCAATACGCATAAAATCCATCCTGACTATCTGATGTCACTATAGTTAGATTTTCTTGGCATTCCATTGCCTTTTTGGCTAGTGATAAGAAAAATAGGATCAAAATCGCCAATTTAAACGATTTGTCACCCAGCAATCAAATTTAGGGGAAATCTATGCGCTATAATCAGCTTGGCCGGACCGGCATAAAAGTCAGCGCCCTTTGCCTTGGATCCATGACATGGGGAAGCCAAAACACCGCCCCTGAAGCGCATGCCCAAATTGATGCGGCGCTTGATCGCGGTGTTAATTTCATTGATACGGCTGAAATGTATCCGGTCAACCCGCTTGCAAAGGAAACACAGGGCGATACCGAACGTATTCTTGGTGAATGGATTGGCGCATCGGGGCGACGGCAAGATATCATTCTGGCCACCAAAGTATCGGGCAAAGGCTATATGAATGTCCGTGATGGTGCGCCAATAACGCCTGCCAGCATTGATCTTGCGCTTGAAGCCTCGCTTCGTTCGCTGAAAACCGATTACATTGATCTCTATCAATTACATTGGCCCAACCGTGGGTCTTATATGTTTCGGCAGAACTGGACATTTGATGCCAGCGGTCAAGATAGTGACGAGGTGCTTGATCATATGATCGAGGTTCTTCAGCATCTTGAAAAATGCCGTGATGACGGCAAAATTCGCCATGTCGGCCTGTCGAATGAAAGCGCATGGGGAACGATGAGGTGGCTGTCGATTGCGGCCGCCCAAGGCCTGCCCCGTATGGTTAGCGTCCAGAATGAATATAGCCTGCTTTGCCGTCATTTTGATCTTGATATGGCCGAGGTGGCACATCACGAGAAGGTAGGTTTACTGGCGTTTTCGCCGCTCGCAGCTGGATTATTATCTGGAAAATATCAAGGCAATATTTTGCCTGAAGGGTCACGGCGAAGCCATGTTGCCAATCTTGGCGGGCGTATTTGCGACACGATGTGGCCAGCGCTTGATGCCTATATGAGTATTGCGGCCAAACATGATTTAAACCCCGCGCAAATGGCGCTGGTATGGGCGATGACGCGTCCGTTTATGACCTCGGCGATTTTTGGCGCAACCAATCTTGACCAGCTTGATGTTGCATTGGGTGCAGCTGATATAACGCTTGGCGTGGAGGTTATGGAAGATATCGCCAGCACCTATCGTGAATTCCCAATGCCCTTTTGACGTCAAAGCCAGTCAATTTTTGAAAAAACATCTTGTAGACTGACCCGCAAACAACCATTATGGAACCTCATTTTCAGCTAATCATTGGCATAGCTCTCTCAACTGGAAGCGATCATGGCGAAGAATAGATTAAATATTGCAGTTATCCCCGGTGACGGAATTGGTAAGGAAGTCATTCCTGAAGGGCTTCGCGTGTTGCAGGCAGCAATGGAACGATTCGATATCAATTTGAATTTCGATCATTTCGATTTCGCCAGCTATGATTACTATGCCAAACACGGGCAAATGATGCCTGATGATTGGAAAGCGCAAATTGGTAATCATGATGCAATCTATTTTGGCGCAGTTGGATGGCCTGACGGCATTCCCGACCATGTCTCTTTGTGGGGATCGTTAATCCTTTTCCGGCGCGAATTTGATCAATATGTCAATTTGCGGCCGGTCAAGCTATTGCCCGGCGTGCCGTCACCTTTGGCAAATCGTGGCCCTGGTGATGTTGATATGATGATTGTCCGCGAAAATACCGAGGGCGAATATTCATCGGTTGGTGGGCGCATGTTCCCAGGTACCGAGCGTGAATTTGTAACCCAACAAAGCGTTATGACCCGTATTGGTGTTGATCGCGTGCTGAAATTTGCTTTTGACCTGGCGCAAAGCCGCCCCCGCAAGCATCTGACATCAGCAACCAAATCAAATGGCATTTCAATTACAATGCCCTATTGGGATGAGCGCGTTGAAGAAGTTGCAAAATCTTATGGCGATGTTAGCTGGGATAAATATCATATCGACATTTTGACTGCCAATTTCGTGCTTCACCCCAATTGGTTTGACGTCGTGGTAGCATCTAACCTGTTTGGCGATATCTTGTCAGATCTCGGCCCTGCCTGTACCGGAACCATTGGTGTTGCCCCATCAGGTAATATTAACCCCGAACGGCTATTTCCGTCATTATTTGAGCCGGTTCATGGCTCGGCGCCTGATATTGCTGGCAAAGGCATTGCCAATCCGGTTGGACAAATCTGGGCTGGCGCCATGATGCTTGAACATCTTGGTTTTGCCGAGGCAGCCAAATGCATCACCGATGCCATCGACACCGCCCTTTCAACACCAGAATTGCGTACTGGCGATCTTGGCGGCAAAGCCGATACCATCACTTGCGGCACTGGTATTGCCAAAATTGTTGCCGGATAGGCCAATCAAATGGCTTTTACCTTGCACCCCACCCTGGCCAAAGACAGTATTTTGGCGGCAAAGGTGGGGTCATTACAGGTCAGGCTGGTTGATGATGCGCGGTTTTTCTGGCTGCTGATCGTGCCGGAAACCATCGCAACCGAACTTCATGATCTTGATGAAAAAATCGCTGAATCCTTATGGAAATTGGCACGGCGTCTTGGTCACGCGCTGCAGGCGCATTGCGATGCTGACAAGATCAACAGCGCTGCCATTAGCAATATGGTGCCGCAATTGCATTTTCACATCGTTGCACGGCATGTCGATGACGCTGCATGGCCACAACCGATTTGGGGATATGGCAAGGCCGAACCGCTGGCAGACGCAACCAAGGCCGCCCGCGTCGTATCAATTCAAAGCTGGCTTGGCAATTGATGCAGCCCGTCACTACCAAGGGGCAATGGGTCAACCGAGCGAACCGCCGATAAGGGCAAATCGGCATAAAGATGCGGAAACAGATCGCCGCTTCTAGCTGGTTCCCATTGAATATCCAAAACGCTGGCATCAACGGTAATCAGGCAGAGCCCTTCGGCTCCGGCAAAATGCAGCCGCAAGGTTTCGGCCAATTGATCAGTGGTAGAAAAATGAATAAAGCCATCTTTCACATCAATTTCCGCGCCGGTAAATCGGCCTAATTTTTCTGCCGAGTCCCACAAATCAGCATCACAAATTTTATAAATATTGCCCATTTCATTCCTCAAAACTTCAGTGCAAAGCTGGTGATTAGACTGCTTATCAAGCCCTAAACATCAATCTAGCAAAAAGCAATCCTCTGATGAATACCATGTCCCATCTTGACGGCGCGACCCAATATCACCATCTTCTTACCCAATGAGTGAGAACCAAACTGAATCACAGCCGCTTGAACGGCTAACCATCTGGCCGCACCGGTCGCTTTCGCCAAGGGGTTTCGCGATTGTGATTGGGGTTCTGGCCGGATTGCTTTTTGCCATTGGTTTGGGGTTTTTTCTGGCAGGTGCTTGGCCGGTTATTGGGTTTCTAGGACTGGAACTTCTTGTCGTCTGGGGTGCGTTCAAGCTGAATTACCGCGCCGCAAAGGTTCGCGAAACCATTGAAACAACTACTGAAACCTTAACAGTTGAACATAAAGATCAACATGGTAATTCAGCCTTATCCAAATATCCGGTTGGCTGGCTTCGTGTTCAATTAAGCCCGCCTGTCGCCCCCGAACCGGCAGCGCGTTATCATCAGCGCGTGATCCTATCCAGCCATGGCGTCAAAACAGAGATTGGCGCCTTTTTGCATCCGATTGAAAAAGCCAAATTACAACGCGAAATCGACGGTATGCTCAGCCGATCTAGATTGGCGCGTGACTCGGCAATCTAACCATAACAACCTGTTATTTTTTAGCCTCTTGCAATGCCTGCCAAACCCGATGCGGCGTTGCCGGCATTTCAAATGCGCGAACGCCAGCCGATGCCATCGCATTAACAACGGCGTTCATCGTCGCTGCAAGCGCGCCAACCGTTCCCGCCTCGCCAACACCTTTGGCACCAAGGGGATTAATCTTTGTTGGCACGGCAATGGTCGAAACCCTGAAATTCGGGAAATCAGCCGCGATTGGCATCTGATAATCCATGAATGAACCGCTGATTAATTGACCGGTTTCATCAAATTTTAGAATCTCGCCAAGGGCTTGGCCAATGCCTTGTGCAATACCGCCATGCATCTGGCCTTCGACAAGATCGGCGTTCAGCACGGTTCCCACATCTTCAACAACCACATAATCGGCAAAACTGACCTTGCCGGTTGCCGGATCAATTTCGACCTCACAGATATGGCAGCCATTCGGATAGGTCACATCAGGGGGCAGAAACTCGCCAAGAACCGACATGCCTCCGGTGGCGTTGCTATGCGCGGCGATATCAGTCCAACTCATGGGCTTTTGCGTCGCATCCGACGGGTTGCTGAACAGGCCTGCGTCAAACGCAACATGATCAATTTCACATCCCAAAACACCAGCGGCAATGGATTTGCCAGCCGCCACAAATTCATTTAACGCAACATGAACCGCCGCCCCGCCAATCACGGTTGCAGCCGATCCACCGCTGCCCCGTCCGGATGGAAGAAGGTCAGTATCGCCCTGCTGATAAATGATATCGTCCATATCGACACCAAGACGGCTTGACGCCATTCGCGCCAAAGCGGTTTCATGCCCCTGCCCAACCGACATTAATCCGGGTGTAATCACAATTTGACCATCTGGACGAACGGTAATCCGCGCAATGTCTTTTCGCACCTGTTTTAACGGCCCGCCAGCCACCTCGATCGGATTGGCAATGCCAATCCCGCGAAGCAAACCGCGCGATTCAGAATCCTTTCGCCGTTCTGCAAACCCTGCGTAATTGGCATTTTTCGCCGCCGCCGCAACGATTCTTGGAAAATCACCACAATCATACAGAAATGTTAGCGCGGTCTGATATGGCATCGCATCAGGCGACACCAGATTTTGCTGGCGAAGCGCCAGCGCATCACGGTCGGTTTCGCGTGCAGCCTGGTCAATCAGCCGTTCGATAACATAGGTTGCTTCAGGCCGTCCAAAACCGCGATAGGGCGATGTTTGCATTGTATTGGTGAAGAAAAACGACATTTGAGTTGCAATGGCGGGGGTTTTATATTGTCCAGCAACCCCGCCCATATTATTCAGCAACCCCTTGGTACGGCGAGACAGATAGGCACCTGCATCAATATGGGCATCGACCCAAAGCGCGGTGAAATTGCCATCTTTATCAAGGCCAAGCGAGGCCGTGCCGCTTACCGCGCGAGCATGTTCGTCACTTAGAAAGGATTCACCCCGATCAGCCGCCCAAAAAACCGGCTTTTGCAATCGACGTGCAGCCCAAACAACAAGCGCATCTTCGCGATAAAGCGCCCCCTTCATGCCAAATGATCCGCCAACATCGGGCGAAATGACCCGCACTTCATCAGTGCTGATACCAAATAGCTGGGCAAGCTCGCCATGAAGCTGATAGGGGCTTTGCGCACTTGTCGTTACGCAGGACTTCCCATTTTCGTCGATAAAGCCAATCGAGTTTCGCATTTCCATTGTGCAGGCGGTGATTTTTGAAATATCAAACTCGAAATGGCTGACATGCGCTGATTTTGTGAGGATTGCATCAACCTCATCACGGTTACCCTGCCGGTGCAATGAAGCGATATTATCGGTCGTGCCAGGCCACACCAGCGGCCCATCAAGCATATTGCCAACAGACAGCGCAACATCATCAGCCGCCTCGATCTGCAAATCAATCAATTCAGCCGCATCAGCCGCCGCCTGACGCGAATTGGCAATGATCATTGCCACAGGTTCACCAAGATGCCTAATTTCCGCCCCGCTTAGCAATGGGCGCGGGCTATCCACCGTTGTACCGCCATCTTCGCGAACGGGTCCGCCAGTCCATATCATATTTGCAACACCATCAGCGGCCGCATCAGCTGCGGTCAAAACCGCCACAACACCTGGCGCAGTCTTGGCCGCACTGCAATCAAGGCCAGCAATCATCCCAGCGGCAACAGGGCTTCTGAAAAATACGGCATGAAGTGCATCTTTGGGAACAATATCTGCGGTAAACTGGCCGTGGCCAGACACAAAACGGATATCTTCAACACGCCCTTTAAAAGAGAGGCCGATCTGATCATTCATAAAAAAACTCGTACATAACAAAACAGGGTGAGAACGGAAAAGTTCGTTTGTTCTTAACCCTCATATTGACATCTAAATCATAAATTTGGCAACCAGCAATAATTGCGAAAGACATGAATAAATCAGTTTGAAGCGCAAAAACATTGAATTATTGATTGAGTATTCTTCATAGCACCAAATGCAGGATGCAGGATATGATCCAATATTTTTACCAGACCAAGCATTACATCCATAGAAATTTTTGGCAATTTGTATTCGGCGATAACAGCTTGTCTCTGCCTGTGGACTGGTGGCACAATTATCTTTCAATGTTTGGTAAAGTTGAACATCTATTAAACATCGTCGCGTCAATGAATAATTATAATCCGGAGTATCCAGACAATGTCACAATCAAAAAACACACCCGGGAAACCAGAATTCAAACAGCTATGGCCAACACAATTCATGTCTCTAAGTCTTCCCGGTCATGATACGGCAAATCCAGTTCTGGCTGATCATTTTTTGGAACAGAACATCGCCCGTGAAGATATGACGGTTGATTATATTTCTGACAATTTATTCATGACCGACCATCCAGCCGTGATCTGGCTTCGGCAATGTTGTGATCGCGCGGTTCTGGATTATGCGCGTCATGCCGGTATTGATTATGACCTCGAATGGATTTTGCAAGGCTGGGCCAATGTGAATATGCGTGGCGATTATCACAATCTACATAATCACCCTCATTCATGGCTCTCCGGCACTTATTATGTTTCAGTGCCCGATCAAAGCGATGCCGATACATTCCGGTCAGATTTGAATCCAGGTGCTATTAGCTTTTTCGACCCGCGTCCACAGGCCAATATGAATTCGATCCGTAATGATGGACAGGTCGATGCCGAACATCGGCTTTTGCCAAATAATGGTGATTTATTTTTATGGCCAGCCTTTTTGCATCATCTGGTACATCCAAATATGGGGGAAATGCCGCGCATTTCGGTATCTTTCAATGTCGTTTTGAAATGGAAAAACGACTATATACCGAGATAAATTGGCCTGGACGCGCATAAAAGGCCTATTCCGGCAGGTTCCAACGATCAAGAATTTTGCTGTCGGAATCACGTGCATCAACCCATTTTTCGCCTTCAGGTCCGTCTTCCAATTTCCAAAAAGGCGCCTTGGTTTTCAGAAAATCCATAATGAAATTGGCGCCGTCAAACGCCGCGCCGCGATGCGCCGATGAACAGCCGACAAAAACGATATTTTCCGTTGGCAACATCCGGCCAACACGATGAATGACCGTTACCTTTGCCAAAGGCCAGCGTGATTTTGCCTGATTAATGATCATTTCAATTTCAGATTCGGTCATGCCCGGATAATGCTCAAGCGTCATCGCGTTCAGCCCGCCACCATTTGGCAGATCGCGGACGGTTCCAGTAAAGGTGACAATTGCACCAGCATCACGCGATTTCAGCTTTTCATGCTCAAGCCCAATATCAAAATCATCTTCGGTTATTCTTACGCTCATCCTATCCCTCACCTAATGACAGGCCTAAAGGCCACGTTCATGAAATGGCAGAAAATTCAACATCAAGCCCTTGTCGACACCAGCATTTTCAAGCGGAATTTCAACAAGGCCATCTGCCCCCGTTAATGATGAAATCACGCCCGCCCCTTTACGGCCATGGAGCTGTAAAGACTGTCCATCAACATCATTAACAAGAACAACCCGTAAAAATTCGGCACGACCCGGTTTTTTGCGATGCGTGAATCCGGCTGGAACGCCAATCTTTAAAGTCGACTGAACAATGCCGCCCAAAAGACGCGTTAAAACTGGATTGATCAATAATCGCGTGCAAACAAAAGCCGCAACCGGATTTCCAGGAAGGCAGAAAATTAGCTGCTTCTCACGCCGCCCCACTGCCATTGGCCGCCCAGGCTTCATTGCCAAACGCCAAAACGCGCAGCTTGCCCCAATTTGCCGCATCGCCTGTTGGCTGTGATCTTCAACACCGTCTGACGCTCCACCTGACGAGATGACAACATCAGCCATTTGCAAAGCCTGCTCATAAGCATCGGCAAGCGCATCAAGTCGGTCAGGAACGATACCGCAATCAATCACCTCAATCTGATTGCTTTGCAACATAGCTTTCAGCATCGGGCGGTTAACGTCAAAAATTTGTCCATGCACGGCATTGGTGCCAGCGGCCACAACCTCATCGCCTGTTGACATGACGGCAACGCGAAGGCTTCGAGCAACCTCTATCTGTGCCGTTCCCGATGCAGCAAGCTGACCAACCAAGGCTGCGGAAATAATCTGCCCCTTGGCGATAACAACCTCGCCTTTAGCCAGATTTTCACCGGGTGGGCGCATATTGCTTGCCTTTGTTAATTTCGTCCCTATCAGCACCGCATCACCGGTACGGCTGCAATCTTCGTGCATGGCAACGCAATCTGGGCCAGATGGCATCACCGCACCGGTGTAAATTTCAATGGCTTCACCAGCGCCGATCACTCCATCAAAAGGATGTCCAGCCCGCGCCACACCAATAATTTTAAACGACTTATCCGGCGCCGCGGCTAGTTCTACCGAATCCACACCATAACCATCGACTGCAGCATTATGCGTTCGAGGCAAATCAATCAAGCTGGTAACAGTTTCAGCCGCAATCCTGCCACACGCATCATCAAGTGACACGATTTCTGTTGCTGTAATTGCATAAATGCTGGCAAGCAATTGGCTTCGTGCCAGATCAATTGGAATGGGGGTCGACAGTTGATTCGACATAGCCCTAGCTTGCCTGTTTCAACTTTGTTTGCACCAGAATAAAAGCCGCAATACCGGCAAAATCCTCAAGGTCGAAAAACGGTAATGGGCATTCTGGAATCAGCTCATCACTAGCCAAGGCAATCACTAGGTCATCATTTGGATAAAGCTGTGATTTGCCAATTGATGGCCGATGAATTTCTATCTTTTCAATGGGATAGCTTTTAAACCCTTCAACAAGAACAAGATCAGCCGGTGCCAATTGATCAAGTAAAACGGATAGATTGGGCTCGCCTCTTTCGCCATGTTCAATGAAATGCGCCGACCGATAGGCCGATGACACCAAAACCTGGCGCGATCCTGCCTCACGATGACGAAAGCTATCTTTTCCCGGGTGATCGGCATCAAAATGATGATGCGCATGTTTGATCGTAGCAACATCAACGCCGCTAGCGCTGATATGGGAAATAATTCGTTCAACAAGCGTGGTTTTGCCTGAACCAGACCAGCCCGCAAACCCGAATATGGCGCCATGTCGACCTGGACGGATAAGACGCGCCTCAGTCATCGGCTTAGCCTCCGGTTACATTCATATGCCGCGCAACGGCAGCATTTGGCGCCCGCCGACTAATGACAAAGTCATGCCCCTTTGGTTTACGGCCGATGGCTTCGATAATGGCATCGCGCAACCCGTCCTCGCCATCATTACGAAGCGCCTTCGCAAGATCGGCATTGTCATCCTGACCAAGACACATATAAAGCTGACCAGTGCAGGTAACCCGAACACGGTTGCATGACTCACAAAAGTTATGTGTCAGCGGCGTGATAAAGCCAAGGCGGCGACCGGTTTCTTCAACAGTCACATAGCGCGCTGGCCCGGGGGTTTGAAAGTTGCTATCTGTCAGGGTGAAACGTTTTGACAATTCGGCACGCACTTGTGAGAGTGGCAGATATTGATCAACACGATTTTCATTGCCGATATCACCCATCGGCATAACCTCAATGATAGTCATGTCAAACCCTTGATCACCGGCCCATTCAACCATATTGCCAAGATCAAATTCATTGACGCCCTTTAACGCAACTGCATTTAGCTTAATATCAAGTCCAGCGCGTTTTGCTGCCTCAAGGCCTGCAAGTACATTATCAAGATCACCCCAACGGGTAATTTCACGAAACCGATCAGGATCAAGCGTATCAATCGAAATATTCAGCCGTTTAACGCCAGCATCAACAAGTTCATCCGCCATCTTATGCAATTGACTACCATTTGTGGTGATGGTTAGCTCTTCAAGATTGCCGGCTTTGACCTCATTACCAAGATTGCGGATGAGATGCATAATATTGCGGCGCACTAAAGGTTCACCGCCGGTTAAACGAATTTTGCGTGTACCAAGAGCCATAAAATTGCGGCAAACCTGTTCCAGCTCTTCCAACGACAATAATTCGGCTTTTGGCAGAAAGGTCATATGTTCGGCCATGCAGTAGACACAACGGAAATCGCAGCGATCGGTAACCGACACACGGATATAATCAACCGTCCGGCCAAAAGGGTCGATAAGGGTTTTCGGCGGCACTAGATTATCCATAATTTCACTTTAACCTTTGTTCCCAAGGCCGATGATATATCAGCCAAAAATTGTCGCATCAGTTAGATAAATTTTATTATAGAGAGACTTCGCCAATGACGCTAGTCAGACCGGACAATAATTTTTCGGCTAAAACTGGACACCTGCCCTTAATTGCGACGCCAAACTTTGTTGAATGAGCGGCACCGAAATGGCAAAATTCACACCAGCATCAATATCGGCTTCTTTGGTAAAAATACCATCAATTAAACCAAGTAACTGGCCTTGTGGGTCAACCAAGGCCCCACCAGACATCCCCGGATTTACCGCCGCATCGGTCTGGATAAAATCTTCGATATCATTAAACCCTATATTGGAACGCCGCACCGCCGATACAATACCGCAGGTCATTCCTGTACCAAGACCAAAGCTGTTGCCAAGCGCGCAAACATGGCTTCCGATCAAGGGCTCATCTTGCCGAATTGCAATGCCGGTGCCGATCAGTTCGGTTCGTAGAATGGCAATATCACGTCTTGTGTCAATTGCATGAATC
>CAWUWE010000045.1:0-2898 GCA_963926175.1 uncultured Alphaproteobacteria bacterium | reverse complement strand
GTAATTTTCGCGCCCCTTGCGGATCACCACCTTGCTGGCGCGGGTATTGGCATCGGGATAGAGTCGTGTCAATTCATCAGCGATTTGATGCTGAAGTGTTCGCGTATAGGTTGATATCCAGACCGTGCCACCATTTTTTTCCGCCCATAGGGTCGCTGGTGCCAAATAGCCAAGGGTTTTGCCAGTGCCAGTACCCGCCTCGGCAAGAACCATTGCCGGACTTGGCCCCGCATCTGGCCGGTCAAAGCTGGCGGTAACCGCGGCAGCATAATCGGCCTGCGGCAGGCGCAATTCGGCATTGCCACCAAGCATTTCGGCAAGCCGCTGGCGCGCTTCATCAGGCAAAATTGGCTGGGTACCAGCTTCGGCTTGTGGGGTGTAATCAGTGTAATCGGCAAGGCGGTTCCAGATTACCGCAAGCCGGCTATCAGGCGCGCCGGCGGCGGGTTGTTGCAGGCCAAGATGCAGCAGAATATACGGCCCCCAATTCCAGCCGCCAGACGTCATCATCGTGGCGATCTGTCCGGCTTCTTGGCGGGCTGCGTCGGGCGCATTTGCCAATTCGTCAAGAAGCGTAAAGGCAATTTGCGGCAATAGGGTCGCCATGTCTTCGCCATTTTGAGGGCGTGCAAGGCCAAGCTGCTGGGCAAGGCCAGCGGGTGTTGGCAGGGCGAAGCGGGCTGGCCTGACAAAGGCGAATAATTCCATCACATCAAGATAATGATCAATCTCGACACCGGCACGAGCGCTGCTCCAGCGGCGATGGCATAGCAGCACAATTCCCAAGGCCAGCTCGGCGGCAATGGTCGCACGATTTGGATTGGTGATCTCACCATTTTGGCTGATCCAGATCAGCTGGGTGCCATGCGGATAGAAGACCGGCACGCCATGAAGATCGGGAAGCGATATAGAAGTTGAATCATGCAGTAAGGCAGTTATAACTTGCTGCAGGCGGCCATGCCAGCTTTGCGCACGCCTTTTGCAAAACTAAATGCAGGCAGGCCAAGAAATGCAGGCAGGCCAAGAAATGCAGGCAGGCCAAGAAATGCAGGCTGCCGGGATGGCATCTTTGTGGCATTGCTTGCCACTTGACCTTGATCGCGGCTCGCCCTAGCTTGTCCGCATTTGGTGCGGTGCCATCTGCCCGCGATATGAAAGAGCATGATGATGAGTGATCTGACCGCAAGGCTACAAGAGATTGCAACCGACGCCAAGGCATGGCCATTCGCCGAGGCGCGTGCGCTGGCTGGCCGCCTTGATAAAATGCGTGATGCCAACAAGGGTGAGGTTCTGTTTGAAACGGGTTACGGCCCATCAGGCCTGCCGCATATTGGTACTTTTGGTGAAGTTGTTCGTACCACTATGGTTCGTCATGCCTATGAAGCCTTGACCGGCCAGAAAACGCGCCTGATCTGTTTTTCCGATGATATGGACGGCTTTCGCAAGATTCCGGACAATGTGCCAAATCACGAAATGTTGGCAGCCTATCTTCATATGCCATTAACCAAGGTCAAAGATCCATTTGGCACGGCGCCGTCTTTTGGCGAGCATAATAATTTGCGCTTGCAGGCTTTTCTTGATTCCTTCGGGTTTAAATATGAATTCATGAGTTCAACCGATTGCTATCTTGGCGGCAAATTTGACTCAGCATTGCTTCGTGTTCTTGAGCATTATGATGCCATTATGGATATCATGCTGCCAACTTTGGGGCCGGAACGCCAAGCAACTTACAGCCCGTTTTTTCCAATCTGCCCTGATAGTGGCAGGGTGCTTCAGGCCAAGGTTATTAACCGCGACACCAGCGCTGGCACGATTACCTATATTGATCCTGATAGCGGGGCTGAACGCGAAGTTTCGGTCACCGGCGGACAGTGTAAATTGCAATGGAAATGTGACTGGGCGATGCGCTGGTATGCGCTTGGTGTTGATTATGAAATGAGTGGCAAGGATCTCATTGATTCGGTAACGCAATCGAGCAAGATCACCCGTGCACTTGGCGGCACGCCGCCAGCGGGTATTTCGTATGAATTATTTCTTGATGCGAATGGCGAGAAAATTTCCAAATCAAAAGGCAATGGTTTATCGGTTGATGATTGGTTGCGCTATGGCAGTCCAGAATCATTATCGCTGTTCATGTATGGTCAGCCAAAGCGTGCCAAAAGACTGCATTTTGATGTGATTCCAAAAACCGTTGATGAATATTACCAGCATCTTGGCAAATTGCCGTCACAAGATGACGCCGAACAGTTGGAAAATCCGCTATGGCATATTCACAGTGGCTTGCCCGATCAGGCAGGTTTGCCGGTTAGCTTTACTCTATTGTTGAATCTGGCGGCGGTCTGCCATGCCGAAGATTCGCAAATCGTCTGGGCCTATGTCAGCGACTATGCTGGTGATATCGACCCGAAAACCCATGCCGAGCTTGATCGGATGATTGGCTATGCGGTCAATTATTATCAAGATATGGTTCGACCTTATAAAACCTACCGGCTTGCCGATACGGGTGAGGCTGTTCATCTTGGAGCGCTGAAATCACAGCTTGCGGCGCTTGCTGATGATAGTGGCGCCGAGGCCATTCAATCGGTTGTTTACGCCACAGGCAAAGCGGCTGAATATGAAAATCTGCGCGATTGGTTTAAATGTCTTTATGAGGTGCTTCTTGGCCAGTCTGAGGGGCCGCGTATGGGATCGTTCTTTGCGCTTTATGGCCGCGAAAAGAGCATTCAATTGATTGATAATGCGCTTGCTGGCAAGCTTGCCCAATCGGCGGATCATGGCTGATGTGGGGCATGCTGGCAAATTTGGTGCGATGCCTGCCAGCCGAGGCGGCGCACCGTGTCGCGGTGGCGACGCTTCATCATAATCTAGGGCCACGTCCAGCACCGCTGGCAACAAAGG
>CAWUWE010000044.1:0-4456 GCA_963926175.1 uncultured Alphaproteobacteria bacterium | reverse complement strand
GGTACCGGCCTTATTGCCGCCAGCCTTGTTGCCAGTCCTGTTTTTGCGGCCGACAGCGCCATTGATAGTGGCGACACCGCATGGGTATTGACCGCAACCGCGCTGGTTCTATTGATGACCTTGCCCGGATTGGCGCTTTTCTATGCTGGCCTTGTACAGTCTAAAAATATCGTTTCGGTTTTAATGCATCATTTTGCCATTGCGGCATTGATGTCGATTTTATGGGTGATTGCGGGTTACTCGCTTGCCTTCTCAGGCAATGGCGCATGGGTTGGCGATATTGCCAATAGCTTTATGAGCAACATCACTCTCGACTCGGCAAGCGGCACGATCCCTGAATCGGTCTTTGCGGCCTTCCAGATGACCTTTGCGATCATCACCCCGGCGCTGATCATTGGTGCTTATGTTGAACGGATGAAATTTGCCGCAATATTGCTGTTTTCGGGAATCTGGCTTTTGGTTGTCTATGCACCGGTCACGCATTGGGTCTGGGGCGGCGGCATCCTGGCCGAATGGGGCGTTCTAGATTTTGCTGGTGGCATCGTCGTTCACGCAACCGCCGGTACGGCCGCGCTGGCTTGCGCGCTTGTTGTTGGCAAACGCCGCGGCTTTCCGACCTCAGTTCAGCCACCGCATAGTCCGGTTCTGACAATGATTGGTGCCAGCATGCTGTGGATTGGCTGGTTTGGCTTTAATGGTGGTTCGGCTTTGGGTGCTGGCAACAGCGCAGGCATGGCGCTTTTGGTAACACATATCGCCGCCGCAACGGCCTCACTTGTCTGGATGTTTATCGAATGGTTCCGGTTTGGCCGGCCATCGCTTGTTGGCATCGTAACTGGCATGGTTGCAGGCTTAGCAACAGTAACTCCGGCATCTGGCTTTATCGGTATTCCTGGTGGTCTAATCCTTGGCTTTGCTGGCGGCATTGCCTGTTATGCTGCCGTTGATCTGATCCGGGTGCGGTTAAAAATCGATGATTCACTGGATGTGTTTGCCGTTCACGGTGTTGGCGGCATTCTTGGCAGCTTGCTTGTTGCCTATCTGGCACTGCCAGCCTTTGGCGGGCTTGGGCTTGCCGATGGCGTAACGGCGGGAAGCCAATTTATGGTTCAATTATCATCTGTTGCCATCACCGTTCTTTGGACAGGCATTGCCAGCTATGTGATTTTGAAAGTCATTGGCGCGGTGATTGGGCTTCGTGTTGACCAGCAGGACGAGATCGAGGGTCTTGATCTTAGCCAGCATGGCGAGCGCGGCTATCACAACGGCTAGTCAGCATCAAAATCAAACAGTTAAACAGCAGCTTTCCCCAAAGCCGCTGTTTTTTTATGGGTAATCATTGGGTGATACGCAGAAAGGGGCTAGTTATCTTGCCATTCGCGGCGCACTGATTGATCGCGTTCATCGGGAAAATAAGCATCGCGCAACCCTTGCCAGATATCATCATCGGCTAGCTGGCGAAGCGCCCAAATTGCCATCGCCCGCAGCAATGCAGACGAATGATCCAGAAACGGCGTAACCAAGGGCATCAAATCAGCATCGCCGCTATTGCCAGCCGCAATAAGCACATTTCGCAAAAACCGTTCATAGCCTGCGCGGCGCACCGGCGTTCTTGCAAAAAGTTGGCGGAAACCAGCATCATCAAGATTCAGCAAATCAGCAAGTGGCGGCAAATCGGTTCCGGCCTTGGCGGCTAGTTTTTGCTCTTTGGCACGGCTGGCAAATTTATTCCAAGGACAGATTGCCAAACAATCATCACAACCAAAAATGCGATTGCCGATGGCGTGACGAAAGCTGCGGTCAATCACCCCCTTATGCTCAATTGTCAGATAAGAAATACATCGCCGTGCATCCAGCCGGTAAGGAGCGGGAAACGCATTGGTTGGGCAGATATCAAGACATTGACGACAGCCACCGCAATGATCGGTTTCAGGCGCATCATAAGGCAAAATAGCATCGGTTAAGATCACCCCTAAAAACAGCCATGATCCAGCCTCGCGCGACACAAGATTTGTATGTTTGCCCTGCCAGCCAATGCCTGCGGTTTGCGCCAATGGCTTTTCCATCAAGGGTGCCGTATCAACAAACACTTTTACCGCATGGCCGGTCTGCGCGGCAAATTGGCCTGCCAATTGTTTTAGCTTGCCCTTGACTAAATCGTGGTAATCACGCCCCCGCGCATAAACCGAAATATTGCCTGCTGACTTTGCTGCCAGATTATCCATTGGATCATGATCAGGGCCGTAATTCATCCCAAGAACAATGGCTGTTTTTGCGCCTGCCCACATTGCCTGCGGCTGTTGACGTTTTGCCGCCGTATCGCGAAGCCAGCCCATATCGCCTTCAAATGCATCATCCAGAAACGCCGCCAGCCCTGCCCTGTTTACCAGCCCTATGTCTGCCGGACCAATGCCAGCCAGCAAAAACCCCTCATGAGCGGCGGCCTCGATCAACCAGCCGCGAGGGTCTTTATGGGCATTTGGCTTTGGGTGCTGGATCGTCTTGCTCACAATGGTTCGATATCTCCCATTGCCTGCATCGCGTGAAAATTGGCTTCATAATCGGCAAAAGTGCCCGCTTCGATCGCACGCCGCATATCGGCCATCAAATCTTGATAATAATGAAGATTGTGCCAGCTAAGCAGCATCAGTGACAAAACTTCTTCCGCCTTGAACAGATGGTGAAGATAGGCACGGCTATAGCGCGAACAGGCTGGACAGCCGCAAGCCTCATCAAGTGGGCGCTGGTCATCGGCATGGCGGGCATTTTTCAAATTCACCGCCCCGCGGCGGGTAAATCCCTGTCCAGTTCGCCCTGACCTTGTTGGCAAAACGCAATCAAACATATCGATACCACGCGCCACCCCACCAACAAGATCAGATGGCTTGCCGACCCCCATCAGATAGCGCGGCTTGCCCTGACGCATCAGCGGCGTTGTGGCCTCAAGCGTCTTAAACATCGCTTGCTGACCCTCGCCAACGGCAAGACCGCCAACTGCATAGCCTTCAAAATTAATTTCCTCAAGCGCGGCAACAGATTCAGCCCGCAAATCAGGAAATATCGACCCTTGTACAATGCCAAACTGGCCATAACCAGTTCGTGCGTGAAACGCGCTGCGTGACCGTTTAGCCCACCGCATCGACAATGCCATTGATTGAGCGGCAACCGGCTTGGTCGCCGGAAATGGCGTACATTCATCAAAGGCCATTGTGATGGTTGCATCAAGAAGATGCTGAATCTCGGTTGAACGTTCGGGTGTAAGCCGGTGCTTGCTGCCATCAAGATGCGATTTGAAAGTCACCCCATCTTCATCAAGCTTGCGAAGCGGGCCAAGCGACATCACCTGAAACCCACCTGAGTCCGTTAATAGCGGGCCGTCCCACCCCATCATTTTGCGAACCCCGCCAAGCCGTGCAACACGTTCGGCCCCGGGGCGAAGCATAAGATGATAGGTGTTTGCTAGAATGATGCTGGCACCGGTTGATTTCACCGAATCCGGCATCATGCCCTTTACCGTGGCGGCGGTGCCAACTGGCATGAAAACCGGCGTTTCAACCGCGCCCCATGCAGTGGTTAAACGACCCCGACGCGCCATGCCATCAGTGGCTTTCAGGGTAAACCCAAATTTTTCAGTTTGTGGAGACATGACAAAATCCGTTGATTGTTTTGAAAGCAGCAAGGCTGGCCATTATTGATCAGCGATGGCCGCAATGCTGGCGATGATATCAGGAGATGGGTTGCGTGTCATAAAACAGGCATCACCATAAGAGAAAAAGCGGTAATCATTGGCAATGGCGTGGCGGTAAGCCATGGCAATTTTCTGCATGCCAGCAAAAGCGCTGACAAGCATCAGCAACGTTGATTTTGGCAGGTGAAAATTCGTCAATAATGCGTCAATGACGCCAAATTCATATCCGGGTGTGATGAAAATATCGGTTTCACCAGCAAATTCGATCACCACACCATGTTGCTGGTAACAGGCCTCAAGAATCCGCAGGCTGGTTGTGCCAACGGCAATGACCCGCCCGCCTTTGGCACGCGCCTCAGCAATGGCTGCCGCGGTTTCGGCGCTGATCTGGCCCCATTCGCTGTGCATTTTATGATCTTTAATATTATCGGCTGTCACCGGCAGAAATGTACCCGCGCCAACATGAAGTGTAACCGGCAGGATGCGTACGCCGCTAGCTGAAATGGCTTTGGCCAGATTATTGGTAAAATGCAATCCGGCTGTTGGCGCCGCCACGGCACCGCGGTGGCGCGCAAACATCGTCTGGTAATCTTGCCGGTCGGCTGGCTCGGCGCCATCTGGGCGTGCGATATAGGGCGGCAAAGGCATGCTGCCATAGCGATCAAGACAGGCATCAAGTTCAAGCCGGGTCAAGACAGCCGCATTTGCCGGATTGATAAAGCTAAGCTCGACATCACCGCCCTCGCCGCGACCAAGCACCGTTGCGGC
>CAWUWE010000043.1:0-53851 GCA_963926175.1 uncultured Alphaproteobacteria bacterium | reverse complement strand
GCCATCGCTGGTGTAATGACGCGCCAGCCAACGGAAACAGACGGGCGTTTCCCGGTTGAGTCATTAAATACGCCGCGGACCAGAACCATCTTGTCACCCTTGGCCTGACTATCAATTGTGGTAAAGCGCAGACCCGATAATTGATCGAAATTGCGAACAACGGTGCCAATCACAACATCACGCATGGTTTGGACATAATCAATGCGTTCTTGTTCATTGGCGGCGCGCCAGTAAGGCCCTGCAGAAAAGCGGGCAATCGCGGGTAAATCAAAATGTTTATCAAGAAGTTTTGTAATATTTTTGGTTCGTTTTTCAATGTCTCCCGAATCTGTTTCCAGATAGGTTTCAACTTCACTGATCATACTTGTGATGACATTATTGGCAGCGGCAATCTGATCGCTGGCACGCGCTGGCAAAGCGGTCAACAACAGCGGTAACAGACATAGACAAACAAATCCGCTGCGAAGCCAAGCTGGCAAATTAGAGGTCAAAATTCCAATTTGGCGTTTGCGCGTCATTTAGGATCCCCAAGGAATGATTCAAAAAGGTCATCAATGGTAAGATTATCGGTTGGTTTTCCAACCGTGGCATTAATGCGGCCAGCCCGTCCCTGATAATAAAGCGAGCGGGTGCGGGCGTAAGGGTCAAGCGAATTATATTTCACATCATTAAATGCTTCGAACAGGTTAGCCCGCGTTGATACAGCCGCGACTGGCGGGCGCAATGTCTGCATTGTCTGGATGGCATCACCGGCTTTAAGAAATGACATCGGGTTGGTTACTGAATCAACAACCCGGCCGGTTAGGCTTCGGCTGGTATTTGGACCAAGAACAGGCACCATCAGATAATTGCCTTCAGGCACATCAAACGATGCCAAGGTCTGGCCGAAATCCTGACTTTTGACCGCTTTTGGATCTTCGGTCAGATCAACCAGTCCCAGTGTCAGGCTGTTGACGATAAAATGCACCGTCGATAGACCAGCATTTTCAAACCGCCCCTGCAATGTTGAATTGAATGTCGTGGCCGGAAGCCCTGTCCAGTCAATGTGGTTATCAATCGCGCGGCGTCCGGCCGGTGGCATGACATTGCGATAGCCATTGGCGACTGGTTCCAAAATATGCGTATCAAGCCCCATGTTAAAGGCAAAGGCTTTGCGATTCGATCCTTCATACGGGTCGCGCGCATCCGTTCTTTCGGCTTCGGGAACAGAGCTGCATGCCGCCAAAAGCAAGATAACCGCAAAAGGGGCAATTGAAATGCGGTTCAGGTTGCGTTTTGATAAGGCAAACATAGCTGTCCATTCGTGTGTTACAAAATTCAGTATGCAACATATCGCAATAAAGGTTGAATGCAAAAATGATTCGGCATCTGGCGAATAGCAATCGGGCAAAATTATGAAAAAATAAGTGAGCCAAGACACTGCATTGCGATTGACCCACCCATCTGCATTTGCGAGTTTGAACACATCATGAACGAACTTGTAAAAACGCCAGCCAGTCCATGGCTTGATGGGCTCAATACGGCACAAAGCGAAGCTGTGAAAACCCTTGATGGGCCATTGCTGGTTTTGTCGGGTGCCGGTACTGGTAAAACGCGTGTATTGACCTCGCGCCTTGCCGAATTGGTTGCCAGCGGCACGGCAAAGCCGTGGAATATTCTGGCAGTGACCTTTACCAACAAGGCTGCACGCGAGATGAAATTGCGCGTTGCTAGTCTGGTTGGGCCGATGGCCGAGCAAGTATGGCTTGGCACCTTTCATGCGCTTGCTGCCAAAATGTTGCGCCGCCATGCCGATCTTGTGGGTTTGCGGTCTGATTTTACCATTCTCGATACCGATGATCAGATCAGGCTGCTGAAACAATTGATGGAAGCCGAAGATATTGATCCCAAACGCTGGCCAGCGCGGATGCTTGGCGGGGTGATTTCGCGGTGGAAAGACCGCGGCCTGCCGCCAGAAAAAGTGGGGCTCACCGAGGCAAGTGATATTGCCAATGGGCGTGTTCGGGCGCTTTATGAACGTTATCAAATCCGCCTTATTGCGCTGAATGCTGTCGATTTTGGTGATTTGCTGCTTCACATGCTAAGCATTTTCACCACCCATGCCGATGTTTTGGCCGATTATCAAAACCGCATCACTCATATTATGGTTGATGAATATCAAGATACGAATGTTGCACAATATCTATGGTTACGGCTATTGACTGGCAACCGGAACAATCTTTGCTGTGTTGGCGATGATGATCAGTCGATCTATGGCTGGCGTGGTGCCGAAGTTGGCAATATTTTACGTTTTGAAAGCGATTTCAGTGGTGCCAAGACGGTTCGGCTTGAAGAAAATTACCGGTCAACCGGTCATATTCTGGCAGCGGCGTCCAAAATCATTGCGCGTAATGAAACGCGGCTTGGCAAAACCCTATATACATCGGCGGATGACGGCGAAAAACTGCGGGTCAATGGCTATTGGGATGGGCCTGACGAGGCGCGAAATATCGCCAGCCAGATTGAAACAATTATGAAAGATGGTGTTCATCTCTCGCAAATTGCCGTTCTGGTTCGTGCCGGATTTCAGACCCGCGAATTTGAAGAACGGTTTATCGCGATTGGCCTTCCTTATCGGGTGGTTGGTGCGCGGTTTTATGAACGTGCAGAAATTCGCGATGCCATTGCCTATTTGCGGCTTATCGCCCAACCGGCCGATGATTTGGCGTTCGAGCGGATTATCAATACGCCAAAACGCGGCCTTGGCACGGCTAGTTTACAGGCGGTTCATATTCAGGCGCGGTCGTCTGATAAGCCGCTTTTGGCGGCGGCGATTGATCTTGTGCAAACCGAAGAATTGCGCCCTGCGGCGCGTCATGCACTTGGCAGTTTTGTGCAGGATATCAAACGTTGGCGCGATCGTGCCGGATCAACGCATCAGGCGGATCTTGCCAAAATGGTGCTTGATGAATCGGGCTATACACAAATGTGGCAGCTTGATAAATCACCCAATGCCGAAGGCCGGCTGGAAAATTTGACCGAATTAATCAATGCGATGCAGGATTTTGACTCGCTTCAGGGGTTTTTGGAACATATCGCGCTTGTTACCGATGGTGATGCCGACCCTGAACATGGCGAGGTGACGCTGATGACGCTTCATGCGGCAAAAGGGCTGGAATTTGATGCGGTGTTTTTACCCGGCTGGGAAGAAGGGGTTTTCCCAAGCCAGCGCACAATGGATGAAAATGGCGCTGTTGGTCTCGAAGAAGAACGCCGCTTGGCCTATGTTGGCATCACCCGGGCGCGGCGCGATCTTTTCATTAGCTTTGCCAATAGCCGGCGTATTCATGGCCAATGGCAATCGTCAATCCCATCGCGCTTTGTTCAGGAATTGCCACCTGAGAATATTATTGAAAATATGGAGCAAGGCATGGGGCTTGGCCGTGTGACTGCGGCGCGGCTTGGTGACACGTCGGGTAAGAATGGCTTTGGCGCGAATGGCGGCTATGGGGCTGGTGATTATAGTGCTGGCGGCTATGGTGCGGGTTGGCGGCGGATGGCGGCGCGCCGCGGCGAACCGGCTGATGGCAATTGGGAACCAGCCAATAACAAGACCGAATTTGCAACCGGCGACCGGGTGTTTCACCAGAAATTTGGCATGGGCAATATTTTGACAATTGATGGAGACAAGCTATTGATTGCGTTTGATAAAGCAGGCCATAAAAAAGTGGTATCAGGATTTTTGAGCAAGCCATGACCGCACTTCAATCAGTCGTTTTAACCCTGCCGGCGCGGCTTGATGATCGGGCAATGGCTGCTTTTGAACGTGTTTTTAGCGAGCTTTTGGACAGTGCCGCTACATCATTTCAGCGCGATGATGCTGGTGATTGGCAGATCGAGGCCCTGTTCACCTTCACCCCTGATGCGGCCATGATTGATCAGATGCTGGCACCGCTTTATCAGCATGAATCGATTACCCCAATTCCAATCACCATATCATCGGTTGAACAGCGCGATTGGCTTGCCGAAAATCGTGCTGCCTTTCCGCCATTGCATATTGGCCGTTTTTGGGTTTACGGAAGTCATGTCACCACGCCCCGTCCGGCGGCGAGCCTGCCTTTATTGATTGATGCCGCCTTGGCCTTTGGTTCGGGGACGCATCCGACAACCGAAGGCTGTTTGCGCGCGATGCAAATGATCCGGCGGATTGCCCCGCGGCGGGTTCTCGATATGGGCTGTGGGTCGGCAATTCTGGCAATGGCGGCATCGCGGCTTTGGCCATCCTGCCAGACAATTGCGGCTGATAATGATCCGGTTGCGGTTCGGGTTGCGGCGCGTAATCGGGCGCTGAATGCCATTGCACCGGCAAAAATGCGGCTTGCCGTTTCGCAAGGATTTGGCAGCCGCATTGTTTGCAATCACGCGCCATATGATTTGGTGCTTGCCAATATTCTGGCAGGCCCGCTATGCCGGATGGCACCTGATCTTGCACCGCGATTGGCAAAGGGTGGCTGGCTTGTTTTGTCAGGTATTCTAAATGGACAGGCAACCGCGGTTGAGGTGGCCTATCGGCAACAGCGGCTTCGTGTGTGGCACCGAATCCGTATTGGCGATTGGACATCAATCATCATGCGGCCATCGGCAGCAGGCACAATGCCGCAATTATGGGGTGGACGGTGAGCCAGCAGGATCAAACCCGCGCCAAGCGGTTAGAAACGCTTCGCGGCGCAATGGCTGCGGCTGGATTTGATGGCTGGATTATTGGCCGCGAAGATATGTATCAGGGCGAAGAAGTGCCGGCTGGTGATGAACGGCTTGCCTATTTATCCGGATTTACCGGATCGGCTGGCTTTGCGGTGGTGCTTGGCGATCGGGCAGGGCTGTTTAGTGATGGCCGCTATAGTTTGCAAATGCCCGCACAAACCAATTCGGCCGCGTGGGATTGCAACACAATCCCCGATGTGACATGTGAAGATTGGCTAAAAAAAGCAGGGCTTGCCAGTGGTGCAATTATCGCCATTGACGGCAGGCTGGTTACGGTTGCGGGCTTTAGACGCTTTGAAAAATCGGTTCTTGCCGGGGGTGGAACGCTTGTTTGTCACCATGAAAATCTGCTTGATCAGCAATGGTATAATCGTCCGGCTTTGCCGCCGGCGGCAAGCTGGCAGATGCCGATTGAAAATGCCGGTAAGTCACTTGCCGAAAAGAGTGATGATCTTGCCGCCTATCTTGATGCCAAAGATTGCGCCGCGGTTCTGCTGACGCGGGTGGATTCGGTGAATTGGCTGGTGAATATGCGGGGCGGGGATTTGCCCTGTACGCCGGTCAACCTGTGTTTTGCGCTGTATCACCGCGAAACCGGCCTTTGCCTTTTGGGTGATCAATCGCGCCTCCAGCCGGTTTTAACGCCCGATATCATCGTTGCGCCTTTGACCCAATTGCCGGCAATGCTTGGTGATATGGGTGATGGCCGTTTGATGATTGAGGCCGCAAGCCTTCCCAAAATGCTGTTTGAACAGATTGTGGCAAGCGGTTTGCAAACATTTGAGGCTGATTGTCCGCTGACCAATGAAAAAGCCCGCAAGACACCAGCTGAGTTGCGCGGGTTTCGCGCCGCGCATCAGCGTGATGGTGCGGCGATGGTTGAATTTTTATGCTGGCTTGATCAGGCGGCATCCGCCCCGTCTACCAGCATTACCGAAAGTGACCTTGCCGACAAATTACTGGCGTTTCGCCAACAGCAAGACGGCTTTTTGGCACCAAGCTTTAACACCATTGCCGGATCAGGCCCGAATGGTGCCATTGTGCATTATCGGGCCATTGCGGGGGCGGATCGTAAACTGGCAAGCGATGATCTTTTGTTGTTGGATTCGGGCGGCCATTACCGTGATGGCACAACAGATATTACCCGCACCATTGTTATTGGAACACCGCCTAAAGGCGCGGTTGCGGCCTATTGCCATGTTCTGCAAAGCCATATTCACCTCGCCACGGCAAAATTTCCAGCAGGCACGAACGGCAAACAGCTAGATGCGATTGCGCGCGCGCCGCTATGGGCAGCAGGGCTGGATTTTGTGCATGGCACCGGTCATGGCGTTGGTCATGTTCTATCGGTTCATGAAGGGCCTGCCAGCATTTCCAAACGCGGTGAAGTGGCGCTTGAAGCGGGCATGGTTTTATCGAATGAGCCGGGTTATTACCAAACAGGTGATTGGGGCATTCGGATTGAAAATCTGATCGTGGTAACACCAGCAAAACAAACTGGGTTTCTGGAATTTGAAATCATCACTCTTTGCCCGCTTGATCGCCGCCTGATTGATAAAACGCGTCTTGATGTTGGCGAGATAGACTGGATTGACCGCTATCATCGCGCGGTTTACGAACAGTTACACCCGCATATATCGCCAATGGCCAAATCATGGTTAGAAGCCGCCTGCCACCCGCTATAGCTTTAAGCGATATTACCAAGATGTTATTGGTTGCCAATCAGCGCCGAATAGCCATCTTCATCAAGAACGGTAATGCCAAGATCGGCTGCTTTGCGCGCCTTCGATCCAGCATCCTCACCCGCGACCAGAAAATCGGTTTTTGCTGAAACAGTGCCTGATACTTTGGCACCAAGAGATTCGGCCTTGGCTTTGGCCTCGGCGCGCGACATGCGGGTCAAGGTGCCGGTAAACACGATTGTTTTGCCGCTAATCGCGCTATTTTCGGCAGGGCGCTCAGGCGGTAAAATTGTCAATTCTGCGACAAGGTCAACAATCAATTGATACAGGTCAGGATTGCCAAAAAAGGCGGTGACGTCATTAGCCACTGCCGCGCCAATCTGGTCGATTTCAACAAGTGCCTGATGCGCCGCGTCAAGATCGGCATCGGGATTCAGCGCTGCCAGCATTGTCTCGACAGATCCGTAATGAAGTGCCAACAGACGCGCCGTTGCCTGTCCAATCTGTCTTATGCCAAGCGCATAGATAAAGCGTTCAAGGCCAATTTCGCGCCGAACAGCAACGGCTGATAGCAATTTCTTGATTGATAGATCACCATAGCCATCAAGCTTGGCCATTGCCGTTGATTTGTTGCCAAGCCGGAAGATATCGGCCGGTGTTTGAACCCAGCCAAGGTCAATAAATTGTTCAATCTGGCGGGCACCAAGCCCTTCGATATCAAAAGCATCACGCGCAACAAAATGTTTTAGCCCTTCAAAAAGTTGGGCGGCGCAATTCAGGCCGCCACTGCATCGCCGTACCGCTTCGCCTTCGGGCCGGATTGCGGCAGCATGGCAAACCGGACATGATTCAGGAAAGTCAAAGACGGTCTCATTGCCTGTGCGGGCGTCACTTAGCACCCTGACAATTTGTGGGATCACATCGCCAGCCCGCTGGATTACAACGCGGTCGCCAATCCGGATATCTTTACGCGCGATTTCATCTTCATTATGCAAAGTGGCATTTGAGACAATGACCCCGCCAACCGAAATGGGGACAAGCCGTGCCACAGGCGTAAGCGCGCCAGTGCGGCCAACCTGAATATCAATGGCGTCAATCACGGTTTCGGCCTGTTCAGCGGGAAATTTATGCGCCATTGCCCAACGCGGGGCGCGGCCAACCTGACCAAGCCGTTGCTGATAATCATGCCGGTCAATTTTATAAACCACCCCGTCAATATCATATGGCAAATCAACGCGTTGACGGCCAATCACCTGATAGGTGGCCAGCAAATCAGCAACATCATCGCATCGGCGCGATAAATCATTGACCGAAAATCCAAAATCACGAAGCGCCGCCAGAAACGCCCAATGGGTTTCGGCAATGGGGGCGCTTGTTTCGCCCATAGAATAGGCAAAAAATTGCAAATTGCGCTTGCCGGTGATGCTGGCATCTTTTTGCCGAAGTGATCCTGCGGCCGCATTGCGCGGATTGGCAAAAATCTTTTTCCCATCCGTTTCCTGCGCTGTGTTGAGCGCCAGAAAATCATTCCGATCCATATACATTTCACCGCGCACCTCGAAAATCGCAGGCGGCGATCCGGAAAGCTGTTTTGGCAGGCTGGCAATCTGCATGACATTGGCGGTGACATCTTCGCCTTCGGCACCGTCGCCGCGCGTTGCCGCTTGAACTAGCTTGCCATCTTCATAACGAAGGCTTAGCGACAGGCCGTCAATTTTGGGTTCGGCAACAAATTGGGCAGGATCAACGTCGGACAGTGACAAAAATTTACGAACCCTTGTGACAAAATCTTCAATATCGTCATCGCTAAAGCCATTGCTAAGCGACAGCATTGGGCGGGCATGGCGAATTTTGCCAAACTGGCCTTGTGCTGGTAGTGCAGTGCCAACGCGCCCGCTTGGGCTGTCGGGCCGGATAAGCAGCGGGAAGGTGGCCTCAATGGCGCGATTGCGCGCCACCAACCGGTCATAATCTGCATCGGATATTTCAGGGGAATCCTGCCCATGATAAAGCTTGTCATGGCGGGCAATTTCGGCGGCAAGGGCGGCCAGTTCAGTGGCGGCCGACGCCGAATCCATCTTTGCCGGATCTTCGGTGCCAAGGCTGAAAGCGGGTTTCGTCATTGCCTAACCCTCAAGCAGCGCCGCAGCGGCGGCTCGGGCTTCGGCAGTGACGGTTTCTCCGGCAAGCATACGAGCGATTTCTTCGGTTCTTTCACCGTCATTTAGCGCGCGTGTGGCGCTGATAACGCCGCTATCAGTGGCGGTTTTGGCAATGCGCAAATGCTGGCTGGCGCGGGCGGCCACCTGCGGCGAATGTGTGATGACAAGGGTTTGTGTGCTGGTGCCAAGGCGACTTAACCGATCACCGACCGCAGCAGCAACAGCACCGCCAACACCTGAATCGACCTCATCGAAAATCAGGCTTCGCGGATGACTGCTTTCTTCCAAACAGACTTTAAGTGCAAGTAAAAAGCGGGCTAATTCACCACCTGAGGCAATGCGGTCAATTGGCCCTGCATTCATGCCTTCATTGGTGCTGGCTTCAAAGCGGACGGCGGTTGTACCGCGCGGCCCCCATTGTGCATCATCAAGCGGGGTGATGGCGGTGGTAAATCGCGCACCATCAAGTTTGAGTGGCGGCAATTCGGCAAGCACGGCCTGATCAAGATTAATGGCCGCCTTTTTCCGGCTGTCATCAAGCTGGCTTGACATATCCAGATAGTAATCCTGCCATTTTTGTGCTGTCTCACCAAGCTTGCCAAGCATGCCCGATGAATCTTCAATAGCGGCAAGCCTGCTTGCCAATGTTTGGTGGATTGCTGGCAAGTCATCAAGGCCGCAATTATGTTTGCGCGCCTGTTGACGCAATTCATGAAGCCGGTCATCAAGCTGTTGCAGCAGGTTAGGATCGGCCTCAAGCGCATGTCCGGCAGATTGAATAGCGCTTTTTGCCTCGCTAAGTTCGGCATCAGCGCGTGCCAATGCGTCAAGCGCCTGATCGAGCTTGCCACCGGCAAGCGGTGCGACCTTTTCCAATGCAGCTAGGGCACGGCCAAGCCCTGCTTGTGCGCCCATTTCGCCAAAAACAACATCTTCAGCTAAAGACAGGTTTTCACCGATTTTCGAAACATTAGCCAAAAGGGTGCGCTGGGCGATCAGGCTGTCTTCTTCGCCGATTTCGGGGGCAAGCCGGTCAAGCGCGTCAACCGCGTCACGAAGCCAGTCTTCTTCGACCTTGGCTTTGACAAGTGCATCACGCGTCGCCTCAAGTGCGTTGCGGGCGATATCCCATTGCTGCCAGCCTTCTTTGGTTTTGGCCAGCAAATCACGATGCCCCGCGGCGCGATCAAGAAGCGCCATATGTGTCGAAATATCCAAAAGGCCGCGCCCTTCGAACTGGCCTTGAATTTCAACCAATAAATCACCAACCTGCCGCAATAGCCCAACCGATACGGCGATATCATTAATGCTGGCGGATGATTTGCCGTCACTTTTCAGGCGGCGACGCAGGATCATCTCATCTTCTTGTATGATGCCGGCTTCTTCGACAAGCTGCCATGCTGGGTGATTTGCCGGAAGCGCAAAGCTGGCACTGACATGGGCTTGGTCATGCCCCTGCCGGATCAGGCCAAAATCGGCGCGGCTGCCAAGCGCCAGCCCCAACGCATCAAGCAGAATCGATTTGCCAGCGCCGGTTTCGCCAGTTAATACCGTCAGCCCCGGTGCGAATTGCAAGGTTAATTGCTCGATCAGGACAATGTTGGAAACAGTAAGGCTTTGCAGCATGGTTAGTTAAAAATATCGGTAATCACGTCAATGGATTGCTCAAACATACCCTTTTCTGGGGGCTGTTCTGGGTCGGCACGCAAACTGGCCAGCCGTTCTGTCCAAACAGATTCCGGATAGTTATATTGGGCAACCTGATAAAGACGCTCGGATTGATCGGAAAGGCCAAGCGCATAATAGGCTTCGGCGGTCCGGTACAGGGCTTCAGGCATCTGATTGGTGGTATCATAGGCCTGGATAACGTTATTAAACCGGCGGATCGCAGCGGTATATTGCTCGCGCTCCAGATAAAACCGGCCAACCGCCATTTCCTTGCCAGCAAGATGCGATTTTGTCAGGTCGATTTTCAACTGTCCGTCACGGGCATAGGTGCCCTTGGGAAAGCGGCGAACCAGTTCTTCAAAGGCGGCACGTGATAATTTGGTCATTTCCGCATCGCGCTCAACATCGACAATCTGTTCGTAATAGCTCAAGGCCTTCAGGTAATAGGCATATTCAACCAGCGGGTCGATTGGGTTTAGCTCGATAAACCGATCAAGCGCTGAAATGGCGAGTGCATATTGATTAGCCTTATAAAATGACCATGCCGCCATGGTCTGGGCGCGGGTGGCTAGTTCGGAATAGGGGTGCTGGCGTTCAACTTCTTCAAATTTTGGTGCAGCGGCTTTTGGATCACCACCGATGGCCTTGTTCAGCGCATCACGATATAAAACATCAACCGGCTGTTCGACCTGCTCAACAATTTCGGGGCTGGTTGAACATGCTGCCACAAGACAGCAGGCGGCAAACATCAGGATTTTCTTTTGACTGGTCACATCCGGCTCCGCTGGCGGGTTTCGATAATGATAGAAGGGATAGAGGAATCCCGATAGCCTTCACACTAGCCCGATAAAAGCATTCTGAAAAGAGCGCGTTGCGAATGGTAGCATATTCACGAAAATTTGCATGGATTTTAGGCTAATTTGCCAGATATCAACCGGCGTTTGCCTAGGCCATTGCGGCGGCGGCAAGCTCGGGCATGACAAAGCTGTCTGACCGGCTATGTTCACTGCCAGCCTCGATCACCTTATAGGCGGTTGGGTCATTCAATAATGTTTGCACCAATTTGGTGCTAAGCGCATGACCTGGGCGTGATGCGGTCATTTTGGCTTTGACCGGCATACCGATCAAAAACAGATCGCCAAGACAATCAAGCGCCTTGTGACGCACGAATTCACGTTCAATGCGCAAGCCGCCTTCATTCAATATTGTGCCATTATCAACAACAATCGCGTTGTTCAATGATCCGCCAAGCGCAAGTCCGGCATTCTGCATCAATTCAACATCCCGCAATTGGCAGAATGTCCGTGCGGTTGCCAATTCGGCAGCAAAACTGCCATCGCTATGGCTATAGCTAAAGCTTTGATTGCCAATGGCAGCATCATCAAATTCGATTTTAACATCAATTTGCAATTGGTCGGCTGGTTCAAGCCGCGCCCATGCGCCGCAATCAAGCTGAACGTCAACCGGTTTGGTGACGATCATATATTTGCGCCGCGCGGGCAGAATTTCGAGGCCAGCATTGTTCAGCGCGTCCAGAACAGGCTGGCTGCTGCCATCCAGAATAGGCGCTTCAGATGCGTCAATTTCGATGATGGCATTATCAAGCCCGACACCGGCAAAGGCGGCCATCAGATGTTCGATGGTTTCAAGCGTGATGCCTTCGCTATTTACAATGCGTGTGCATAAACGTGCGTGTTCGGCATAGCTAGCATGGGCAACCACTGTTTGTGGCTGGCCATCAATATCCATGCGGCGAAATTTTATGCCGCTATTGGCAGGGGCAGGGCAAATGGCCATGCGAACAAACCGCCCCGAATGCAGGCCGATGCCCTCAAGATGCGCGATCAGGCGAACCGTTGTTTGAAACGGCTGTTCAACAAACATATTGTAGGAAAGCGTATCAGGCATGGGGCCGCGGTAACTCTTTCATTTGTTGCCATCACGAGGGAGATAACCCGATCGCGAAAATCCATTTTTTTCAATTCAAAGGCTGATACTAAAGGGCTAGTGTTTGAAGATCTTAGCCAAAAGTAATGAGCCATATGAAAAACTGAGATCAAATTACTCTTTTCCTCAAGCCATTCCAAATCACATTTGGTTACAGTTTGTAGCAATGGCAAACGTTTGCCATTGCTATATTGTTAATTGGCCTGACGGCGTAAAAATGCTGGAATATCAAGATCATCTTCATCAGCATTCGGCCCCCTGGCAAGGGCTGTTTTTGACGCTTTTCCAACCATATCAGACCGTGACAAATCAAGGATTGAAACAGCAATCTGCTCTTTGGCTGCAGCCTCGTCTAAGGCAGGCTCACTGCGGCTTTGCTCGTTTGATTCGGCAGGTTTGCTTTCCGGCTTGCTTGACCATAATCCGGAAATTCTATTGATCAGGCTTGAGGGGCGTGTGACCGACGTTTGGGCTGCCACATCTAAGCTTTCTTCGTCAGGCATGTTTGTCGGTGCCGCCGGAATAAACTTTGCCCGTGGTGCCGCTGCTTCGTCATTGGCAATGGTTAACGGCATTGTTGGCGCGTCTCCCAACGCCGCTGGCGCTGATGCTGCCGTTTCAAGATCAGCTGGAGCCGCATCTTGTGAGGCGGCATTGATGGCATCATTGATATCCAGCTGTTGGTCGGTATCCTCAGCTGTGTTGATCACTTCGGCAATCGCTTCGCTGGCAAGCTCGTTGCTAAGCTGGCTGTCAAGCATATCAGCAGTGTCACCAGCCATTGTCGGGGCTGTTGCAAGATGGCTGCTTGTCACCATCGTCTGATCGTCAGCTGGTGTTTCAGCCATTGTTTCAGTGGCTGGCTTGGCATCTGCTTTGCGCGCTGGGCTTAAAAAACTGCCTAGCGGGTTTGGCAGAATTGTGCTTGGCCGCGGCGAAACAGCCTCGGTTTTTTGCGGCATCATGCTTGGACGGCTATTGATCTGGCTCGCACCGCTAATGCCGGTTGCAACAACCGATACGCGCATCACGCCTTCCAATTTATCGTCAAAGGCTGAACCAAAAATGATGGTTGCATCCGGATCAACTTCTTTGCGGATACGGTTGGCAGCTTCGTCAACTTCAAACAAGGTCATATCAAGACCGCCGGTGATGTTGATCAGAACCGCATTGGCACCTTTCATTGTGGTGTCGTCCAGAAGCGGGTTATTGATTGCGGCTTCGGCGGCTTGCGTTGCGCGGGCGTCGCCTGATGCCTCGCCAGTTCCCATCATTGCCTTGCCCATTTCGCCCATAACAGCGCGAATATCGGCAAAATCAAGATTGATTTGACCCGGCTTGATCATCAGATCGGTGACACCACAAACGCCTTGGTGCAGAACCGCATCTGCCATATGGAATGCATCGGCAAAGGTGGTGCGCTCATTCGCCAGTCTAAACAGATTCTGGTTTGGAATGACGATCAGCGTGTCAACATAGGCCTGCAATTCTTCAATGCCTTCTTCGGCCTGCTTCATCCGGCGCTGGCCTTCAAATTCAAATGGCTTGGTGATAACGCCAACGGTCAGGATACCGCGTTCACGCGCAGCGCGGGCAATAACCGGTGCGGCGCCTGTGCCGGTACCGCCACCCATTCCTGCGGTGATAAACACCATGTTGCAATCGGCCAATTCAGCCATCACATCTTGCAGGCTTTCTTCAGCGGCCAACCGGCCAATCTCGGGCTTTGATCCTGCGCCAAGACCTTGTGTGATCGCACTGCCAAGCTGGATTTTCCGGCTTGAAAGCGAATGGGCAAGCGCCTGACCGTCGGTATTGGCGACTAGAAAATCAACACCCTCGAGATTGGCATTGATCATATTGTTCACGGCATTACAGCCAGCGCCACCAACACCAACAACGGTGATGCGGGGACGAAGCTCTTGCATTGTTTGTGGAACGGTAAGGTTAATGGTCATGACTGACTCCCTTCATTGAGGATTAAGATATTCTGGGTTGAAATGGACTTGCTTGGGCGCAATCGGCTGGCGGAAGCGGCAGGGCAAACCTGCCGGATTTCTAATTGGTGCTGGGCGGGTCGCCAGCGGAAAATTGGGTTTGAACATATGGGCATCAATTGTCTCCTCGCTTACAGATTGTCACGAAGCCACGCACCGATACGTTCGAATGGCCCATGCGGCAGGGTGCGGGTCTGCCTGTCTGTTGGGTCATTTTCCTCAATCCGGCTGACATGGATCAGCGCGCCAATGCTGGCGGCAAAACCGGGGCCGCTGCTATCCTCGTCAAGACCGGCAATGCCGATAGGTTGGCCAAGCCCAACCGATTTCTTTGCCTGTTTGGCAAATAGATCGGCAAGACCGGTAAGCTGGCTAGCACCGCCGGTCAGCACATAACGGCTGCCAGCGGTATGTTCCATGCGGGCGCGTTCCATGCGGCCATGCAATAATTCCAGAATTTCTTCGATACGCGGCCGGATAATCGCGCTTAGCAAGTTGCGTTCAATGGTTTGACCGGCCACTTCGGTGGTTGTGCCGAGCGCGGGAATGGTGATATTGTCACTTCGGCCAAGCCGAACGACTTCGCGAAGTGAATCTGGGGCAACGCCGGTGATGTCGGTTGGCATGACCGAACCGTCAATCGCCTTTAGCCTTTCAGCATCGGCAAGCGGGGTTGATAGAATGCGAGCAATATCGGTGGTGACGCGGTTGCCGCCAATTTTGATTGTGTCGACATAAACAAGCTTGCCTTCCATAAAGATGGCAATTGACGTTGTGCCGCCGCCCATATCGACAACGACACTGCCAAGATCGCGCTCTTCGGCACTAAGACAGGCAAGACCGCTTGCATAGGCTGAATGCAAAAACCGGTCGGTTTCAAGATGGTTTAACGCCAAGGCTTCACGCAAATTGGCAAGCGAGGTGCGAAGGCCGCAAACAAGCGTGTAATCAACCGAAAGATTGGTGCCGCGCATGCCGCCCGGGTCGGCAATGCCGCGTACATCGTCAAGCCCATATTGGAGGGTTTGAAGATGCATCGGCTGATAGTTTTCTGGAATATTTCCATTGTCACTGCGCGCCATTAGCCGGTCGATATCACGCCGCCGAACCACCGCATCACTTAGCCTGACCGATTTTTTGCAGATGCTTGAAAATGGCGTACCGCACGGGGCAACAACCGTGACTGATGTAACCGAAATACCGGCATCGCGCTCGGCCGCTTGAACGGTTTTGCCAATCACCGTGCTTAGCGCCTCTAATTCGCTGACTTCGCCGCTGCGGATGCCAGCTGATGCATGCGTTCCATGACCAAGAAGCCGCACCCCGCCCGCGCCGTTGGCCTCGCCAATCATGCAGCAGATTTTTGATGATCCGATATCCAGAACGGCAAAGGGGCGCCGTGTAATGGCTTTGGTTTTGCTAAGGATCATGTTTTGCTTCCCCTTCCTCTTACCGGAATATTTGGCTCGACAATCAATTGTTGAGGTATGCGCATATCAATGACGGCCAGATCGCGATGGGTGATGGCTTTCTTGCGATCAATCATGGCAAGACGTGACCATGCTGATACGGGATCAATTTCGGGAAGCCTTACTTCCATGCCGTTTTTCAGATGAACATCCCAGCGCCGCTTTGACCGATAGCTTACCGCCCATACTTCGCTGAATAATTCCGGTTCGGTTTTCAAAATCGATAAAATGGCGGCAGCATGCGGCGCGGCGCTCTCACCGGCAACAACCGTCAGATGGGTGAATTGGCTTGGATCAGCGCCGTCAACAATGGCACCGCTTCGATCAATCAATTTATGTTTATCATTGTTTTGCAACAGGGCGATCGGCACACGCTCACGAAGGGTGATATGGATCGTGCCGGGAAGACGGCGCTCAATAATGGCATCCTCAACCCAGCCAATCTGGCTGATATTGCGATGCAGATTTTGCAGATCAATGCCAAGGATTGGCGCACCGATTTGCAAATTCAACGCTGCCAACAGGCGCGATTGCGGCGTATGGGCGCGGCCGCGTACCTGAATATCGGTCAACACCAATCCGGCATTCCCGCTCATTGTCAAAAGATCATTGGTCAGTTTTTCACGATCCAGCATCGCCATGCCAATGGTGCTTGCTGTTGCAATGGCGAAAAGCGATAAAAAGCCAATCTTGACCTTGCGCCACAAGCTGGTTTGCGGCGACAGGCTGTGCGGCTGGGATTGTGATTTGATCCATCCAATCAGTCGTCGCATTGTGCAATCTCCAATAGATGATTCACCAGCTCTTCACCTGACATGCCGACAAAACGTGCCTGCTCAGGCACAAGCGATGTTGCGGTCATGCCCGGCTGGGTATTCACCTCAAGCATGAATAGCTGGTCATTTTTATCATCCCAGCGATAATCGGCGCGGATGATGCCGCGGCACCCAAGCTGACGATAGGCATTCTCGGCCCAAAGACAGGCTTTTAGGCTAACTGGCTCGGGGATATCGGCAGGCAGAATATGTTTTGATCCGCCAACGGCATATTTTGCGTCAAAATCGTAAAATTCGCGCTCGGAAGTGATTTCGGTAACGCAAAGTGCGGTGCCATCAAGAACCGAAACGGTTAATTCGCGGCCGGGGATATAAGGCTCGCAAATCAATTGCGTATGGGCAGGCCATGTGTTGCGGGCAGGTGGGCGCGCTTTGGCATCTGGCACAATCACCACGCCAAAACTTGATCCGTCATTGCGCGGTTTGATCACATGGGCACCGGTACTGTCTTCAGGATAGACATGGCTGTCTTCGACCAAGGCCAAGGTTGGCGGCGCCAAAATACCGGCACCGGCAAGTAGCGTTTTCGCCAACAGCTTGTCCATGGCAATAGCCGATGCGGTAAGGCCGCTATGGGTATAGGGGATATTCATGATATTCAGCAGACCCTGAATATTGCCATCCTCGCCAATCTGACCATGAAGCGCATTAAAGGCGCGTGACGGGTTTAGCTCTTTCAGTTTGGCAGCAATGTCGCGGTCAACCTCAATCTCGATCGCATCCCAGCCGGCATTGCGTGCGGCTTGCCCACAAAAGCTTGCCGAAACGCGGCTAACCGCGGCTTCAGATGTCCATCCGCCCATCAAAACGGCGACGCGGTCACGATTATCGGTCATTCGGTTGCCCCCTCAGTTTGGTTGTGTCCAATCCGGCGAATTTCCCACCTTAGTGATGGCCCACCGCCGGCAAGCACACGCCCGCGAACCGTCTCGCCAAGCGTTTCGATATCTTCGGCTGTGGCGGTGCCTGTATTGATCAGGAAATTGCAGTGTTTTTCCGACACTTGCGCGCCGCCAATGCGAAGCCCGCGACAGCCTGCCTTTTCGATTTCCTGCCATGCCTTGCCGCCATCAGGATTGGCAAAGGTGCTGCCACCTGTCCGGGCGCCGCGAGGTTGCGCTTCGCCGCGACTGGCAATGATGTCTTTCATCCGCACCTTGATGGCAGCCGGATCACCGTCATGCCCCTGTAATTCGGCAGAGGTGAAAATCCAATCAGCGGGGGCATCGCTATGGCGATAGGCCATACCCATTGCGCTTGGCGTGGCGGTAACAGGTTTGCCAGCACGGTCAAACCCATGCGCAAGGCTTGTCACATCTTTGAATTCGCTTCCATAGGCACCAGCATTCATCCGCAGGCCGCCGCCAATCGTTCCTGGAATGCCGATCAAGAACTCCAAACCGGCAATGCTGGCCTTTTGCGCATAGCGCGCCACATCGGCATCGGTTGCGCCGGTTTGGGCAATGATGCGTGTACCGTCATGGCGTATGGCGTTCAGATGGGTGCCAAGCTTGATCACCACGCCAGCAACACCGCCGTCACGAACCAGCAAATTCGATCCTGCGCCAACGGCAAATAGGGGAATATCATCTGGGCAATCGGCCAGAAAAGCGGCAAGATCCTGTTCATCAAGGGGGCTGAACAGAATATCGGCAGGCCCGCCAACGCCAAACCAAGTATGGCGTGCCATCAAATCATTTGGCGTATAGCTGCCGCGTATCTTTGGAAGCCGGTTTAGGATCGAGGTCATGCGCTCTCTCCTGCCAATTTATCTAATTCATGCGGCAAGGCGGCGGCCCATGCGGTGATATCGCCCGCGCCAAGACACATCACCACATCACCTGATGATGTTCGTGCGGCAATTTCGGCAGCAAGATTGTCCGGCCCGTCAAGGCCTGCAGCGGCTTTGTGCCCATGGTCACGCAATCCGGCAACCAAGGAAGCCTTGTCTGCGCCGTCAATCGGGGCTTCGCCAGCAGCATAGATATCGGCCACCAAGACTTCGTCAGCATCATTGAAACAACTGCAGAAATCGGCAAATAGATTGGCAAGGCGGCTATAGCGGTGCGGTTGAACAACGGCGATCAGCTTGTGATTACCACTAAGCATTCTTCCCGCTTTTAATGCGGCCTTTATTTCAACCGGATGATGGCCGTAATCATCAATGATGGTGACGCCGTTGCTGACGCCTTTGGTTTCAAATCTGCGGCCAACCCCACCAAATGCGGCCAATGCGCCAAGAATGCGTGATGCATCGATATTCATTTCCAACGCTACAGCAATGGCCGCAAGGCAGTTTTGCACATTATGATCGCCAAGCATCGGGAACCGGACATTTTGCAGGGCGGCACTATCGCCCTGAATACGGTCAGATAGCTGGACATCAAATAGCATAGCACCCTGATCAACCCGAAGATTGATTGCCCGCACATCGGCATTGGCGCTCATGCCATAGGTGATGATCCGGCGGTCTTTGATACCTGACAATAAGCGCTGAACCGACGGGTGATCGATGCAGAGGGTGGCAAAGCCGTAAAAGGGGATTGAGGCAACGAAATTCAAAAAGGCGGCTTCCAGCGCCTCAAAACTGCCATGATGATCAAGATGTTCGGGGTCAATATTGGTGACCACGGCAACGGTTGGTTTCAGCTTGGCAAAAGATCCGTCGCTTTCATCGGCTTCGACCACCATCCAGCTTCCTTTGCCAAGACGCGCATTGCTGCCCCATCCGGTGATGATACCGCCATTGATAACGGTCGGGTCAATTTCGGCACTGTTTAACAAGGTGGCAACAAGGCTTGTCGTTGTGGTTTTGCCATGCGTTCCGGCAACGGCGATAGACCAGCGAAGCCGCATCAATTCACCAAGCATTTCGGCGCGATGCACGATTGGCAGGAATTTGGCGCGGGCGGCAACAACTTCTGGATTGTCAGGCTTGATTGCGGTTGAAATCACCACCAAGGCCGCATTATCGATATTCTCCGCAGCTTGGCCGGTGATAACCGGAATGCCCTTGTCGCGCAGCCGTCTGACATTGGCATTATCCGACATGTCGCTTCCCTGAACAGCATAGCCAAGCTCGAACAGAATCTCGGCGATCCCGCTCATGCCGATGCCGCCAATGCCGGTGAAATGCATGGTGCCGATGGATAGAGGCAATTCACTCATGCGACAGCTCCTAAATGTGGTGCGTTGCGTTTGGTGATCAGCCCCTCGGCAAGATCGGCGATGTCACTGGCGGCTTGCGGACTTGCCAAGTTGGTGGCATTGGCGGCCATTTTGCCAAGCTCGGCAGGGGCTTCAAAAAGCTGCATGATGCGTGTTGCCAAAAAGGCAGGGCTGATCGTGGCTTCGTCAAGGCAATAGCCGCCGCCAGCTTGTTCCATTTGCAGGGCATTGGCTTTTTGGTGGTCATCCATTGCGCTTGGCAAAGGCAGCATCAATGAGGCGCGACCGGTTGCGGCAAGTTCGGCAATTGATGATGCCCCAGATCGGCTGATCACAAGATCACTTTTGGCCAATAGATCAGGCATATTGGTGAAAAATGGTTTGACCGATGCGGTGATATCCAAGGCACGATAACGCGCCTTTAAATTATCAATCTGTTCGGGGCGGGCTTGCTGATAGATTTTGATATTATCGCGCAATGGCGGGTCAATCATCTCAAGCGCATCCGGCACAAGCGTGCCAAGAATGGTTGCGCCTTGCGATCCGCCAAGAACGCTAAGAATCAGCTTGTCACCAGCACAGCTTGGCCGCCGTTTGGCAAAAAAGGCGGTGCGAACCGGCATGCCGGTAATATGGGTTGCTACGCCATCAGGCAGATTTTTTGTTTGCGGCCAGCTAAGTGCGATGAGCCGCGCCCGAGCGGCAAGCGCGTGATTGGCGCGTCCAAGATAGGCGTTCTGTTCATGCACCATTACCGGCACGCCGAAAAGACGCGCAACCAAAAGTGGTGCAAAAGATGGGTAGCCGCCAAAGCCGATCATCACCATTGGCGGGCGAAGCCCAATATGCCATAGGCAGGATAACGCCCCCATGCCAAGTTTGGTAAGTGCCATAATCCAGCGAAAAATGCCCGACTGGAACGGTGAGGCGGCGCTGATCACATGAAGGTGAACTGGCAGTTTTTCGATATCAGCCAAAAGTGCTGCGCCGCGTTTGTCGGTAAACAGACAGGTTTGATAGCCCTTGGCGTTCATGGCTTCGGCAACGGCAAGTGCCGGAAAAATATGGCCTCCTGTGCCCCCTGCGGCAAGATAGATGATGCCCGCGCTCATGACCGGCCTCCATCGGCAAAGTGATCAATCGTGGTGCGTTTGCGGGTCAGGGCAAGGATCAACCCCATCGTTAGGCTGCTGGCCAGCAAGGATGAGCCGCCATAACTGATAAAGGGTAAGGTCATGCCCTTGGTCGGGATCAGATTGACCGATGATGCCATATGAATGCTGGCCTGAACGCCAAATTGCATTACCAGACTGGCCGTAGCGATCAGACAGAAAAGCCCTTCACCCGATAGAGCGCGGGCAAAACCGCGGATGATCACAAATCCATAAAGCCCCAAAAGCGCCAGACAAGCGATGGCACCATATTCCTCGGCAGCAACGGCAAAGATGAAATCGGAATGAGCGTCAGGTAGATGCAGTTTGACGACACCATCACCCGGCCCAACGCCAAAATAGCCGCCCTCGGCAAAGCTTTCTTTGGCACGTTCAACCTGCCATGACCCGCCTTCAAAGAATTTATCAACACGAAGCTGAACATGCGACAGGTTCAAATAGGCAAGATAGAACCCAACGGGTGCCAGACCGGCAGCACCAATCACAAACAGCATTGGCATGCCAGCAAGGAACATCTGAAAGCCCCATGTCATCAATATCAAAGCTGTCATGCCGATATCGGGCTGCGCCACCAAAATGCCAACAATGATTGCGGCCAGACCTGACGCATAGGCCCAACCCGGGAAATCCTGCCCTTCACGCCAAAGCGTCAGCAACCATGCCGAAACAATGGCAAATAAAGGTTTTGCCAATTCAGATGGCTGTAAGGTAAAGCCTGCAACCGATATCCATCTTGTTGCGCCCTTGATTTCACTGCCGGCAACAATCGCAAGGATCATCAACCCAATCACCAGAACAAGCCCAACAAGCGACAGGGCGCGAATGGGGCGCGGTTCAAGCATTGAAACCAACAGCATGATCAGTACCGCCGGTGCAAGATAGATAAGCTGGCGCACAATGAAATGCTGGGATGATAGATTGATCAGGCTGGCCACCGCAGGGCTGGCAGCCATTACCAAAATCACGCCAAGGGTCATTAACAGCAAGGCACTGGCCAAAAGCCATTTATCAACAGTCCACCACCAGATGCCAACAAGCGATCGATCGGTACGATCAAGCATGATTGCCTCCTGCGGTGGTGGCGCAAAGATTTTGGGCAAGCGCGGCAAATGCATCGCCGCGAGCACCAAAGCTGGTAAATTGATCAAACGACGCTGCTGCTGGTGCCAAAAGAATGGTGCCGCCGTCAATTGCCGCGCTGGCATCATCAAATGCGGCGCGTGTTGCTTTTTCCAGATCACCAAAAATCGTGGCTGGGCATTGCCCATCAAGGCTTTTGGCAAATTCGGTGGCAGCCGTGCCAATCAGATAGGCTTTTTTGACAGCGCCAAGATATTGCATTGCCGGTGTCAGCCCATCCTGTTTGGCCAGCCCGCCAGCCACCCAATAAATATCATCAAAAGCTGATAATGCCTTTGCGGCGGCAACGCCGTTGGTTGCTTTTGAATCATTTACGAATTGGATTTTACCACAGCGGGCAACGGTTTGCAGGCGATGCGGTAGGCTGGAATAGCTTTTGACGCCGCGATTGATCAGCGCGATATCAAGCCCAAGTGCGGCAAGCGCAAAGGCCGCGGCAGCGGCGTTTTCGGCATTATGAAATCCGGCAAGTGATGCTGAATGACGCTGCGCATCCGGGGCGTCATCAGGGCTGGCAATCATGGTTTTGATGCCGCGCTTGCGGGTTGCGGCGGCAAGCGTTTTCACATGCTCATCACCATCCCCGATAATCGCCAGGCAACCTGCCCCAAGTCGGTCAAGAACCACGGCCTTGGACGCGATATAGCCGTTCATACCGCCATGCCGGTCAAGGTGATCGGGGCTGATATTAAGCAGGATCGAAATGTCGGGTGCCAGTGATGGGGTGGTTTCCAGCTGATAAGAGGATAGTTCAAGAACAAGAACGCCATCTTTGCCCGGATCATCAAGCGAGCAGGCCGGATCACCAAGATTACCGCCAATCGCATGGGCGCGTCCGGCGGTTGCAAGGCAATGGCCGATCAGCGCCGTTGTTGTTGATTTACCGTTGGTGCCCGTTACCACAACAAGCTGGGCTTGTGGTTTTGCCCGCAAGGCGAGCTCGACTTCGCTGATCACGTGAATTTGAAGGCTGTTGGCATGCGCCGCCGCAGGATGCGGCTTTGGATGAAGATGCGGGATGCCCGGGCTGATCACCATAGCCGCCATATCCTGCCAAGGCCAGTCGCGCCAATCGGTCATTTGAATTGCCGGAAGATCTTGCTGGTATTTCCCATCATCAAAGGCAACGACATGCGCACCGGCCGCCTGCAATGCGGCAACTGCGGCAACACCGGACCCGCCAAGGCCCAAGACCCCGACCGTCTGTCCGTTCATGTCATGTGGAATCAGCATTCAGACCATTCCCCTAACGCAGCTTTAGCGATGACAGGCCAGCCACAGCCAGTACCACCGCAATAATCCAGAAACGAATGACGATTGTTGGCTCGGCCCAGCCCTTTTTCTCAAAATGATGATGCAGCGGTGCCATCAGGAAAATCCGCTTGCCCGTCAATTTGAACGAGGCCACCTGCAAGATAACCGACAGGGTTTCAACAACGAACAGGCCGCCCGTAATGGCCAGCACCAGCTCGTGACGTGTTGCCACCGCAATTGCACCCAACGTGCCACCAAGCGCAAGCGATCCGGTATCGCCCATAAATACCCGCGCCGGCGGGGCGTTAAACCATAAAAAGCCAAGGCCGGCACCGATCAAGGCACCGCACATCACCGCCAGATCACCCGTACCGGGAACAAAATTGATCTGAAGATAGGTGGCGAAATTATAATTTCCGGCAAGATAGGCGATCAGCGCAAAACAGCCCGCAACGATCATCACCGGCACAATGGCAAGCCCGTCCAAACCATCGGTGAGATTCACCGCATTTGACGCGCCAACGATAACCATCATTGCAAAAGGCACATAAAACATCCCCATGGTGAGCAACGTGTCTTTGAAAAATGGCACGGCAACGCCATAACGAAGCTGTTCTGGCGATAATTCGATGAAAATCAAAGTGGCGAAAAAGGCAATCACAAGCTGTAACAGCATTTTCATGCGTGCCGACATGCCATTATGCGACCGTTTGCGCAGTTTCATCCAATCATCAAGACTGCCAATCGCACCAAAGCTAAGCGCGATTAGAAGAACCGGCCATAAATAGGGGTTAGATAGCGGCATCCATAAAAGTGTTGAAACGGCAAAGGCAATCAGGATCAGTAACCCGCCCATTGTTGGCGTGCCAATTTTGGTAAGAAGATGCGATTGTGGCCCATCATCACGGATTGGCTGGCCCTCGGCCTGATGCGTTTTAAGCCAGCGGATAAAGGCAGGCCCGCAGATCAGGGCAATCAACAGAGCTGTGATTGTTGCCCCGCCTGTCCGGAAGGTAATATAGCGGAACAGGTTAAAGGGCTGAAAATGATCAGATAGAGGAACAAGCAGATCAGGCAGCATGGCTGCTCCCTCCATTTTGTGATGATGCATCGGGTGATGATCCGATTTCGAAATTTGCAAGAATGGCATCGCGAACGAGCCATGATCCCGACCCAAGTGACCCTTTGATAAAGATGATGTCACCATCTTCAACGGCATCTTCGAGACTCTGCACCGCGGCTTTTGTATCGGGTGCGGCGATGGCGGCGATGGCGTCATCCAGCCCACCAAGCGCATCATGCATGGCCGATCCCAAGGCAATGACAAGCCGTGGCGACAGGCCATTGATTTGCGGCATCAGCGCAGCATGTTCGGTGGCTGTGTTATCGCCCAATTCGCGCATTTCGCTGAGAATCATGATTGTTGGCGCTGTTGCGGTCATGCTGGCAAAGGCAGCGGCCATTGATGCTGGGCTGGCATTATAGCTGTCATCAATCAGCGTGATCCTGCAATCTTGATAGCGGCCAGATAAACGCCCGCCGCGCCCCTTTGGTGTTGGACAGCTGGCAAGCCGTGCCGCCGCGTCATCAACCGACAAGCCAAGCGCGTCGATACAAGCCAGAACGCCAAGCGCATTTTGCGCCCAATGGATGCCATGCATTTGCATTTCAAAGCGCAATTCACGCCCCGCAATTTCGGCATGGACTGTCATGCCATCTTCATGCTGGCGTGCCTCAAGAAGGCAAAATTCGGCGTCATCCTTGCGGCCAAAACTGATAATGCGCCCTGCGCGTGCCTTGGTTGCCGCGCCGGCAAGCTGGTCATAGAACGGATCGTCAATATTCAAGACGGCTGTTCCGCCAGCCTGCAAGCCTTGGAAAATTTCGGCTTTGGCTTTGGCAATATCATCAAGGCTGTCAAAAACGCCGCCATGCGTGCTGGCAATCCGCGTAATCAAGGCAATGTCGGGACGTGCCAGCGCGGTCAAGGCGGCAATTTCGCCTGCTGCATTCATGCCCATTTCCTGAACGGCAAAATCGCAATCAGCGGCAAGTGTGGCAAGGGTGATTGGCACGCCGATATGATTGTTAAAGCTGCGCTGGCTGGCATGGGTTTTGCCAAAAGCGGTTAAGGCATGCGCCAACATATCTTTGCTGCCGGTTTTGCCAACCGAACCGGTGATGCCAACCATTTTGCCGGCAAAGCGGTCTCGGCCTGCCCGCCCAAGACGCGCCAGCGCGTCAAGCGGATCATTGACAATGATCTGCGCAATCGGTGCATCAGCGTTTGGACGGCTAACAAGACAAGCCGCCGCGCCAGCATTGGCGGCCTTGGCGATGAAATCATGCCCATCTCGCGTATCACTAACAAGCGCGACAAACAAATCACCTGATTTGCAATTACGGCTATCAATTTCAATGCCTGAAATCGAACCGCACGCAAAAGCAGGGTCAAATAATGTGCCGCCGCATCCGGCAAGCAAATCGTCACAAATCCATAGCGGTGCCGTCATTGCAAGGCCTCCCGCATAGTTCGGATTTTGTTGTTGGCAACTGACGCATCGTCAAATGGCAAGGTTTCATTACCAATCAATTGGCCGGTTTCATGACCCTTGCCAGCAATCAGCAAAACATCACCAGCAACAAGATTGCCAAGCGCGCTGGCGATGGCTTTGTCGCGTGGCACAATTTCGGTGGCCTTATCACAAGATTGCAAAATGGCACTGCGAATGCTGCCAGGGTCTTCGCTTCGTGGGTTGTCATCGGTGATGATGATCTCATCAGCAATTTTACAGGCAACCTTGCCCATCATTGCGCGTTTGCCCGGATCACGGTCGCCGCCACAGCCAAAAAGCACAATAAGCTTGCCACTGGCCTCGGGGCGCAAAGCGCCAAGCGCTGCGGCAAGCGCATCAGGCGTATGCGCATAATCAACAACGACACGCGCCCCTGCGGGATGACCATGAATTGTTTGCATGCGGCCCGGTGCGGCCCTTAGATATGGTAAGGCGCCAAGCGCATCATGAAGCGGCAAGCCACCAAGATGCGCCATAACGGCGGCGGTCAGGGCATTGATCGCCTGAAATGTACCGGAAAGCGCCAGCGGAATATCCCATGTCTGGTCTTGATAGATCACCTTCATGTCAAGACCGTCACCCGATGGGGTGATGGATAGGATGCGGAAATCAGCATCTTCAGCATAGCCAAATGTTTTGATGACAATGGCACGGTCTTGCAAACCTTCGATGATTGCCGCGCTATAATGGTCGTCAAGATTGATGATGGCTGCGCCGCCTTCGCTAAGAAGATCGGTGAATAGTCGGTTTTTGGCGGCAAAATACCGATCCATATTAATATGATGGTCAAGATGGTCACGGCTAAGATTGGTAAAGGCGGCAATATGGATATTCAGCCCATCCAGACGATGCTGTTTAAGGCCGTGACTGCTTGCCTCAAGCGCAAGATGCGTGACACCAGCCTTGGTCAAGGGAGCCAATGATGCGTGAAGGCTGATGCTGTCTGGCGTGGTCAGGGGTGGTAGGCTTAACAGCGCCCCGTCAGATTTAATCATATCGGTGCCGGTGATGCCAAGCGTGCCAACCGCAATGGCCTGCCATGTGGCGCGTTGCCACAGTTGGCGCAAAAATTCGGTGGTTGATGTTTTGCCATTTGTGCCGGTAACAGCGGCAACCATGCCAGGTTGTGACGGCCAGTAAATGGCAGCCATTTTGGCCATGACGTGGCGTGGGTTTTCGCATTGGAGGATTGGGATTGCCGTCTGTTGTGCCAGCGTGGCAATGTCATTTGCCAGTGGTGCCATGCCGGTTACAATCGCCGCGCCGCCAGCCTTGATTGCATCACCAATAAAGTCACGACCATCACGGTGGCTGCCAGCAAGCGCAAAAAACAGATTGCCAGCCGTAACGCGTTTTGAATCAACCGCAAGACCGGTCACCATAATGGCACCGGTTTCATCGGGGATGTCAATCAGATCATAACATAGATCAGTAAGATGCAAGTGTTGCCTCCTCATTACCAATCGTGAAGTCAAGCAGCAGTTTTTGGCGAATTAGCGGCGATTTTTCGTCAACAGGAAGAACCCCAAGCATCGGTGCAATCTGTTCGACAATCCGGCGAATGGCAGGTGCGACAACCCAACCAGCGGTCGCATAACCGTGTGAATGCTTCTGTCCTTTGGGTTCGTCAACAAGAATGACAATCACATAGCGCGGGTCATGCACGGGGAAGGTGGCAACAAATGTGGCAAGATTGGCCTTTTTATTATAGCCGCCAACCCCAATTTTTTCGGCTGTACCTGTTTTGCCGCCAACCATATATCCGCGGGCTTCGGCGAAATTGCCGGTACCATCTTCATGCGAGATAACCAGCCGCATCATTGACCGCACGGCACGCGCTGTCTGTTCGGAAAAGACGCGCAGGCGCAAGGGGCTTTCACCGGTCTGGCGTTTTAGCAAGGTTGGCTGAATCCAGTGACCATAGCCTGATGCGGCGGCAACCGCGCTAGCAAGATGGGCTGGTGAAATCGAAATGCCATGCCCATAGGAGACGGTCACTGTCGTTGTGCGGTGCCAACTTCTTGGCGAAAGCGGGCGTGAAATTTCGGGAATTTCAAGCTCTAGCCGATCAAGCAGCCCAAGCTTGTCCATAAAGGCACGCTGGGTTTCGGCGCCAATGGCTTCGGCCATTCTTGCTGACCCGATATTTGACGAATAGATCAGAATTTCAGGCACGTTCAATGGTTTGTTATGCGGGTGGTAATCGGTGATGGTAAAGCGCGAGACCCGCATTGGTTTTGACACTTCAAAACGCTGGTTGGTTGTCGCCGCGCCAGACTCAAGCGCTATGGCCGTATTCAATACTTTGAAGGTAGACCCCATTTCATACAGGCCTTTGGTGGCGCGATTGAAACGCATATCATCGCTGGCAAGCGCAAATTGATTAGGATTGAAATCGGGAAGTGATGCGACCGCCAGCATTTCACCGCTTTTGATATCAAGTAAAATACCAGCGCCGCCAATGGCTTCGAACTTGTCAATCTGCTGTTGAATTTCACGCCGGATCACCGCCTGCAAGCCAAGATCAATTGACAAGGTGACATCTTCGCCTGCCGCCAGCTTGGCGTTTAGTGATTTTTCGATTCCCGCAATGCCAATATTGTCAGTATCGACATGGCCAAGAATATGCGCTGCAGCATGTTCGCGCGGATAGACGCGAACCGCGCCCTTGGCGAAATAAACCCCCGGAATCCCCAGTTGTAGAATTTGCGCATGACGCTTTGGCGGCAATTGCCGATCAAGCTCGACATAGCTCGTTTTCTTGGTCAGTAATTTGATCAAGCTGGCATGGTCATGCTGGTTTAATAAGGGTGCCAATTTGGCAGCCGCATCGCGCGCATCCATAATCTCGCTCGGGTCGGCGTGAAGAACGGTAATTGGCAGATTGCCAGCCAGCAAACGACCCTTGCGGTCAAGAATGCGGCCGCGTTCGGTGGTGATGGTGGCGGCGCTTTGGGCAAGACGGGTGCTGGCGCTGGCATCGGCAAGACCAACGATCCGCACGCCAATGGTGATGAAAATCCCAAAGGCAACAAGACAGCCAATCATCAAACGCCCTTCGGCGATACGGCGCGAACGCGCTGGATCGGGGCGTGGCGGCAAAATCAGCTGCCGTAATTTCTGCAGCGGCGCATTCATTCGGCCTGATCTTTCTTTTGAGGCTGAATTGCAGGGCCAAAAACGATTTTCTTGAGACCGGCTTGGTCAAATTCAATGCGCATCGGAATGGCATCAAGCGGCAAAATCCGGTCTTGTCCGATGGGCGTCATTTGCAACAGATCGCCAGAAAGCGTCATCACCCGCTCGGGGCGCGACAGATAGGCCCATTCGGCTTCGAGAACGGCGATATCGCGTTTGGTGTTGGCAATGCGAAGCTCAAGCTGCTGCAGCCGGTCCTGACGTTCGTCAATGCCGGTTTTGACCTGATATAGGGTGGTTCCCAATCCAACCAAGATAAGCGCGCTTAGCAAAATTAGCCGCATTGCTTTAACTCCTTTTGGGATTTGATGGCTTGGTTTGCGGTCGGATAGGGCGCGGCGGCGATGCCAAGAGGCGGCGCGTCGGTGCGGCGCGCAATGCGTAATTTGGCTGACCGTGCGCGGCTGTTTTGATTGCGTTCATCCTCAATTGGCAGAATGGCCTTGCGGCTTAGAATTTCAAAGCTGGGCGCAGGGCCGTCAATCACCGGCCGGTGCCGTGATGGCCGTGATGCGTGCTGGCCGCGGCTTGCCAAAAAGCGTTTGACGATACGGTCTTCAAGCGAATGAAACGAAACCACCGCCAAAATACCGCCCGGGCGCAGCAGACGTTCAACCGCCTCAAGCCCAGCAGTCAATTCGTCAAGTTCGCGATTGACGAAAATCCGCAAAGCCTGAAAGCTGCGAGTTGCCGGATCAATCTGGCCGGGTCGTTTGGCTGGCATGACGCTATGGATAATGCCGGCCAATTGGCCGGTGCTGGTAATTACGGTTTCTTCGCGAACACGGCAAATGGCCTTGGCGATGCGGCGTGATGCTTTTTCTTCGCCATATTCCCAGAAGATACGCGCCAGATCGGCTTCGTCAGTTTGCATAACAATATCGGCGGCGCTTTGTCCTGATTTTGACATGCGCATGTCAAGCGGCCCATTGGCGCGGAAGGAAAAGCCACGCTCGGGCTGGTCGAGCTGGGTTGAGCAAACGCCAAGATCAAAGGCAGCGCCATCCAGCCCGTCAAAGCCGGCTAATTGCGCCTGCAACAGCGCGGTCATATCCGAAAAACAACCTTCGGCAAGATGAAACCGGCCGTCATATTCGGCAAGCATTGGCGCGCCGCGGGCAATGGCATCTGGATCACGGTCAATGGCAAAAAGGGTGCAGCTAGCGGTGTCAAGAATGGCGCGGCTATAGCCGCCATTACCAAAGGTTGCATCAAGGTAGTAACCGCCATTTTGCGGGCCAAGCGCATCCACCACCTCGTTTAACAGAACAGATTGGTGAAGCATCTGTCCAGACATCAGCTACCCCCGTTGTCAGAGGAGGCTGGGCTGGTTCGTCCGAGGCGAAGGCTTGGCAATCCGTTGGTTTTGGCGCGTGCGCGCGCTTCGGCTTCACGGCTGCGATAACGATCGGGAAGCCAAATTTGAAAAGACCGGCCAATACCGGCATAAAGCGCGGCATCATTCAATTCGGCAAAGGCCATGAAATCAGCGTTCAGCATGATCCGGCCTTCGGAATCGAGTTTCATTTCCTGCGCACTTGATAGCATGGTTTGCAACGTGGCGACTTCGGCTGACAGGCTGTCCATTGAATCAATCGCGTCAACGATCTGGCCGATGCGCTCGGGCCCACAGCCCTCAAGGCATGGTTCGGTGAGTGACTTAAACAGGTAAAGCGGGTCACGGCGGCGCTCAAGCATAGACCGAAAAGGAGCCGGCACGGACAGGCGCCCCTTCTTATCTATGCGATGCTCAAATGTGGATAGAAATAAATCCACGATACCCAAAGCTCCTATTCATCCCCGTGCCGACCAATCCGGGACCAAGGTTGCCAAAACCGCCCGGCCCAGTTTTTTTGGGTTTCGGCGGATTTGGCTAGGGAGAGATGCCAAAATCCACAAGGAAATCCAAAACTGGGATATTATGGGATATCATGGGAATTGATGGACGTCAATGGGTTTTGGCCTGTTCTTTATGGGAAAAGCTAATCTTTTCAGTAAGTTAATATTAAAAATAAGGAATATTCAGCAACCCACTGAATTATAACAATATATATCATTTTTATATTATTATGTTCTGTTTTTGTTCTATTTTCTGGAACGCCTGTCTCAATCCGATGCTGTGGGGTGATTTTGGAAGTCACACGGTAAATCACACATGGAAAAACTGTCAGATGGTCTGTAAGCCGGGTTCTGTAATGCTGTTGCCAGCATCGGCGACTATTCATCTAGAACGGCTGTTACCAGCCGCTTCAAGCAACCTACCCGGACATGATGCAGGACCGCATCTGAACGAACAAGCCGTTCCCATGTCCCTATATGGTTTTGCTCCGGATGGGGTTTACCATGCCCGTTCTGTTGCCAGACCGGCGGTGCGCTCTTACCGCACCATTTCACCCTTACCATGGCACGCCATGGCGGTATCTTTTCTGTGGCACTTTCCCTAGGGTTGCCCCCGCCGGGCGTTACCCGGCATCCTGATCCTGTGGAGCCCGGACTTTCCTCTCCCCCATCTCTTGCGAACTGGGGCAGCAGTCACCCGACCATCTGACAGCGCCGGACTATAGGGCGCGGCGGGGCATGACGTCAATATGGGGCATGACGTCACTATAAGACGCATGATATTACCTGCGCCGAACCGGCTGCGCCATTTAGCCTTTGTCAGCATGATTAATGATGTTTGTCTTGAAACGGTAGAGTGGGGAGAAGGCAAATATGCACCCAGCGGCGCACAAGGCGGATCATCGGCGCAGATGAATTATTGTTTCTGCTGTTATGGAGCAGTGGTTATATCGGATCCAAGATCGGTTTGCCGCTGTCGGGTACTTTTACGTTGCTGTTTTTCTGTTATGTGATTGCGGTACTGCTTGTTGGGGCCTATGTCAGCTTGCGATCTGAATGGCATTGGCCTGACCAGCGCAGTTTGCTGATTGGATTTTTGGGACATTTTCTTTGGCTTATCGCTGTTCTCAAGGCGTTTGAATTTGGCATAGGCGCGGGGTCAGCGGCGCTGATCGCGGCGATGCAGCCGGTTTTGACCGCCCTGATTGCGCCGTATCTGTTGGCTGAATGCAACCATCTTTATCAATGGCTTGGGGGTTTTTTTGGGTTTGTTGGTGTGGCTGTTTTCGTTTGGGGTGACGCGAAATTTTCTGGCACACCTATTGTCATTTATCTGTTGCCGTCAATCGCTACGATCAGCCTGACGACAATCACCATTATTGAGTGGCGCGGCGGCGCCTGCATGACGCCGATGCTGCCGATAATGACATCATTATTCTGGCAGCTTTTGGTAACGCTGATCTGCCTTGCCCCTCTAGCCTATTGGGTCGAAGGGTTTGCGGCTGACTGGATGCTGCCATTTGTCTTTTCAATTGTCTGGCTTGGGGTTGTGGTGTCGATTTTGTCATTTTTCTTGATGCTGCATTTGATCCGAACACGCAATGCGGCGCGGGCATCATCTTTGCAATATTTCGTACCGCCGGTTACGATGCTGATCGCAAGGCCAGTCTTTGGCGAGGCGCTGAGCCTTCTAGGATTTGTGGGGCTATTCATCACCGCAGGCGGTTTTTTCCTGATCCATCGTAGCGAGCAAGCCTTAGCGCAGCAAAATGGCTAGACCCAATCGTGTTTTGCAGGGCATCTGACCAGTGGTTTCAGCCAGAACCATCATGTGACAAAAACTGCTTTTCACCCCGCCCTGCTAGTCTTTTTTGCCTAGTCTTGTTTGCCCTCCTGTTCCAAGGCTTCAGCCTTTTCTGCCGCTTCCAGCCATTCCATTTCCTTTTGATCCTTGCTGTCTTTTTGCGCGGCAAGCATGTCTACCAGCCGGTTAAACAGGTCGGGCTCATTTTGAAACAGGTCAGGCACGGCCAGTTTGGTTTCAATCAAGGCTATTTCGGCGTCAATTGCGGCAATTTCATCAGGCAAAGTATCAAGCCGGTGCTTGTCGCGGAAACTCAGGCGGGCAGGTCGGTTGGTTTTGGGTTTTTCGGATGCTGATTTTTTTGGTTTCTTGCTGTCTGATCTATCGGTTTGGCGTGCCTCGGTGGCTTTTTTGCGCGCCAGATAATCGGAATAGCCACCAGCATGGGCAACAATCTTTGCCTCGCCTTCAAAAGCCAGAATGCCGGTGACGGTGCGATCCAGAAAATCGCGGTCATGGCTGACAATCAAAACCGTGCCGTCATAATCGGCAATCACTTCTTGAAGCAATTCCAGCGTTTCAATATCCAGATCATTGGTCGGCTCATCAAGAACCAGAAAATTATGGGTCTGGGCAAATAGCTTGGCAAGCAACAGCCGGTTTTGCTCGCCACCCGACAGGGTGGATACACGCTGGGTCATTTTCACATCATCAAACATGAAATCACGAAGATAGCTGGTGACATGTTTGCTTTGACCGGCAACTTCGATCATGTCGCTTCCGCCTTCGCTAAGGATTGTCCATGGCGATTGATCGCGGTCGAGTGCTTCGCGGCGTTGGTCAAAATAGGCAGGTATCAGACCAAACCCTTGACGCACGCGCCCGCCATCGGGTTTGGTGATATCCAGCAGCAATTGTACCAGCGTTGATTTGCCAACGCCGTTCGGCCCAACAATGCCAATCCGGTCGGTTCGCCGCACCAGCAAATTGAAATGTTGCAGCAATTGCCGACGTTGTTCGGGCGCGGTACTGGTGCCGCCTTCGTTCGCGCCATGCTGGGTGATTGGCACGCTGGCGCAAAGGTCAATCGCTTCCAGAACCAATTGGCCGCCACCATCAGCCGGGCCGGTTTCCATGCGCATGGTGCGTTGGGTAAGCCCGCCAGCCTTGGCGCGTTCAGCGCGCATGCCAGCAAGCTCGCGAAGCCGCCCTTGATTGCGTTTGCGTCTTGCCGAAATGCCTTCGCGTGACCATTTGGTTTCGCTGGCGATGCGGCGATCCATCTTGTGAAGCACCACCGCCTCATCCGCAAGAACACCATCTGACCATGCCTCAAATTCGTCAAAATGCCCATCACGGCGGCGCAGCTTGCTGTCATGAAGCCAGATGATGCCGGTACCAAGATTGCGCAAAAAGGCGCGGTCGTGACTGACCACCAAAAGCGCCCCGCGATGATGGCGAAGCATATCTTCCATCCATTCAATGGTTGGCAAATCCATATGGTTGGTGGGCTCGTCAAGAAGCAGGATATCGGGCTTGGTGTAAAGCGCGCGTGCCAAAGATACGCGCCGCGTCTCGCCGCCCGACAGCCCGTCACTCATCCGCAGCGGATCAAGCCCCATGCGCATTAACATGGCATCGGCTTTATGGTCGATTTTGGCATCTTCCATGCCGGCGGTGACAAGCGCGCGAAGACTCATGCCCGGCGGAATTTGTGGGGCTTGTGGCAAATAGGCAATTTCGGCACCAGGTGACATCCATAGAGTGCCTTCATCCATCTCACCCTGACCGGCAAGAAGTTTCATCAAGGTTGATTTTCCGGCGCCATTCGGCCCAACAAGCGCCAGCCGGTCGCCAGCATGAAGCGATAGATCGGCACCACGAAGCAGCCATCGGTCGCCAAGATTGACGCCAGCATCGGCAATGGTCAAAAGAGGGGGTGCCATAATATTTATCCTGATCGGTTACAGGCCGCGCTGGCGGGCAATGGCATCATAGGCCGCATTGATCTTGGCCAGCCGGTCATTCGCGGCGGCGATAAATTCTTCGGGCATGCCATCGGCGGTTAATGTATCGGGGTGATGGGTTCGTGCCAGATGTTTCCAATGTTGGCGAAGCGCCTGATCATCAATGTCACTTGTTACCCCTAAAACTTCATAGGGCGAGGGGCCATTTGACTGATGCAGTGCCAAAAGCCGGTCAAAATCGGCCTCATCAAAGCCGAAAATCGTGGCAACCGTGGCCAGATAGGATAATTCGGGGCCGGTGATGTCACCATCTGACTTGGCAATGTGAAACAATAGATCAAGCAATTGTTCCAGTACTGGCGCGCGCGGCACAAACAGCCGTGCCACCTGTTTGGCGTAATCTTCAAACCCGTCGGGTGTTTGGCGCGCCAAATCCCAAAAGCGGCCAACCTGTTTTACCTCGGATGGCGGGATATGTACACGCGCGCGAAAAGCGGCAATTTCATCACGCGTCACAATGCCATCGGCCTTGGCCATTTTTGCCGAAAGCGCGATCACTGCAACGGTAAAGGCAACACGCTTTGTGGCTTGCAGGTCAGGGCGAGATGGCACAAATTTGGACTCGACCGCATGACCAGCCGCCGCGCCAAGCAATCCGCCAATTGGCCCGCCAAGGGCAAACCCTGCGGTGCCGCCAATAATGATGCCCCAAATGCTCATGGCCTTATCTAGCTGGCAACGGGTACGAAAGGCAAGATTTATCACGCGGTTCTGCTGGGAAAACCCAACAAGACGAATTCGCAAAAATGGGGCTGGCAATTCGCTGCGGCTGGATTTATGGTGCGCCTATGGATGAACCAAAAAATACCCAAGCAATGCCGATTAGTGGTGATGATGCCGGATTGATCACCATGGATCTGACTGGCCTGAAATGTCCGTTGCCGGTGCTAAAGGCGCGCCGTCAAATTGGCCAGATGCCCGCCGGTGGTATTTTGGTGGTGATTGCCGATGATCCAGCAGCGCCTTTGGATTTTGATCATTTTTGCCAAACTGGTGGCCATGACCTGCTTGAAAGCGTTGCAAAAGACGGTGTTTTTACCATGCGTATCGCCAAAGCGTTTGCCTAACAGCCGAACAGCCTAGCGCGGCATCAGCGCGGCAAGCACGGTTTGATGAAACTGCGCCGCATCAGCACCAGTTTCGGCGCCCTGATAAATCCCAAGTTCCTGACAAAGCAGAAAAAACCCGGTTGCGGGAAGTCCGTTTCGATTGCGTGATATGACCAATGCCGCCCGCAGTGGCTGGCCGGCGGCATGATCTTGCCGCATGGTTGCCTCAAGCCACAGGGTCAATTTATGAATGCGTTGCGGTGTCGGAATATCAGCCGCATCGGCCATTTCGGCATAGGTTACAATCCGGCCAAGGCTTGTGGCGGAGGCAAGCGCCATTTCGGCGCGGTTTTGCCAGACATGATCCTGATTTGTCGATGGCGACATGAAATGCGTTCCTTCTTGGCAGGTTGACCCCCTATGCGGCCAAATTCACAATCAATCAAAACCAGCAGTTCAGGCTGGATTTTTTCCAGTTTTTTCGGTGTTTTGGCTATTGAAGCCAGACCGGTTTGTGCCTAACATCCGCCTATGGTTTATCTGAAATCTCTTGTTTTTAACAGCTTGTTCTATTTTGGCACCGTTGTTTTGGTGATTGTCATGGGGCCGGTGCTGCTGTTGCCATCGCGCTTTGCGCGGGCTGTTGCCCGTCTTTGGGGCTATATGGCTCACTTGTTTCTAGCGATGATTGGCATCAAGCAATCGTTAAATGGCAACCGCCATCTTGATCGGCAGGTTCTATATGCGGTCAAACATCAATCGGCATGGGAAACGATCATTCTAAGCTGGCTGTTATCAGCGCCAGCCTTTGTGCTAAAGCGGGAATTGCTGCGCTTGCCGATTATTGGCTGGTTCTTTTTGAAAACCGGTTGTATTCCGGTGGATCGATCAGCTGGCATGAAGGCACTTCGCGATATGCGCCTTGCCGGCAAGACGCTTGCCGCCAAAGGCCGGTCAATGCTGATTTTCCCGCAAGGAACCCGCATTGCACCCGGTGTTGATCACCCTTACGAAATTGGTGTTTTTGCGCTCTATGAGGCAACCGGATTGCCGGTTGTGCCGGTGGCCTTGAATTCGGGTCATGTTTGGCCGCGCAATAGCTGGATGAAATATCCGGGGCTTGTGACGGTCGAATTTCTCGATCCAATTGACCCCGGGCTTGACCGAAAAAATTTCATGGCAACCCTTAAACAGCGTATTGAGGATCGTATGGAGATTCTTGATGCGCCCTATATAAAAAATCAGGAAAAGGCATAAAAATGGATGGATCAGCCGGTCGCCCGCAAGGGCAAATGAATGTTCTTGGCAGCCCACTTACCAGTTGCTCGCATAATCCGGTTACGGGATATTTCCGCGATGGCTGTTGCAATACAGGCCCATCTGACCGCGGGCTACATACCGTATGCGCGATTATGACCGATGCGTTTCTTGAATATAGCAAAGCCGCTGGCAATGATCTGTCAACGCCGCATCCCGAATTCGGGTTCCCCGGTTTGAAAGCGGGAGATCAATGGTGTTTGTGCGCGGCGCGGTGGGAACAAGCGCGGGCTGATGGCAAGGCGCCAAAGGTTCGGCTTGCCGCAACCAATCAGGTAACGCTTGCCGTGTGCCAGCTTGATGATTTGAAAGCGCATGCAATTGATCTGAATTAATCGGGAATTCCGGTGGGTCAGATTTCACAAATGGAAAAGGATAACAGCCCATGTTAAGCTTAGACAGACAAGTGGATTTAACCTGCATCGAAACCGATAAGGTGGCCAAGGGCAAAATTGTGCGGATCCAGGGAAACCGTGTCGATGTCGCGCTTGATCAAGGCGGTTTGCTGATCTCGCTTTATATGAAAAAGCCGGGTCTTTATGTTGGCAGCCAATCAGGCCTTGAATTTGTCATGCAAAGCTAGCAACACGCCGGGGTAAGGATTTTGATGACCCAAACTGATCAGCAGAATAATGACCAAAAGCTGGTTCGCCCTGCCGATCGTTCAGTATGGTTGATCTGGCTTGGCATGGTGCTGCTGGCGGTGGCGATTTTGCCTTTTGCGGTTCGCAATAGCGAAATTGTTCGCCAGATTGCGGCAATGTGCGGGTTTATGCTGAATTAATCAGCTTTGCGCCGCGTTCTTTTTGGTGCCTATTTGGCGATTTTTTGTGGCAATGTGCAGGTGGACAACATCGCCATATCGATATAATTCTGTAAATCATCACCCTCGACAAGTTTGCTGGCGCTTTCATTGCCAATGCGGATGACCAGATAATCATCCCATAAGGCAAAGTAGATATGATAATTCATCATATAGGCCAGCCCGCCAAACATTCGGATTTCTTCAAGGTTGAAAAGCGTCGCCGTCAATTCATATAATCGGGTGGCAAGGCGGCGGTCATACATAGTGACTCCAAGATAATTTGGGTGGCTCCAAAACAAAATGGCGATCATTATCGCGAAATGATGTAACGGCCAGTCGTGGCACGAAAACGTCATGACGGATCGATCTATTAGCGTTAGGTTATTTTTTGTCGATCCCTTGTCATGGCAAAGATCGCGTCGGGGCTAGCCTATCATCGTTAAGAAAAGGTGCGCATATGATTATTCTTGATGGGGGTCTTGGCCGCCAGCTAAAAGCAATGGGGGCGCCGTTTCGTCAGCCGGAATGGTCGGCATTGGCGCTGATGGAGGGGCCGGAATTTGTGCGCGCCGCGCATGATGCCTTTATCGAGTCCGGTGCCACAATCATCACCACCAACAGCTATGCTGTTGTGCCATTTCATATTGGTGAGGATTTGTTTCGCGATCAGGCTGGTGCCTTGCTGGATTTGGCCGGCCAGTTGGCGCGTGATGCCGTTGATGCCGCACCGCATCCGGTACAGGTCGCTGCTGGTGTGCCGCCAATGTTTGGATCATATCAGCCCGATAAATTTGACGCTGGCCGCGCCACCGAGATGATTGGACTGTTTCGCCAAACGCTTGACCCCTATGCCGATTTTTTCATGGCTGAAACACATAGCTCGATTGTCGAAGCTTTATGTTTTCTGGCGGTATTTGCCGATTGTGACAAGCCTGTTTGGCTGTCGCTCACATTGGAAGATGCCAACCCGGTTGCTGGAACGCCGCAATTACGGTCAGGCGAGCCATTGACCGATTTATTGGCAGCGATTGATGACGCGCCACCATCGGCTGTTTTGTTTAATTGCAGCCAGCCTGAAGTGATGGATGACGCGGTGCAGACAGCGGTTACGCATTTTGCTGGTAAGGCCATGCCGCCGCTTGTTGGGGTTTTGGCCAATACCTTTCCTTTGATCGAAAAAACATATAGCGGAGCAAATGCCAGCCTGCATGATCTGCGTGGCGATATTACGCCGTCTGCCTATGCTGATTATGCGGTGAGATGGGCGGCATCGGGTGCTGGCATTATTGGTGGCTGTTGCGGTATCTCGCCCGATCATTTGCGCGAGGTAAAAACCCGTTTAATTGGTTAGCATATCGCCATTGGCAGTGCCTTTTGCGATTTGCTAGACCAGCGGACAAAGTTTATAATTTCGTGATAAATTAACCTGAAACAATTGAAACCGAAAGGCCGACCCATGAAAGATGCCAAACAATTCCTCCAAGAAGCCAATGCTGTCGTTCCGCGTATCTCCGCCGCTGATGGCATTGCCAAACATGGCTTTGGTAACAGCCTGTTCATTGATGTTCGTGATAGCGGCGATATTGCCAAAAGCGGCACGATTGCTGGGGCGCTTCGGATTCCACGTGGATTTTTGGAATTTGCGGCAGATGAAAATCTGCCCTATTTCAATGCAAGCCTTAGCAAAGAGGCCGATATTGTTCTTGTTTGCGGTGCCGGTGGACAGGCCGCGCTGGCTGGCAAAACGCTAAAGGAAATGGGATATCAGAATGTGTGCAATGTTGGCGGCATTTCCGATTGGATCGCCGCTGGTGGCAAGTCTGAAGCCTAAGGCATTGGGCGAGCGTCCAAAAGGCCAATAATCAAAATCTGTCGCCAAAAGGTGATGGCAGAAAAAAAGGGGGGTTTTGGCCCCCCTTTTCGTGATCGGTCATCAAAAGACCTGTTTTACGGGGAAATGCCCGTCAATTTCTGATCTAGGCGCACTCAGAAGGCTGCTCCTCAGCCCGCCAAACAAAAACCAAGTCCTTCGAACCAAACCGTTTATCACTAGACATCAGATCACCTCCTTTTCAATTTGTTGCAACGATGAAATCAAGCCTAGGAACAAAATCATCACCTGTCACCAGATTTTTGCGGGATGATGATGCAAAGGGGCTTGCGCTTGTGAGATGAGATCACCATTTATCGATGCATGACACGCAAACTGACTCATCGTTTTTTATTGCTTCTTGCCCTATTTACGCTGAAAGGGGGCATCATGCCTGCCGCTGCTGCTACTGCCCATGATTTTAGTTTTATCAGCATTGATGGCAGTGATCTGCCATTGGCAACATATCGTGGCAAAGTGGTTTTGCTGGTCAATACCGCGTCGATGTGCGGCTTTACCGGCCAATATGAAGGGCTGCAAAGCCTGTGGACTGAATATAAGGATAAGGGGCTTGTCGTTCTTGGTGTGCCAAGCGATGATTTCGGTGGGCAGGAATTGGATGATGCCAAACAGGTCAAAGAATTCTGCACGCTGAATTACGGTATTGATTTCCCGATGGCCGATATTGTTCACGTTAAAGGCCCAAACTCGCATCCTTATTATAAATGGATTGCCGATGCGCATGGCGGCCTTGCCGTGCCGCGCTGGAATTTTCATAAACATGTGATTGATGGCAATGGCGATTTGGTTAATTGGTTTGCCTCGACCACTGGTCCGAAAAGTGGTCGTCTTCGCAAGGCCATTGAAACCGCGCTTGCCAAGTGATCATCTGACCGGCCTATTTAGCTTTTCCCGCTGACTTTATGTGCTAGATTTACGCTGATATTTCCGGCGTGATGGTGTTTGACGCGTCATTATTCCAATAATGGGCGCGGGCGTAAAAGCCGCAAAAGACAAAAGGTTGGGCTTTTTATGGACATCAGCATTGTTCTTGTGGTGCTTGGCGCAGCCTTTTTGCACGCTTTTTGGAATTTTTTGGTTCGGGGTACGCATGACAAGGCGCTTGGCATGGCGGCGGTTATGTTTGGCCATTTGCCACTGGCTTTTATCGGTCTTTTCTATGCTGGCCTGCCGCCCGAAGGCGCATGGCCTTTTGTGATGACAAGTGCGGTGTTGCATCTTGGCTATCAGGTGTTTTTGTTAAATGCCTATCGCTTTGGCGAACTGACGCAGATTTATCCGGTTGCTCGCGGAGCATCGCCGCTGTTGATTACCCTATTTACCATGATCACTGTTCCGGGTGTTTTAAAGCCAATGGAGGTGATTGGTGTGATCATGGTGTCGGGGGCGATCATGACCTATGGCATTGTTCAATATCGCAATAAGGCGGTTGGCATTACCGGAATTGTTTTGGCGGTGATAACGGGCTGTTTTATCGCCAGCTATTCGATTGTCGATGCAGTTGGCACGCGCTTGACGCAAAGCGCGATCAGCTATTATGGCGCTTCGACCACGGCCAATGCGGTTTTATTGGGGCTGTATCTGGCACGGTTTCATCCAACGGTTTTGACGCGCATGTATAGCGATGCGCCACGCACCTTTGTGATTGGCGGGGCGGCGTCTTATTTTGCCTATGTTGCGGTGCTTTGGGCTTGTCTGTCGGCGCCTGTTGCCGTGGTGTCATCGCTTCGTGAAACCTCGGTTCTGTTTGCGGTGGCGCTTGGTGTTCTGTTCTTAAAAGAAAAAATGACATGGTTTAAAGCTGGCATCATCTTGATGATTTTCAGCGGGGTCATTGTTTTGCGGATGGCCTGATAATGATGGCGCATTTCGCCGCAGGTTCGGGCTTTGGGGCTGGACAGTTTGCGCCGAAAAACGCACTCTGAGACAAGGTCATTAGTTTTTAGGATTTTTTTGCATGCAGGAATATGCCCTTCGCCGCGTTTTGTCAGACGAGTTACATGCGCGTGCCTTCAACGATTTTGATGGCGCTGGCCGGTTTATTCGATTTGTTTTTCTGGTTGGCGATGATGACAGCAAAATTCTTGCCTATATCAATAAATTCCTATCTGCCGAAGGCCTTACCCCGATTGATACAGGCGAAAAATTCCGTCGCCATAACATGGCTGGCTATGCACTTCGCATTGAGCGCCACACTGAATTTCTGTCAATCAGCTTTGTCGAAAAAAGCTTGCGGGCAAAAAATGGCCTAGCCGCGAATGCGTTTGATGAAACAGCGCTTGAACATATGCCCTTTTCTTGGGCGCGGAATGCGCCAGCCCCGCTGTTTCATGCAATCTGGGTCGAGGTTGGCGGCAAGCCACTGCGCGGTCTAGATCAGGCGCGCATGCTAGATATTTTGCAAAGCCGCGTGGTGGCGGCAAACCAGTTTAGTGATGATGCGGCACAGGTACATTTTGCGTTTGATATTGATGATGCCGGTTTTTCGCGGGTGGTGATTTTCAACCATGCGATTGAGGCGACCCGAATGGGGCGTGTAGTGCAACGCGTTGTCGAGGTTGAAACTTACCGGTTGCTGGCATTGTTGGGGTTGGCAACGGTTAAGGAATATTCGGGCCGTCTTGGCTTGATCGAAGATGTTGTCAGCACATTGACCAATGACCTTGCCGAGCAGATCAAGCTTCCCGATGGCAAGGTTCAGGCCTTGTTGTCGGTTTTATCGTCACAGGCCGCCGAAGTGGAAGACATCTATTCCAAAACTTCTTACCGGTTGGCGGCGACAACGGCCTATCTAAATATTCTGACGTCGCGCCTTGACCGGATGCAGATGACGCGCCTATTGGGTTTTCAGGGTGTTCGCGGCTTTCTTGATCGGCGTATGGCACCGGCGATGCAAAGCTGTTCGGCATTTTCTGAGCGGCTTGCAAGCCTGTCACGGCGGATCAGCCGCGCTGGTGAATTGCTGCGCACTCAAACCGAATTGGTCATTCAGCGCCAAAATCAGGATTTGCTGAAATCAATGAATGAACGCGCCAAGCATCAGCTTCGGCTTCAGCAGATGGTTGAACGCCTGTCGATTGCTGCGGTTACCTATTATGGGGTCGGGCTTGTTGGCTATGTTGCTGTCAGCCTGCCAATTGCCGAATGGGGATTGTCATTGACCTATATCAAGGCCGTGTCGGTGCCGGTGATTGCCTTTTTGGTCTGGGCCGCCATCCGGCGGGTCAAAGATATTGCCACTGGCGCGACAGATCGCTCGGCCAGCTAGGCGCGGGCTAATTGGCAGCTGTTAGTCGGCAGGGGAAAAAGCCAATAACGACAATTCGCGTGCATAGCCTGTGGCAAGATCAAACAGCACCGCACCACCTGACGGTACCGCGATATTGGTGATGGCCTGAATGGTTACATAATGCGTTAACATAATGACCGGTGCGCCGTCACGGGGCAGACTATCCAGCTTGGCTTGAAGCTTGGCCAAGGTTGCATCGCGCGGGGCGTGGTTTTCATAAAATGAATTCAGCCCGCTAAACGGGGTGACTGGGCCAAGATCGAGCAAAAGGGCGGTTTCAAGACAGCGGCACCATTCGCTGGAATAAACACCCGCCAGATTAAGATTGGCCGCGGCGATGCGTTTGCCAATGCCGCGTGCCTGCAGGCGTCCGGTCTCGTCAAGATTGCGCTGGGTTTGGCAATCTTTCAGAATGAAATTGGCTGGGTCACCATTGCCGGGTGCCAGGGCGTGACGCAGGAAAATAACCGTGCCGTCAAACCGGCCATCATCGGCCCGCACTGGCAGATTGACCGCCAAAAGCAAAATAGACAAAAGCGCCGCCAGCTTTCCAAACCGCAACATCACCATGAAATAGTGGCGTAAAGACAGCTTTGGTTGGATATTTATGCTGGCGGGCTGATGGGTCATATTTATGCGTTACGCCGGCTGACTTCGGCCATAAAGCGATGGCGGATAACCGGTGCATCCATGTCAATAACAGGTACCTTGATATTGCCTGATTCGCATTTGCTGACGATGATGGTCATCTTGTCACCGTCAAGCGCCGCTTGAACCGCTGCTGCAGTATCTTCGGCCGAACATTCAACAACATTATCACAACCGCAAGCCTCGGCAACTTTGGCAAGCGATGTTTTCATGCCAGCATAGGTTGGCTGATCGCCGGTTGAGCCATAGCTGCCATTATCGATAATCAGCAGGATAAAATTATCAGCTGGGTTATTGGCAATCGTTGGTAATGTTCCAAAATTGGTCAGAACCGAACCATCGCCATCAATCGCAATTACCTTGGCTTTTTGCGCTAGGGCAAGGCCAAGGCCGATTGATGAGGAAAGACCCATTGTGCCAAGCATGTAGAAATTGGTTGGCTGGTCATCAAGCAAATGCAATTCTTGTGATGGCAAGCCGATGTTAGAGACAACCAATTGATCGGAGATCATTGGGATCAGTGTTTTTAAAACGTCGCTTCTAATCATCGGTTATGCTCCCTGCCAAAAGCTGGCATCGGTAAGAATGGCAACAGGCTTTTTCGCCATAAAGCTGTGGTTTAAAATAGCGTCAAGCTCGTCAGTGTCACTTTGTGTGTGGAAATGGTAGGTTGGAATATTCAACTGGTTCAACAATGCCTTTGTATGAACCGCCATTTCGACCTGACAGGCAACAGGCTCGCCAATTTCACCGCGATAGCTGATCAGCATCGGCAGCGGAATATTGTAATATTGGATCAAAGTCACAAGCGTGTTAATGGTGACACCAATCGCTGTATTTTGCATGATGATCGCCGAGCGCTTGCCGCCCATATAAGCACCAGCACAAAGCCCCATCCCTTCATCTTCCTTATTTGACGGAATATGATAAATATCTTTCGAAGATTCGATCTCATCAATGACGCCAGCGAGCTGTTTACATGGCACAGTGGTCACAAATTCGATTTTATTCTTGATAAAATCATTAACAATTTTTTGGTTTATCGACATGGGAGCAGCACTCTTTCTAGCTCATTTTCACTAAGATGTTGCGGCAGGGGCAACGCAAATTTGATTTTTGGGACTGGAAATAACTTCCGATTAGGCGGAGTAAAACATAAAGTTTCGGCAATACAAAGCGCAAATTTTTGCTTTGCGACATGCGGTCTAAAAATATGTATTTCTTAAGACTTTGCCCTAGTTTTGACCGATCATAGGGCAGGTTTCTGCCATCACATATCTAACCCGAAAGGGATATGCCGACATGACATCACTGATCCTTCATCATTACCCGCAATCGCCGGTTGCGCATAAGGTACGAATGGCGCTTGGCATTGCCGGTGCTAGCTGGCAGTCGGTAGAAATTCCACGTTTGCCGCCAAAGCCGCTTTTGGTGCCGCTAACTGCCGGTTATCGGCGTACGCCAGTATTGCAGATTGGGGCTGATATTTATTGTGACAGCCAGAATATCGCGCATGCCATTGATCAATCAGGTGCGCCGCGTCGCCTGTTTCCCGATCAAACTTATGGCATGGCCATGATGGTCAGCAATTGGGCCGAAACCACGCTTTTTGATTTGTCGGTTCGCCTTGTCCTAACGCATGCGCTTGGCAAGGTGCCTGAAGAGTTTATCCTTGATCGGGGGTCGCTATATTTTGAGCCGAACTGGACCGAAGCCAGCCTGCGGGCATCCTTGCCATCGGTGATGCATGAACTACGGGCGTCACTTGGCTTTGTTGAGGCGCATCTTGGCGCAACAGATGGCGTTTATCTTACCGGGCATAAGCCTTGTTATGGTGATGCGGCAATTGGCTATATTTGCTGGTTCCTGCGTGGGCGATGGGATGGCGGTGCGGCGTTGCTGGCAAATTATCCAGCTTTATGCGCACTTGAGGCTGCGCTTGACCGGCTTGGTGACGGCAAGCCGCAAGATTTGGACGCCGAGGCCGCGCTTGCCATTGCTAAGGCCGCCATGCCGCAATCGCCAATCGGCATTATTGATGGTGCCAGCAGCCTTGCCATTGGCCAGCGAGTGATGATCCGGCCAAAGGGTGAAACCGCCGATCCTGATGTTGTTGGCACGCTTCGCTATTGCGATGGCATGCGCATTTCGATTGATCATGGCCATGAACAGGTTGATAATATTGCCGTGCATTTTCCGGTTATCGGTTATGTCATGACGCCAATTGATTTGGCGATTTGAGACTAAATCTGGGATAGAACCGCAAGGCCAAGATAGAGTTTCACGGCGAAATTATCTGGCAATCATGCCGCACTGATTTGGAAAAAAGAATTCACCGGCCCCATTCTGCTAATTGAATGGGGCGGGAAGTACCCCATCGGCCATATAATGCTCTTAGGGGATCTTAGATGCGACAATCAACATCGCTGAATGAAGCCTAAATCAAGGCTTTTACCGATCAGGCGCTGTTTGCCAAGCCGACCCAAACGAAAAACATGCCATTGATCGCGATGTGGATCATGGTGGGTGCCATTATGGGCACTGTTTTAACGATTGGCATTTTTGCGATTTTGACGTGATCATCCAATGACCAAACGATGATCTATTTGGGACATGACCCAATAAAAGCTGTTACATACCGCTAGGCGGTAATGGCATAAAGCCCTGACCGCTCGCCACCAATATGGCGATCTTTTCCGCGCTAATCAGCCGGTTGTATGACCGGTAAACCGTTGGCATCGGAATGTTGCGAACCAGATAATGCGATCGGATATCATGAATTGATACTGGTTCGTTAGTATCATTTGATAGCAGTACAACGGCCGCATAGGCTTGCTGTTCATTTGCGGTGAAATCAGCCAAGCCAACGTCTTTTTCTATGCCGGCAATGGTTTCGAGCAATCGAGCAAACACAATGCGGCTAGACACTTGCGAATCTCCTAAAGGATTTTAACAATCTAACTTACAGCAACAATACTATCACAAGTCCCATAACATCGCCAATTATGAAACGCGTTAGCACATCAAAAGTATCCTCAATCGGAAACCGCCCCTCGAGAAACAGGGTTGAGAAAAAGGAGTCGATAATCGAACTTAAAAGTCCGGCAAAAACCAGCGTTCGCCAGCTGATCACGCCAGTTGATTTCGGGTAAACATCAATCCGGAGAACACGCATCAATTCGAACGCAACCGGTGCGCATAATGCGCCCACCATCGGAATGATGAAATCAGCCTGCGTCAATGGGCCAGTGTCGAAGCGTGTCACAAAATAGACGCAGATCGAGGCGGGAATAAGCGCCAAAATCGATTTTTCCCAACCATCCATGCCCCCAACACCCTTACCGCATGGGGTAGATACAAAAGGCTGACCAAAGCAACATTGCGTTCCATCATCATCGTTTCAATCGGCATAATCACCAGATGTTGAACCGTGACCAAGCCAAGATAGGCAAGGAAAATGAGCCCAGACAATGTAAGAAGAATTTTGAAAAATGCCGGTTCATGGGGTTTTTGTAAGTCTCACAGTGAATCAAAATTAGATAAAAAACCGGAAAACATAAACAACATAACCAGCCAGTTTCAGGCTAGTCATATTAAGTAATAGTAATGTTTTGATCACAGCAAGCCAAGGGCGCTCGGCCTGATTTTCTCAATTAAAACCAGCAAAACATGCCAATAAGCCCAGCCGTGGCATAAAATACCTGCAGAAGCATGATACCACGGTGCTTGCCAAAATGAGCCCATAGGCCAATCAGACCTGCCGACAGAAATAAAAGCAGAAAGCCGATAAATTCCGCGCCGATATTTAACGCAATCAGCATTGAATATAGAATAGCTGTTCCAACACCCGTCCATTCAAGCCATTTTTGTCGATCCATCATGAATGACCTTTTTGCTATAATGGGGTGCGGTGCTGGAACAATTTTTGTTCGGTTTGTGCTGGCCTATTGGGCGACGAGCCAGCCACCATCAACGTCAATTGTGGTGCCAGTGATAAAATCATTCTCAATCGCAAAGATAATGGCTTGTGCCACTTCGGCAGGATGACCAGCGCGGTCTACCAAATGGGTTTTTGTGACATTCTGGTAATGTTTGGCACGATTCTCACCACTCAACGCCACCATTGGCGTGTCGATAATGCCTGGTGAAACCACATTCACCCGCTTTGGTGCAATTTCGGCCGCAATGGCACGCGCCAAGGCTTCAACAGCGCCACCAACAGCCGATAGGGCAATCTGCCCGGGCTTTGGTTTGCGGGCAGGGCTGCCGCTAACAAGAACAATGCTTCCATGATCACGAACATGCGATGCGCCATAGCGCAGAACATTGGCATAGCCCCATAGCTTGTCAAACGAGCTTTGAAAGCCTTTCATATCCATTTCCATGAATGGGCCAAAGGCGCGTGAACCGCCGGTGGCTGAATTGACAAGAATGTCGATATCGCCTTCAGCATTGAAAAAGGCTTCGACCGCATCACTGTCGCGGCTGTCTAGCGCGGCAAGGCGAATGCCGGCCGGAACATCACCAGCTTTGCTTGGGTCACGGCTTACCGCAACAACATCTGCGCCTTTTTCAACAAGCATAAGACTTGTCGCAAGGCCAATACCTGATGTGCCGCCAAGAACGATGGCTTTTTTACTTGCAATATCCATAATGACTTTCGATCCTTTATAATCAACAGTAAATCTGAAGACACCAAGCTAAAGCATTTTGCCCGTTACCAGCAATATGATAATGCCGCCTGTCAGTTCTTTTGGCGAATTTGTCGCGGCTTTGATTTAAAAATGGCGAATGTATCATCGCCGCTGCGCGAATATTGGCAAAACAGTTATTTCATTTTGCTAACCGTTTTTTTGATTTGGCGCAGACTGGCGGTTGTGGCTTTCAGGCTTTGTTCCAGCTGTTCAACCTGGGCTTTTAACTGGGTGATCTGGCGTTCAGACAGGGCTGGTTGCGGCGGCTGTTTTCCAAGCCCGCTTAATAAATAAGGCGGTGAAATATTCAAAATGCCGGCAAGCGCAACAAGCTTGTTTGCGCGTGGTTCAGACCGGTCTGCTTCCCATGCTTCATAGGTGTTTGCCCGCACGCCAAGGCGTTTGACAACATCGGCAACGCTTAATCCCGATGCTTCGCGTGCCATTGAAATGCGCCCGCCCAGGGTGGTGTCTTCCTCATTTTCGTGGAAAATCGTTCTATGTGGCATGGTAATGGGCCTCGGTGCGATGAAAAGGGCAAAGCGACTTGCGAAAAGCGACTTGCCAGATGAAAAGCTATAACCCAAGCCTAACCCGAGCCAAGGATGCCGATCAACCCTTAGCGGTATATTTGTGGCAGTGGATTTGTGTGGCCACGATGATGATTGATCAGCGATTGACGAATGCCAGTTTCTGGACAACCATAAATCCCTTGTCGTGTTCTGGCCGGTCTGGCGATAGCGCGATCAATTGTTTTCGCCAGTGGGTCACATCTGAAATGCTTGTTATTCAAATTCTAATTGTGGGTGTTGTTGCCTGTGCCATTTTAGATCTCTGGCAGCGACTGTTTCAAAAGCTGACAGCGATTCCGCCAAGTAATTGGGCGATGGTGGGGCGCTGGAGCCTTGGCTTATTAACCAGCGGTCAGTTAATTGCCCGTGACCTTGAATCTCAAGCTGAACGAAAAAATGAATTGGCGGTTGGTTGGCTTGTTCATTATGGCGTCGCGATTGGGTATGCGGCAGTTTATGCGTGGCTTATGCATGCCACTATTTTGCAGGCAAGGTTGGTTGATGGCTTGATTTTTGGCGTGATAAGCGTCGCGGTGCCTTGGTTCTTTTTTCTGCCGTGTCTTGGCAAAGGCATGTTGGCGCGTTTAACGCCAAACCCACCGCTGGTTTGCGCATTGGCCTTAAAGGTGCATTCGCTTTTCGGCGTTTCGATTGGGCTTGGCTTTGCGGTTTTTTCCAGCTAGGGGTGCTTGGCGCAGATGTCCCTCAAAATGATTCATCATCAAACGGCTGAATTTTTCTTCACCAGATAGCGATGCGTTCCTTTCATTATAAGCTGGTCATGCTGGTTCAAAACAATTGCCCGCATTTCGATAATGCCGGTGGTGCGCTGCGGCGTTAATTTGACGATTTCCAGCCCCGGATAGACGGTATCACCAGCATAAAGCGGGTGATGCATTTCGCCGGAAAAAGATAAAAGCGCAACAAGGCTATCGGCTGTTTGCTGCGGAAAATTACCCGCCCCGGCGGCGGTCTGGATAAAAACCTGCAGGCCATGCGCTAGCATTGCTGGATGGCCACGTTCTTTGCAGAATTCAACATCATAATGGATTGGATCATTGTCGCCCGATGCCAATTGGAATGCCGCAAACAACGCATCTGTCATTGTCCGTGATGGAATATAGAAAGTCTCGCCAATGGCAAAATCGTCAAACCATCTTGTTTCGGGGGCGTGAAGGCGAGGCATGATCATGTCCTTTCAGCGGTACAGCATTGTGCCTTTAGCGCGTGATTTCATGTACTTCGATAATATTACCATCAGGGTCATAAAAGAAAATCTGCTGCCATCCGGCAACCGCTGTTTCGCCCCAATCAGAATAGGCAATGCCCTTTTCCTCAAGATGCGCTTTGAAAGCGGCTAAATCATCGGTGCGATAGGCAATGTGACCGCGTTCAAGCGGGTTGACGATATGGCCGGTGCGAAATCCAACTTGCAAATCCTTTTGCGCCAGATGGGTTTGGATATGGCCATCCGAAACAAAGGCAACATCCCCATCATAGCCCTTTTTTTTCGAGAATCGGCAATCCTTCGGTTTCGGTTTTCAGCCCCAAAACATCGCGGTAGAAATGATCCATACCAGCAACATTATTGGTCGAGAGATTTATATGATGCAGCTTTAACTTCATTTTATCCTAGTTTCTGCGCTTTGCCGGTTCTCTATCAATCCAGCTTGTCAAGCTGGCGTCAATCAGAGACAGTGAATTGGCTGATATTTTTACCGATAATCCGACCCCACTGGCCTTTGGTAAAACTGATTTTGGTTAGAACTGATCTTGATCAACATTAATCTTTTCAGAAATCGCTAACCGGCCAACACAACCTATGGAGATAAAGCTGATGAAAATGGCAATTGTAACAGGTGCAGCCCGTGGCATTGGACTTGCCACGGTGCGGCTTTTTGTCGATCAGGGCTATCAGGTGGCAATGGTTGATCGCGATAAAGACGCGCTTGATGCAGCGGCGGCGTCACTTGCTGGCGGCACGGCCTTTGTTTGTGATGTGTTTGACCCTGCAGCTGTTGACGAAATGGGTGAATTTGGCATTCGGGTGGATTGCGTGGCTCCAGGCCCGGTGCGCACGAAATTGGCAATTGCGGTTCATAGTCAGGCGATTATCGATGCCTATCATGATGCGATCCCGCTGAACCGCTATGGCAGTGAGGCCGAAATTGCCGAGGCGGTTGTGTTTCTTGGCTCGGAAAAGTCAAGCTATATTACGGGCCAGACATTGGCTGTTGATGGCGGCTTTAACTCAACCGGTGTTGGCCTGCCTGCCTTACGCGTCTGATCGGCACGTCTGATTGGTAATGGGAATTTGGCCTAAATGATGAGGCTAGCCATCACGTTCAAGCATGATATTGCCACGAGTGCGCGCCGCAGCATGATAGCCATTGGCCAATAGCCAGCTTAGAATATCGCGTTCCCATTGTTCGTTGATGCCATCTTCCATCACAATCAATTTCGGATATTGCGCTTTGGCAATCGTTTCGAAATAGGGAAAAAGGGCGCGATCTTCCATACCTTCAATATCGATCTTGATCACATCAGCACGGGCAATGTCATTGATTCTCAAGATTTCAACAAGTGGCAACACCTCAACATCAATATGCGTTTTGCCAACGCGCTGATTGACAATCGAGCTGCTGCCAAAATCACTATCTGAAATGGTCAGATGCGCGATGCCCTTTGCAGCACCAATTGCAACATCATGAACGGTAATTTTTAATTGCAAATCATTGAGCGCAATATTGTCGCGCAGCCGCGCTAGAACGGGCGGATTTGGCTCGATTGCGATCACTTTGCCAGCATTCATCAGCGCAACATTCAGCGCGTAATATCCAATATTGGATCCAATATCAACAAAAACGCCGCCATCGGTCAAATGACGCTTGATCAGCGCTAATTCAGCACCTTCGCGCTGTTTTGCACTAAACATGATTTTGGATTCGATGGTGTTTTGGCGCGGTTGAAGCCGCAATTTCAAATTCTGGTAAATCAGATCAACAGGCTTGTCGCCATTGATCCGGTTCCAAAACTGCGAGAACAGCAATTTTAACCGGCCGCGTCCAAGCCCCATTTTTGCCAGCCTAAGAATAAGGCGGCTAACACCTGTCGGCGCGAAAGTTCCAAATTGTTGCAATGATTCTTAACCTTGCTGAAAATGATGTTCTTAAAAAGCCTGTAAAACTAACCTGATCATCTAATTGATCCAAGAAGATTATGATGCTGCAAAGCCTGCCCGCAAAATGGGCGAGGCGCGTGCTGCCTTATGCAATGATCTTGCTGGTGATGACTGGCCTAACCCACGCTCAACTTCATCGTGGCGACCTCGGGTCACAACGCATTTTTTTATTGATAATTTTTGGAAAGGATGGCGCTAGCGGAGAGACTCGAATAGTCTACCTAAGCGACATAATTGTTAATTAAATCAATAATATCATATAATTAAGAACATGATTTGGTACAAAGTTTGGTACAAAATAGCCGCTATTATCTTAAGCAATGGCCCAGTATCATATGATTAGGTTCCATACTCCAACAAATCACACCCCAGTACCCATCGCAATCTCACGACTTCAAAAAAGAGGGCTAAAGGGTCTGTTGTTGTCCTTTTATCACCGCGCTCATAAATTTGTTTTAATTGTTAAAAAACAGTCTGAGAAGCCTTTAGGCAAGTGTGCAAGATTTTCAGTTGCAATCAAAGAGCCAACTTCTCCGACACTTTTCTGGCAACACCGCGTTTTCGTGCAAAATGAATTCGCTTATCAGATTCCGTCATTATTCCTGGTTTAAAACTGTAAATACTCCTGAAAATGGAGCTGAACCATATTCCTCGGGTATCGCATTATTACCATTACTGCTCATGAACTGAGTACCCTGACCAGTTAAAAGAAACTGGAAGTTAAGACCGAAAGTTTGCGGTGTAATGATGAATGGACTGCTCAGCTTCATCACCCCAACTATATGTGTTCTCAGTGGACATGGGTCTGCAGTTAAAGCAGCGCTTCGCAGCTTTGCAGAATTAGTGATAAAGCCATCAATAGTACCGCCAGTCACTACCGCACCTAGGTAGCCTGAGAAGCAAGTAGTGTCGCCAAAATTCGCAAGCACATCAGTTTTGTCTGCTGCTGGACCAGTTTGATCGGCATTACCATTTGCTAAGCCATACCAAACAGTGCCATTTCCTGCGGTAAAAGTGGTTTTTGTTACAAATTGATTTTCAAACAGGAGGTATGGATAGCCATAAGTTCCGACTGGCGGTAACGCACTCTCTCCATCCATCCCAAGTGTTGTGCCAATTAAGGAAGCAATATCGGTTGCGGTTGGCGTTGTGTCACTGTAAACAACGGAGCAAGTGGAGGCGTCAAACGCTTCAGCATCCTTGCTAGTTCCATAGGGGTGTGCCGTGCAGACACCCATCTCAACGACCGTAATTTCGTATTTTTGTGGTGTTGCACCACACGTCGCACTGGCTGGTGATTGCGAGATGATGCCATTGGTACCGGCAGTTGCAACACAAGGGTTCATGGCCTCAGCGTCTACCTTTGCTCCTGCGGCAAAAGCATTAGCAGCCAAAAACACAGAGCTACAAAGTACAATGAGATTTAACAACAGCTTTCTCATGTTAAGCTCCTCCAATTCCAGCAACAAACTTAGTTTGGATTACAATTGCGTTATTACGCCGAACCTTATCGAGCATTTTGTCTCTCATCGACGCGCTTTCAAACATTTCACTTGAGAATAGTGGCTTGCTAGACTGTGCAGGCGCACCACCCATTGGAATTGTGTAGCTTAATTGGCCAAAATTCTCGTCTTTTTGAAGCCCATCATAGTCTCTGCGACCAAGCTCAACCTGAACACCATTTATCAACTGTGAAAAGGCAAGGCTGTAGGTATTACCCTTA
>CAWUWE010000042.1:0-47793 GCA_963926175.1 uncultured Alphaproteobacteria bacterium | reverse complement strand
GCAAGCTTGCCGGCTTAATCCGAAATTATTAATTAGCTTTAATTTATTTTTATCGATAAAGATCAGATAATTATATCCTAATTTTTGATCGATATCATAAATTGGTTTCCCGCTATAGCAAGGATAACGCGGCGTTACGCTTGTCAAAACAAACGCGTTCCCAAATCCCTGCACGCTGCGGTCAAACCTTTTGCTTTCAAAACAATGCTGGCGCCGGTGCCGTTTGAAAAATCATATTTGCAGGTTGGCAAACATTGCGCCTGATCAGCCGGTTCAATGCCCTTCCCCATCCGCAATTCGGCCATTGATGCCAGAAAATCGGAAAGTGGTGCATAGGACAGTGCCGTGCCATTATTCGCTGCCAACACCAATTGCGGCGCGCGGCCAACCGCGAACAAAACCCCGTCAGGAACCGGCCTAACCGCCCATGTAACCTCGCCGATTACAACCAGAAGCAAACCAATACACGCCATTGGCTTGGTCAAAAGCTGCGATATCATCATGCCGGTCACCATAACCCATAAAACGACATATCCGGGCGGTGCCACTTTGCACCCAGCTAGCGGGAAACCGGCAATCCAATCTGCCAGATAATAAAGCGCGTGAAGACCGGCCATCATCAAAGGTGCCTACAACGAATCCAGCCCGAACAGGCCGCTAATCGTTAAAATCATCCCAGTTGGCATGATCCAGAGGCGGGTAAGCGGTATGCCGATAATATTGGCGACAAGCCCCCAAGGGGTGACTGTGCCAAAATGCTGTGCCGCAAATGGCGCTGTTGCCGTTGCAAATAGACATGACATGGTGATCAATGCAATTGGACAGTGGAAAATCCAATGCCTTTTTGCCGGTTCGCGCCTCGCCCGCGATTCATACCAGATGACCAAAATCGCCGTTGCAGCAAAGCTTAATTGAAAGCTGGGGGTAAATAGCGCCACCGGATTAAACGCCAGAATGGTAAAAGTAGCCAAACAGACATTACGAAGCGTTAACGCCATCCGGTCATGCAAAATTGCCAAAACCACAAGCATAGCCATGCCAAAGGCGCGAAACCAGAATCGCGAAACCGGTTATACACCTCCTCGCTGATGAACCGTCTTTCACCAACAAGCAACGCCGCCGCAATCGCGCCTGCCCCGGTTTCGGCATCAAATCGACAAGATGCGCGGCAAATCCAGCCCGATAGCGTGTTAGCGCCATTGTCACATCATACATTACCGTTCTGGCATGATCATTTGGCATGATTGCGATCTGTGCGATAACATAGCCGCTTGCCAGCACGTCATTCACCCGCGCTCGCCACCCATATAATCAGGCGTACCATGCAAAATACGGTCGGGCGGCGGATACAGCCTTACCCGCATGGCGATTGCCCTGCCAAGATATTGCGGTTCCTGCCATTTGTCCGTTGTCACGCGAACAATGCCACCTGCTGGTAACATACCGCTTTTCACGATCTTTGACGTGACATCAAGGCTGATCCATAAGCGGCTTCGGGCATCAGCATTGCCATCAATCTTGATCAGGGTTCCCTGGATATCAGCGGTAACGCCATGTTTAATTTTGGGCTGGTCATGTCGAGCAAATTTTAGTTTTGCCAAGGCAAAACAAACCGTCAATGCAACAAGTATAAACAACCCCCGATCATGTCCGACAAAATGGCGGGCATAGATCGCGGCCCCCAGCCCAGCAATCGAGGGCAGTAGATGAAACGGGAGAATTCCAGGCATAAACAGATATAGCGAAATCAATATCCGGCGTTCGGGAACGATCAGGGGTGCAATTTGCAAAGCCATTAGTGTAGCATGCGCGCGTTGCGGGTAATCCGCTGTCAGCCTATCAGGAAGGGCTTAAAAAATTATGAACGTCGTCACCAGATTTGCGCCGTCACCAACCGGTTATCTTCATATTGGCGGGGCAAGAACCGCCATTTTCAACTGGCTATTTGCACGTCATCATGGCGGCACGTATCTTTTGCGGATTGAAGATACCGATAAGGCGCGTTCAACCGACGCCGCGGTTGCTGCGATCCATGACGGGCTTAATTGGCTTGGGCTTGGCGGTGACAAGCCTGCAATCAGCCAGTCAGCCCAAAGCGAGCGTCACCAAGAAATTGCCCATGCACTGATTGCCGCTGGCGCTGCCTATCAATGTTATCTAACCGATGATGAATTAACCGCGATCCGTGAAGACAGCAAAAAATCCGGTGACGCGGTGCGTTCACCATGGCGCGACCGCGATCCGGCGCAGGCGCCATCAGATGCACCCTATGTTGTCAGAATGAAAATGCCAGATAGCGGCAGCACAACGATTGCAGATGCCGTTCAAGGATCGGTTACCGTGCAGAACCATGTTTTGGATGATATGGTGATTTTGCGCGCTGATGGATCACCAACTTATATGCTTGCTGTTGTTGTTGATGATCATGATATGGGCATCACGCATGTTATCCGCGGAGATGACCATCTGAATAACGCCTTTCGGCAATATATGGTTTACGAGGGCATGGGATGGGATATTCCGGTTTTTGCCCATATCCCGCTTATTCATGGCAGTGACGGTGCAAAACTATCCAAACGACATGGTGCGCTTGGCGTTGATGCCTATCGCGATATGGGGTTTTTACCCGATGCCATGTTCAGCTATTTGCTGCGGCTTGGCTGGAGCCATGGCGATATGGATATCATTCCCCGCGATGAAGCTGTTGGTTTGTTTGATCTTGGCCGTATTGGCAAATCACCTGCCCGCTTTGACAGCGATAAATTGAGCGATGTGAACGCCTATTTCATCAAAACCATGGATGATAACGCGCTGTATGAATTGATTGTCGCCGCGCTAGCACAATCAGGCAACACACCAACAAGCAGTGCCGCCAAATCGCGGATTATCACACTGTTGCCATTGTTAAAGGAACGCGCCAAAACCCATCTTGATATCGCCGGATCAATTGGCTATCTGTTGGGTGATGGCGCGGTTGATATCGATGATGATGCCGCCGCACTTCTGACCGATGACGCCAAGGCAATTTTGCGTGATTTAGATACTTCATTGGCAACTGCCACTTGGAATTTAGATGGGTTAAAGGCGAGTATCAACGCCTATCTTGCTGAAAACGAACTGAAAATGCGCGATATTGGCCTGCCATTGCGCGCCGCTGTCACAGGGATGAAACAAACCCCGTCTATTATTGATATCATGGTTACTTTGGGACAATCTGAAACAAGCGTGCGATTGCAGTTCGCTTGCAAATAACTGTAATCTGCGCTAAAAATCAAACATAACTTTGCTGTTGGTACAGTCGCCGGCCGCGCCGAGCTGTATCCGTCAAATAACTTTTACCATGAGGTCCGCAGATGGCAGAAAATTCGCCTTCCGAAAAATCAGTGACGATCACTGATAACGCATCAGGAAAATCAACAATTCTTCCAGTTACTTCGGGAACTATTGGACCAGATGTTATTGATATCCGCAAACTCTATGCCGAAACCGGCATGTTCACCTATGACCCAGGTTATGGGGCGACAGGATCTTGTGTTTCGGGCCTAACCTATATTGATGGTGATGAAGGCGTTTTGCTGCATCGCGGCTATGCGATCGAAGACCTTGCCGAAAAAGCCGATTTTCTAGAGTTGGCCTATTTGCTGCTTGAAGGCGAATTGCCCAAACCTGACGAGAAAGAAGCTTTCGATACGGCAATCACGCGCCACACAATGGTGCATGAACAGCTGTCAATCTTTCTTCGCGGCTTTCGCCGTGACGCGCATCCAATGGCTATTCTTTGTGGTGTTACCGGCGCTCTTTCGGCTTTTTATCATGACTCGACCGATATACATGACCCCTTGCAGCGCATGATCGCATCACGGCGTCTAATCGCCAAAATGCCGACCTTGGCATCAATGGCCTATAAATATTCGCTTGGACAGCCATTTAACTATCCGCGCAACAATCTGAAATATGCGGAAAACTTCCTGCATATGTGTTTTGCCGTGCCCGCCGAAGATTATCATGTTGACCCTATTCTGGCCGATGCGATGAACAAAATCTTTATTCTTCATGCTGACCATGAACAGAATGCGTCAACCTCGACCGTGCGTCTTGCCGGCTCATCAGGGGCAAACCCTTTTGCATGTATTGCCGCGGGCATTGCTTCTTTATGGGGTCCGGCTCATGGCGGTGCAAACGAAGCCGTTTTGAATATGCTGAACCAGATTGGCCATAAGAAAAACATTCCAGAATTCATCAATAAAGCCCGCGACAAAGACGATCCGTTCCGGTTATTCGGCTTTGGTCATAGGGTTTACAAGAATTTTGATCCACGCGCCAAGGTTCTGCGCAAGGCCTGCCATGATGTTCTTGGCAAGCTTGGGATCAATGATCCGCTTCTCGAATTGGCAATGGAGCTCGAAGAATTGGCCGTCAATGACAGCTATTTCATCGAAAAAAAGCTATACCCGAATGTGGATTTCTATTCAGGCATCATTTTGAAGGCGATGGGTTTCCCAACGTCAATGTTCACTGTGCTGTTTGCCGTTGCGCGGACAACCGGCTGGATTGCACAATGGAACGAAATGATTACCGACCCGACCCAGCGGATTGGCCGCCCTCGCCAGCTCTATACAGGGCCTGTCGAGCGTCCTTATAAAGACCTGCAATCGCGTTAGGCTTTCATCAAATTTTACCGCATAAATCAAACTGGCTTGGTGTTTAATCAAACCAGTTTTTTAACGCGCCAACCACCAGTTCATCAAATGATTGCGCCCCGCCAGTCAGCAAGCTTTTCAGCTCGATCGCCGCTTGTCTTGCACTGGATTTTGCGTTGGCGTCATAAAGACAGTCCAATGTCGCGGCGGCAAGGGTTTTGCCAGTTGCCGCTTCTTGAAAGTAAAAGGGGTAAAGCGGGCGTCCAAGAATGGCATTTGGCAAAATCACCTTATCCAGATCAACCAGCCGGCGGCCGATAAAGCCACTGAACGCACTGGTACGATAACAGGTCACCCCAACGGCGCCGCATAAAGCCGCCTGCAAAGTGATTGTTCCTGAGGTTGCTATCATCGCGTCACTTGTTTGCAATGCGGGGATTAAATCTTCTGGCTGATCAAGAATGGTGACGCCACTTCCCGCAACAAGACTCTTGATCATCGGCAAAAGATGCGGCACGGCTGGCAACACAAAGTTCAAATTTGGATCATGCCTTTTGATAATCGCTGTTGCGGCAAGCATCTCTGGCAGAATAAGGCTAATTTCGCTTCGCCGACTTCCCGGTAATAATATGATTTTATTTGATTTTATCTTTTCTTTTTCAACGGATTTATTCTCTGGCTTGGCGGGCAAGCGATCACCAAAGGCTTCGGGATGTCCAATAAAATGCGCATCAAGCCCGAACGGTTTGAAATAATCAGGTTCAAATGGAAACAGACATAAAAGACCATCCATAACCGTGGCAAATTTTTTCGCCCGCCACTTGCCCCAGGCCCATACCGTAGGAGCAACACAATGGATGATCGATACTGACCAGCCAACGGCCTTCATACGGCGTTTTAACCGCGATGCGAACCGTAGGGCAAAGCCTTTATTATCAACGGTAAGAACCAGATGCGGTCGTGCTTTAATCACCCGTTCAACAAGATCATCAGCAAGGCTGGATAGCCGCCGGTAGGCTTTTAACGCGCCGCCAAACCCCATAACCGATAGCGTTTCCATATCGACCCAAGATTCAAGCCCTTCGGCCTGCATCAGCCTGCCACCAACCCCAATCCAGTCGGGTTTTTCATAAGCGTTATTCACCGCCCGCATGAGATGAGCCGCCAATTGATCGCCCGATTCCTCACCTGCAAGGATGAAAAATGGCGCTGTCATGATGTCATGCGGCTATCAATGCCGATCAAGGTAACGCCATGTGTCTTACATAGTCCTTTGATTGCCGCAATATCATCGGCGAGCAGCACCGCATCTGCCTCAATCGCCATAAGTGAAAGGTCAGCATTTGCCGCTGACAAAATGGTGTTGCAGCCCATCACCGGCATATCAAGGCGGGAATCTTGTGCGCTTTTGCGCATTTTCACAAGGCAGGCAATGCCGCCAGCTGGATCAAGAAGCGCGGCGGCGCGCGCGATCATGGCATCACTGCCCTCCGCCGCTTCAATTGCGATCACACGGCCATTCTGGATGATCACTGACTGTCCAACATCATGCGTTCCCAATGCGGCAAGAATCGAGGCACCAAGAGCGATCATAGCCATTGATTGCGCATCAGGCTCGTCACCAGCGACAAGACCCAACGGCATTTTGCGATCTGGCAGAAAGGCGTCAACCGCCATAGTTTCAATCTCTTTTTCGGCAAAAAACGCCGCCACATGGCGAAGCGCATTATCATCACCCTTGGTCATCATCTTACCAAGCAGTTTCACCCCGTCAAAATCGGGTCTTAATGCCGCCATTGAAGGCCATGAAATCTTGCCAACCATGAGCAGTTTTTCGATGTTACGCTGAACCATGATGGCGCGGGTTTCACCAATCGCACCAAGCCGGATTGGCATGGTTTGATAGGCGGTGAAATCAGCGTCGGCTTGTCCTTTTATCGGTAGGATCAAAACATCGAAACCATTAGCAGTTGCCGCGGCGGCAACATCAACAGGCAATTGGCCCTTTCCGGCGATAATAGCAAGCCGTGTCATGTCCTTGATAAACCCTTTTGGCAATCCTGCCGCGCTTATGCCCTTTTAGCGTTTAAATGACTGACAAATACCATTGCGGCCAGCACTGTCAATAAAATCAAACAGAAGATCAATTTCTGGCTGGCCAGCAAAATGCGCCTTGGCATCTTGTAACCGGCTGGCAAAAAGCCCATTTCCCCGAATTAACTGGCGAAAAAGATCGCGTAAGGCAGTGACAGTCGCTGGCGCAAAGCCGCGCCGTTCCAGCCCAATGACATTAACTGCGCTAAGCCGCGCCCGATTTCCAGAAGCAATACAATAGGGAATAATATCGGCATCGACAAGACTATGCGCGCCAACCATCGCATGTGGGCCAACACGGCACCATTGCTGAACCGCTGCAAAACCGCCAAGCATGACATGATCGCCAATCTTTACATGCCCACCAAGCGCGGCGTTATTGGCAAAAATAACATTATTGCCAATAACGCAATCATGCGCCACATGCGCCCCCGCAAAAAACAAACCATGATCACCAACAATCGTTTCCATAACATCAATGGCAGTTCCCGGATGCATGGTCACATGTTCGCGGATAACGCAATTTTTACCAATAACCAATCGTGAAGGCTCATTTTCGTAACGCGTATGCTGCGGCGCACAACCAAGAGCGGCAAAAGGGTAAACCTCGCACCCTGCCCCAAGCGATGTATGTCCCTCGATCACAACGTGACTATGAAGATGCGCCCCATCACCAATAACGGTGTCGTCACCAATCACACAATAAGGACCAATCTTTACATCAGCGCCAATCTTGGCCTTTGCTGCGATGATTGCAGTTGAATGAATTGTTTGCGTCATTGCCTAGCGATCCGGATCAACGATCATCGCGCCAAATTCGGCTTCGGCAACAAGTTTACCAGCCACTTTCGCTGTACCGGTAAATTTCCATAGCGGGCCTTTGGCTGCGGTTTTAACAACACGCATTTCAATAACGTCACCGGGTCTTACCGGCTGGCGAAAACGAGCTTTTTCAATGGTTGTGAAAAACACCAATTTACCTGCGGTGAAATCAGGCGTTGTTGCTGCCACCATAACCGATGCTGTTTGCGCGATGGCTTCAACAATCAACACGCCGGGCATGACCGGAAAATCAGGAAAATGACCAGCAAAATAGGGTTCATTGCCACTAACGGCTTTGATTCCTGTCGCTTCAGTATCGGGGATGATGTTTTCAACCCGATCAATCAACAAAATGGGCGCTCGATGGGGAATCAGTTTTTTGATCTCATCAATATTCAAAACATCAATCGTTTCCGCCATTACCCTGTCCTTTTGCGATCTTCATCGATCCATACATAGTATAAATCTTGATTAACTTCACTGCTTATTATGATTTGGACGCTTTCGGCATGCCAAGCCGTCTTAATGCTGCCTGTTCGCGCCAAAACTGGCGTTTTGACACGGCTGGAAAGCCTGCAACCTGATCACCATCTTCGACATCTTTTGTGACGCCGCTTCGCGCTGTCAACACGGCGCCATCACCAATTTTCACATGCGGGGCAATACCAACCTGCCCCCCCATTGCGACGCCTTGTCCAACGGTAACACTTCCCGAAATGCCGCATTGACCGGCAATGATTGATCTTGCACCAATTGTTACGTTATGGGCGATGTGACAAAGATTATCCATCATAACAAGCGCGCCGATATGGGTATTGCCAAGGCTGCCACGGTCGATCGCGCAACCACTGCCGATTGACACAAAATCATCAATCACCACAAGACCGATATGCGACAATTTTACAACCCCATCATCGGTCATTTCAAAACCAAAACCGGTCGCACCAAGAACGCTGCCAGCGCCAATATCAACCCCGTTACCAATAAGACAATGCGACAAAACACTGTTTGATCGGATATGGCAATTCTCACCAACCGCAACCCCGGCATGCAAGACAGCGCCAGCCTCGACCACAGTGCCCGCCCCAATCACAACTTGAGGCATGATAGTCGCTGATGGGTGAATGACCGCAGTATCGGCAATTTTGGCCAGTGGCGCGATACCAGTAGTGCCATGATCAACCGGCGCAGACGTAACAAGATGCGCTAACGCATGGGCAAATCCAATCCGTGGTGATGCCACGATTAAACAGCAATTGGCGGGATCAATCAGTGGCAAACAAGCCTCATTCGTAATCACAATAGCCGACTCGACCGCCAGTGTTTTGGCCAGATCTGGATCAGACTGATAGATCAATGAGAATGGTTTTGCGCCGTCAAAGGCTTCAATATCACTGATCACAATCTGATCTGGTCCACGCAGATCGGTCGCGCCAATGATTTTGGCAAGATCGGCAGCCGTCACATCTTTGGCAATTTGGTAAAACACAGTGTTGATGGACATGAAAATACCCTATTGCGCAGCCGGTTTCTTAATCTCAACCTCGATGCGGGCGTTTTTGGTGCGCTCATTCAAGCGTGTTAACACCTCATCCGAAATATTTAGATGCGGTAAAAAAATCACACTCGAGTCACGGTTTAAGATCAGGTCAATTTCGCGTTCACTGGCAATTTTTGTGATCACTTTGATCGCCAGCCCACGGATATCGTTCGATGCTTTTTGATAGGCGTTATCAATTGACTGTCTTTTATATTGGATTTCCTTTTGCACCGACGAAACACGCGCCTGAAACGCGGTAACAAGCTTGTCAAATTCGTCTTTTGCCATCAGCTCGCGCTTGGCTAGAAGGTCACGTTCGCTTTGCTGTAAATTCACCTCAATCGCCCGAAATTCTTCTTGAAATTTTGCGCGCTGACCATCAAGCAATTCACGAACACGGTTATTGGCATCAGCGGCGCGTAAAACACCATCTAGATCAACAAGGGCAATTCGTTTCACCTCCATTGATTTTTCAGCTGTTGGCGTGGTTGCGTCAGTCTGGGCAAGGCTAACAGGTGCAAAGCCAATAAAAGCCATCATAAAAATCAACAGTTTGATCGGGGTGAAACGTGTTTTTTTCATCATGCCTACAACCTGGTTCCAATATTGAACTGGAAAGTTTTTGGCGTGTCATGCGCCATTTTTGATAGTGGTTTTGCCCAAGAAAATGACAATGGACCAATGGCTGTACTCCAAAAAACACCAACACCCGCACTAACCCGCATATTCGCCGCATTTGGCTTGGTTACGCCTGATGGATAGTCGGTTCCCCACAATGATCCAAAGTCGGTAAAGACCGTCCAACGAACACCGGTATCCTTATCAAGGCCAAGGCTTGAAACCACCTCAAAGGTACCAGCATACATCTTGTTGCCGCCAACAGCGTCAGACGATCCCGTGTCACGCGGGCCAATACCACCCGATCCAAAACCGCGAACATCACGTCCACCAAGATTGAAACGTTGCGATTGCGTTACCTTGTCGCCAAGACTAGTGACATAGCCAAGCTTACCAGACACACCAAGAATAACGGATTTAAACAATAGCGGTTTGTAATAAGCAGCCGACAATTTTGTTCGTAGAAACTTAACATCACCGCCAAACCCAGCCAATGTTTCATCCATTTCCAAGAAATAGCCTTCATTCGGATCAAACCGGTTATCTCTTGTGTCTTTCGACAGAACATATTTCAGCGAAGAGCGAAGACGGGTTTTCCCCACCTCGCCGGTAATCGATGTGGCAGTGGTCGAAGCAACCGTTGTTTTGGACTGGCTAAGCTCATATTTTAAGCGGTGAAACACATCGCGTGCCGCTGAAAAGCCAACACCAAGCGAAAAACCCGATTGATTAATGGTTGTTTCATCAGATTTAGTCTTAGTGTTAAAGATATCAAAACTGCCGGTTAAATTCCGTCCAAGTAGATAAGGCTCAGTTAGACCTAAATTAAAATTGGTTTCAGTTCCCGATGTTGAAATAGACGCGCTGGCCCTGCGACCAGAGCCAAGGAAATTACGTTCGTTAATGCCTAATGACACACTTGATTTATCCAATGATGAATAACCAAGACCAATTGAAAAATCACCGGTTGATTGTTCTTCGACAGTCACTCTTGTAATCGTTTGCTCGGGGCTCGACCCCTGAAGAGTGGTAACCTTCACATCTGTGAAATATCCAAGATTTCGGACATTCCGGACAGATCGGTCGATTTTTAGCTGGTTATAGGCATCGCCCTCGACAATTTCAAATTGGCGTCTGATCACCCGATCCATGGTGCGCGCATTATCGACAAATTCGATCCGCTCGACAAAATTCCGGCGTGCCTTATCAATCGTGATGGCAATGTCTAATGTTGCTGTTTCTGGGTTCGTCCTGATTTCAGGCGTTACATTCACAAATGCATAGCCGAAAGACCCCAACCGGTTTGAAATATCAAGAAGCCCCTGCTCAAGAGCCCGAACATCATACCATTTATCATCACCAAATTTGATGACTTGCTGCAATTCATCTGTATCAACACCACTAATTTCACTAGCGACGCTGACCGTGCCAACTTGATAGCGTATGCCTTCATTCACAAGAAAAGTTACCGCAAAACCGCTGCGGTCGGGCAGTAAACCGCCGCGAACATGATCAACGGTAATATCGGCATAGCCACGCGCTAAATAAAATTGCCGCAAAAGGCGAACATCATAATCGAGCCGCCCCTCATCATATTTGTCATTTGACGCAAGAAATGCCCACCAACGTGCCTCACGGCTGGCAACTGCCTGACGCAATACCGTGTCGCTAAAAGTTTCATTACCCGAAAATGCAATAGAGTTGATTTTAATCAGCGGCCCTTCATTGACCTCAAACACCAGATTAACACGGTTTTCATCAAGCTGAATGATTTTAGGTTCAATCACCGCCGCAAAACGTCCACTAGCGCGATAAACTTCAATCAACTGACGTGTCGCATCAATGGCCACTTTTCGGTTATAGACGCGCCGCGGCTGTACATCGATGACCGCAAGCAATCGGTCATCCGAAATAACGTCATTGCCCTCAATATTCAACCGATTAATAATCGGGTTTTCAACAACGCGGACGATAAGAACGCTTCCGTCCATATCTAGCTTGATATCTTGAAATAAATTGGTGTCATAAAGCCGGGCGAGCGCATTGCTCAACGATCCCGACGAAGTCAGATCACCAACCCGAACCGGCAGATAGGATTGCACGGTACCAGCCGCAACACGTTGGTTTCCGTCGACCCGAATCTCGGAGATGCGAACAGGGCCTTGTGACACCTGCGCCACACTGGATTGGATTGTCGTGAAAACGAGGAATAACCCTAGTATAAAACCACATAGATCAAGACGACGCATTGAATTTTCCGATCCCAAGCAAGACAAGCTGAAAAAACTATAGACAGCCTGACGGCTTAGCGAAAGCCTAACAATGCCCTAATTGTCAATTTAATCACCGATTTTACCTTTTAAACCAAAGAGAAACGCACCTCTTTGCCAGCATTACTGAAATAGACGTATCACATCGGTAACGACAAGAAACAGCGTTAACCCCATCAAAATGGTGATCCCGCCCCGCATCAATGCCGCCTGAAACCAGATTGGCAACGGCTTCCCGCGAAGCGCTTCGAGGAAAAAGAAGGTAAGATGACCGCCATCAAGTGCCGGAACAGGCAATAAATTAATTAGTCCAAGATTGATTGAAATAACCGCTGTCAGCAGAATAAAGGGAACAAGCCCCTGATTCAAAATCGCACCCGAAATTTCGGCAATCCGAACCGGCCCACCTACCTCGCCCTGCTGCATATTGCCGGTAACCGCGCGGCCGAGGCTGCGCAAAATCACCACAGACATATGAAATGCGTCAGATGATGCCGCCGCCACTGCCGCTGTTGGGCCCAGTTTTTGAATTTCACCAACCGGCGGTGATTTCACCCCTAAAACGCCAATATCAATCTGCAATTGTTCATTAAATTGCGCTGCAGGTGTAATGTTCAAATTGAGTTCACGGCCGTCACGAAGAATGACAAACCGTAAATCCTTATTTGGGCTTTCAACAACAAGCCCGCGCATATCATTAAAATCCCGAACACCGACACCATCGATTTTGATCACCTTATCACCCGGCTTTAGACCAGCACTGGCAGCTGGCATATTTGGCATCACATCGCCAATCACCGCTGGCAGAATTTGTTTGCCAACCGCCATATAGACAACGGCAAAAAGGAAGATGCCAAGAATAAAATTGGCAATCGGCCCCGCCGCGACAATCGCCATACGCCAGTAAAGTCCAGCATTGCAAAAACTACCCTCAACAGCTTTCCCATCGGCAGATGGCGTGCTAGCGGCATCATCATCACCGCGCATTTTGACGTAACCACCAAGCGGAATGGCTGAAATGCGCCATCTTGTTCCGGTTTTGGCCGTCCAGCCGTAAATTTCAGGGCCAAAGCCAATCGAAAACACATCAACGACGACACCGGCTTTTCGTGCCACCCAATAGTGACCAAGCTCATGGAAATAGACCACCGGCGTGATTAACAATAAAAAGCCAAGAATAAGATCGGTAAAGCCGAGTTCGGGCATAAAATATCCTGTCGTGAGCGATTGCAAAACTGCATATGTGAGGCGTTAGATTTAATCTAGCCCAATTTAGTCATTTTTGAAAACTTAACGCGATGCCACAATTTGCCGCGCATGTTTGCGGGCGGTTTGATCAATCGCGCAAACTGCCTCAATCGTTGTCAAATCCCCAACTAAATCTTTGGAAAGGCAGGAATCGACAATGCTGGCAATATCCAAAAATCCAATCCTTCCAGTCAAAAAGGCATCAACCGCCACTTCATTTGCAGCGTTCAGAACGGCGGGGGCGATCCCCCCTGCCTCAAGTGCCTGACGCGCCAGCATGAAACAGGGAAACCGGTCAGGATCAACCTGCGCAAAAGTCAAATTGGCAATCACCGCCAGATCGAGTGGTTCTGGCCCCCAATTAAGCCGGTCGGGCCACGCCATGGCATACGAAATCGGTGTTCGCATATCAGCCCCGCCCATTTGCGCAATGATTGATCCATCCCGAAAATAGACGAGTCCATGAACCGCTTGCTGAGGATGAATTAGAACATCAATCTGGCTTGGTTTGAGGTCGAAAAGCCACCGCGCCTCGATAACTTCTAGCCCTTTATTCATCATGGTGGCGCTATCAACCGAAATTTTCTGCCCCATTTCCCAATTCGGATGTTTTACCGCCGCTGCCGGTGTGACTGTGTCAAATTCACCAATCGGCAAAGTCAAAAATGGCCCACCCGACGCGGTGAGGCAAATATGACTTAATTCTGTCATCTTGCCATTTGTCTTATCGGTTGATTGATGCCCTTTCCAACCACTCCAGCACTGGAAAACAGCATTATGCTCACTATCAATCGGCAGAATATGGGCGCCTGACACGATGGCTTGGCGAGTGACAACCGCACCTGCCGAAACCAGCGATTCCTTATTGGCAATCGCAACTGCCTGACCAGCACGAACCGCCGCCATCACCGAAGGCAATCCGGCAAGACCGCTGATACCGGCAATCACCAGATCAACAGGCATCGCCGCAATTTCGCTACAGGCCGGCTCGCCAGCAACCAACTGGCAATCAAGCGTTGAAACCAATTCTTTCAGAGCTAGCAGATTTGTCTGGTCATGGATACCAATGATTTTTGGTTTGAATTCATGCGCCAAATAGGCCAGACGATTAAAATCCTTGCCAGCGACCAATCCATGAATCGCAAAACGGTCAGGATGTTGACGCACGAGGGCAAGGCTGCTTTGACCAATTGATCCAGTTGCCCCCAAAACCGTGATTTGTTTGATGCCAGCCATATCCGAAACCAATTAAAGACCAAAAATATAAAGATAGACTGCAGGAATAACAAAAATATAGCCATCAAAACGGTCAAGCAAACCGCCATGGCCGGGCAAAATAGACCCGCTATCTTTGACATCTAGCTGGCGTTTTACCGCCGATTCCATCAGATCACCGGCTTGTGAAAGACCGCCAATCAACAGCCCCATAATTGAAGCATCTGCCAAATCACCAATACCAAATATCGATGCAACCAAAGATGTTACTGCCACTGCCGCGACAAACCCGCTAATACTGCCCGAAATGGTTTTATTGGGACTAACACGCGGCCATAATTTTGGCCCACCAACTCGGCGGCCAACGAAATAGGCAGCACTGTCACAAGCGGCAATGATGGCCGCAAGCGCGACCAGCATAATGTGACCCGATGGCTGGGATAACAACAAACCGCCACTGGCAAGGCAAAGACACAGCAAACCAACAAACAGACCCGCCAGACGATTGCTAAAAATACCAACGATGATTGCCGCCACAAGACCAGCAACCAAAAGCGTCAAACCAACATTCATAGTCAAGGAAACGCCAAACATCCAATGAGGAAAGGATTGAACGGCAATCAAAGCCAGAACAACCAATCCAGCAAAAAATGGCAGGCCGGTAATGCGTTTGACCTCAAGCCCCATCAGACAGCCAAGAAAGGCAAGAATAACACTAGCAGCCATCTGATCAAACCAGACCAGCGCAACAACCGGAACCAATAACAACGCGCCATAAACCCGACGCAGCGTTCCTGATGATTTGGCTAAATTGGTCAAGCTAGACCACTTTTTACCATATGAAGCTGATGAATTTTACTTTGATCTCCGCCAAAACGGCGTTCGCGCTTGGTGAAATCACTAATCGCCATGGCCAAATCCTGTGCAGTGAAATCCGGCCAATATCGATCGCTGAAATGCAATTCGGTGTATGACAAATCCCACAAAAGAAAATTCGAAATTCGCTGCTCGCCCCCGGTCCGGATCAACAGGTCAACCGGCGGCAACGCTCTTGTCGAAAGGCATGATTTCAGCAAATCATCATTCACCTGATTGGCTTTTAGCAAACCCGATTCAACCTGATATGCAATTTGCGCGACCGCCGCCGTCAGATCTTGACGCCCACCATAATCAAGCGCAACGGTCAGGTTAAGCCCTGTATTCATTGCCGAAGATTTTTCAACATCATCAATAGCATCTTGAAAATCATCCGAGAACCGGTCACGCCGTCCAATGATCCGAAGCCGGATATTGTTATCAATCAGCTCTTTTGAGCGCGTAAGGATAAACCGTTTCATCAATGACATAAGCCCTTTGACCTCGGTGGCCGGACGCTGCCAATTTTCCGATGAGAAGGCAAATACCGTCAACCATTTGATTTTTTGGTCAAGGGCGGCGCGGCTAATGGCCTCAAGCGTATCCGCGCCCTTATGATGGCCTTTTAGCACCTCAAATCCATGCGAATGCGCCCAGCGGCGATTGCCATCCATTATGATTGCCAGATGATGTAAATTTATTTGCATCTTCTCACCCCTCAAAAATTAAACAACGCTCAACTTATACTTGCGTTATTTCTTTTTCCTTATGGGAAAGTGCATCATCGACTTTTTTGACAAATTCATCAGTTAATTTTTGAACTTGATTTTCCTGCGTGTGGCGATCATCCTCGGAAATCAGACCTTCTTTTTCAGCTTTGCGCGCGGTTTCGATACCATCGCGGCGAATGTTGCGAATGGCGACACGACACGCCTCGGCATAGCGACCGGCGACTTTCACCATATCTTTACGGCGCTCTTCTGACAGATCAGGGATCGGCACCCGGATAAGATTGCCTTCGGTTGACGGGTTAAGGCCCAAATCAGATTCGCGGATCGCCTTTTCAACCGAAGATGCCATTCCAGCATCCCAAACCGAAACCGTCAAAAGCCGTGGCTCGGGTGCTGAAATATTGCCAACCTGATTCATTGGCATCTTTGACCCATAGGCATCAACCATGATTGGCTCAAGCATTCCGGTTGACGCACGGCCAGCCCGAAGCCCCATAAATTCGGTGTGAAGGCTTGCCAGACTTGCGTCCATGCGGCGCTGAATATCATCAATATCAAGTTCTGCCATGGTTATATCCTCTATCTTAGTCGGGTGGGCTTGCCCGTGTTAATCAATAATTTAGCTTAGGAAACGATGCTGAATCGTCCTTCATGTTTGACAACGCGCTCAAATTCCCCAGGCGTTTCAATGGAAAATACAAGAATGGGAATATTATTTTCACGTGACAAGGCAATGGCTGATGCGTCCATCACGCGCAAATCATCGGTTAGCACCTGCATATAGCTAATCCGATCAAATCGTTTGGCATCTTTATTCTTTTCCGGATCATCGGAATAAATACCATCGACTCTGGTGCCTTTCAACAAGGCCTGACAATTCATCTCGGATGCGCGCAATGCCGCTGCCGTGTCGGTGGTGAAAAACGGATTGCCAGTTCCTGCCGCAAAAATAACCACCCGTCCCTTTTCAAGATGGCGGGTGGCACGGCGACGAATATAAGGCTCACATACGGCACTAATCGTCAGGGCGGATTGGACGCGAACCGGAACATCAATCTGTTCAAGCGCGTTTTGCATGGCAAGCGCATTCATCACTGTTGCCAGCATGCCCATATAATCGCCAGTGGCACGTTCCATGCCGGCAGCAGCACCTGACATGCCACGGAAAATATTGCCGCCACCAATGACGAGACATACCTCAATACCTGTGGCGACAACATCTTTGACCTGCTGTGCAACGTTTCCGACCATTTCGGGATCAATGCCATAGGGAATCTTCCCCATAAGCGATTCACCGGAAATTTTCAGCATCACCCTGCCATAGAGATGTTGTGATACAGGTTTGGACGGTTTTGTCACTAGCAGATTACTCCCTTTGGTAGGTTGATATCCGAATCTGATCTATGATAGCTGCGCAGCTACCTCGGCGGCAAAATCAGATTCTTCACGCTCTACACCTTCACCAAGATTAAACCGGACAAATGCCTTTAGCGCAATATCAGCGCCTGCATCTTTTCCAGCATTTGCAATCACGTCAGCAATGCGTGTTTCGCCGTCGATCACCGATGTCTGCTCTAGAAGTACAACTTCTTGATAATATTTCTTCATCCGGCCTTCGACCATTTTTTCAGCAATTTCTTGCGGCTTGCCAGATGCTTTGGCCTGCTCGATCAAGACATCGCGTTCGCGCGCGACAGAATCGGCATCCAGATCTTCAACTGACAAGCTGGCAGGTGAAGTCGCGGCAATATGCATCGCAATCTGTTTGCCAAGGGCGATAAGAGCTGCCTGATCAGCGGTTGATTCCAACGCAACAAGAACGCCAATACGGCCAAGGCCATCCGCGGTTGCATTGTGCATGTAAGGTACAACCGCACCATTGCTGACTTCAAGAAGCTGCATACGGCGCAAAGACATATTTTCGCCAATGGTGGCGATCTTTTGCGTCAATTCATCAGCAACCTTACGGCCGGTTCCTGGAAAATTGAGTGTTTTCAATTGATCAATATCAGTCGCGCTCAGCGCCAATTCGGCAAGAGCCGATACAAATCCCTGAAATTCACTGTTCCGCGCAACAAAATCAGTTTCGGCGTTCAATTCAACAACCGCACCTTTGGTGCCAGCAACTGAAATACCAACAAGGCCTTCAGCAGCAACACGGCCCGACTTCTTGGCGGCAGCGGCAAGGCCTTTTGTCCGCAGCCAATCAATCGCCGCATCCATATCGCCACCAGTCTCACCAAGGGCTTTTTTACAATCCATCATGCCCGCGCCAGATTTCTCGCGCAGTTCTTTTACCAGAGCAGCAGTCACACTCATCTCATCGTTCCTTATATCAAAAACAAAATTGATGGCGTTTGACCGCCATGTCGTAAGTTTCAAACCCGGCCAACAGGGCGCATGCCCTGCTGGCTGGATTGCGATTTAGGCGCTCGCAGGCGCATCGTCGGCTGGTGCGGCTTCAGCTGGAGCAGCTTCAGCTGGAGCAGCTTCAAGCGCAGGCTCGACCAGTGCCTCAAGGGCCTCACCGGCGTCACCGCCTGTTTTCATCAATTCGGTTTGCAAACCATCCAGAACCGAAGCTTGAACAAGTTCACAATAAAACGTAATGGCGCGCATCGCGTCATCATTACCCGGAATCAGATAATCAACCCCATCAGGATTGGCGTTACTATCAACAACCGCCACAACAGGAATGCCAAGACGGTTGGCTTCTTGAACAGCGATGGCTTCTTTATTTGTGTCGAGGATAAACAGCATATCAGGAATGCCGCCCATTTCCTTGATTCCACCAAGCGTACGCTCAAGCTTTTCCTTCTCACGGGTGATTTGCAGCGCCTCTTTTTTGGTCAGCTGGTTGATTTCACCGCTTTCAAAACGGCTTTCAAGCTCACGCAAACGGCGAATTGATTGTGATACGGTTGTCCAGTTGGTCAACATACCGCCAAGCCAGCGATGATTGACGAAATACTGGCCGCAATTCTGGGCTGTTTCAGCAATTTTTTCAGCAGCCGCACGCTTTGTTCCGACAAACAATACCCGGCCACCGCGTGAGGTGACATCACTCAAGGCTTTCAATGCCGCATGCAGCATTGGTTGGGTTTGTTGAAGATCAATGATATGCGTCTTGTTACGCTCACCAAAGATGAATGTTTCCATCTTTGGGTTCCAACGACGTGTGCTGTGGCCAAAATGAACGCCTGCTTCAAGCATTTGGCGCATAGTAAATATAGGGAGAGCCATTAAATTTACTCCTGTTCTCCGGTTGAACCTCCATGAGGGAAATGAAAGGCTTATGCCCTCACCGGATGGCTCATCACGCAGAATTTGCTGCGCGGGAGCCGCCCCCACGTGTGAATTAGGTTGGGTGATACTATCAACCTGCCAAAAAATCAAGCCTTACCCGCCAAAAATGACGATATTTCGCAACCAAACCAAATGCTAATAAAATGCCGTTATAATTCGCGAACATTCAAAATTCCAGGCATGCGCCGCAATTCCTGCCGCAAATCGCCGCTTAGCTTGAAACGACCCGGAAGTCCGATACAGACTTCTTGTCCTTTTACGATCAGCTGGATCTTGACCTCAGCCTTGCCGGGGCCGTCTGACTTCAAGGCTTCTTTCAGTGATTTCAACGGCTTTTCATCCTGCACCCACAAAGCCACGCCGCCATGCCACGCGGCGATGGCATCATCAAGCAGTTGAACGCGGGCAGCCAGCAGACGCGGCCCGTTATCTTCCACCTTCAAATTAGCTGAAATCAGCAATGGCTTTTCCGAATCAAGAAGATCATTTGCCTCGGCAAGAACATCTGAAAAGAAGGTCACTTCAAAAACGCCGGTCTGATCAGTAAATTGAATAAAGGCAAATCGATTACCACGTTGCGAGACACGCACCTGTTTTGCCGTCACCGAACCGGCAAGATTAACGCGTTGCGGTGCCTGTCCTGCCGCCACCAAGTCATTTAACGCCGCATGCGATGTAACCCGAAGCCGTCCAAGCTGGCTGGCATAGCTATCAAGCGGATGCGCTGACAAATAGAGACCAAGCGCGTCAAATTCTTCTTTCAGGCGATCCATACCCGCCCAATCATTGGTTTCGCGAAGGCGCACACTGTCATCAATCACATCAGAATTACCACCAAACAGGCTAACCTGATTTGATTCGGCTTCGCGACGCATCGCATCAGCATGTGACAGGATTAAATCCATATTTTCAATCAATTCGCGGCGATTGCCGTGAATTTTATCAAGCGCCCCTGCCCGCACAAGATTTTCCATCTGGCGCCGGTTAACCACCTCACGCGGCAATCTTTGCAAAAGATCTTTCAATGAGGTGAAAGCGCCATCGGCCTTTCGGATCTCGGTTAGACGGCTCATCGCCTCAGCGCCAACATTTTTTATCGCCGACAAGGCATAGCGAACCGCTAATTCCGGTGCACCGTCAGCCGAGGCGATCTTTTCAACAGCAAATCCTGATGATGATTTGTTGATATCAGGCGGCAGAACGCCAATGTTCTTTTGCTGACATTCTTGACGGAATACCGCCAGTTTTTCGGTATGACCCGCATCAAGTGCCATTGAAGCGGCAAGGAACTCGACAGGGTAATTCGCCTTCAGATAGGCCGTTTGATAGGACACCAGCGCATAAGCCGCCGCGTGCGATTTGTTAAAGCCATAACCAGCAAAAGCCGCGATCTGTTCAAACACATCCGATGCCAATTGTTCGGACAAGCCATGTCTTGTTGCGCCAGTGATGAAAATTTGGCGCTGCTCATCCATTTCTTCTTTGATCTTTTTTCCCATCGCACGGCGCAGAATATCGGCTGCACCAAGCGTGTAATCAGCAAGAACACGCGCCGCCTGCTGCACCTGTTCCTGATAGATCATAATGCCATAGGTCTCGGCCAGAACCGGTTCGAGATCGGGATGCATATAGGTAATTTGTGATGGATCATGCTTTCGCGCGACATAATCTTTGATATTTTCCATCGGGCCAGGTCGGTAAAGTGCCACAACCGCAATAATATCTTCAAACCGGTCAGGCTTTAGCCCCCGAAGCACGTCGCGCATGCCGCTGGATTCCAGCTGGAACACCCCAATTGTATCACCATTCGACAACATGTCAAAGGTCGGCTTGTCTTCAAGCGGGATTGCGCCAAGATCAAGTTCAATGCCCCGATTGCCAATAAATTCAACAGCTCTTTGCAAAACGGTCAGGGTTTTCAAACCCAGAAAGTCAAATTTGACAAGCCCGGCCTTTTCAACCCATTTCATATTGAATTGCGTTACCGGCATATCCGATCGCGGGTCACGATAAAGTGGCACCAGCTCGGCAAGAGGCCGGTCACCGATCACCAGACCCGCAGCATGCGTCGAGGCGTGGCGATAGAGCCCTTCAAGCTTCATTGATACATCAATCAAATCAGCAACCTGCTCATCTTCAAGGCGTTGCTTGCGCAATTCCTCTTCAGAGGCAACCGCTTGTGCAATCGTCGTTGGCTTGGCGGGGTTATTGGGGATCAGCTTTGCAATCCGGTCGACTTGACCATAGGGCATTTCAAGAACACGTCCCACATCGCGAAGCGCGGCACGCGCCTGCAATGATCCAAAGGTGATGATTTGCGCAACCCTGTCATGTCCATATTTCTCTTGAACATAGCTAATCACCTCGTCGCGCCGATCCTGACAAAAATCAATATCAAAATCAGGCATTGAAACACGCTCAGGGTTCAAAAACCGTTCAAACAGCAAGCCCCATTTCAACGGGTCAAGATCGGTAATCAACAACGCCCATGCCACCACCGAACCCGCACCCGAACCGCGACCGGGCCCAACCGGAATATTCTGCGCCTTCGCCCATTGGATAAAATCGGCAACGATCAGAAAATAGCCCGGAAAGCCCATTTGTGTGATCACATTCAACTCAAACGCCAACCGGTCAAAATAGGGCTTTGCGATCATCTCGCGCGCCGCCTCATCCATGCTGTCGTCATAAACATAGCGCAGCAAGCGGCTTTGCAATCCAGCTTCTGCCTGCGTGGTTAATTCATCTTCTTCACTGCGGCCACCGGCTGATTCAAAAGGCGGCAAGATCGGATCACGCAGCCTTGCCATTGTGCTACAGCGTTTGGCAATCACCAATGTGTTTGAAATAGCCTCAGGAATATCTTGAAACAATTTCGACATTTGGGAAGCAGTTTTAAAGTAATGCTCGGGCGAGAAGCGCGGTCTATTTGTTTCGGAAAATTTACGGCCAGTGCCAATACAAACCAGCGTGTCATGTGGCTGGCTCATCGCTGCATTTTCAAACCGGCAATCATTTGTCGCCACTAGTGGTAGATTTAACCGATCGGCAATTCCCAGAAGATGCGGCTCGGCCGTGCGCTCAATGCCAAGGCCGTGACGCTGAAATTCAATATAGAACCGATCACCAAAAATCGCCGCCAGCCGGTCAGCGCGTGATGCTGCCAATGTTGGCCTGCCATCACCGGCGGGCGCACCAACAAAACCAGCCAAAGCGCCGCCGCTTAAAAGAATTAGCCCTTCGGCATGCGCTTCGAGATCATCAAGCGAACATGACGGGTCATGAACCGCATCAGCGTCAAGCAATGTTTTGGACAATAATTTTGAAAGATTGGTATAGCCAAGGTCGGTTTGAGCCAGAAGCACGATTTCACCCTGCCCCTGCGCATCTTCAAGATTGAGCTGGGTTCCCATAATCGGCTGGATGCCTGCACCGATTAGCGTTTGGGCAAATTCCAGCGCGCCAAACATATTATTTGTATCGGTAATCGCTGCGGCGGGTTGGCGATCATCGGCAATCAGCTCCGAGAGGCTTTTGATTCGCAATGTCGATTCGGCCAGCGAATAGGCGCTATGCAGTCTAAGATGGACAAAATTGGCTGGCATCACGGGCTTTCAGCAATGAATAAGGCGTGCCCAAACACTACCCTAAACGCTGCAGGGAAAGCTAGCCAATTGAGATGATTTTACCGTGATTAATGGTCAGAATTGAATCCATATTCAAAGCCAATTGCTGATTATGTGTTACCACTAATGCCGCCGTGCCGGTTGCCCGCGTAATCGTCGATAAATGATGAAACACGTCTTTTGCCGTATCAGGGTCTAGATTGCCGGTTGGCTCGTCAGCAAGCAATACCCGCGGCGCATTTGCCACTGACCGGGCAATCGCAACACGTTGCTGTTCACCACCCGATAACAGCCCGGGCCGGCGATCGGCGCGCGCTTGCAACCCAACCATGGCCAGTAATTGTTCAGCGCGCGTTGCCGCCTCATTCCGATCAAGCCCGTTTAGCATTTGCGGAATCATCACATTTTCAAGTGCCGAAAATTCCGGCAAAAGACGATGAAATTGAAACACAAACCCGATATGGCTTCGGCGCAGATTGCCCCGCTTGCCGCGGCCAAGCTTGCCAGCATCGACGCCATCAATCAAAACCTCACCGGCATCAGGGCGTTCCAAAAGACCGGCAATATTCAAGAGTGTTGATTTTCCCGAACCTGACGGACCAACAAGCGCTTTCATTTCGCCAGCACGAACCGAAAGGCTGGCATTATTCAGCACATCCAGCTTGACCGTGCCTTGAAGATAGCTTCGCTGAACATCGCGTAATTCCAATAAAGGCGCAGGTGCTTTTATCTCTAATGGATTATTCATAGCGCAATGCCTCGGCCGGTGCGATCCGCGATGCCCGCCATGCCGGATATAGGCAGGCAAGGAAAGACAGACCAAGTGCCATCAGCACCACCATCAATACTTCTTGCGGATCAACCTTGGCTGGCAGGTTCGACAGGAAATAAATTTCAGCAGCAAATAATTCAGCTCCTGACAGGCTTTCAATGGCCTGTTTGATCGTATCAATATTCCAACAAAACAGAATGCCAACGACGGTTCCGGCAAATGTACCGACAATGCCAATGCTTGCACCTGTCATCAAAAAGATCCGGATAATACTGCCGCCGCTGGCGCCCATTGTACGCAAAACCGCAATATCGGCATTTTTTGACCGCACAAGCATGATCATGGATGAAATAATGTTAAAGGCCGCAACAAGGATAATCAGGGTCAAGATCAAAAACATCACATTACGTTCAACCCGAAGCGCATTCAAAAAACTGCGATTTCGGTCGATCCAGTCAAAAACCCGCAAATCAGGCCCGACAATTTGCGAGACCGTTTGACGAAGCGTTGCAATCTGTTCTGGGGCTGACACGTAGATTTCAAGACCAGATACGCTTTTTTCATAGCCAAGAAAGGCCGCTGACAGATCAAGTGGCATAAACACAAAGCTGGAATCATATTCATACATGCCAACATGAAACACGCCGGCAATTTTGAATTTGCGCCTTGTTGGCACCGTGCCAAAGGCCGTGGCCTTGCCCTTGGCAGTTGTCAGCGTCACGCTGTCCCCTGCCTTCACGCCAAGCTTAAACGCCATCTCACGGCCAATCAGAACGCCATTTTCATCGCGAAACCGGTTGATATCACCTTCATCAAGCGAGTCCCAAAGCGGCTTGCGAACCGCCAAATCCGACCAACGCACGCCGCGCACCAACGCGCCAATGCTAACCCGGTTCTGGGTTGCCATGACCTGTCCTTCGATTTGCGGCGTGACCGCAATCACATCAGGCATATCGGTGATTTTCAGGGCAAGCTGGTCAAAATTGGCAATGCCGCCTACCTGTTTCGAATAAACCGCAACATGACCATTCAACCCCAAAATACGGCCAACCAATTCAGCGCGAAACCCGTTCATCACTGACATGACAACAATCAATGTGGCAACGCCAAGCGTTATACCGGCAAGTGAAAACCAGGCAATGACCGAAATAAACCCTTCGGCGCGGCGCGATCGCATGTAGCGAAACGCTAACATCCGTTCAACCGGAGAGAAAAAATACCGCATTAAACTACCCTTTTCGCCTTTATCAGGTTCCTGCCAATTTTGGCTTTCTAGCTTGGTCTATGATTTGGCACAAACCATGGTCAAAGCAACCTCAGGAGAAACTTGGTTGGTTTCACCAGTTTTACGCCACTTCACCTCAACCACGCCATTATCCATACCGCGTGGTCCAACAACAATCTGCCACGGAATACCAATCAAATCCATGGCCGCAAGCTTTGCCCCCGGCCGTTCATCACGGTCATCAATCAGCGGATCACATCCTGCCGCGACAAGCTGGTCATATAATGACTGGCTGGCGGCATCACAAACCGCATCGCCCGGCTTTAAATTCACCACGGCAACGCCGAATGGTGCAACCGAGTCAGGCCAGATAATGCCTTTATCATCGTGACTCGCTTCGATAATACCACCAACAAGGCGCGAAACGCCAATGCCGTAAGACCCCATATGAACCGGTACGTTCTTGCCATCAGGCCCCGAGACCACCGCGCCCATTGCCGCCGAATATTTGGTGCCAAAATAAAAGATATGGCCAATTTCAATGCCGCGCATTGTCATTAAATCAACATCGCCTACCGGACAGGTTGCCGGATCATGCTTTTCATCGGCCCGCGCATAGATTGATGTGAATTTATCGACAAAGGGCTGCAAATCGGCGTCATAATCGATTTCGGCAAGCAAATTGGTCTTTAACCAATCTTTGTGGAAATAAACACCGCTTTCGCCGGTTTCGGCCAGAATGATGAATTCATGGCTCATATCGCCCCCGATTGGGCCAGTGTCGGCCTCCATCGGTATCGCCGTCAGCCCCATCCGCGCAAAGGTTTTCAGATAGCAAACAAACATCTTGTTATACGCTGTGCGTGCGCCATCAGCATCGAGATCAAAAGAATAAGCATCTTTCATCAAGAATTCACGACCACGCATAATGCCAAAACGTGGGCGAACCTCATCGCGGAATTTCCACTGGATATGATACAGGTTCAGCGGCAGCGCCTTATAGCTTCGGACATGCGACCGAAAAATATCGGTGACTTGTTCTTCATTGGTTGGCCCATAGAGCATATCGCGATCATGCCGGTCTTTGACACGAAGCATTTCCGCGCCATAATCATCATAACGCCCTGATTCCTGCCAAATTTCGGCTGGTTGCAAAGTTGGCATCAAAATTTCCAATGCGCCGGACCGATCCTGTTCTTCGCGAACGATCGTGGCAACCTTGTCAAGAACGCGCTTGCCAAGTGGCAACCATGAATAGATTCCGGCACTCGATTGCTGAATCATCCCCGCACGAAGCATCAGACGATGCGAGGCAATCTGTGCCTCTTTCGGGGTTTCTTTCAGAACCGGCAAAAAATACTGACTTAAACGCATCGGGTTTCCTTTAATGAAGATGGCACAATCATATTTAACGGTTTGGCCTAACCGATATCCTGATGGTGACATAGACGAGTCAAGCTGGGATGAGAATATCTTTAGCACAAGGGCGGCAAGCCGTCTTTGTCAAAAAGCGCATCCAATAGAGCCTTATCAACAAGCACAAGGCTGTTTGGCGACCATTTTGGCGCATTATCCCGATCAACCAGAACCGCACGAACGCCTTCGATATAATCGCCGCGCCGAATCATGCGCATCGCAAGATGGTAATCAAGTGTCAGCGCTGCGCCAATATCGGTGATGCCATCAGCCATCTGCAATAAACGCCAAAACAGCTTAATCGAGACAGGACAACGCGTGGCAAAGGCCGTTACAACATGGCTAACCAATTTATCATTCGGCCGCATCCGCGCCAGATCTTCGGCGCGTTCCTGCATCTGTTCAGGGGTCACATCCCCGCCAAAAATACGGTCAATCACGGGCATATGATGGTTTAGGGCCGGCACCCCCGGATCCATTTTAAAGTCAGCAATAACCCGATCAATTGCAGATGCGGTGCAATCGAGAAGTGATTGTTTCAATTCTGCCATCTGTTCAGAGGCAACCATTGATGTGGCAAGGCCAAGCATCATACAATCTGCACCATGAATGATATATCCGGTCATGCCAAGCAATCGGGCAACTGGCATAGGACACCGGCCAAGAAACAGGCTTGCTCCCACGTCAGGAAACAGGCCAATGCTGGTTTCCGGCATCGCAAAGCGTGTCGTCTCACTCATGATGATATGGGTGCAATGTTCGGCAAGACCAGCGCCACCACCCATAACAACACCATCGCAAAGCGCGATAATCGGCTTGCCAAATTCAGCAATTACCAGATCAACCAGATACTCACCCCGAAAAAAGGCATCTGCCTCGTCAAAACCATTGACGATGATGGTTTCGCGCGCCTGCCTGATGTCACCACCAGCGCAAAAGGCGCGCGGCGCACTGCTGGCCATCACCACATGGCTAATCGCTGGATCATCGCGCCAGTCAAGCAGAACCTGCCGTAAATCAGTGACCATCTCGACCGTCAGCGCGTTCAATGCCTTTGGCCGATCAAGCGTGACAAGACCGGCACCATTAATAACATCGAAATGAATATGCGCTTGTGGCATTGCGGAAATCTTCCCAGATCGTTATAAATAGCTGGTGTTTCAGGTCAAGTACGGATTAAACAGCCCATGAGCCGAGGTCAATACCCTTCCACAAGGATGCGGCGCAACCGGATGACTGCATTTTCGCGTCGTCTTGTTGCCGAAACCCGCCTTGATACCGCCGATCTTATCTGGCCTCTTTTTGTGATTGAGGGACAGAACATGGCCGAGCCAATTGATGCCATGCCCGGTGTTTTTCGCTATTCGATTGATCAGCTTTTGCAACAGGCGGCCAAAGCGGTTAAATTAACAATTCCCGCAATCGCCATTTTCCCGTCAATCGACGCGGCATTGAAAGATGAGTCCGGCAGCTTTGCTCGCGATGGTAACAATCTTGTTTGTCGTGCGGTCAGCGCTGTCAAATCCGCCTTTCCCAATCTTGGCATTATCTGTGATGTTGCGCTTGACCCCTTTACCTCACATGGCCATGACGGTTTACTGGATGGGGACGAAATTTTAAATGACGAAACCATTATGGTTCTATGTGAACAGGCAGTGCATCAGGCCAACGCCGGATGCGATATCATCGCCCCTTCAGATATGATGGATGGCCGCGTTGGCCAAATTCGCGCTGCGCTTGATGCTGCTGGGCATCACAATGTGCAAATCATGGCCTATGCCGCGAAATATGCTTCTGGATTTTATGGACCGTTCCGCGATGCGGTGCGGGCTGGTGCATCGCTTGGCAAGGCTGGCAAATCAACCTATCAAATGGATCCGGCCAATAGCAATGAAGCGATGCATGAAATCGCGCTTGACCTTGCTGAAGGCGCCGACATGGTCATTGTCAAACCGGGGATGCCCTATCTGGACATTCTGGCGCGCGCCAAGGCTGAATTTGGCGTGCCATGCATTGCCTATCAGGTATCCGGCGAATATTCGATGCTATGCGCGTCATTCGAAAAGGGCTGGCTTGATCGTGAACGCACCATTCTTGAAGCCATGACCTGTTTCAAACGTGCTGGTGCCGATGCTGTTCTGACCTACTTTGCGCCTGAAATTGCGATGATGATTCGGCGCTAAGGGCGCTCGATCCTTCCATCCAAAACCACTGCCAAAACAGACCATAGCAAAGCTTGCTTATAATTGGTCGTTGTCAGGCCATCATCACCTCGCCTATCCAGATAGATAACGGCAATCATCAAGTTTTGCTGGTATAAATACGCAAATGAAGGTCATAATATTTGCAGCTTGTGAAGGTGGCAGTGATCAATCTCACAATGCGTCTCAATGCATGACGAGAATAGGATTGCCATGAGGGGGAATACATTATGGCGGTAACAGCCGATCAGATCAGAGACACAGCGATCCGGCTGGACGGGCAAATTATCCGCACACCAATGCTTGAAGCGCCAATGTTGTCGCGCAATTTGGGCTGCGATCTGTTTTTGAAACTGGAATGTTTGCAGCATACATCATCATTCAAGGCGCGTGGTGCGCTGAATGCGATGCTTGGTTTGAACGATCAACAACGCCAGCTTGGCGTCATTGCTATGTCGGCAGGCAATCATGCCCAAGCCGTGGCTTATCACGCCGAGCATATGAGCATTCCGGCAACCATTGTCATGCCAGCACAAACCCCCTTTACCAAAGTTGCGCGCACCCGCGCCTTTGGCGCCAAGGTTGTTCTTGAGGGGCGCAACCTCAATGAATGCGAAGGCACGGTAAAAAAGCTTATTCAGGAACATGGCCTGACCCTGATTCATCCCTATGACAATGAATTGGTGATGATGGGGCAAGGCACTGCCGGTCTGGAAATGCTGATTGAACAGCCCGACCTAGATATTCTTATTGTGCCAATTGGAGGTGGTGGCCTGATGGGCGGCATTGCCACAATCGCACGCGATATGCGCCCCAATATTAAAATTTACGGTGTGCAGACCAAACTTTACCCAAGCATGAAACTGGGAGTTGAAGGCAAGGAAATCACCTGTGGTGGTGAAACCTTGGCCGAAGGCATTGCGGTAAAAAAGCCGGGCGGTATCACGCTTCCGGTTGTTGCTGCGTTGGTTGACGAGATTTTACTGGTCACTGAGCGCGAACTTGAATGGGCTGTTGGTGCCTTGATCGAACAGCAACGTGTCGTGTCTGAAGGTGCCGGGGCTGCGGGCATTGCCGCCATTCATGCAAATCCGGCCCTATTTGCTGGTAAAAAGGTTGGCGTGGTGATTTGTGGCGGTAATATTGACCCGCGCCTGCTAGCGTCGATCTTGAATCGCAACATGGCTGTCGATGGCCGGATTGCGCGGTTGCGTATCGATATTTCCGATGAACCGGGGATGTTGGCGGCGATTTCAACAACGATTGGCAAATGTGGTGGCAATATTGTTGAGATCTATCATCAGCGTCTTTTCTATGACGTACCGGCCAAGCTGGCCAAGATTGATGCGGTGATCGAAACGCGTGGGCCAGATCATGTTGACGAAATTATAGCGGCTCTTCGGGCTGCGCATTTTCAGGTTCGCCAGCTCAACGATAGCGCCAGTTAGGAAAAATTACCTGATTTGCATATGATTGACCTTGATTCGGGCTTGGTCTTTTGGGCAAGCTAGACAGATGGATCAGGACAAACGGCTTCATCGCAAAATTCCGCTGCCCATGCGCCTTAGCATGCGAAGTGACTGCCCCTATATCGATGGGCAGACCGAACAGCGTATTGCTGTTGATATTTCTCTTGATCCGCAGTGCCATGATGGGCTTGCCCACGCCGGATTCCGCCGTGTCGAAAATTGGGTCTATCGACCGGCCTGCCCGAATTGCAATGCCTGTTTGCCTTGGCGCGTGAATGTTGCAGCGTTTAAAGCCAGCCGGAACATGACGCGCACTTTCAAAAAAAACAGCGATCTTACCCGCAGCATCACAAAACCCGATCCAAGCAACGCGCATTACCGGCTATTTAAAGCCTATGTCACCAGCAGGCATGATGATGGCCAGATGGCGCGGATGGATCATGATGATTTTACTAGCATGATTAACAACAGCCCGATCAAGACGGTTCTGGTTAGCCATTATGATGCAAATGACCGCCTTGTTGGCAGCGTTCTGGCCGATTTCCAATCTGATGGGTTGAGCGCTGTTTACAGTTTCTTTGATACCGAACAAGCCGAACGTTCATTGGGAACTTACATGGTTCTTGATCTTCTGGCCATAGCCAAGGAATTATCATTTGATTGGCTGTATCTTGGCTATTTTGTGAAGGGAAGCCGAAAAATGGCCTATAAAGAACGCTTCAAGCCTGCCGAAATTTTTGATGCTGGCATCTGGAAACCTGCCGATGACGTTATTCGCAACGCATGAATAGCTGCGCCCAACAATAGGAAATCATTTTGGTAACATCTTTTGAACAATTGCGCCAAGACGACCAGAATACCGTTCGTGCCAAAATCCGGTCAGGAACCTATTGCGACCATACATCAGGGCTGGCCAATGGCTTTTTGCAGGCAAATCTTGTCATTCTTGAGCAGTCTTATGCGTTTGATTTCATGCGGTTTTGCCAGCGCAATCCAAAACCTTGCCCGCTTGTTGGCGTTACCGATACCGGATCGCCCTATATGCGAACATTAGGCGCTGATATTGATATCAGGTCAGATGTGCCATCTTATCATATTTATCGTCATGGCGTTCTGGATGGCACCGTTAGCGATATTACCGATTCGTGGAATAACCAGATGGTTGGTTTTGCGCTTGGATGCTCGTTTACCTTTGAACATGCCTTGATCCGCGCTGGGATTCCGGTTTGGCATATTGATAATGACCAAACGGTACCGATGTTCAAAACCAACATCAAAACCATTGAATCCGGGCCGTTTTTGGGGCCAATGGTGGTCAGCATGCGCGCTATCCCGCTTGATAAGCTGGATATGGTTCGCGCAATTTCGGCCAATTTTCCAATGGCTCATGGCGCACCGGTTCATTGGGGCGATCCTGCCGAAATTGGCATTGCCGATCTTAACGCGCCCGATTGGGGCGACGCATCCCCGGTTAATGACGGTGAAATTGCGGTTTTCTGGGCTTGTGGCGTGACACCGCAAGCGGCAATTCTTCATGCAAAACCAGCGATATCCATAACGCATAAGCCGGGTCAGATGCTAATTACCGATGTTTCTGAAGATGCCAAAATTCCGATTATAAATCCGGCAGATTAACCACCAAAGACACTGGCATGGCCTGCCTTTGGCGAATTTTTGGATCCTATTTTCCAGCCATTGGCTGAATTTGGCCTCAGGTAAATCTGGCTTTAGGTGGATTTAGCTTTAGGTGAATTTAGCTGGGCGCGGAAACCCGTTTGGCGGCAATTTTCCCGAACCGCCGCGCCGTGCCAGCCATGTCGACAAGTCAGGTTCGGTGCGAACACGCCCACCACCAGCCTGCCAGCTAAGGCCTTTGGCTTTGTCAAACACCGTAACATCGGCAAGACCACCATCTTTGAACCGCTGCAGAATAACGCCTTTGCCGCGTCCCATTTCCGGCACTTCTTCAAGGCCGAAAACAATCAATTTCCGGTTCACACCAACCGATGCCACCATATCACCAGCAACGATTGCACAAGCAACAGCCCGCGCTGACCCGCTAAGATTTAGCACTTGTTTGCCATTACGCGTTTGCGCCAAAGCCCCCTGCATATCAACCACAAGACCATGGCCAGTGCTTGCGGCGACAAGCATTTTGCCATTACCAGCACGAACCAGCTTGACAATATTGCTATCTGCTGGAAGATCGACCATCAAACTGACCGGCTCGCCAAATCCGCGCCCCCGCGGTAGTTTATCGCCTGGCAGCGTGTAAAACCGGCCATTATCGGCAAAAAGCAGGATTTTATCAGTGGTTTCAGCATGCAGAAAATGGCCTGCTGAATCGCCTTCTTTATATTTGAAATCGCCGTCGATATCTTGGTGGCCGCGCATGGCCCTTATCCAACCATTTGCCGAACAAATCACCGTAATTGGTTCACGCTCAACCAGAATTTCGGTTGGATCAAAATCAATCTTAGGTGCCTCGGCAAGAATGGTCTTACGATGATCAGCCTTGATAAAGCTATCTTTCATATCTTTGATTTGGCTGGCGATGAATGACCATTGCCGTGCCTCATCACAAAGAAGCGCGTTCAAATCATCTTGTTCAGCCGCCAGCTTGTCACGCTCGGTACGAAGCGTCATTTCTTCAAGCCGCCGCAAAGAACGAAGCCGCATATCAAGAACGGCATTCGCTTGATTTTCATTCAAATCAAACCGGCGCATCAATTCATCCCGCGGATGATCGGCCTCACGAATGATCGCAATCACTTCGTCAATATTCAAAAAGACGATCAAATAGCCTTCAAGCGCTTCAAGCCGGCTGGCAATTTTCCCAAGACGATGATGTGATCTGCGCTGCAAAACGACACGGCGATGCGTAAGCCATGCATTCAGCGCCTCACGCAAATTCATCACCACCGGACGGCCATTCGCATCCAGAACATTCAAGTTCAGCGGAACCCGCACTTCAAAATCGGTCAGTTTGAACAGGCTTTCCATCACCACTTCGGCTTCAAGCCGACGTGATTTCGGTTCAAGAACAATGCGAATATCTTCGGCCGACTCGTCACGAATATCCGCCAGCACCGGCAGGCGTTTGGCCTGTAACATTTCGGCAAGACGTTCGATCAGGCGTGATTTTTGAACCTGATAGGGAATTTCGGTCACGACAATTTGCCATGCCCCGCCCTTTTCCGTTTCAACTTCCCATTTCGCCCGCACCCGAAAGCCGCCACGCCCCGTTGAATAGGCTTCTTTGATCGAATCCGCAGGTTCAATCAACAGGCCACCAGTTGGAAAATCGGGGCCTTTGACGTAATTCAGCAAGGTTTCAATTGATGCGTTGGGATATTTGATAAGATGCAATGATGCATCGGCAAGCTCGATAATATTATGCGGCGGAATTGATGTTGCCATACCAACCGCAATACCCTGCGCACCGTTGGCAAGAAGATTTGGAATACCCGCAGGAAGTAAGGTTGGTTCTTCAGACTCGCCATCATAAGTTGACCGGAAATCAACCGCATCTTCGTCAATGCCATCCAGCAACAGACGCGCAACTTCGGTCATGCGTGCCTCAGTGTAACGCATCGCTGCGGCGTTATCGCCATCAATATTGCCGAAATTCCCCTGCCCTTCAACAAGGCAATAGCGCATGGCAAATTCTTGAGCCAACCGCACCATCGCATCATAGATCGCTGCATCACCATGCGGATGGAATTTACCCATTACATCACCAACAACACGCGCTGACTTCTTAAAACCCTGATCCGGATCAAGTTTTAGCTGGCGCATCGCAAATAACAGACGGCGGTGAACCGGCTTTAACCCGTCCCTGACATCGGGAAGCGACCGCGATGTAATGGTTGACAGCGCATAGGCAAGATATCGTTCTGACAAGGCGTCGGAAAACGCGGTCGGTTCAATGCGCCCGCCTGCGGGAATTTCAACATCATCATGCATAAGACAGCCTCATCACTTCATCATTTGCCGTTATAGCGACTATCAACCATATCCGCTAGACGTTTACGCTGGGCTGGCAGGTCTAAATTATGCGCGGCAAAAACACGCTTGGACAGAAAATGACCGGTCAAATCCAAACCGGCAATCCAATCATGTTTAACGCAGGAAACGCCGCCCAAGAACATCGGTAAAGCCAGCATCCGGCTGGTAAAGCTGCCAGCTTGATGACGCGCCACCGCACCACCTGATTTCGGACTAACAAACGCCAGATCATTGGTCTGACCGCTGGCAACACATCTGGCTAAATCAAGCCGGTATCCGACCGCCGCCAACAGCCCCAATTCCCAGCGAACATAACCCTCGACCCAGCCGGCATTATCATCATCTAGCACAATCACATCCAAAAGTGCCGCACTACCCTCAAAAAGCCCCGGTTGCGCCTCACGTTCGGGAAGCGCCCTATCAAGCAAGGCACACATTGACGCCACGCCAGATAACCGCAAAGGCGAGTCAAGCAAAAGTGCTGGTACTGACTGAACCAATTCAATCTGCATTTGGCCAAGCTGCTCGCTTAGTCGCGCCCGCCAGCTAACCCGAACCCGATTACCGGGCTGGATAATGCCGCGCATCTTTGATGACGCACCGCCACGAACCAATCCGGCATGCCGACCGTAATCGGCGGTCAGAACCGATATAACAGCACTACCCTCGCCATGAGGGCGAACCGACAGAATGATGGCTTCGGCTTGCCAATCAGGCATTATAATCAAGATCCCACATATTATAGCGCGCCGCATCATCCATCCAGTCTTTGCGATATTTAACATGCGCGAACAGATGCACGCGGCGGTCAAGCGCTTCTTCCAACTCTTTACGCGCTGCCGTGCCAATGCGGCGCATGGTTTGCCCACCCTTGCCAAGGATGATGCCGCGATGACCTTCACGCGCAACATAAATGGACAGATGCACTTCAATACTGCCATCGTCGCGATCCTGCCAATTTTCGGTTTCAACAGTCAATTGGTAGGGTAATTCCTGATGAAGGTTCAAAAACAATTTCTCACGCAAGGTTTCCGCCGCCAAAAGCCGTAGCGGCATATCTGACAAATCATCAGGATCAAACAGAAACGGGCTTTTGGGCATTTTGCCAGCAAGCCATGATTTTAGATCAGCAACACCATTGCCAGTTTCAGCCGATACCATGAAAATACGTTCAAACTCGTAGATTTTGGACATTTCATCGGCGCGTTCCAGCAACCGTTCCTGCGGTGCCAGATCAATTTTATTCAAAACCAGTGACGCCCGCCGTCCTGATGCGGCAAGCTTGGTTAGGATATTACTTGTATCCTCATCAATCAGCCGCCGTGCGCAATCATGCAATAGCAGCAATACATCACCATCTTCAGCGCCTTGCCAAGCGGCCTGCACCATTGCCCGATCAAGCCGCCGTTTTGGTGTAAATATACCCGGCGTATCGACAAAGATAATTTGTACATTCTGATGCATGCCAATGCCCCGAATACGGCTCCGGGTGGTTTGTACCTTTGGCGTTACGATCGACACTTTATGGCCGACCATCGCATTCATCAAAGTTGATTTTCCCGCATTAGGTGCACCGATCAAAGCGACAAAGCCAGCTTTGGTTTCGGGGCGTTCCAAATCTGTTGTCGGTATGGTTTCGCTCGTTTCGTTGGTTTCATTATGGTCGGTCATGAACCCGAAGTCCTTTCTTGCAGCAATTCCAGCAAGGATGCTGCTGCGGTTTGTTCGGCGATTTTACGGCTGCCAGCGGTGGCCGCGACTGCGTCATAACCCTCGATTTTTACTTCATATGTCATTTGTGGTTCGTGATCAGGGCCAGATTTCGCCAATTGGCAATAGGCCGGCAATCCCAGGCCATGTTGCAAGCTCCATTCCTGCAATTTCGATTTGGCATCTTTTTCATTTCGGGCATCAGCGCGGCTGTTTAACGGCCAATGCCGTTGCAAAAACCCCTGCGCCGCTTCTAATCCCGAATCAAGATAGATTGCCGCCATCAGGCTTTCGACAACATCGGCCATCACACCATCATTGCCAGCAATATCCAGCCCGCTTTGCGATTTTATATAATTGGCAAGCTGCAGATTCTTGGCAATCGCCGCCAAAGTCGACATCCGCGCCTCGCCGTGAAGCCTTAAGGATAACCCACCTTCATCATCTTGCGGAAAAGCGGCATAGAAATGATCCGCCAGCAAAAGCCCTAGCACGCGATCGCCCAGAAATTCGAGACGTTCATAGCTATGCTCAGAATCAATGTGACTTGAGTGGCTTAATGCCTCATGCAGGATATTGCGGTCGGCAAATTGATGACCTATCGATGTTTCAAGCGTTGCAAGTGGATCAACAGTCATTAAATAATGCCATCTCCAATGCGGCCATAACGAATTGCGAAAGGCCATTTCCAGATTTCCCAAAGGCGGGCATTGCCATTATGGCTGAAAAACAGTCGATCAGCTCGACCAACCATATTTTCAGCAGGCACCATCCCAACAGAGATTGTACGGCTGTCGCGCGAATTGTCACGATTATCGCCCATCATGAAATAATGGCCTTCGGGCACCTGATAAACGGCCGTGTTATCGTAAGAATCACTATCTGAACGTTCTTGGATTAAATGCCGCGACCCGTTTGGCAAGGTTTCTTCATAAACCTTGAAACTCATCATTGAATAGCCGTCAGTTGCGGTTGCTTGGCCTAGATAGGTGCGCTCCGCTGGCACGCCATTGATATGGAGAATACCGCCCTGAACCTGAATCTGATCACCAGGAAGGCCAACGACGCGCTTGATAAAGGCGATTGATGGATCTGTTGGCTGGCGAAAGACCGCAACATCGCCGCGTTCTGGCTTATCTTCGAAAATCCGGCCAGAAAAAGGCGCAATCCCGAATGGAAAGGAATAGCGCGAATAGCCATAGGAAAATTTCGAGACAAACAAATAATCGCCGACAAGTAAGGTTGGCACCATTGACCCTGAAGGGATATTAAACGGCTCGAAAAGGAATGACCGAAAGCCAAGCGCAATCAGGCCAGCGATCAGAACGGTTTTCACAAGTTCAAACTTGCTTTCTTTTTGCTTATTAGCCATTAGAGTTTAATCCATTCAGCCGGTACGGCGCTAATCACAATAAATGCCAAGGCATAGGGAGGCTCGTCGCTCAGCGACACTGACAGGCTTGCCTTATACCCATCCGGCGTCATTGTCTCAAGCGCCGTTTTGCAGCGACCGGTCAAATTGACCATTGGTGCGCCATTAGGCGCCGATAAAGTTTCTGCCTCACGCCAGCCACAGCCGCAGACACCTGAAACACTAAGCGCCTTATAGACAGCCTCTTTTACCGCAAAACGCTTGGCAAAATAGCTGGCCTGATTGCTAGATTCTTTGGCGGCGGTTATTTCAGCATCGGAAAAAATCCGTTGGGCAAATTTATCGGGATGCCGATCCATCGCGGCTTGAATGCGTCGCGCATCGACAATATCAGTGCCAATGCCAAGGATCATGCGTTTTTCCGGTAACGATCATGATTGCGGGCAGCATCCATCAAGTGGCGCATTTTGACGATCGCGGCCTCTAACCCGCAAAAAACACTCTCGCCGATCAAGAAATGGCCGATATTCAATTCTTCCATTTCTGCAATCGCCGCAATCGGTCCAACCGTGTCAAAGCCAAGACCATGACCAGCATGGGTTTCGATGCCAAGGCTGGCGCTATGGCGTGCGGCAAGTTGAATGCGGCTTAATTCAGCTTCACGGCCAGCGACATCATGGCAATAGCGGCCAGTGTGAAGCTCGACAATATCAGCGCCAATCTGTTTTGCCGCGTCAATATCAGCTGGGTTTGCCTCGATGAACAGCGACACGCGAATGCCCGAAGCCTTCAACGGTGCCAACATATCGGCAAGCCGGTCTTCCTGCCCGACAACGGAAAGTCCGCCTTCGGTGGTCACTTCGTTACGCCGTTCGGGAACAATGCAAGCGGCGTTTGGTTTTGTTTTCAGAGCAATGGCCACCATTTCGCTTGTTGCCGCCATTTCAAAATTCAACGGCACATCAATTGCCTTGCGGATTGCGGCAATATCTTCATCACGGATATGACGGCGGTCCTCGCGAAGATGCGCCGTAATGCCGTCAGCACCAGCATTGATGGCTAACTCTGCCGCGGCAACCGGATCAGGATGCGCCCCGCCCCGCGCATTGCGCAAAGTTGCAACATGATCAATATTCACGCCAAGGCGTAATGGCTTTAAACTGTCTGACAAAATATCCTCATCATTCCCAAATCATATAAACAACCGCATTTAGCGGTCTAAATCAGCTGCCTTTTTGGCATTGGCTGCGCGTTGCACCGCTTTCAATAACCCTTTTGCCCGATGTAGCCGCCAGCCCTTTACCGCCCATAAGGTTAGTAAAAACGAGATAACCCAGGCAATCGCGCCAAGAACCGTACCACCAATCAGCATTGGCATGAACACTTGTTCAATATCGCGCGATAAATCCGCCCAAGATACATTTCCAGTAAAAGACAGAAACCGCATAACATTGCCCATGATGGCACCAAGCTCGTCAAACGACAGAACTTGTAGATCAGCCCCATAGCCAAAGGCATGGATAACCCCCAAACCAACTTTGTAATCAGCAAGCCAGATAAGAATAAATGTCCATGGATTGCCAAAAAATGTGCCAATCACCGAGGCAAGAACATTCCCGCGAAACAGCATCGCAAGCGTACCAGCAAGAATAAAATGCAGCCCCAAAAAAGGCGTGAAAGACGCGGCAACACCGCTGGCAAAGCCGCTGGCAATCGAAACTGGTGTTCCGGGCAGCCTGATAATCCTTTGAAAAAGATAGGAAAAGAGACGCCGGAACCCGCGCTGTGGCCAAATCACAGCGCGCAGTTGTGTCAAAGCACTCAATGGTTTACGACGTCGAAACATCTTAGCTACCCATAAAATTAGCAAGCCCAAGCCTAGACATTGCTTGTCCGCTCGACACGTTCCACGAAATTATTCGCTTGAAGCACAGCGATAACAGTCCGCATATGCTCGACATCCTTAACCTCAAGATCAAGTTGAAAACTGAAAAAATCAGCATTGCGGTCAGTTAGATGAATATTGGAAATATTACCACCTTGCTGGCCAATTATGGTGGCAACCGCGGCCAAGGCGCCAGGTTCATTGGACAGAACCGTATTCAAACGCCCCATAACCCGCTTTGGCCCTTCATGTTCCCAGCCAACATCCATCCATAATTCAGGCGAATCATTGAAATCAACAAGGGTGGCGCATTCGACGCGATGAACCGTAACCCCCTTGCCAGTGGTGAAGATGCCAACAATTTCTTCACCCGGCAAAGGATGACAGCAACGCGCCATCGTAATCGCAACTCCCGGGTTAACCCCTTGAATTTTCAATAATGGCTTGCGTGATTTAGACCGGTCACGGTCGGTTTCACCGGTTGGCCTAACGCGTTTTTTGCTTTTCGCCAAATCGGGGAACATTTTTTCGATCACCAATTCGGGCTGCATGCGCCCCTCACCGACAAGCGCAAACAAATCTTCCGGTTTCTGCACGCCAAAAATCTGCGGGATCTTTTCCATTGCCCGCTTTTTCAGCGGTTTATTCACTTCTGAAAATGCCTTTTGCAAAATCGTTTTACCAACCCGGCTAAATTCAACCGCACGTTCGGCGCGCACCGCCCGCCTGATGCCTGATTTTGCGCGGCCCGTTTTGACAAAATTTTCCCATTCGGCAAGCGGGCGCGCCGTTGCCTTGGTGATGATGTCAATCTGATCACCATTTTCCAGCTCGGTCGCCAATTGGCGGTTTTTGCCGTTAATCCGGACGCCACAACATTTCTGGCCAATTTTGGAATGAACTGCATAGGCAAAATCGACCGCCGTTGCACCTTTTGTTAAGGCAATCAAATCCCCTCGTGGGGTAAAGCAAAACACCTGATCATGATAGAGATCCATTTTGGTGTGTTCGAGGAATTCTTCGGCACCAGCCTCTTCATCTAAAATTCCAACTAATTCTTGAATCCATCTGAATTTACGAAGGTTTTTATCAGATAAAGGATCTTTATAATTCCAATGTGCCGCCACACCATATTCGGCAATTGTATGCATTTCCGGGGTGCGAACCTGAATTTCAATCTTGTGGTTTTCCGGCCCGATAACCCCTGTATGAAGTGATTGATAACCATTGCGCTTTGGAGTCGATATATAATCTTTAAACCGCCCCATCACATTGGGATAGGCCGCGTGGAGACTTCCAAGCGCCTGGTAGCAATCAGCTGTTGACGGCACCAGAATACGAAATGCCATGATATCTGATAGCTGATCCATGGTGACTTTTTTGCGCTGCATTTTCCGCCAGATTGAATAGGGCGATTTCAACCGTCCGCTAACGCTGCATTCGACCCCGCCGCGTTCAACAACATCCTGCAATTCAACGCTAATCATCGGAATGATGATTTCGGATTCATGAACCATGTAATCCAGTCTTGCGGTGATAGTTTGCGCCATTTCATCCTGCAAAACGCCAAAAGCGGCATTTTCCAGCGCATGCTGCAAATTGGTCACACCAATCCGTTCGGCAAGCGGCGCATAGATTTCCAGCGTTTCACGGGCAATGCGGGTCCGTTTTTCTAACTTTGGGATATGATCAATCGTGTTCATATTATGCGTGCGGTCGGCCAGCTTGACCAACAACACCCGAACATCTTCGCTCATAGCCAGCAATAATTTGCGGAAATTTTCAGCCTGAAGGCTGTTTTGCCCTGCCTGCAATCCAATCCGGCTAAGTTTTGTGACCCCATCAACAAGCTGGGCAATGTTTTGGCCAAAGGCCGCGCCCAGCACATCAAGCGTTACGTCACAATCTTCGACCGTGTCATGCAATAGCGCCGTGATAACCGTATCAAGGTCAAGCCGCATATCAGCAAGGATATTGGCAACGGCAATCGGATGAATGTAATAGGGTTCGCCCGAGGCGCGGGCCTGGCCGTCATGCGCTTCCATGCCAAAAATGAAGGCGCGCCTTAGCTTATCACCGTCTACAGACGGATCATAAGCATGTATTTTGTTAAAGAGTACGTCCGCTGCTTCAATCATCTCGCTGCCAAGCCGATTAGACAATTCCCGCCGGCAAATTCCTAAACGGATATCGAGTCGTGCTGGTGCTTTTTCTAATTTTCACCCTGCATTTCAGACAGGTCAACATCTTCAAAGCCTGATGGCTCTAATTCTTCAGGGCTGGCAATCTGCATGCCGCTAGTTTCGCCTTCATCATCGCTGTAATCACCAACCATTTCAGACAGATCAACCTCGGCAGCAACCGCCGCATCATCACGGATTTCCTGCTCTTCACGGATCGCAACACGCTGCAGCTTCTTGATCAGGCCTTCACCAAGGACGCCAAGATCGACAGTTTCGGCAGCAATCTCACGAAGCGCAACAACCGGGTTTTTGTCGTTATCACGATCAATTGTTGGCAAATCACCTTTCAGAATCCCGCGTGCGCGTTGGCCAGCCGTCAACACAAGGTCAAACCGATTTGGGATCTTCTCGATGCAATCTTCAACGGTAACGCGTGCCATGAATACCTCCTTGTCCTGATCGCTCAAATGGCAAACGCATCCAAAGATGACACCATTTTCCAGCAAAGCCACACTAGTCAGACTAGCAGGTATCTACCATTCTGCCTAAAAACTAGATGGGGTGTAACCTAAATTCGAAGCATGAACAAGCAAAAAGCGGCAGGCAGACCATCCCAATTTATCCGGCAAGCCTGATTTGCTGATCGGCGGGAATCATCGCAATCAAATCTTGAATCGCAATGCCGCTAACCGGATGCACCCAATCAGAGCATAACTCACCAAGTGGCAGTAAAACAAAGGCTCGCTCATGCAGCCGCGGATGCGGTAGCGCCAAGTCACTGGTATCCCTTACCATGCCCGCAAAATCAAGCAAATCAAGATCAAGAACCCGCGCCGCGTTGCGCTCTGCCCTGATCCGGCCAAAGCGCCGTTCAATGAGGTGTAACGCCGCCAATGTCGATGCGGCATCCAGTTCGGTCGTCGCTTCGACAACAGCGTTCAGATACCAAGGCTGGTCAGAGATCGGCACGGGCGCCGACTCATACCAATGTGACAGCGCCGACAAATGCACCCCCTCGTCAGCAAGCGCTGATACGGCTGCAACGCAGCCTTCGCGTGGGCTTGCATAGCCATCCGGTGTCAGATTTGCACCAAGTCCGATAAAAATTCGGGAACCCATGATTTCATCCATATTTATGCCGCTGTTTTAACTGGGACGGGTGGTAGCATAATTTTCTGATATTATCAGCCAAACAAACATGCAACCGCCTGAAATACATATCTTGACCCGCCATTTGGCCGCAAATTTTGAAAAGAAACGGCCATTTAATGCGGTTTCATCTTGAAAAATGCCAAGTGATTCTTACCTATAACACTGCAACTTTAAGTTAAATTTTGTAATTTATATCTTTTGGACATTTTTTATGAAACCTGAAAAAACAGCACTTTTTATTGATGGTTCGAATTTTTATGCTGCAACACGATTGCTGAATATGGATGTCGACTATGCCAAGCTTCATGCCCATTTCAGCCAAAACGCAAATTTGATCCGTGCCTATTACTACACCGCCCTTCCCGAAAATCAGGAATTTTCGCCGTTACGGCCATTGATTGACTGGCTGGATTACAATGGGTTTGCCGTTGTTAGCAAATTAACCCGCGAATTCACCGATCCTGAAACCGGCAAAAAGCGCACCAAGGGCAATATGGATATGGAACTTGCCCTCGATATGTTAAAACTGGCACCACATATCGATCACGCCATTTTATTTTCAGGCGATGGTGATTTTTGCCGCCTTCTTGAAGATGTGCAGGACATGGGCGTTCGCGTGTCTGTGGTTTCAACGACCAAAACCTCACCGCCAATGGCAGCCGATTCATTGCGCCGGATGGCTGATATTTTTATCGAAATGGATCGACTTCGCGATCAAATTGCACGGCCATTACGTCAAACCGAGACCGTGCCGGTCTGATAAGATTGGGAAATTGCTAGCTGTTACGTGTGCGTAGCAAACGCGCCTTGTCACGGCTCCATGTCCGGTCTTTATCAGCCTGACGCTTGTCTTGCTTTTTGCGTCCCTTGGCCAGGCCAAGCTGGATTTTGGCAACACCACGATCATTGAAATACATGGCCAATGGCACTAAAGTCATCCCTTCGCGCCGGATCAGGCCAAGCATGCGGTTCCTTTCGCGCACCTTCACCAGTAATTCGCGAGGTCGTTTTGGTTCATGATTCACACGGGCTGGCTCATAAATTGGAATATTGGCGTTAAACAGCACAAGACGGCCATTATCCTCACCAGCATAGGATTCGGCGATGCTGGCGCGTCCGCTTCGCAGTGATTTGACCTCACTGCCTCGCAAAATCAGACCAGCTTCGATTTTTTCTTCGATTTGATATTCATGCCGCGCCTTGCGGTTTTCCGCAATTCGTCCAGTCGAGATAGTGCCTTTGGCCATGATATATCCAATCAAGCTGGCACAGGCGCCAGCAACATCCCTAATTCAGCAAACCCGCACTGCGCAGGGCGGCTTCGACACGGGCTTTACTTGCTGGTGCAATCTCGCATAGCGGCAAACGCGTTTCGGCACTGCAAATCCCAAGCAATTCAGCAGCATATTTTACCGGACCCGGGCTTGCTTCGCAGAACATCGAGTCATGAAGCGGCATCAGGCGTTCATTGATGCTTTGCGCGGTAGTAATATCACCAGCCGCCCAAGCGGCATGCATTTCGCTCAATAATTTTGGCGCGATATTCGCCGTAACCGAAATACAGCCATGCCCGCCTGCTGCCAAATATGGAAGGGCGGTTGCGTCTTCGCCAGATAATTGCGCAAAATCAGCGCCAATAAGATTGCGAATCCGTGTTGGACGCCCAACATCAGCAGTGGCATCCTTGATCCCCTTAATATTGGCATGATCAACAGCAAGACGCGCCATGGTCGTATCGTCAACCTTCACAATTGACCGGCCCGGAATATCATAAACGATAACCGACACTGAAACAGCCTTGGCAACGGCTGAAAAATGCTGATACAGCCCCTCTTGGGTTGGTTTGTTGTAATAGGGACTGACAACCAGAACCGCATCCGCGCCAGCCGCCGCGCCATGTTTGGCAAGCCGCACCGCTTCGGCCGTGCTGTTTGATCCGGCACCGGCAATAACCGGCACACGGCCAGCGGCCTGTTGGATGCATAACTCAACAACAAGATCATGCTCTTCATGTGACAATGTCGGTGACTCGCCGGTTGTCCCAACAGGGATTAGCGCGGCAGTACCATTTTCAATTTGCCAATCAACCAGTTTGCAAAACGCGCCCTTGTCTATCTGCCCATTTTTAAAAGGCGTAACAAGAGCGGTGCAAGAACCTGAAAAAACAGCGTTTGTTGATGCTGGTGACATTGTTCATCTCCCTACGGCAAAAAGCCGATGACCATATTGCGATAAAATAGGCATGCCGCAAGATAAACACAAGCCAACAATTTTTGTCATTTGCGTGCGGCAGGCTTGTGGCCGCACTCCGCTCCCGCACCGCCACCAACACGCCCACCAACATGCCTAAACAACATGTCCAAACAATATATCCCGGCTTGATTGACCTTATTTCAGAAAGGATCTAATTTTGCGCGACTTAATCTTTGTTTGGAAATATCACAAATGACCAATTCAACACCCCTGCCGCAAACCGCTGACGGCGCGCTTCAAATCGACCTTGCCACGATCGAAACTGCTGCCGACCGGATACGGCCACATATTTTCAAAACACCGCTTTTGGAATCCCCACGGCTTAATGATTTTTTGGGACGCCGCCTTCTGGTGAAAGCCGAAGCTTTGCAACATACTGGGTCGTTCAAATTGCGCGGCGCAACCAATGCGGTTTGGAGCCTTGACGATGATGTTCGCCATGTTGTGGCCTTCTCCAGCGGTAATCACGCCCAAGGCGTTGCCCGCGCCGTTACCACGCGCGGCCTAAAAGCCACCATCATCATGCCCGAAGACACGCCAGCAAACAAAATCGAAGGCACAAAGGCCTATGGCGCCGATGTCGTGACCTATGATCGTTATACGGAATCACGCGAAGAGATTGGCGAGGCTCTAAGCCAGAAATATAATGCCAATCTGATCAAACCCTATGATGATGTTCGGGTGATTGCTGGACAAGGCACAGTTGGGCTGGAAATCGCCCGACAAGCCAGCGTGATGGGCGTTGTTCCCGATGCGTTGATCTGTTGTTGTGGCGGCGGCGGCCTGATTGCAGGCACCAGCATAGCGCTTCATGCGCATTTTCCCGAAACCAAAATCTGGTGCGCCGAACCCGAATTTTACGATGATACGAAACGGTCACTTGAAACTGGCAATATTGAGCGGGCACAGACCGAAAAATCATCAATTTGCGACGCCATTGTAACGCCAGAACCGGGCCAATTGACCTTTCCGGTGAATCGCAAACATTTGTCTGGCGGCGCAATAGTCAGTGATCAGCAAGTGTTAAAGACCATCGCAACCCTGTTCAAACATCTAAAAATCATTGTCGAGCCAGCCGGCGCCGTTGCTGTTGCTGCGGTTTTGACCGGACAAGTTCCCGCCGGAGCCAATAATATCGTTGCAGTGGCATCAGGCGGCAATATTGATCGTGATATGTTCAAACGTGCGCTTGATGAAAATCCGTTTTTCTAGAGATGGCTCAAAGTCGCTAGAAATTCGTTAGCGTACCACCTTCAGCTTTTCGTTGATTGACGAAATCCAGCAATGCATCGTGAATACCGCTATCCATTGGCGGCGGAGTATATTCGCCCAAAACCTATTTGAAATGGGTGTTAGCGCGCTGATGCGCCCATAATCCGCCAGCATCTTCTCAATTTTCAAAATTCCGCCAAGCGGACAAAAGTGGTGTGTTAAATGCGTCGCGATAACGTTCTTGGGTGTGGTCACATCCAAAAAGTGACCATGCGGCCCAACCTCTGCGATTGCCAAAACCGCCAGCGACGCCTCATCAACAATAATCGGACGTAGTGCATAGATGATCTGTTGCAGCATTTCGTAATCAATAACGAATTTTTCAAAACTGGCAGACAGGCCGCCTTCCATCCATCCGGCAGCGTGATAGATCAGATTTGCCCCACCCGAACATTAACCTTGAAGCGAAAAAGCCGATTCTCATACCGCCTTTGCATCAAGGGTATTCGCCGCATCCGCATTTGACGCCCTAAACGGCAAATTATAATGGCGTGTCATCTGTCCCAATATCTGCATTGCCCTTACAAATTCGAGCGTGCCAAAGGCTGATGCGCCGGTTTTCATATCAACATTGCTGGTAAAGGCGCCATACATTACCGGTGCCCTTTCACGCACCGATTGCAACAAGGCAATCGCGGCAATCGCTTCGGCATTTTGCCGGACAATCGCGCCAATAAAGGTGAAAGATGCCATCACACCGGCAAGGGTAAAGGGCTATATCACCACCATTTGATTGCGGCCATACGCATGGCACCGTCAAGCATCGGCCAGTCATGTTTGAGCGGTGATGTCGAATTGATATTGGTGAACATGCGCGGTTTTGCTTCAAATTCATCATGACTTAGCCCACCATCGATGCGCACCATTTCCATCGTATCTTCGATTCGTTCAGTGCCAAGTAAATAGGCATGAACAACCTTGTCAGTCAGGGTTAATTTGTCATAAAGGCAATCAAGATGCCGCACTGATGGTTGCGTATCCAAAGGTTCAACAGGATAGCCGCAGCTAAAATGAATACAATTCCAGCTTTGGGCCAGCTTGACGAAATTTTGAAAATCAACGCGGGTTCCGGCGCGTCGTCCATTGTCAAGATCCATCAAATTTGGCGGTGATGCCACCTGGCCAAAATTAAAATGCAGCCCGCCAAAGGTAACTGTGCGATCAGAGTCACGCGGCGTAATCGTGACATGTGATGGCGCTTTTGCCACTTGCTGCATCACCAAATTACAATTCATGTGAACATATGTTATAACGTAATCAATATTTTATTCTTGTTTGGTAAATACATCAAGCGCCGCATCATTCAAAAATAAAATGCCAATATCTTCGAGAACGCGCATACTGGCATTGTGAATAGCGGTGACACCATCAGCATCAATCGGCTCAATTGGCGGATCGCTATAAGCAGGCGGTGCCCAATCAAGCTGATCGACAAGAAAAGACCGCTCGGCCGCCTGTGCAGCATTGCGCTTGCGTTTGGACTGGCGTTTGATCGCATGGTTGCTCTGATGCAGGCATGAAGAACCCTCAAAATGCCCCAAAACACTGACAGCGGGGCAATTCGCAACTACCCAAAAATCGACCTAGCATGGCCTAAGCATGCCGCCTACCAACAAAGACCTTTTTCATCGTTCTTTTTTAGCGTTATGACGGATTTGTCAAATGCCTTGAGCCTCGTGGATCAATCCAGCCAATCGAACCATCATCACGAAGATGAACAACATTGAGCCCAAAATGGCTGGCGTTTCGGAACATCAGCATTGTCAATTCGCCAAGTTCTAGCCGCATCACAGCCTGATCAACGGTCAGCACCTCAATGTCATATGATAATTCCGCGACAATTGGCAAAAGATCATCTTCATCACTGCTTGTATCAGTTAATTGGGATGCACCGGCATATACCGCCATCG
>CAWUWE010000041.1:0-38573 GCA_963926175.1 uncultured Alphaproteobacteria bacterium | reverse complement strand
ATCTTTATTCAAATCGGTTTGGCTGGCTGGAAATTCATGTTCAACCGCCGCCGCATCAATGCTGTTATCGGCATGAAGCACCAGCATGCGCCTGACCAGATTTTCCAATTCGCGCACATTGCCCGGCCAATGCCAAGATTTCAGCGCACGCAATGCTTCTGGAGTAAAGGTTTTTGACGGCAGCCCCTCTTTAACCGCATGAAGCTGGAAATGAGCAACAAGCGGACCGATATCTTCAACGCGTTCGCGCAATGGCGGCAAACGCAATGGCACCACATTCAACCGGTAAAACAAATCTTCACGAAACAGGCCTTGATGCATGATGTGATGCAAATTCTGGTTTGTTGCGGCAATGACCCTGATATTTGTTTTGACCGGTCGCTGCGCACCAACGGGCAGATATTCACCATCCTGCAGCACCCGCAAAAGCCTTGTTTGTGCCTCGGGCGGCATATCGCCGACCTCATCAAGAAACAAGGTTCCACCTTCGGCCTGTTCAAATCGACCCTGATGATGCTTTGCCGGACTCGAACCATCATCCTTGCCCCGCCCGAATAATTCAGCTTCGACAAGATCACGCGGAATCGCGGCAAGATTGATCGTAACAAAAGAGCCAGTGCGGCGACTTCCAAGATCATGTAGCGCACGCGCTACCAATTCTTTGCCAGTACCGCTTTCACCCGTCACAAGAACGGTTAAATCGGTGCTAACAACTCGCGCCATCGCTTTGAAAATATCCTGCATTGGGCGCGACCGACCAATTAACGGGCCGCCCTCTTCGATTGAAGCTGTTTTGGCACTTGACCGGCTTGGCGTGCCGATGGTTTCAACAGCGCGCTGCGTCACCTCGATCAAACTGCGCAGTTCAAACGGTTTTGGCAGATATTCAAAAACGCCAACTTGCTGAGCTTTTACGGCGGTCAGCAATGTTGAACGCGCGCTCATCACAATGACCGGTAAATCGGGGCGGCGTTCTTGAATGCGGGGCAGCAGATCAAGCGCATCACCATCCGGCAAGGCAACATCGGTAATCAAAACATCGCCTTTACCGGATTCGATCAATTTCCACAAACCCGCCGCCGTGCCGCTTGATTGCACAGCGTAGCCCTGACGGGCAAGCGCCTGCTGCACAACAAGCCTGACCGACTTATCATCTTCGGCAACAAGAATAAGCGGTGGCTTTACGTTCATTTGGCTGATCCTTTTGCCGGTTTCGATGGCGAAGACGCCGGTTTATCCAACTCGGCAACCGGAAAATTCATCCGAAAGGCGGTTCGACCCGCCGTTGAATCCACCTCAATCATACCGCCATGATCAGCAACAACGCTGGCAACCATAGTCAGGCCAAGCCCACTGCCGCCATTGCGCCCTGATACAAACGGTTCAAAAATATGGTTGCGAATATCTTCGGGGATGCCGCGCCCATTATCGATAATATCAACCTGAACCGGCACATGCGATCCCCCATCGCTTGCTGCCAATGACAGGCGGCGACCGCGTGAATAAGATGTTTTTATAACAAGTTCTGCAATTTTATCAGTTGCTTCTGATGCATTCTTAATAATATTTATAAAAGATTGAATCAACAAATCACGATGCCCATTCACCAGTGGCAAGGATGGATCATATTGCCGGCGGATCACCAGATGCGCACCATAAGATGCCGCCGCCAACCCAAGACAATGATCCAAAACCTCGTGAATATTCACCGGACTAAGAACAAGGCGCGCACCACCGGCAAAGCCTTCCATACGATCAAGAAGCGCTGCAACTCGGTCGCTTTCCTCGACAATCATGCGGGTCAAGACGCGGTCTTCATCGCCAAGCCCGGACTCCAATAGCTGGGCAGCACCTTTAATGCCGGCAAGCGGGTTTTTGACCTCATGCGCCAGCAAAGCCGCCATTGCCGAGATAGACCTTGCCGCACCACGAAATAGTGACTGGCCGCGAAGCCGTTCAGCAAGCGCGCGCTCTTGGATCGACACTAGCAAGCGCGGCGTGTCACCAAAGGGGGTGATTTGCACATTGACAAGCTTTAGCCCCAGCTTTGGCCCTGCCAGTTCAAGCCCCTGATCACCAACAGACACATGCTGATCGCGGGCGCGCTGCAACATCGAAAACAAGCTACCATCAGCTGGAATAAACCCATCGAGCGGCATGCCAGACAGGATCATCTGGCTTGATTGAAAAAACATTTCGGCAGCTTGATTGAGATAGATAAAGTAATTATCCACATCCAAAACAAAAATTGGGTTGGGCAAGCTGGCCAGAATTTGCGCCATGCTAACGTCTGAATGGTGATCTACATCATGGTCATGGTGCAAATATCCAGTTTGATTCATCAAATTTGATTTGTCTGACGGCATTGATTTTGACGGCGAACGCATCACGCCGCCACATCGCTTAGATCAAGCGCTTCAAAAAATTGATCAACCGCAGCAAACACCATCGTGGCATCGGTATTGTTATTGGCAATATCACGCAATTCGGCAGCACCGGGAAGGCCATGCGCGTACCACGCAATATGTTTGCGTGCCAACCGCATCGCTGCGGTGCCATAATGGCTAAGCATATCGTCAAGATGCGCCCGCATCAGATGATGCCGCATGCCAATTGACGGGTTTGGGCGAACCGCCTGCCCCGCCAGAAAGTCACCAGCTTGCGCCAAAAGCCACGGACGCCCCTGCGCCCCGCGCCCGATCATCACACCAGCAGCCCCGCTTTGCTCAATCGCCTTTTGCACTGTGTCAAGACAGGTAATATCACCATTGGCAACAACCGGAATATCAACTGCCGACACAACATCAGCAATTTTTGCCCAATCGGCCGCGCCATTATACATCTGACAGCGTGTTCTGCCGTGAATGGCCAGCATTTTGATTCCGGCATTTTCAGCCATCTTGGCAAGTTGCGGCGCATTCAGGCTGTCATCATCCCAACCAAGTCGCATTTTCAACGTAACCGGCAAATCAACAGCATCAACCACGGCCGCCATAATCGCACCGGCAAGATGCGGATCACGCATCAAGGCCGAGCCTGATAATTTGCCAGTAACCTTTTTGGCAGGACATCCCATATTGATATCGATAAAGCTTGCGCCAAGATCAGCACAAATTTTTGCCACTTCGGCCATAACCGGCGGTTCCCAGCCGGCAAGCTGGATTGATAGCGGCGCTTCGGCAATGGCTTCGGTTCGCAATTTCCGCATTTCGCTTTTCACATCGCGCAGGACGGCGGCGCTGGCAATCATTTCAGTCACTACCAAACCGCCCCCACAGCGGCGAACAGCTCGGCGAAACGGCCAGTCAGTTACCCCTGACATCGGCGCCAGAATGGCCGCATGGGGCAAGATGTTTCCATCAATAGCAAGAGACATAAAAGACTCCGAAACAGACCCAAAAAGAAAAGCGCCGATAATGAATATCGGTAAAACGCCTATATAATAGGCAATTAATGCACAAAAATCCATCGCTTAACGTCAATTGCCGCCAAAGCATCGACGATATGATCAAATTGACTGGCAGCGCCGATAGAACGCGCATAGCGGGCTGAATATCCATTGGACAAAGCGGCATACATTGGGGATAAGAAGGACTGTTATGCAAGATAAAATTATCACACGCCCTGATCAATCCGGCACCAATTCATGCGCGGCGATTATTGTCGCCGCTGGATCAGGCGTGCGTGCGGCCAGCACCAACAAATTCAATGCGCGCCAAGATAGCCCCTTTGGGACAGATGATTTGGGGAATGATAATTTCGGGAATGATTTGCCAAAGCAATTCTGGCGATTAGGTGATAAACCGGTTATTGCCCATGCGTTTGACTATTTTCATCACCATCCAGCGATTGCTACCATCATTCTGGTCGTGGCCGAGCCCTACTTCTCCCTTATGGCCGATATTTTACCCGAAACGCAGAAACCCGTTCATCTTGTCGCTGGCGGTGCCACGCGCCAAGATTCAGTTCACGCTGGTTTGACCGCCCTTGCTGGCATGAAAGATTGCCAAAATATCGACTATGTTACCATTCATGATGCCGCGCGCCCCTTGATACCGGCCACTCTTTTGGACGATTTAATCGCCGCTATAGACAATACTAATGACGACAAGCTGAAAAATGAAATTATTGGCACCGTTCCGGTTTTGCCACTTGCCGACAGCATCAAAACCATCAATCAGAATAACAGCCAAAACCACCCAACAAGCAGCCGCGGCCTTATCACTGGCGGCATTGACCGAAGCCAGCTTGCCGCCGCGCAAACACCACAATTATTCCGCCGCGATATCATCACCAAGCTGCATGATGATTTTGCCGGTAAAGGCGGCTTTACCGATGATTGTAGCCTTGCCGAAGCAGCCGGTTTCAAAATCACCATGATCGATGGCGCCAAACAGCTTATGAAGCTGACCGATGCTGATGATTTTGCTATGTTATCTCACCTTGTCGCGGCCGACAGCGCGGCGCAGCAATACCAGCAGAAAAGAGATGATAACAGCATGACCGAAACACGGTTTGGCACCGGCTTTGATGTTCATAAATTTAGCGATGAAGCGGGCCCGATCTGGCTTGGCGGTATCAAGCTGGATAGTGACCGCCGCATGTTAGCGCATTCTGATGGTGATGTTGGGTTACATGCTTTATGCGACGCGATTTTTGGCGCGCTTGCCGATGGCGATATCGGCGCCCATTTTCCACCATCCGATCCGCAATGGCAAAATTCCGATAGCACTATATTTCTGGATTTTGCCACCAGACGTATTTTGGCACGCGGCGGCCGCATTATCAATCTTGACCTAACCTTTATTTGCGAGACGCCAAAAATTGGCCCGCATCGCGATGCCATACGCAACCGCATTGCCGAATTGTGCGGCATTTCAATCGACCGCGTTAGCGTCAAGGCCACAACATCCGAAGGGCTTGGCTTTACCGGTCGGGGCGAAGGAATTGCCGCACAAGCAAGCGCCAGCATCACCTTGCCAGCCCCATCTGAACAGAGCTTGCCCGGTGGCACGGCAAAGTGATGGTTATTAGTGGCTCATTTCGATCATCGCTTGCTTATCTTGCAACGCTTGGCCCAATTGGGCATTTACGCCCTGCTCCGGGTACAATCGGATCGGCTGTTGGGGTTGTCAGCGGCTATATGATTGCCAGCTATGGTGCCGGAATATTGGCCGCGGCAACATTGCTTGTTACAATTATTGGCATTTTTGCGGCTGATGCTTACAGCCAAACCACCGGCCGCAAGGACGCACCAGAAGTCATCATTGACGAAGTGGCAGGGCAATGGATCGCCCTGATCATTTTGCCGCTTAATCTATGGTGGTTTGCCGCTGCCTTTGTTTTGTTCCGGTTTTTTGACATTACCAAGATTGGCCCTGTTGGCATGGCTGAGCAGCTTTCGGGTGGTGTTGGCGTTATGGCTGATGATATTGTCGCCGGCCTATTGGCCGCGCTTTGCCTTTGGGGCGCAGGGCAAATATTTTTCGGCTTTTAGATTTAACTCCAGTGGCGAGGCGCAATGATTGATAACGCAACCATGACAATATCTGAACTGGCCAAGGCCATTATCAAGCTTGCCAGTGAAAAAAATGTGATGCTTGTTCTTGCCGAATCCTGCACCGGCGGCATGATTGCCGCTGCATTGACCGATATTGCCGGTTCATCGGCGGTTCTTGATCGCGGACTTGTGACCTACAGCAATCAGGCAAAACAAGAACTTCTTGGCGTCAGTGATGACATTTTGGCCAGCTATGGCGCGGTTTCGGCTGAGACGGCCATTGCCATGACTACTGGCGCGCTGTTGAAAACGCCCGCTGCCCGATTGGCAGCATCAGTTACCGGCATTGCTGGACCTGGCGGCGGCAGCCAAGATAAACCTGTTGGGCTGGTGCATTTTAGCTGTCAATGGCGCGGCAAATCAGCGGTTCATGATCATCACATCTTTACGGGCGATCGTGACTCAGTTCGCAATAAATCCTTACATCATTCACTAACAATGATTTATAATGAATTGAAATAATTTACTATTTATTGATCAGTTTTTTACCGTGTAATGAATCAGCACGGGTCTCAAATGCCCGCACCATGCGCTTGACCGCCTCGGTAAATAGTGTCTCAATGACCGATTGCAACAGCCGCGAATTGAATTCAAAATCGACATAGAAATCAATTTCACAGCCGTCAGGGTGATCAAGAAACCGCCAATGATTGGTCAAATGTTTGAACGGCCCTTCGGCATATTTTACGGTGATTTCCAGCGTTGCAGGATCAAGTTCGACATAGGATGTGAACTTTTCGCGAAACATGTTAAAGCCAATGATCAAATCAGAAGTCAAAGCATCGGCTGATTCCTGCCGGATGCGTGCCGCCAGACACCATGGCAGAAATTCAGGATATGACCGCACATCGGCAACAAGCGCATAAAGGTCTTGTGGCCGGTGATGGATCACCCGTTTTTCCTTATGGATTGTCATTCTTGCGCGCTCCGATACCTATGCGCCAAGATACACAGCGTTTCGGGCCGCTTGCAATGCGGCAAAATCGGCATCGGCATGATAGCTGGATCGAGTCAAAGGCGTTGACGACATCAGTAAAAACCCCTTACCAGCCCCCATTTTCGCAAATTGCGCGAAAATAGCAGGCTCGACAAACCGGTCGACAACCGCATGCTTTGGTGTTGGCTGCAAATATTGACCAATCGTCATGAAATCTACATCGGCGCTGCGCAGATCATCCATCAATTGCCCAACCTCGCCATCGGTTTCACCAAGGCCAGCCATAATGCCCGATTTGGTAAAGATAGTTGGATCAAGCTTTTTGACCTGTTTCAAGATAGATAGCGAGTGAAAATAGCGCGCACCCGGCCGAATTGTCGGATAGAGGCGCGGTACGGTTTCCATATTATGGTTAAAAACATCAGGCCGCGCCGCAACAACAATTTCAACAGCGCCTTCTTTACGCAGGAAATCTGGCGTCAAAACCTCAATCGTTGTGCCAGGTGACAATTGACGAATGGCCAAAATCGTACCGGCAAAATGCTGTGCGCCGCCATCATCCAGATCATCACGGTCAACCGAGGTAATCACCACATGACGAAGCCCAAGCTTTGCCACCGCTTTGCCAACATTTTCTGGCTCATGCGGATCCAAAATATCAGGCCGACCCGTAGCAACATTGCAAAAGGCGCAAGCCCGCGTACAAACCGATCCTAAAATCATCATGGTGGCGTGTTTTTGCGCCCAGCATTCGCCAATATTCGGGCAAGCCGCCTCTTCACATACGGTCACAAGATTGAGATCACGCATCAAAGATCTTGTTTCAGCATAGGCAGCGGAAACCGGCGCTTTTACGCGCAACCATTCCGGACGGCGCGGCTGAGGCCGATCCGGATTTTTGCGTTTTTCGGGGTGGCGTTCCGCCCCTTTGCTTGTGTTCATCTGTGGCATGGTTTTTCTTAGCAGACTAACCCGATAAAGAACAACCGATTAACGGCTGGCAAAAAGGCTTTTGCCGAAAATCAGATAATGCAGCGGCAAGACAGCCAGCATCATCAGCCTTGCGATTTTAGAAATGAATGGCGCGGTCATAGGCATCAAGAACCGATTCATGCATGGCCTCAGACAGAGTTGGATGCGGGAAAATCGTTGCCATTAATTCGGCTTCGGTCGCTTCTAATGTCCGCGCAATTGCATAACCTTGAATCAATTCGGTGACTTCAGGCCCAACCATATGCGCCCCCAGCAATTCGCCGGTTTTAGCATCGAAAATTGTTTTGACAAAGCCGCCGTCATCGCCAAGGGCAATCGCCTTGCCATTACCGGCAAAGGGGAATTGGCCAATTTTCAGGTCATGGCCAGCCTGTTTTGCCGCCGCTTCGGTCATGCCAACTGATGCAACTTGTGGGCGGCAATAGGTGCATCCGGGCACAGCCCCCGCGCCAATGGCGTGAACATCTTTTTGACCGGTGATTTTTTCGACACAGATAATGCCTTCATGGCTGGCTTTATGCGCCAGCCAGGGCGGGCCGGTTACATCGCCAATGGCATAGATACCAGCCTCGCCGGTTGCGCCCCATTGATCGGTCACAATATGGCCGCGATCAACTTTGACTTTAGTCGTCTCAAGGCCAAGATTTTCGGTATTGCCGGTAATACCAACGGCAAGAATCATCCGGCTTGCCTGCAATGGCTTGTCATGGCCTTCGATACTAGCCTGAACTCCGTTTGCATCGCTTGTCACCGCCTGCAATTTAACGCCGGTCATAATGGTGATCCCGCGCTTTTCGAATGATTTTTGAACAAAGGCAGACACATCTTCATCTTCAACTGGCAAAATACGGTCAAGCGCCTCGACTAACGTCACCTTGACACCCATATCATGATAGAATGAGGCAAATTCGCTTCCAATCGCACCTGAACCAACAATGATAAGCGATTCCGGCATGGTTTCAGGAACCATTGCTTCGCGGTAGGTCAGGATGGTTTTGCCGTCAGCCTGGATCTTGGGCAAAGCGCGGGCGCGGGCACCCGTTGCGATAATCACATTCTTGGCTGATACCACATCCCCATTTGACAGGTTGATCTGTCGCAAACCGCCCTTTGCCGCACCAAGCTTAGCTTCGGCCGCAATCACGGTCACCTTGTTCTTTTTCAGCAGATGCTTCACCCCCATCGACAGGCGGCCGGCAACCTTGCGTGACCGTCTCACCACAGCCGCAAGATCGACTTTCACCTCGCCAACAGTGATGCCAAAATCGGCCATTTCATCAATTGAATGACGCAATTCGGCAGCGCGCAGCAATGCTTTGGTTGGAATACAACCCCAATTCAGGCAGATACCACCAAGATTCTCACGCTCGATCACCACCGGCTTTAGCCCAAGCTGGGCCGCCCGAATGGCCGCAACATAGCCACCAGGCCCGCCACCAATCACGGCAATGTCAAATTTGGTATCGGTCATTCTTGTCTCCTAATCGGCGAACCGGAACTCTTGCGATTGGTTTATTGCGCGGCGCATTACAACCGCATGGTGCCTTACAAAAGCATGGTAACGGGATTTTCAACAAACCCCTTAAAGACCTGAAGCCATCTGGCACCAACCGCCCCGTCAACAGCGCGGTGATCGGCTGAGAGGGTAACGCTCATCACCGTTGCCACAGCCAGATTGCCATCAATGACAATAGGCCGCTGTTCACCAGCACCAACCGCCAGAATGCCGCCATGCGGCGGATTAATGACCGCGGCAAATTCACGAACACCAAACATGCCAAGATTGGAAATTGAAAAGCTGCCACCGGTATATTCGCTAGCGGCTAATTTTCCATCACGCGCGCGGGCGGCCAGATCAGCGGTAACCTGTGATAGGGCGGCAAGCCCCTTTTGTTCAGCGGCCCAAACAATTGGCGTGATTAACCCGCCATCAATGGCCACCGCCATAGCAATATCTGCATTGCGGAACAGCCGTGTATTCTCGCCTTCCCATGACGCATTGGCTTCAGGAACGGCAATCAATGCCATCGCTGCGGCGCGGATAATCATGTCATTAACCGAAATTTTGACCCCTTCGGCTGCCTTGGCATTCAATGCTTTACGCGCTTCAAGCAAATTTTCGATCACACAATCAACGGTCAGATAGAAATGTGGCGCTTGCTGTTTTGAGTCTTGAAGCCGGCTAGCAATGGCCTTGCGCATCTGGCTATTGGCAACAAGATAGCTTTCGCCTTGCTGGGTCACCCCTGTTTTTGTCGCCCCTGCCTGTGTCACCCCTGCAAGTGTTGCGGTTGTTTGCGCGATTGGGGCGGTGGCGGCAGACTCAACATCACGGCGCAAAATTCGGCCATAGGGGCCGCTTCCGGTAATGCCATCAAGCGCAATATTCCGATCAGCCGCAATCCGGCGCGCCAGCGGGCTGGCAAAGATTCGCGGCTTATCGCTGCTTTTGGTTTGGGGGGCTGGCGCTGCGGCTGTTACTGGTGCTGCGGAGGCTGGTGTTGGCGCTGGTTCGGCTGGTGCTTTTGCTTCGCTTGCGACGGACTGTACAGGCGCTGCCGGTGATGTTTCCTGAAGGCTGGCTTTGGCAACATCACTTGCGATTTCGCCATCTTCTGCCAGAACCGCGATCACTGCGCCAACAGCGACATTCTCGGCACCAGCATCAACCAAAATTTTCGCCAAAATGCCATCATCAACCGATTCGACTTCCATTGTTGCCTTATCGGTTTCGATTTCGGCAATCACATCACCCGAATTGACGCGGTCGCCCTCGCCAACAAGCCATTTTGCCAAAGTTCCGGTTGTCATGGTTGGTGACAAGGCCGGCATTTTAATTTCAATCGCCATCAGCCCTACCCCTTAAACCCATCACAAGTGGTGCGCGCCGCGGCAACAATGTCGTCGATTTGCGGCAACGCCAACGCTTCGAGATTTGCTGCATAAGGCATCGGAACATCCTTGCCGGTTACACGCGCAATTGGCGCATCAAGCCAGTCAAAGGCTTGCTCCATAACCTGCATGGCAATTTCAGCGCCAATACCAGCAAACGGAAAGCCTTCTTCACATGTAACCAGACGCGAGGTCTTTTTCACCGACTCAACAATGATCGCACTATCAAGCGGGCGAATTGACCGCAAATCAATGACTTCGGCGCTAATGCCCTGTTCGGCAAGACGATCAGCAGCCTCAAGCGCCCGACCAACCATGATCGAAAAAGCAACGATGGTGACGTCGCTTCCGCTTCGCAGAATATTGGCCTTGCCAATTGGTACGATCCAATCATCATCATCCGGCACGTCAAAGCTTTGGCCATATAAGACTTCATGCTCAAGGAAAATGACCGGATTTGGGTCACGAATGGCAGCTTTTAACAAGCCCTTGGCATCAGCGGCCGAATAAGGGGCAACAACCTTTAATCCCGGACAATGCGCATACCAGCTGGCAAAACATTGCGAATGTTGCGCCGCCACACGGCTTGCCGCGCCATTTGGCCCACGAAATACAATCGGACAACCCATTTGACCACCCGACATATACAGGGTTTTGGCGGCTGAATTGATGATTTGATCAATCGCCTGCATGGCAAAATTGAACGTCATGAACTCGACAATCGGTCGTAATTCGCCAAAGGCCGCGCCAACACCAAGACCGGCAAAGCCCTGTTCAGTAATCGGCGTATCAATCACCCGTTTCGAGCCAAATTCGTCAAGAAGCCCCTGTGTTACCTTATAGGCACCCTGATATTCGGCAACTTCTTCGCCCATAATAAATACATTTTCATCACGGCGCATTTCTTCGGCCATCGCATCGCGAAGTGACTCGCGAACGGTAAGCGATGTTGAACTGCCTGACCAATCGGTTTCTCCCACCGGGGTTGCCACTGTTTCTGAGGCTGTTTCAGCCGATGCTGTCGCATCAACGGCAGCAGGCGCGGCCACCGGTTCAGCGGGCGTTGGTAATTTCATGTTACTGGCGCTTTCGCCATCTTCCAACAACATTGCAATCACGGCGTTCACCTTTACATGCTGGGTTCCGGCAGGCACCAAAATCTGGCCTATTTTGCCATCTTCAATGGCTTCAACTTCCATTGTTGCCTTATCGGTTTCGATTTCGGCAATCACATCGCCCGAACGCACTTCATCGCCATCAGCGACAAGCCATTTTGCAAGCGTGCCTTCTTCCATGGATGGCGACAAAGCTGGCATTTTAATTTCAATGGCCATGATTACACCTTTGCAACAAGTTTGCTGTCGGTCAGCGGCAACAGAATATCGGTAAACAGCTCAGATGGATCTGGCTCAGGGCTGGTTTGGGCAAATTCGGTTGCTTTGGTAACGGTGGCTTTGACGGCTGAGTCAATCTCCTTCAGCCGCGAATCGTCAACATGCTGGTTTTTCAAAAGATCGCGAATCTGGTCAATTGGGTCATGCTGCCTGCGCATTGCATCAACCTCTTCACGAGTGCGATATTTTGCCGGATCTGACATTGAATGACCGCGATAGCGATAGGTTTTCATTTCAAGGATATAAGGCCCATTCCCGTCACGGCAATGTGCCAAGGCTTCAAGCGCAGCAGTGCGAACCGCCAACACATCCATGCCATCGACCTGTTTGCCAGGGATACCATAGGCCATGCCGCGATCGGCAAGCGCCCGCCCAGCGGCCGCACGCGTCACTTTGGTTCCCATACCATATTGGTTATTTTCAATTACAAACACGACCGGAAGATTCCAAAGTGCCGTCATGTTGAAGCTTTCATAAACCTGACCCTGATTCACCGCGCCATCGCCAAGATAGGTCATACAGACATTTGGTTCGTTCTTGTATTTGTGGGAAAATGCAAGCCCAACACCGATTGGCACCTGTGCGCCGACAATGCCGTGACCGCCAAAGAAATTCTTTTCGCGGCTAAACATATGCATCGAGCCGCCCTTGCCGCGCGAATAACCACCTTCGCGGCCAGTCAATTCGGCCATCACACCATCGGCATCCATGCCGCAAGCCAGCATGTGGCCATGGTCACGATATGATGTCACAACAGTGTCACCCGGCTTTGAGGCTGACTGTAGACCAACAACAACGGCCTCTTGGCCGATATAGAGATGACAAAATCCACCAATTTGACCCATGCCATAAAGCTGGCCAGCCTTTTCTTCAAACCGGCGGATCAGCAGCATGTCTTTATACATGGTAACCAGATCTTCGGTTGGCGGCATGTCATTCACGCCTGATACAACTGTTTTGGGCGGCCGCCCTGGGCCACGTTTACGCTTGGTTTCTGCTTTCGCCGTCATTTGTCCCACCTTCTGTGACCGCGGCAGACAGCGCTTTATCGCCAGCCCATCCGTGGTCTTTTTGAACCGGACATTTTCGCGAAACGCAGACAAAGCTGCCTATTCACCAAATTCCCGACTAATGCGCCAGCCATGAAAGGCAAGCACCCGCATGACATGACCACAGAACGAGAATTCAGCGAATTTAGTATTTTTGCAACAATTTTATTATTCTGTTTTTATTCGATTTTTTAAGTATAAACTGAATTTCAGTTAACTTGCTATATGCCGCCTGTGATATTAAAATTTCAAATCTGACAGATCAATTGAAACAATTACATCATTTGGTGCGTAAAGCCCCAACTCGGAACGCGCCATTTCGGCAAGAATATCGGCATCAATACCGCCTTTATGCATCAAGCCAATGCGGTGAGTCAAAAATATCTGATGCTTTTCCAGCAAAGCAAGCTGTTCTTCGGCAAGCATGATTTTACGTTCAAGCTGCGGGCGCGCCAACATGCCGCGCTCACCAGCCACAGTATGAACCCCGAAAAACACAATCATTGTTCCAAGCAGAAAAAAACTACCCGCAAACGCCAATGTCTTTCGCATTAAATACATAAACCCTGTCCCCTTAACGCACTGTTGGTGTAATCATTCTCATGGCTGATTACACCAACACTGAATCAGAGCTGATTCACCGCGTCAAGTAAAAAGCGAATCGCGGTGTTTCCTAGGTTTTTTAAGAATTACCAGCCTAAGCGCGCAAGATTGAACGGCCAGCATAAAGACCGGTGCGGTCCAATTCTTCTTCGATGCGAAGCAGTTGGTTATATTTCGACAAACGATCCGATCTTGATAATGAACCGGTTTTAATCTGGCCGGCATTGGTCGCAACGGCCAGATCAGCAATAAAGCTATCTTCGGTTTCGCCTGAACGGTGTGAAATGATAACCCCAAAACCCGCTTTTTGCGCCATATCAATAGCTTGCATGGTTTCGGTCAGCGTGCCGATCTGGTTCACCTTAATCAAGATAGCATTGCCAGCAGCCTCGGTGATGCCACGGCTAAGACGCTCGGGATTGGTCACAAATAGATCATCGCCAACAATCTGAACATCGCCACCAATGGCACTGGTCAGGTTTTGGAACCCGCTCCAATCATCTTCATGCAATGGGTCTTCAATCGACACGATCGGATAGCGGCCAGTCAATTCCTGCCACATTGAATTTATTTCATCACTGCCAAGGATGCGGCCCTCACCTGCTAGATTATATTGAAAATCAGTGCAGAACTCGCTTGCGGCGGCATCTAATGCAATCACCACATCATCGCCAGGCTTATAACCTGCAGCCTCAATCGATTTGGTGATATAGTCAAGTGCTTCATCGGTTGAATTAATGGCTGGCGCAAAGCCGCCCTCATCACCAACCGCGGTTGATAATGACGCATCCGACAACAGTTTTTTCAACGCGTGAAAGATTTCTGCGCCCATACGCAACCCATCGGCAAAATGGCTTGCCCCCACAGGCATCACCATGAATTCTTGGACATCCAGCGCATTATCAGCATGCGCGCCACCATTAATGATATTCATCATTGGCACTGGCAAAAGATGTGCATGCACGCCGCCAAGATAGCGCCATAAAGGCATTTCAGCCGAATCCGCCGCCGCGCGCGCCACCGCCATCGACACACCCAGAACGGCATTGGCACCAAGCCGCGCCTTGTTTGGCGTGCCATCAAGCTCGATCAAATCCTGATCAAGACCAGCCTGATCAAACGCATCAGCACCGGTCAAGGCGTCAAAAATTTCGAAATTCACCGCATCAACAGCTTTCAACACACCTTTGCCGCCATAACGATCTGCATCGCCATCGCGCATTTCAACAGCCTCATAGGCACCGGTAGACGCACCTGACGGCACAGCCGCACGGCCAACCGCGCCATCTTCAAGAATAACGTCAACCTCAACGGTCGGGTTTCCACGGGAATCAAGAATTTCACGCGCCTGAATATCTACGATCGTTGACATGGGCTTGGCTCTTTTCGGTCTTTGAGGGTTGAGATGATAGATAAGTAGCGAAAATAGCCGGTTAGCGCAACTGATCTCGAGTCACCGGATTGGCTTGCTAGGCGCGGCGAGCCTGATCAATCTGCATCAATTTGGCAAGCACGGATGGCATTTCAGACAATGGCACCATATTCGGCCCGTCAGACGGTGCCTGATCAGGGTTTTCATGTGATTCCATAAACAAACCCTGAACGCCAACAGCAACCGCTGCCCGCGCCAAAACCGGTATAAATTCACGTTGGCCACCAGAACTGCCGCCAAGACCGCCCGGTTGCTGCACCGAATGTGTTGCATCAAAAATCACCGGATGCCCAAAGGCCGCCATTGTTGGCAGCGACCGCATATCTGATACCAGCGTGTTATAGCCAAATGACGTGCCGCGTTCGGTCAATAACAGCTTTTGATTGCCAGCATTGGTGACTTTTTCGGCAACATGTTTCATATCCCACGGTGCCAGAAACTGACCTTTTTTGATATTAATCACGCGGCCGGTTTTTGCCGCCGCGACCAACAAATCGGTTTGGCGGCATAAAAAAGCAGGAATCTGAATGATATCCAGCACCTCGGCAGCCGCAGCGCATTGATCGGGAAGATGGACATCACTTAAAACCGGAGCGCCAATCTGCGCCTTTACCTTGGCCAGTACTTCCAACCCCTCATCCATGCCAACGCCGCGTTCAGCACCAGCCGATGTACGGTTTGCCTTGTCATATGATGATTTATAGACAAATCCCATTCTGGCATCTGCGGCCATTTTGGCAAGGGATTCAGCGCAAGACAGCGCATGATCCAGCCCTTCAATCTGACAGGGGCCAGCGATTAACAGCAATGGCGAATCACCGCCGCATTGCACATTTCCAATGGTTACAATCTGCATGGCATCATCTCCCCAATCACGGCAAGGCGGTTACGGCCAGCCGCGCATCATATGTGAATGCAAGCCCATTCAACACCAGCCCCATTTAACGCCGGCCCCATTCAAAACCGGCCTCATCTAATAGATGCCTATTTTAACATAAGCCTATTTCGACAACGCTATCGTCACGACGCGGCGCGGGTTAAACAAGGCGCGATTTTTCCATTGATGCCGCGACAAAACCAGTAAATAGCGGGTGCGGATCGAATGGTTTTGATTTTAATTCTGGGTGAAATTGAACCGCCACAAAAAATGGATGATCAGCCCGCTCGACAATTTCTGGCAAACTGCCGTCTGGCGACAGACCCGAAATGACCATGCCAGCCGCCTCAAGCTGGTCACGATAAGCGATATTCACCTCATAACGATGGCGGTGACGTTCAGAAATCACCTGCTCGCCATAAAGACGACCTGCGGTTGATCCCGGGGTCAGATGACATTCATACGCACCAAGACGCATGGTACCGCCAAGATCATCATCGGCACTGCGTTGCAAGGTTTCATTGCCAACGGTCCATTCGGTCATCAAACCGACAAGCGGCAATTTCGTATCGCCAAATTCGCTTGATCCGGCATCAGGCATATCAGCAAGATTACGCGCCGTTTCCAAAACCGCCATCTGCATACCAAAGCAAATGCCAAAATAGGGAATATTCTGTTCACGCGCAAACCGGACAGCGCGAATTTTACCTTCTGATCCACGCTCGCCAAACCCACCTGGAACCAGAATCCCGCCAACATGCTGCAAGCTTTGAATGGCGGCATCTTCTTGCTCAAACAATTCCGAGTCAATCCAGTCGATATTGACCTTAACGCCATTGGCAATGCCGCCATGAACAAGCGCTTCACCCAATGATTTATAGGAATCCTGCAAGCTGGTATATTTTCCAACAATGGCGATATTCACCTCGCCTTCAGGATTGGCAACAACATGGCAAATTCGTTTCCAATGCGACAGATCAGGCGTCGTATCGGCAAGCCCAAAATGGCGGACAACTTCGCTATCCAGCCCTTCATCGTGATAGGCAAGCGGTACTTCATAAATATTGCTAACATCACGCGCCAACACCACGGCCGATTGCCGGATATTACAAAAAAGGCCAATCTTGGCGCGCTGTTCGGCTGGCAATGGATGTTCGGTACGACACAAAAGAATATCGGGCTGGATGCCAACTGATTGCAGTTCTTTGACCGAATGCTGGGTTGGTTTGGTTTTCAATTCACCCGCAGCGGCGATATAGGGAATCAATGTGACATGCAAATAACAGGTTGATTCGCGGCCAAGTTCATTGCCAATTTGCCGGATGGCCTCAAGAAAGGGCAATGATTCAATATCGCCAACCGTGCCACCAATTTCACAAAGAATGAAATCTTCATCATCATGATTGGATAGAACAAACGCCTTGATCGCATCGGTAACATGCGGAATGACCTGAATGGTGGCGCCAAGATAGTCGCCGCGCCGTTCTTTGGCCAGAACATCTGAATAGATACGTCCGGTTGTCACATTATCGGTGCGTTTGGCATGAACGCCGGTGAAACGCTCATAATGACCAAGATCAAGATCGGTTTCCGCCCCATCATCAGTGACGAACACTTCACCATGCTGTGTTGGCGACATGGTGCCGGGATCAACATTCAAATAAGGGTCGAGTTTACGAAGGCGAACCGAGTATCCGCGCGCTTGCAATAATGATGCGAGCGCTGCTGCACCAAGACCTTTACCAAGCGAGGAAACCACGCCACCAGTGATGAAAATATAACGAGGCATGGATGAATTCAATAGCCTATTGCCGCGCACTTGATAAGGCACAAAATGCAACGAAATGCAAAATTAGTAAAAATTCTTAGGATTGACAAAAGGCCAGATTCCGGTCTTCGCCTATTGTCCTGTTGGAACGACCGGACCAGATGTGTTGGCAGGGGCTTCTTTGATCACATCATCAACGATCGAAACCGGCTCTTTACCCGCGCCAGCCATGATCGCAAGCGTGACCGTTGTGGTGAAAAAGCCAACAGCCAGGATCGTTGTCATACGGGTTAACAAATTAGCTGTTCCGCGGGCAGTCATAAAACCGCCACCGCCGCCGCCAATGCCTAGACCGCCACCTTCACTACGTTGCAGCAAAACTGTAATGACTAGCCCAAGGGCGATCAGAATATGAATGGTCAGAACCAGCGTTTCCATGATCTTTTATTTTCCTACAAATAAGGTTGTTGCGCCGCTTATATGGTTTCTTGGAGTGTTTTTCAACCAAAATGCCGCAAAAGACAGCTTTGACAGCCAATCGGGCGTATTTTTCCAAAAAGTTAAGATTTTGACATTTGCAAAACCGCCGAATCGCAGATCGAATCAAACGCCGCCGCATCAAGGCTGGCACCGCCAACAAGCGCTCCACCAACATGGTCAATGGCAAAAATCGCTTTTGCATTATCGGCATTCACCGACCCACCATAAAGAATAGGCAGCGGCGACTTATAGCCGTTCTGGCTTTTTGGCAATTCGCTGGCAATGGCCTGATGCATCGCTGCGATATCGTCAAGCGATGCCACTTCGCCAGTGCCAATTGCCCAGACTGGTTCATAGGCAATCATTACCCGGCCATAAAGGCTATCGTCGCCATGCAGCAGAGTTGCTGGCAATGAAGCATGTAATTGATCAATCACAATCTGTTCGGCCAGTCCGGCGCGGCGTTCGTCCAATGTTTCACCAAGACAGATCATTACATCAAGATCATGCGCCAATGCCTGCACTGCCTTTGCTGCGATTAAGGCACTTGTCTCACCATGATTGGCGCGGCGTTCCGAATGACCTAAAAGCACCAAAGACGCGCCACAATCGCGAAGCATCGCCGCCGATACATCGCCCGTATGCGCCCCCGAATCATCTTGATGGCAATCCTGACCGCCCAGCCGGACGTCGCTTCCCCCAAGCCGAACCGACATTGGCACCAAATAAGGGTGCGGCGCAAACAGGATGCGGGTGAATGGCTCAAAGCTGCGCACCGTCAATGCATTTGCTAGCTGGCCAGCCACCGCTAACGATGGGTTCATTTTCCAATTTCCAGCAATAATCATTGGTCAAACCCCGCTATCATTGCCCAATATCACTGGCAACCGTAATTGGCAGATGTTAGATTAAAGAGACCATCGCGGCACTCTTTGATCAATGTCAGATAACTCAACATTACCCTCTCGAACGTCATCATACCAGCCTTCTGATCAACCCGTTTCGGCAATTTGACCAAAAAACCCTGCTTTTTCGCCCAGAAACTCATTATTTTCCGATATTGAAGTTGCCCCACTTGTCGGCAATCTTTATTACCAATATTAAAGATTTTGATCTTCAGGCCAAACCGCCTGACCAACAAAGAAATGGACGACGGAAAAATGCTACAGGCAATGCGCAGCGGTGCCAAATCTCCAATCATGAAGTTTTTTCTCCTGTTTTTAGCAGGTGGCTTTGCGTTGTGGGGTATTGGTGATGGCACAACCGGCCTTATTGGTGGCAGCGATAAAGCCGTCTCGGCTGGTGAGGAATCGGTATCGCCGCGTGAAGTTGCAATGGAATTTGAGCGCACGCGCCGCAATTATCTGCCAAACAGTACTGTTGGCGAGGCGCTTCAAGGCGGTTTGTTAAATGACATTATGGGCTCGATGTCGCGCGATGTGTTGTTTCGTGCCGAAAATCGTTCGCTTGGCCTGACCGTTACCCGCGATATGCAGCGCGACGCCATTGTCAATGAAGGCTCGTTCATGGACGAGCTTGGTAATTTTTCCGAAGGCCGCTTCATGCAGACCCTTGCCAATGCTGGCATGTCTGAAGGTGAATATCTGCAGCGTGTTGATGGTGTATTGATGCGTGATCAGCTTGTTGGCGCTTTGGCATCTGGATCACGCTTTGATGAGGCCAGTGCCCGTATTGTGGCAGCTTATGACCTCGAGCGTCGCCGTGTGCGTCTGACCAGCTTTCCGGTAAAGCCCGAGACAATCGAAGCTCCAACCGAAGGCGCGCTTGCTGCCTATTTTGCTGAAAACAAATCTGTCTATGACGCGCCCGAGCTGCGCAGTGCAACAATCGCCAGCATTTCGGCTAATTTGATTGCCAGCAGCATAGAAATCACTGATGCCGAAATTCAAACCGCATTTGACAATCGCATCGACGAGTTCAGCACCCCAGAAACACGCCAGATCCGGCAAATGGTTTTTGACGATAAGGCAACCGCTGATACCGCCCTGTCCCGCCTGACAGCAGGTGAAGACTTTGCCGCGGTTGCAGCCGATATGCTGAATTGGACAGAAGCTGACACTGATCTTGGCACTGTGACAAAATCGGCCCTTGACCCGGCGCTTGCTGATGTCGCGTTTGCGACTGCGACTGGCACGCCTGCCGGCCCTGTTGAGACAGCCTTTGGCCAGCATATTTTGGTCGTTGACGCGATTACCGAAGGTGGCGCGGCCAAGCTTGATGATGTGAAGGAAAAGATTGTCGATGCGCTTCGTGCAGAAAATTCAATTGGCATTCTTTATGACATGGTCAATGAATTTGAAGATGCACTTGGGTCGGGGGCAACTTTGGCTGAAGCTGCGGCCAAGGTTGGCGGCACGCTTGCCAAAATCAATAATGTCAGCCGCAATGGCCTCGACATTGATGGCAATCCGGTAAATGGCGATGGTGCCGACCTTATTCAGGATAGCGCCGTTCTTGATCTGATTTGGACAAGCGCCGTGAATGAAACAAGCGTTATCCAAGAAGGTGGTGACGATATGTTCTTTGCGGTTCGGGTCAATTCGCAAAGCCCACAAACCGAACGAAGCCTGAATGACGTGAAAAGCCGTGCCATTGCCGATTGGAAATTGGTGCAGGCAATCAAAAAGGCCAAAGCCAGCGCTGAAGCTGCAGTCAAAGCCAATGATGATAATGGCACAATCACCGAGCCTTTCCGCCGCAACGGTCTTGGCCTTGATCATCAGGCTGCGGGTCTGATTGCCAACAAAGCCTTTTCGCAGGCAAACGGTGCAAGCAGCATTGTCGAAACCGGCAGTGAAGCCATCGCTGTTAAAACAATCGAGATTGTCGCTGCCAAAGATGCCGAAATTGACGAAACCAGCAAAGTCGTTATCGAAGTGATGAATAACGCCTTGCAAGAAGACATGCTGAATATGGTGTTATTATCCTTGTCGGAAAAACATGACCTGCAGCTGAATGTTGCACCGGTTCAACAATTGTTGGTTGGAAGCCAGCAATAATGCCTGCCAGCAGTGAAAATTTCGACAGATTTGCAGCGCAATTCCAGGCTGGCAACCGCCAGCTTGTCTCGCGGGTTCTTGTTGCTGATACCCAAACGCCAGTGTCGGCCTATCTAAAGCTGGCTGGTGACAAACCAAATTGCTTTTTGCTGGAATCGGTAGAAGGAGGCGAAGTTCGCGGCCGGTTCTCAGTGATTGGTCTTGCCCCTGATTTGATCTGGCGTTGCCGTGATGGCCGCGCTGAAATCAATATCACACCAGCCGATGATGCTGGCTTTCAAGCAGAATCACAAATGCCGATTGAGTCGCTTCGTGCTTTGATGCGCCAATCTGAAATGCCTGATACTGGCGATCTGCCACCAATGGCCGCCGGATTATTCGGCTATTTCGGCTATGACATGGTCCGGTTAATCGAAACCATTCCCAACGCCAATCAAACGGCAGTTGAGATGGATGATTCATTGCTATTGCGGCCATCGCTAATTGCCATTTTTGACCGGTTAAAAGACAATATCACCTTGGTGACGCAAATTCGCCCAAACGACTGGGCCGATGCCAAATCAGCATGGGATGACGCACAATCTCGGCTTGCCGCTGCGATCGAGGATTTGGACCAGCCGTTGCCGCATACCGAAATGGGCGATGTGAACACCCTGCTTCCCGAGCCTGAAACCAATATGGAAAAATCGGCCTTTTTGAAAATGGTCGCCAAAGCCAAGGATTACATCCGTTCGGGTGATGTTTTCCAGATTGTGCTATCCCAACGTTTCAGCATTCCGTTTCATCTTCCCTCGATCAATCTCTACCGGTCATTGCGGCGGTTGAACCCATCGCCCTTTTTGTTTCATTTCAATTTTGGCAAAATGTCGATTGTTGGGTCTAGCCCTGAAATTCTGGTGCGGTTGCGCGGCAAGAATGTCACCATTCGGCCGGTTGCAGGAACCCGAAAACGTGGCGAAACACCTGATGAAGATGCCGCAAATGCAGCCGATCTGATGGCCGACATCAAAGAACGCGCCGAACATTTGATGCTTCTTGACCTTGGCCGCAATGATGTTGGCCGCGTGTCAAAGCCCGGAACCGTCAGGGTGAAATCAAATTACGATGTTGAATATTACAGCCATGTGATGCATATCGCCTCACAGGTTGAAGGCGAAATCCGTGATGGTCTGGATGCGGTTGATGCACTTATTGCTGGTTTTCCTGCCGGTACCGTATCTGGCGCCCCAAAAATTCGCGCAATGGAATTGATTGACGAGCTTGAACCCGACCGCCGCGGTGCCTATTCAGGTGCCATTGGCTATATTTCGGTGGCAGGTGATCTTGATGCCTGTATCGCTCTTCGCACGGCTGTGGTGAAGGATCAAACCATGTATGTTCAGGCCGGTGCTGGCATTGTCTATGACAGTGACCCTGATTCCGAATATGAAGAAACCCGCAATAAAGCGCGCGCCTTAATCCGCGCCGCTGGCGAAGCGCTTCGTTTCACCCATTAAACCCGAAACCGATAAAGTAAATAAGCTTGGCGTGACTTCAATTCTAAACGCCCCCTATACTGCTGACATATTAGATGTTTCTAAACTTATTTTCATCATCAGCCAATGGGCTGAAGGAGTTAGATGCAATTTTTGTGTCATCGATTTGTGGTTTGTTTAACAATTATCATCTGGTCATTCGGTGTTGCCGCCGCGCAGCATGACGCGCCGCCGCAAAATCATAATATCAAAGCGGCCGAAAATGCGGCAATCGGCACTGCCGTTGCCAAAATCATGAGGCTGCACCTTTACCCCAAAGCCGTGAAACGATAGCATAGCCGCATGGACGGCACAGCAAGCTTGTGCTCTAACTCCATCTGATCCGCCGCCTCTTGCACCGGCTGGGCATTAGGCCTTAACTACCCACGCGTTACTTGCCAAGCATTGACCGCTTTGCCTAGAATGATGCTTGATGTCACTGCTTGAAAAATCCAACGGCGTGATAAACCTCAGCGGGGTTATTCTGACCTTATGGATTTACCAACCCTTTTATCGTTTAGCCTTTTTGCCTTTGTTGCCGCTTATACGCCCGGGCCGAATAATGTGATGTTGGCCGCGTCGGGCGCCAATTTTGGCTTTCGTGCCAGCCTGCCGCATATTTTGGGCGTTTTTACTGGCTTTACGATCCTTGTCGTGGCGGCCGGATTTGGCCTTGCCAGCCTGTTTGCCGCGTTTCCCGCGCTTTATGATATTTTAAAAGTAATCAGCATTTTATTTTTGCTTTATCTGACTTGGAAAATTGCCAGTGCGGGCCGCGCTGAAACGCGCCATGATGACAAGCCTTTGCGGTTTTGGCAGGCCGCCATATTTCAATTGGTCAATCCAAAAGGCATTACCGTTATCATTTCTTCGGTCACTGCCTATACTAGCAGCGCCGCCAATCTTGCCAACGAAGTGCTGGTAATCTTCATCGTCTTGGGGCTAGTCACAATTGGGTCGACCTGTACTTGGACGCTGTTTGGCATTCTGATTGGGCAATTTTTGAAAACAGAAACCCGATTACGCCTGTTCAACATGGTGATGGCATCACTGTTATTGGCCAGCCTTTTGCCGGTATTGCTTGGCTGAACACCTGCGTGATTTGCCTTTTTTCAGCTTTCTGGCACGGTTATTTGGTACGATCGGGGAACAAACATGCTGAATTGCTGTTTTTGCGAATTTTGGAAGCCTATCGGTGATGACCGTGTTACGGCAACCAATGGATATTGCCGCTTTAACGCCCCTGCCGCTATTCTGCCACATCAGCTAAGCCGCGAAGATTTATCCGAGTGCGATAAATTTGAACTTGGCAAACGTGCCGTGCCACCGCGCGCCTTTCAGCCCCTCCATCCGATCGCAAATTCACTATGGAGCTGTGCGCAGGCAAAACGCCTCAAAGCCAAACGCTGAATTCCGATCAATCACATTGCATTTGGCCGATTTTCCGATAGGCTTATCACTAGATAACAACCATCCTAAAGACAGCAAAGCATGAGCCCGACCACAAAAAAAGCCGATATGTCCCGTTATGTCACCAAAGCCAATCTTGCCGGCGTTTTTTTTGAAAATGCGGCCGTGCTTGGTAAGAAACCGCTTTTGTTCCATAAGAGCAAAGGCAAATGGACTGGTAAAAACTGGAACCAGGTTGCCGACTCCGTCAGGCGGCTGGCGGCTGCCTTGGTTGACGCTGGCATAAAGCCGCGCGACCGTGTTTTGATTAGCGCAGAAAACCGCCCTGAATGGGCCATTGCCGATTTGGCTGTTATATCGATCGGTGCCATTGTTGTGCCAGCCTACACAACCAACACCGAAGATGATCATGTCTATATCATGGAACATTCCGGCGCATTGATTGCCATTACATCCGGCGGCCTTCTTGCCAGCCGTGTCGCCCTTGCCGCATCACGCGTTCAGCATATACGCATGCTGATCACCATGGATCCTGATACCAAACTTCCCGATCTTGGTGGGCGAACAGTTCATAGATGGCAAGATTTACTGGCCAAAACCGAACCTTTGGCTGATATTGAGAGCCGGATCGTAGCACAGGATAGTGATGATACCTGTTGTTTTGTCTATACATCCGGCACTGGCGGACGCCCCAAAGGAGTGATGCTGACACACCGGTCGATTCAGGCCTGTATTAACGCCTCAATCGAAATTCTAAGCGAGGGTGGTGTTGAGGAGGACCAGCGCTTTTTGTCACTTTTGCCCCTGTCGCATTCCTATGAACATACCGCAGGCATGCATTTGCCAATCCAAACCAAATCAGAGGTTTGGTATTGCGAATCTGCCGAACAGATTGGTGCCAATTTGCAAGAAGTATCGCCAAGCCTGATGACAGCGGTACCAAGGCTTTATGACGTGCTTCATGAACGCATCATGCGCAGCATCCGCACCAAGGGCGGCTTTTCCGAAACCCTGTTCATGGAAACAATCCGCCTTGGTCGCAAACGTCTTGAAGGCCGAACGCTTCTTCCGCATGAATTTTTCCTCGATTTGCTTCTCGAAAGATTGATACGCCAAAAAATACAGGCGCGATTGGGTGGCAAGCTGAAATATTTCATTTCCGGCGGGGCAGCGTTAAACCCCGAAATTGGCAGTTTTTTCATGGCGCTTGGGGTCAAGCTGCTGCAAGGCTATGGCCAAACCGAAGCATCGCCGGTGATATCGGCAAATCGCCCTGGCAAGATCAAGATCGAAACCGTCGGCCCGCCGGTTGCTGGCGTTGAGGTTCGCTTTGCCGATGATGGGGAAATTCTGGTTCGCGGTGATTTGCTGATGAAAGGCTATTGGCGCGATGATCACAGCACCGCCGCCGCCATTCGTGATGGCTGGCTTTATACTGGTGATCTGGGCAGTTGTGATGATGATGGCTATATCACCATCACAGGCCGTAAAAAGGAAATCATTGTCAATTCAGGCGGCGAAAACATTGTTCCAAGTCGGGTTGAGGCCCTGTTGACCATCGAACCTGAAATTGAACAGGCGCTTGTTGATGGTGACCGGCGGCCTTGGCTGGCAGCGGTGATTGTGCCAAGTGCCGAAGCGCGCGCCGCAGCCGCATCAGATGAGGCGTTGAGATTACTGATTGCCGAGACAGTCGAGCGCGCCAATAGCCGCCTTTCGCAAATTGAACGGGTACGACGATTTATTATTGCTGATGAATGTTTTACAATTGAAAACAGTCAATTAACAGCTACATTAAAAGTAAGGCGTCATGTCGTAAGGGCGCAATATCAAGATCGGCTCACCGCCCTTTATACGCGCGGCAAGCAAGATTAAATCACCCGCATTTCGCCAAAACCGATTTGCGCCGTACCATCATTGCTGGCTGTTTATGAAGGTTTGATTGCGCTTGCTTATTTCACCCATGTTGAGCTGCGCTTCGGTCCCAAATCATCGCGCATCAACTGGCTAAAGGCTTCGGCAAAACTGCGATTTGCTTCGCGGTTCTTTTTGAGAATAGCATCAAACGGGATCACGATATCGCCATCTTTACGCAGCCGCGGCGGGTCATAATTGCCAAACCCGGCAACCAATGTTTGCAAGGCTGCCATCAATTCTTTTTCCTGCTCATCATATGCCATTGCCAACTCCTCCTGAACCTCAACAAATATTCATTGTGACTGGTGATCAGATTAACGGCACAGATTGGCAAACTTCAAGTCTCATCGTGGCCTTGATGTGACCATAGCGGCAAGATCTGAGTAAAATACTTTATTGCTGACTGTTCGCTATCGGCTATTTTTCAGCCGTATTCTGAACATTTCATTTGGGATAACCGGCGTTAGCTATTATCAAGGATATTCCAACTGCGTGCCAGACGAGGCCAAGATGAAAAACCAAACACAAGTCTTAGTCATTGGAGGCGGCGTTGTTGGCGCCTCGATTTTATACCATCTCAGCAAACTTGGATACCATGATGCGATCATGCTTGAACGGTCAGAATTGGCGGCAGGTAACGATTTTGATATCCGCCCCTTTGGTGCGCGCGCCCTTAACGCCCTTCGACTGAAAAAAAAATACGGGACGTGGGGGCGCGAATATCGCCCGCTTTACGGCCCTGTCGAGGTTGGGCTAGATCTGTTTGTTGCCTACGATAAACCGGCTGATTTCATTGGCAAGACAACGGCATTGGCCGAACGCGATAATGGCTGGACTGTTGAACTTCTGGGGCAAAACCTGAAAGCCGGCTTGATAAATGAGCCGCTATTTGACGCAAATGCCAGCCGGATGCGAAGCTAGGAAAAGGCGTGAAACAGCAACATTTGCCTTTTTTTCAGTCGCCAACAGGCGATCGGCCGTTCTTGGCAATGGGTTTGTTGCTAGTCGGGGTTTTCACCCTGGCGCTTCAAGATGCAACGGTCAAGCTGATTGCCCCTGAAACCTCGTTCTGGCAATTCCAGACAATTCGCGCCATCGGCAATGCGCTTTTTATTATCATGCTAGCCATGATCAGCGGCGGCTATGGCCTGCTTGTGCCGCAAAACTGGCGTCCGGTCTATTTTCGCGCTGTTATGCTTAGCATCTGCATGTTTTGCTTTTTTTCTGGTGCGCCTTATCTGACAGTCGCGCAGATGGCTGCCGGATTATATACCTATCCACTTTTTGTTTCGCTTCTTGCCGGACCAATTCTTGGCGAAAAGGTTGGCCCTTGGCGGATTGCCGCGCTGATGATCGGTGCGGCGGGTGCGCTGTTTATTCTTGACCCGTTTGATGCGCGTTTCTCGCCAATCCAGCTTCTACCGGTTGCCGCAGGTTTTTTCTATGCTTGCAACATTCTGACCCTTCGCCATTCCTGTCGGCATGAAAACCCATTGTCGCTTACCATTGCGGTTGCCGTTTTGTTTTTTCTGACTGGCCTTACTGGCATCGTGATTTTGTCGCTATTTCCCGTGCCAGCAGAAATCGCGGCGGCAATGCCCTTTGTTGCGATTGGCTGGCCAGAATTGACCTGGATGATATTTGGCGTTGCGATCGCCTGTTCGGTGCTGAATCTATCAGGCAATATCTGTCTTGCGCGCGCCTATCAGACGGCTGACAGCAGCTGGCTTGCACCGATTGATTTCACCTATCTTTTATTTGCTGCCTTTTGGGGACGGGTTATTTTTGACGCATGGCCGCCGCAACAAGCGCTTATTGGCATGAGCTTAATTGCCTTTGCCGGTATCTTGACCGCATGGCGTGAACAAAAACGGCAGGCCAACTAAAAACCAGAAGTAAATACCACAAGGAAAGACCAAAAGACAGAATGGTTCGGCCTTTGGCAATTCAATGGTCTGAAATCCTTTGAATTTCATCCGATCAGCTGTAAGGTAATATCCTCGATTACTGTCCTGTTGGGGCAGATTGCTTTTACGACTGGAGCCTGTTTTATGAGTGAAATTCTGTCAAACCTCGCCCAAGATTGTCACCGGATTCTTAGTGAGACACCCGGCCCAGATGGACGAGAAAAGATTGCCAAATTATTACAAAATATGCTTTCGGATCCGGCCAATGTCGAAACGCTGGTTCCGCTGACAACAGGTGAACGCGATTTGCTTTATCAAGATGCCGAGCTTGGCTTTTGTATTTTGGCGCATAATTATGACAGCCCTAAAACATCGCCACCACATGATCATGGGCCGTCATGGGCGATTTACGCCCAAGCTCGCGGCGAAACCAAAATGCACGATTATGACAAAATCGAAGATGCCAGTGCCGAAAAAGCAGGCAAGGTTCAGGTATCACGCACCTATCGCCTAACCCCGGGGATTGCCCATGTCTATAATGAAGGCGATCTGCATTCACCAACCCGCGAAGGGCCAACCAGCCTTGTCCGGATTGAAGGCACTGACATGAGCAAAGTGAAACGGTTCCACTATGAACTAACCTAGCCGTCCATTCAATCTTTTGGCTCATTCTTTTGACCAAATCCTTGGTTGGAATCTTGCGTCTTACCCGCCCCAATGCCTTTTAGGAAAATGATATGAGTTACGGATTATTCGCCTCGCTATATGACGCTGGAACAAGCTTTGCCCTGATCGACAGTCGCGAACGGCGCGACTATGTCGCCGGTCACTGGTTTGGCAGCACCAATATTCCGCTTTCGCTTTTTTCAACGCGGCTTGGCTATCTTTTTCACGAACTTGATTTTCCAATTCATTTTCTTGACTGGCAGGACGAGGCAAGCGCTGAGGCCATCCACCAGTTAAAAGCGATTGGATTTAGCAATATAACCATTCACAACACCCGAAAGCCGGCGATGATGGGCCGCGGCTTTGTGAAAGGCGAATATGTCTGGTCAAAGGCGTTTGGCGAAGTGGTTGCGCATGAAATTGATCTTCCTGAAGTCACACCAAAACAATATCTTGCCGATTATCAAGATGCGCAGCTTTTCGATGTGCGCCCAACGGCCGAATATCAGGATTTCACCCTGCCAAAGTCGCAAAGCCTGCCAAACAGCCTGTTGCTTGCCAATGTTCAGGCCTTGAAAGACACGGGCAAAATGTCGCTTTTGCATTGCGCTGGGCGAACAAGATCGATCATTGGCGCCTTTACCCTGATGGCATCAGGCTATGATGGCCCGTTTGCGGTGTTTCGCGGCGGCACGCAAGCTTGGCAGCTTGATGGCTATGAACGCGAACATGATGCCAACCGTCTGTTTGCCGCGGACCATGAAGCGTCTGACGCAGTTGCCAATTTCCTGCGCCGCTGGCAAATCCCCGCAACACAGGTTACTGACGATGGGCTTGATGCCTTTGTTGCTGACCATAAAACAGAGCTATTATTCGATGTGTCAGATGACGGCGCGTATGGCCAACCGCTGGCGCATGGTGTCATCAAAATTTCGGGAACCAATCTTATCCAGCAAACTGACCGGTCGATTGCACGCTTCCATGTTCCGGTTGTCCTGTTTGACCAAGGATCAGGAAGCCGCGCTGCCTTTGCCGCTTTCTGGCTGCGCTGCATGGGGTTTAGCGTGACGATTGCCTATCTTGACGCACCGATTGCCGCAATTGAAACCATCACAAACACTTTTACGAGCAATATTGCCAGTAACGATGCCCGTTCGGTCACGCCTTTTGCCGCGCCTCAGCTGGATATCTGGCAAAAGGATAAAATTGCGCTATATGATTTCAGGCCGTCAAAAGCCTTCATTTTGGGTCATATCGCCAACAGCCATTGGCAGAATATCGGTGCCATTTTAGGTCAAACACCAGCCGACAGACCAATTGCCATCATCGCCGACAGTTCTGAACAAGGCAGTATGATTGCCGATTGTCTTATCCGGCATGGGTGGAAAATTGCCGGTGTTTATCTTTGGCATGATGCTGATTTTGACATGGCAACGCTGGCAAATGGTGGGCTTGATCTACCGCTTGATGAACCGGCGCTTTTTGCCGGACGGCATCACGGCGTTTTGCAAGATGCACGCGATTATCTGGCATGGGAAGAAGATCTCCCAAGCGAGATTGATGAATCAATCCATGATTTATGGTGTCAGGAATTGGCTACATCGCCAAAATTGGACTAGCGGGGCGGATCGGTCTTAATCCGCGCTTGACGCCAGATGATAAGCAAGCCACCGGCAATGATCGCCAGAACGCCCGGAAACAGGCGGTCTAACGGGGCTTCGGCAAAAAACCACCAGCCCAAAAACATCGAAAAGGGAATGCCAAAATATTCAAAAGGGGCAAGCAGGCTTGGCTGGGACATGCGGTAAGCCACAACAAGCCCAAGAACCCCTGCCCCGCCGAGCAAGCCAAGCGCAAGAAATAGGCCAAGGTCAAAAGCCGATGCAATCGGCACCATTTCGCCAAAGCTAAGCCATAGCAACAGCGAAAATCCTGCCGCAAAAATTTGCGAACGGAACTGGATCACGCCTGACAAGCGATCAACCGAAAAGATTTTCACAAGCGTACTCGACATCGCATAGCAAAGCGCGGCCAGCACCGGCAAAACCAAAAATAGCGAAAAGATGCCGGCACCTGGCTGCATGATCATAACGACCCCACAAAAGCCTAAAATCACCGCTGACCATCGCCAAAACCCAACCACGGCTCCAAGCAGCGGAACCGATAAGGCGGTAACAAAAAACGGCCCTGAAAATGCCAAGGTGGCAACTGTGGCAAATTCTAATTTGCTATAGGCCATGAACAAACATAATTGCGCCAGACTGACGCTGCCGCCGCGCAATGCGCAGATCACCCATTCTTGCCGGTTAAACGGGGTTTTTAACGCCCCCATCTGTTTGCTATAGGCAAGAAGCAGCAAAATCGGCAGAAAGCCTAAGAAATTACGCGTAAATGAAATCTGGAAAATCGAATAATCAGCAGTCAATATGCGGACAGCGACGCCCATCAATGAGAATGAAAAAATCGCCGCTATAATCGTCAAAATCGCCCGCGTCACATAAAATATCCCTATAGCACTAAATGCGGCTTATGATTGATTGTCCGATTGCTTGCCCGATCGCTTGGCCGAACAGCACCGGCAAATTCCCGCAAAATATCATCCGGCGAAACCAATGTGATATCGGCACTAGCTTGCGGTGATTGGATCAACGTCAAATGCCTTGATGGTCATTGAAATCAGCGCGTAATAGCCCAAAACCCCAACAAGATCGACCGTTCCCTCCTCACCAAGAATGGCGATCGCACGCGCATATAACGCATCAGAAACGCCGCGGGTAAGGTTCAGTTCGCGCGAAAATTCATAGACAAGCTGTTCATCATCATTGGAAAAATCTGGATCATGATCGGCCGCCAGCGCGTCAACAACAGCTTGGTCAATGCCCGCCGCCAACGCATGTGGCACATGCGCCTGCCATTCAAACGCCGCATCCCATATCCGCGCTGTCGTTAGGATCGCCAATTCGGACAAACGCGGCGACAGCGATGAGTCATACCGGCAATAACGACCCAATTGCTGTGCCTTATCGGCCAATTCAGCACGATATAGCCAAACCGCCAATGGCCCGCGCACATTGCCACGTGGACCAGAGACGATATCGTCATAAATCTCTTTTTGTCGTTTATTCATTTTAGCTTGGTCAAGCGCTGGCAATCGAGCCATCAAGATACCTCATCAAATATTGGCTTGGTCAAAACATCGGAATACAAGGCAGAAATGCGCGGTGATGCCACCAATCACAACCGATCATTGCCCCGCCATCACTATAGTCATGTGCCAGCGAATAGGCCTAGCATTTTCGACCACCCCGCGCCAAAATCATGTATAGGACTAAGATGAGTTTTGTTACGGGGCTATCATGTCAAACCAAACAGCCATTCCCTTCATCCAGATGCGTGGCGGCAGTTCAAAAGGAATCTATTTCCACCTTGCCGATTTGCCGCAAGATAAATCAACCCGTGACAATCTGCTGAAATGGGTCATGGGTGCCTATGGCGACCCGCGTCAAATTGATGGTCTTGGCGGGGCTGACCCGCTTAGCTCAAAAATCGCGATTGTTGCGCCATCTCAACGCGATGACAGCGATATTGATTACAGCTTTGTGCAGGCGCTTGTCGGCGAAGATGAGCTGGATGACACCCCAAATTGCGGCAATATTCTATCTGGCATTGGTGCCTTTGCGGTTGAAACCGGCCTGATAAAACCCGCTGGTGATCAGGCAAGCATCCGCGTCTATATGACCAATAGCGGCAATCGCTGCCGACTGCAGTTCCCGCTGGAAAATGGGTTTCCCATTTATCATGGTGAGGCGCGCATTGATGGGGTATTTGGCTCATCAGCACCCGTTATGTGTCATTATCAAGATTTGGAAGGATCGGCCTGCGGCAGCCTGTTTCCAACTGGCAAACATTGTGATGAATTTGATAATGTGCGCGTGACCTGCATTGATAATGGAATGCCTGTTGTTTGCTTGCGTGGTGAAGATTTTGGTCTGAATGGTGATGAAACCCCTGATCAGCTTAACCGTGACGAGATTTTGAAATCGCGCCTTGAGTCGATTCGTCTTCAGGCCGGTCTGGCAATGGGGCTTGGTGATGTGTCAGGCAAGGCCGTGCCAAAAATGAGCCTGATTTCAAAACCGCGTGCTGGTGGCGCGGTAAACACACGAACCTTTATCCCTAAATATTGCCATAGGGCTATTGGCGTTCTTGGCGCGGTTTCGGTGGCTAGTGCCGCGCTCTGTGAAGGCAGCGCGATTCATGACCTTGCCACGCTTCCCAATGGCATGGTGAAAGATATGATCATTGAGCATCCATCAGGCAAATTTGATGTTCAGCTTTGTCTTGAAAACCGTGATGGTGGTTTGCAGATCGAACGCGCTGGCCTGCTGCGAACAACACGCCTGCTGGCGCGGGGTGAAGTCTTTGTGCCCGTCTCGGTTTGGGATGGAAAACAAGTGTAAACACCCGATCAGGCGGGGTTTTGTCGGGTCTTTGCATCTGGCAAAACAAGCCGCCCCGACAGAGCAACAATCGCCAAACAGGCGGGTATCAGGCATAAAATGCCGATATTCCAGCTATGAGTTGTTTCGACAACCCAGCTAATCAAAGCCGGCCCTATCAACATGCCAAGCCCTTGGATTTGAAACACCCAAGCAACAAAAACAGGCATATCTTGCGGGTCACCATTTGCGCAGCTGACAAGATAGAAAAAAATTGGCGCCGACCCACCTGACACCAAGCCGGTCAAAATCAAAACCAAAACCAGCAAAAATGGTGATTGGCTGAACAAAACCAGAAAAATCAGCAAAATTGGCACAATGGAAAAGACCAGCCTGACAATATGCGCTGGCTTTTTTCCGGTTTGTAACGCCTGTCCGGCAATCAAATTACCAATGAAATTAACCGCACAAAACAGCCCCGTGATCATCGCCCCCTCAGCAAGGCTAAACCCGCCAAGCGATTGCGATATTAATGGCATAAATTGAATAAGTGTCTGATAAACTAATGAATGAAGAGCAAAGCTAAGCCCAATAATGGCCAGTAATGGCAAGGCAATCGCCAGCTTAAGCGCGGCCAGATCAAATTGCCTTTTTATCGGTGATCGATCATCAGGAATGAACAGCCAGCCAAGACCACAGACAAAAACAGAAAAGCCAAACCCAACCTGCCAAACCAGATGCCAGCCCCCTTGTTCGATAAGATAGGGCGCGGCGATAATGGCAAGCCCGTTGCCAAGTGGCATAAACCCGCCCCATGTTCCCATCACCCAGCCCCGATTTGCCGGATCGGTATGTTGGGCTAGTAGGCTTGGCGCGGTCAAAGTCAGGGCAATCAGACTAACCCCCTCGATGGCCCGTCCGATGAACAGGCTTGTCACCGAACTGCCCATAAGGCTAATGGCGTTGCCAATACAGGCAATGATCAGGGCTGCCATTAAAATGCGTTTGGTGCCGGCGCCGCGCACAATGCCGCCAATCAATACCCCTGCCACAACCATGATAAGGGTGAAGATTGACGCTAACAGGCCGATCTGCGACAGGCTAAGGCCAAAACTGGTCGATAATTCAGTAATCGAAGGTGCCAATTTCGCAATATTAATGCCGTTTAAGCTGCCACAAAATAAAATGGTGATCGTCAACCGCAAATCACGCGCAAAAGGTGAAGACGGCATTGCCATGATCTATCTCAAATCCCTTTAGGTTGGCATTATTTGCGATGGCTGATAACCGCGAATAATAGATCGTCATTTTTGCCGGAGATCGGGCAAGGCAGCAAGCGTATTCCCATAAAGCCAATCGCAAAATCAGGCTGTCATTACCACTTTATCACCCCCTCATACAGCGCGTGTAACCGCCCGCCAGCCCGGTGACATTACAAATACACAAAAGGCGATAACAAAGGCCGCTGACACAAATATATGCATCATTTCAGGCGCAATAAACGCAAGACCAGCACCAGTTGCCAGCGGGCCAGCCGCCGCACCAACATCTCGCCATGTCTGGTTCCGCGCCAATGCCTTGACCTTATTATCTGGATAAATCCGCGCCACGGCGGCCGGAAACAAAGTTCCCAAGGCACCACGCGCCAACACCAATGCAACTGACCCTTGCATCAAAAGCCCAGCGCCAATCATCGCAAAACCGGCAATTGCCAAAGCAATCATCAGGGTTAGCGGCAGGCGAATGCCAAATCTATCGGCAATTATGCCTGAACATGGCGCCACCAACATTTCGCTTAGACGGCGTGCGGCAAGGATACTGCCGCCAAATAAAATCGCCATTTCAGTTGAAACATATTGCGCCCACATCAGCGAAATCGAAACGGTAAAGACGCCATCAATCCCCGCCCCCATCCAGAAAATCAGCATATCCAGACTATCGGGGCGCGGAAAAATGCGGTCGCGCGCAACCGGCTTTTTGATTCTGGCAGGTTGCGCCGACTCATCAAGGCCAAAGGCCAGCATGACCGACACTGCCGTTGCCAGCGAAAGATATAGAAACACATCCCTTGGCCCAACAATGGTGGCAAGCCATGCCCCTACTGTCATCGCCAAAAGCGGGCCAACCTGTTCAACCGACCGGCTGAGCCCGATGCGAGTGCCTGTTTTGGCTGGATTCACCGCAGCATAGGTCAAAGTGACCAGCAAAAGCGCCGCAAACGATAAACCCCATACCATGCGCGACAAGGTTAACAGAACCGCACCTTCAAACCAGCCATAGCCCGCGGTTGATAATGTCGCCGTGACCGCCGCGATAAGACACAGGTTTTTCACCCCAATCCGTTCGGCCAATTCAACAATTAATCCATAGGCAAAGGTACGGATTATCCGGTTTACCGCCAGCAAGAACCCAACCATCAGCATGCTAACGCCAAACGCATCGGCATGAACCGGCAGGATCACATAGATCAGCGCATCACCGAAAAGAGACAGTGACAAAACCCATGATGACACCCAGACATTGCGTAGAACGAGCCGGTCAAGCATGATGAAAATTCCGCATCAAACGAATCCCTGAAGTGCCTGAATTGGCAGGGTGAAAATGATCAATTCATGCTGACCCTCTTGTCACCACATCGCAAGACATTTATCACCTTCACCAAGATGTGTGATAAACAACACCAAAAGACAAGCTTCTCGAATCAAAAGCTTATTTGATAAGGATAATATGATGAAAACCGTTGCCGTTCGTACAATCAAACGCGCCGATGCTGACACCGCAAAGGCCTTGGGTCACGCTGGGGTTTCGACTGTCCATGAGGCGCAAGGGCGCATTGGTTTGATGAAACCCTATCTGCGCCCAATTTATGCTGGTGCAAGGGTCAGCGGGACGGCAATCACCGTTTTGGCGCAACCGGGCGATAATTGGATGCTGCATGTTGCGATCGAGCTCTGCCAGCCAGGCGATATGCTTGTCGTTGCCTGCACCACCGATAATGGCGACGGGTTTTTTGGCGATCTTTTGGCCACATCAGCCCGCGCGCGCGGCGTTGTTGGGCTAGTGATTGATGGCGGCACTCGCGATGTTGCCGATTTACAGCAAATGGGATTTCCGGTTTGGTCACGCGCCATTTCATCAAAAGGCACGGTTAAAAACACCCCCGGTGCGGTTAATGTGCCGATTATCTGCGCCGGACAAATCATCTTTCCAGGCGATGTGATCATTGCCGATGATGATGGTATTTGTATTGTTGCCCGAAAAGACGCCCCTGCCGCGCGCCAAGCCGCCGATGAGCGCATTGCCAATGAAGATGCCAAACGTGTCAAACTGGCCGCGGGCAAGCTTGGAATCGATATCTATAATATGCGCCCAGCCTTGGCAGAAGCCGGATTTCACTATGTCGAGACGCTTGATGATCTTGGCGAATTTAACGGCATTGATTGCCGTAACCGCGATTAAGGCAATATCATCGCAGAACAGGCGATCCAAAATCCACCAAAAGGGCGATTATCTGCAAAGAACGGGGCCAGTCTATGCGGCAGCGCTGATTTGTGGCAGTTTGTTAGAGTAACACGTCGCTAGATCTCAATATGATTTTACCGAGGCCAGATTGACCCAAGACAAGCCTGAATCCGCCGCAGCATCAGCCTTGGCGGTTATGGATCGCCATCTTCACGCCTTGAATGGCCTGCAGGAAAATGACCTTGCCAATACGCTGCATTTTCCGCATTTCAGATTGGTCGGCACAACATTAGATTGTTGGCCGTCGGCTGAAACTTATTTGTCAGATTTCAGAGCAAGAGCTGGCGATGATTGGGCAAGGACCGCATGGCAAGCAATTGATGTTCAGCGTGAAAGCGCCGATAAGGTTCATCTAGCGGTGCGGATTAACCGGTTTGATATCAATGATCAATTGATTGCCGATTTTGACTCTCTTTGGATTATCACTTTTAAAAATGGCAAATGGGCAGCGCAATTCAGATCCAGTTTTGCCGCCTCTTAGGAACAGATATGAAACGCTCTCTTTCGCTTTTGACGCTTTGCGGTTTTGAAACCATGCTGGTCATTGCCTTTGCCACATGCGCTGCCTTGGCACAGGAAACCGCGCCAAGCTCTGAGATTGCAAGCCCGCCAGCTTGCCAGAACAATAAAGGCGAACTAGTTCGGTTTGAAAACCAGATGTCATCAAAAGCCAAATCTGCCGCTGGCATGGCAAGACGCGATGATAAGGGCGTGCCGGTTATTTACCGGTTTGCCTATGCAAAATCACCGCAATCATTACAAAAATTTATTGACCGCCATGAATGTGCGCATCATCAAACCGGCGATATTGATCGGCCACATCCGCCACGCAACAGTCCCGATCACATGATGAATGAAAGCATTGCCGATTGTATCGCCATATTGCGCATGCGTGATGAAACCACCGACAGCCAAGCCCAAATCAAAAATGTAACAACTGCGTTAAGACAGGCGATGGGTGCGGTTGGCTTTCCGCCAAGCACAATTGATAGCCGGATATCAAATATTGATAACTGCTCTCAAAAAGACACCACTGCCACTGAATTCATCAAGGCTGTTCTAGATCACCGTGCCGCGAATTAGCCGCCAATAAGAATGGTTGCAAGAAACGGCTAGGCCTTTTTGAATGGTATCAGGGCGGCGCTTGCTGGCCCTTCGGCAACCCATGATGAATCAGCAATCTCGCCAACCCACTCAACCGCAGATTTGCCAAAAATATGTTTGGCGGGAACAAGCTCGTGATGCTGATCAAGGCAGCCTGTGCGAATCATAAACAGCGTTTTGGCAGGATCAGTTGCATAAAGATGACTGCCGCATTTGCCGCAAAAACCCTGCACCCGCTCATTACCACTTTCGGCAATTTTCAAAAATTCGGTTACGGTAGCAGAGATTTTAACATCATCCGCCGCGATGACCGCAACAGCGCGAAATGGTGCGCCGCTGAATTTCTGGCAATCAGTGCAATGACAGGCCATGATCTTATCTGATGATACTTCGCCCGTAATCGTGATGTCGCCGCAATAGCAACCACCATTAATCTTAATCGCGTCAGACATGTTTCAATGATCCCCTATCTGATTACCCACTAAAAGACTAACCACGATAGAAAAAGGGGCAATTCGAAATTGCCTCTTACGGTGTTTTTGAACCAGAGCAAAGGGAATACGCGTTTAAAACTGAAGCTTAAACCCTTCATGCGAAGGCACAAAACCAAGTTCTTGATAAAACCGTTGGGCTTCTTTGCGGGTCTTATCGCTTGTCAATTGCACCAATGAACATCCCTTTTCGCGGCATTTTTCGATTGCCCAAACCATCATAAGCGTTCCATAGCCATTGCCGCGAACATTTGCGGCAACCCGCACCGATTCGATCTGGCCACGCAAGGCACCGCGGCGCGACAGCCCCGGAATGAATGAAATTTGCAAACAGCCGATGATGTTATCCTTCTTTTCAAACACCGCCAGATATTGATTGGGATCAGCATCAATGGCGGTAAAGGCGCGCCGATAATCATCATGCGGAACCCTTTGCAGCGTTTCGCGCAATTGCCCCAATTCATCATCAGCCAATAATTGCAGAATGCGGGGTAAATCAGCGTTTTGCATTTTACGAACATGAACGTCACGCATATTTAATGTCATTTCATGCCCCATAAACAACAACCCGCATCCAATAACCGGCACCTAAGCCATA
>CAWUWE010000040.1:0-7273 GCA_963926175.1 uncultured Alphaproteobacteria bacterium | reverse complement strand
GCAGCTGAACCTTTTGGCCGCTTTTCGAATATGAAGCTTGCGATACCTGTGGCCATTTTACGCACCCCAAGCCCAGCAATTTCCGTATCGAATATCTTTATAGATTTTTTCCCGTCTGGAACCGTTAGCTTTGCAACTAATGAAGCAGTCAATTTTCTTCGCATATCGGCCCCAGCCTAAATAACAAAAGGGGGGTGTATCCAGCGAAGGAGCGCAATTAACTTTCAACGCTGTGTCTACACTATGTCTACAACTATTAGACATAATGATGATATTAGGTGAAATCAAAACACACAAGCCTGAAAGCAAAAAAGCGTCACAAATGACGCACTGCTTCAAAAATATCATGGAGAAAATGGTGGGAGTGACAGGGATTGAACCTGTGACCCCTTCGATGTCAACGAAGTGCTCTCCCGCTGAGCTACACCCCCACACCATTTCATATGGTCGGCCAATCAAACCAGCATAAACAATCATGTCGATGCTGGCGTTATGGCAACCGGCGAGGCATTTGCCAGGCAATGCTAGCCGCTGGATATATCTGCACCAACCGGCCAGTCATATCAAGCCTTTTTTCAGCCAATTCCGGTCAGATATCGCAAAACCTGCCATCAAATTGCGGCAAATGCTAAGGCGGCGCAAAACTTGGCTATTGTCGCCATCACAGTCACAAGTTAAAATGTATTTATGAGTATAGAAACTGCGCCAAAGTCAGATGCCCCCTATTGAGGCTAATCCTGCCGTTAATCCGGTAATTGATCCCGCCAGTAGTCCTGCGAACAATCCCGCGCCAACAGCTGCATCTTCGCCGCCCATTCAACAGCCATCATCACTGGCTGCCAAATCAAGACGCGATGATCTGGGGCCTGTAATCCTGCCGCTAGTCGCGCTTGCCGCGCCACATTTTACCGCTGCCGAAATCTTGACCCCGCCATCGCATTGCCAACCAAGCGCGGTTGTCTTGTCATCGCCGCATGCGGGACGAGTTTATCCAGCAGAATTTATCGCCGCCAGCATTGCCGATCTGACCGCCCTTCGCGGGCTTGAGGATTTTGGTGTTGATCAATTGATTGGCAGCGTTCTCGATCATGGTATCACCTGTATCAATAACCAGATTTCGCGTGCCTATATCGACGTAAACCGGCCAGTTGATGCACTTGATAACGCCATGTTTACCTCGCCACCAGCCGCGGCCAACACCGCCGCCGCATCATCACGCCATGTTCGAGCTGGTTATGGGCTATTGCCGCGCCTAACCGCAGCGCGTGAGGTAATCCATCGGCAATTACTGCCGTCAGACGAGGTGGAAAGCCGCATCGCGCTTGTCCATAAACCCTATCATCAAGCGGTACAGGCCGCCTTGGCCAATGCCCACAGCCATTTTAGCCGGTCACTGCTGATTGATTGCCATTCAATGCCATCGCATGACCAGCATGACAAACCCCTTGCCGATTTCGTGCTTGGTGATCTTCATCACAGCACGCTTGATCCGGCAATTGGCAATCTTTTGGCAAAAATCATTTCCGAGGCTGGCTATAGCCTTGCCTGGAACCATCCTTATGCTGGTGGCTATATCACCAAAAATTACGGCCGCGCCGCCACGCGCCAGCAATCAATCCAGATCGAGATTAACCGCCGCCTCTATATGACAAGCAAATATACGCTTGATCAGCAGGGCAGCGAAAATATCGCCGCGCTTCTGGCGCGTATCGGAGCGGTATTATCTGATAAATTGGTGGACGCCTAGCTTGGCGCAAACGGATTTTCACGCTTGCGCATCACCATGCGGATTGGCACACCACGCAACCCAAAATCAGCCCGCAGCCCGCTTGTCAGATAGCGAAGATAGCTTTCTGGCAGATCAGCTGGCCGACTGACAAATAATGCAAATGTCGGCGGGCGGGTTTTAATCTGGGTCATATAGCGAATGCGAAGCCGGCGCCCCTCGACCAATGGCGGCGGATGCGCTTCGAGCATCGTATCAAGCCAACGATTCAACTGGCCGGTGGAAATACGCGTATTCCAAATGCCATACATCTCATCAGCCGCATCAAGAAGCTTGCTAAGACCCTTTTTATGTAGCCCTGACATTTGCACAACCGGAACGCCGCGCAATTGCGCAAGCGAGGTTTGCAGCCGATCGGAAATCTGGCCGCTTGCCACCTGTTTATCGCGAACCACATCCCATTTATTCGCCCCGATAACAATCGCCCGGCCTTCTTCTTCGATCAGGCGGGCAATAGATAGGTCTTGCTTGTGAATTTCTTCAGTTGCATCAATCAATAAAACGCAAAGATGGGCATATTGAACCGCGCGCAACGCATCATCAACCATCAGCTTTTCAACCTTGTCGGCAATTCGCGCACGCCGACGCATTCCGGCCGTATCAACAAGCTTATAGGGCTTGCCATTCCATTGAAATGGCACTTCGATTGAATCGCGCGTAATTCCTGCCTCAGGGCCGGTCAATAAACGGTCTTCGTCAATCAAGCTGTTGATCAGCGTTGATTTTCCCATATTCGGGCGGCCAACAATGGCAATGCGCATTGGCTGGCTGACCTGTTCATCCTGCCAAACATCAATGGGGTTGCCATCAGCGTCCAGCTTTTCATCAAGCCCATCAGCATCGGTGAATAAATGGTCATCAGCGTCATTATCAGCATCGCCGGTCAGAACATCGCCAAGCCCAATGGCCTGCGCTGCCTCCAGCATGGCGTCATGCAAATCGACAAGGCCCTCGCCATGCGCCGCCGAAATTGGCACTGGCTCACCAAGCCCAAGCGTCCATGCCTCGGACAGGCCAGCAGCGCCCGCCTTGCCTTCGCATTTATTCGCCAACAGCACGACCCGCGCGCCCGATTTTCTGATTTCGCTGGCAAAAAACTTGTCAACCGGCGTGACCCCAGCTTTGGCATCAACAACCATCAAAGTAATATCGGCATCGCGGATGGCCATTTCGGTTTGACGACGCATCCGCGCCTCAAGCGAGCCGTCATCAGCCTCTTCAAGACCGGCTGTATCAATAACGGTAAAAGCCAAGGTAGCAAGATATCCCTGCCCTTCTCGGCGATCACGCGTCACGCCGGGCTGGTCGTCAACAATCGCATGCTGACGGCCGATCAACCGGTTGAACAGCGTTGATTTCCCAACATTTGGTCGGCCAACAATGGCAAAAGTAACAGTCATAAAATAATAACAATCCTATTCAAAAACCGTAAGCGTGCCGTTGCCGCTTAGAACAAACATCATGCCGCTTGCCAATTGCGGTGCGGTCACAACGTCTGAGCCAACATAAATTGTCTTGCCGCCATCACCGGTATTAGCGTCAAAGGCAAAAAGGCTTCCCGATTTTGAAATGACCATAACCTTACCATCAACCACGACCGGCCCAACATAACGTGGAATGTCTTCCGATGCGATAACACCCTTTGGCAAGGCACCGGGCAAATCGGCAACCCAGCGAACCGCACCATCACTGCGGCGCAAGGCATAAAGCCGTCCATCAATGGTTTGTAGAAACAGTGATTTGCCCGCGATCCACGGCATTTCAATACCGCCAATTGGTTGTTCCCAAATCAACAAACCTGACCGCGCATTAAACGCCGCGATTTGTCCTGCTTGCGAGACAGCAAAAACAAGGCCGCCATCAAAAACAGGATGCGCCCGAATGTTGCCAAGCTGCTGAAGCGGGGTACGCGGGCTCAATGCAGCCAATGTATCAGACCAGATAATCTGTCCTGAATTGGCTTCAAGAAGGCTGATATCACCGCCATAACCCGCCACCGCTAATTGATCATTGGCAAAGGCTGGTGACGGCGCACCATAAACAACCGTTTTGACCGGCAAGCCTACGCGTTCCCAGAAAAGCGAACCATCATTGGTTGAATAGGCAAAAATATTACCGTCCAGATCGGTTACGGCAATGGCTTCTTGTCCGATTATCGTTGGCCCACCTCGAACCGGCAAACGCAGTGATATTGACCATATTGTTGACCCGTCCTGCACCGACAGCGCCGCCAGACTGCGCCCGCCAGCATGAACAAATAATGTCTCACCGCGAACCGCCAGCCCGCCAGCAATCCCCGGCAATGGATCATCAGTAAATTCTTCAACACTCACCTCCCAATTGGCTTTGCCAGTCTTTATGTCAAACGCTGTGACTGTGCCATTCGGCGCAACGGTAAAGACCTGCTCGCCAGCCACCATCGGCTGAGCAAGCTCGGTCAGGCTATCGCCAGATTCACCAATTGAGGCGCGCCATGCCTGTTTGAACGGCAAGGATGCTTTGACATTACCGCCAGTATGACCAGCGCTTAGCCCGGGATGGCCGGCATTCAAGATATCAATCGCATCGGGCAAGCCCGCACCTTCGGCAAGTGCCGCCGGATCAGCGGCGATCATATCGCTTGCCGTAATGATGGCAACACGATCACCATCAAGAATCAATTCAGATTCTGAACAGGCTGATAGCGCAAGCATGACAAATCCAGCCGATAGCGATTTGCCAAGCACCGACGATAATGGACGCAGCAAAGACCGACCATTCATCAAGATTTCCCTTGCCGTCATGACAACTCCCCTAGCATGCATTCAAAACCAATTTTGTTTCGCCCGATTCATGCTTTTCAAATAAAGGCATGGCGTCATGCGCCACGCATTATCCATTACCCTTTTAGAATTTGCAGCATCTGACGCGCCCGTTGACGCACCCCAGCCGGAATATCCGACAAACCTGCCAGCGATTCATATTTGGTCATTGCCGCTTTGCGATCACCTGACCGCAGGGCTAGCCCTGCTGCCTGTTCAAGCGCCATTGACTGCCAAGGGCCAGCCTGACTTTCAAGATCGGTCAATCTTGCGGCCAATTCATCATGTTTGCGGCTTGCCGGTGCATTCATAACAGACAGCAAGATTGCCGCTTGTTGATAAAGCGGCTTTACATCGGGGTCTGTTGACAGCGCAAGATAACTTGCCTCGGCGGCATCAAAATCTTTGTTTTTGGCCTGTGTTGCGGCAATGCGGAACTGCGCCAGCATCGCATAGCCCGGACTTAGCGTATCAAGATGTGCTGCGAGGGCAGACGCGGTATCATCGGCTTTCAAGGCCTGATGATAAATCGCGGCGGCTTCGGTTGCCTGACGATCCTGCCACGCCGTATAGCCTTGACGTGCGCCAACACCAATAACCACAAACGAAACCGCAATGATTACATATTTACCATAGCGCGACCATAATTCCTGCATCTGGTCACGTTTCAGATCTTCATTAATCTCGTCAAAAATATCAGCCATTCGTCCAACAATCACTTCCGGTCAAAACAGCGTTTCACTGCTGAATGCCTAAGGTTTATCCAAAGCCCAATCGGCCAATTTATCCGGCACCGTAATAGCAATTCTTTTTACCGAAATGCCAGTGCTTTATTGACCGTAATCGAAAGCTGTCTCAACATAACTTGGAATAGGAAAAACAGCCACCACTAAAAGCTAGGTAACAGCAAACCATATGCAACGTATATCCAACCCGAAAAAGCTTCGCAAACCATTATTCTTTAACCGAAGCGAACTTGGACAAATCCTAGCAACCTATAGCACCCGCGTTGCCAGCGGTGAATGGCGCGATTACGCCATTGATCATTTGCCAGGCAGCGCTGCCTTTTCGATTTTCCGGCATACGCATGAAACCCCGCTTTATGTTGTCGAAAAACAACAACGCTTTCCAACCGAAGCGCCGAAATTCATCCTTCGCGATCGCAATAAAATCCTATGCAAAGGCAGCTCGATGCAGGAAATTGTCAGTTATTTCAATCGTCTGCCACGCCTGATCACAGGCTAGCCAACAGCCGGCTCAAGCGTAGGTCTTTTCCCGCAGAAAAACCATATCGATCCATCTCGTCTATTGCGCATATCTAATATATAAGATATTCCTAAATTAGAACAAAACATGAACAAATATAAAAAGGTCGCAACGCCCATGCAAAAGGCACTGCCTGACCGCTTGTGAAAGGTCGTCTAAAATGGGTTGGCATAAACGGCAATATACCGCATTGGACGAACCAAAAAATCCAACTACGCTTGCCGATATGATTCATGAAGGATTGTCGATTTTTTGCTGGTGCAACCGCTGCGGCCATAACAACAACATTGATCCGGTGCCGTTGGTAACCGCGCTTGGGCCGCTATTTCCGGTTCCCGAACTCGGCGGACGCATGCGTTGCAGCCTTTGTCAGGCTCGTGATATTGCCACCCGCCCTGCCTGGCCAAGCCATGGCGGTGGGCAAATTGCCAGACATATTTAGACCCATTACAATGATCATGATGGCGACGAAAATCTTGGCCTCAGCCCATCACCTGCCCATTTGCGGCAAAACCACGCGTCAATGCCAATGAAACATCCCCTTGGGCTTGCCTGATGGGGCATGATCAGGTAGTCGTGTACAGAATAAATAATTATGGCAACCCGGCTCAATTTTTCAGTAGAGCCAAATCAAAACAAGAGGCATGTCCGATGAACGCCAGTGATACCGCAAAAGTCCAACGCTATTTACGCCAGCGTTTTGGCAATCATAAATTAACGCTTGCGCGTCGTGAAAATAAGGATGATTCCGCCGAATTAATGCTGGAAGATGAATTTATCGGTGTGGTGTTTCAGGATAATGAAGATGGCGAGACCTGTTACCATGTCCAGATTTCCATTCTTGAAGAAGATCTGGATGATTAATCTTAAAATTGGGCGGTAAGACCCCCGCCCGGTTAGACCCAACCGCCAGCACGCAACATGGCCAGCGCCAGCGCAAACATAATCAGCACAATGGCTGAATTTAACAGCCGCCATGATCCCGGGCGCCGCATAAAGCCCGACAGCAAATAGCCGCAATAGCCAAGAATGACGTAAAACACCAGACTGGCCGTCATGGCACCAGCGGCAAAGGCTATTTTTGCCATAGCGTCAAATTGCAATGACACAGTGCCAATCAACACCACTGTATCAAGATAGACATGAGGATTGCCAAAGGTCAAAATGGCGGCCATGGCAAGACTTGTGGCAAGGCTGCCAACAGGCTGGTCATCAGCGGTCAATGCCTGATTACCCAACGCATCACGCATGCGCAAAACACCATATCCAGCAAGCCAGATCGCTGCACCGCCAAATAGCCATGGCGCAAGCTGATCGACAAAATCAGCAATTAAAAGTGATAATCCGCCAACCCCAACCATAATCAACAGCGCATCTGAAACAGCACAAAACAGCACAATGGCACCAATATGCTGGCGAA
>CAWUWE010000039.1:0-30527 GCA_963926175.1 uncultured Alphaproteobacteria bacterium | reverse complement strand
CGGATTGGGGTGAATCACCTTATTGCTATCAAGAAGTGTTAGCTTGCCATCGACTTCGAGAACACGCTGAATCACAAACATCACATCAGCACGGCCAGCGTCATATTCATCAAATACCAGCGCAACCGGATTTTGTAGCGCCCATGGCAGAATGCCTTCGCGGAATTCGGTGATCTGTTTGCCGTCACGAAGCACAATGGCGTCTTTACCGATCAGGTCAATGCGGCTGATATGGCTATCCAGATTGACCCGGACACAAGGCCAGTTTAACCGTGCGGCAACCTGTTCAATATGGGTTGATTTACCGGTGCCATGATAGCCTTGAATCATCACCCGCCGGTTATGACCAAAACCTGCCAGAACCGCGATTGTGGTGTCAGTGTCGAACTGATAGTTCGGATCAAGCGCGGGTACATAATCAGATCCCTCGCTAAAGGCAGGGACGATCATGTCGACATCAATTCCAAAGACGTCTCTGGCATTGACCGTAATGTCGGGCGCCGACATAGAATGGGCAGGGGTCGGCGCAAATTTTGCGTTATCAGACATAACAGTTAGAACTCCACATTAAGCAAATGTTAGGTTTGGCTGGTGGCAGGCTTGTCACCATTGGCTAGGGTTTTTCGAATCAGTGAATAGGCAAGGTTAATATCTTTTAACCGTTCTTCGGCATGGGCGTCACCCCCATTTTTATCGGGATGATTCTCTTTGACCAGACGCTTGTATTTTTTTTTGACAATATCAAAATCATCAACCGGTGCCAAGTTTAAGGTTTTCCATGCGGCACGTTCTTCTGGAGTGAGTTTACGGCCCGATTTTGCCTCATCACGATTTTCAAAATCAAACAGCCCAAGCGGATCTTCAAAATTATTTTCGCTTGGCTGTCCGGTGGCAAATTTCCAGCTTGGGCGCTCCCATGTTGTGGCGCGGCGGATCTCGGCTTCAAGCGCGGCGCCTTGCAGCCCGTCATAATAATTCCATGATTTGTTATAGGCGCGGATATGATCTAGGCAGAGCCAGATATAATCTCGCAACGCATCGCGTGATTTGGGCGCTGGATACACGCCTTCATCACGGCACCCTATGGCCGCACAACGTCGCGGCCGAGTATCATTCTGGCTTTGGTCTATCTTAAACTCTGGTACGGTGGCGCGTCTCAACCTATGATCCACTCTAAATCAATGCCCTCGCAGGCAAACATAGCCCCCTTCATGGAGATAACATATGGCAACGGCAGATACTATAGCGCAAAAATTAAACGCCGGGTTAAATCCGCGTCAAATTGACGTTCAGGATGTCAGCCATAAGCATGCAGGCCATGCCGGATGGCGCGAAGGCGGTGGCACGCATTTTGAGGTCACGATCAAGGCCGATGCATTTGCTGGCAAATCCCGCCTGCAACGTCACCGCATGGTGAATGATATCTTGGCAGATGATCTTGCCAATAGTATTCACGCGCTTGAGCTGCATCTAAGCGACTGAGTTTGGCTCTATCGCGCGAATCCTAATCCCGATCATCAGCATAGCCAACACAACTATTGGCCAAATGGCTTCGTTCGCTTTGCTTGTCAGCATCGATGAATGTAGATTTGATCCGGCGTTCGCGCGCATCTTGACCATACATCGTCTGATAGGCGATGGTGGCAACTGGGCCAAGCAATTCTGTGATATGTGTGCAGCCATGCCGCCCGCCAATAGCTGCTTGCACCTGACGCCGCCAACCAGGGGCAATTTTTAGCCCGACAAGTTCGTCAAACACCTCATTGGCTTTTGGACAAACCGCATAAGGTCCGGTCACGGTAATGGCTTCGGCGGCGGTGATGACCCGTTCTTTGGTAATGGTGATCCGCAAAATCATGTGATGCACTGGCAGATCAGGCGTAACCTCGCCGCGAAAATCGCTTGGGAAAGGATATGTCTTATGGTCGGTCAGCTCGGCCTCGATATCGAACAACCCATCATTGCGGACATAGCCATTAAGCATGATTCGGCGTTGGTGAACCAATTCGCGCTCGACGTTTGGCGTGCTTAATGCGGTTGGATGATCTTTGCCATAAGGCGTCTGGATCGCCGTGCTGGCTTTGGGGTTAGCTTTGGGGTTAGCACTGCTCATATCTTGGTCTTTCTATTTGTCAGCTTGCCCAAAGGCGCAAGCTGGTCAGGCGGTTAACTTCGCGTTTGACAATGCGAAACCGAATGTCATGGAAGCGGAATTCCTGACCAGGGCTTGGAATTGTACGGCTTTCAAACAGCACAAGCCCCGCCAGCGTTGATGCATCCTCATCGGGAAGATGCCAGCCAAGCGCGCGATTCAGATCGCGGATCGTGACATTGCCATCGACAAGCCATGATCCATCTGCCTGTGCGCTAAGACCCGCCAAGCCGATATCATGCTCGTCATCAATATCACCGACAATTTCTTCCAAAATATCTTCCAAGGTCACAATGCCCCTGAAATCACCATATTCATCAACAACAACAGCAAAATGTTCGCGCCGTGTCCGAAATGCCTGCAACTGGTCAAACAGCAAGGTGGTTTCGGGAATGAAATAGGCGTCACTGGCGATATTCTGCACCAATTGCGGCAAAAGCGGTTTTTTGCCCGAAGATTCGGCCTCGCCAAGCGCACGAAGTAAATCTTTGACATGGAGAACGCCAATAATATTGTCAGGCTTGCCCAAAAAAACCGGATGGCGCGTATGCGGTGAGCCAAGCACAAAGCGCAAGATATCTTCGATATTATCATCAGCATTGATCATGCTTACCGTGCCGCGATGCGTCATGATCTGTTCGACGGATAATTCGTTCAGATCCAAAATTGATGACAGCATGGCTTTGCGCTCACGATCATCGGCATTGCCATTATCGCCCTGCAATTCAATCAGGCCACGCAATTCTTCTTCGCGGTCTTGATCTCCATTCGGGTTTGGCCGGATCACCTGACTTGCCAAAAATCGGATGCCAAGCGACAGCGGGCTAAGCAAACGCACCACCCATAACAGGGTTGGGGCAATGCGCAACGCATATTGATCAGCATAAGTAAAAGCATAGGTTTTCGGCATGACTTCGGCAAACACAACCAAAAGCACGGTCATGGCAATTGTTGCCCAAACAAGACCACCCTCGCCAAACAGCGAGATGGCAATGCTTGTTGCCAAGGCCGAGCCAAGAACATTGACCGCATTATTACCAATCAGGATCGACCCGATCAGCCCTTCACGATCGGCACGCAATGCCTCGACGGTGCGGGCGCGTTCATTGCCTTTGCTTGCCAATTGGCGCATACGCGCATCCGACGCTGCGGTCAACGCAGTTTCGGCACTCGAAAAAAAGGCCGATGCGATAATCAGCAGCACAATGATTAATGCTAAAAGCCACAGGCTAGACAGCATTTGCACCTCGTTGAAGTAGGGTTTCGACAGCGTCTGGCGGCACATCGCCGCTGACAAAGGCGTCACCAATGGCGTTGACAAGAATGAAATACATTCGGCCGTCACGTATTTTCTTATCATGTTTCATATGGGCAATAAGCTTGCTTGGCGCAGTGTTACCAGCGCCAAGATCGGCTTGTCCAGCAGGAAGACCAACCGTGCGAAGATGCGCTTTGCATCTTGCCGCATCATCGGGCGCACAAAATCCCAAATCAACGGACAGATCAAAAGCTAGCCCCATGCCAGCGGCAACCGCTTCGCCATGAAGCAGGTCTCCATTATATCCAGCTTCAGCTTCAAAAGCATGGGCAAAGGTATGGCCAAGATTTAACAAGGCGCGTTTTCCAGCTTCGCGTTCATCGACTTCGACAATACGCGCTTTGGCACTGCATGATTTATGGATGGCATACATGATTGCGGCGGGTTCTAATGCCAGAACAGCGCTGCTATTGTCGTTAAGCCAGCCAAAAAATGCGGCATCACCCATAAGCCCATATTTGACTATTTCAGCATAGCCAGCGCGCAATTCCCGATCTGGCAAGCTTGCCAAAAGACTGGTATCGGCAAGCACGGCCTTTGGCTGGTAAAAGGCACCAATCAGATTTTTACCCGAAGCGGCATTCACGCCGGTTTTGCCACCAACCGAGCTATCAACCTGCGCCAAAAGGCTTGTTGGGATCTGAACAAAATCAACACCGCGCAACAGGCTTGCAGCGGCAAAGCCAGCCAGATCACCAACAACCCCGCCACCAAAGGCAATCAGCAATACCGACCGGTCGACGCCGACAGCCAGAATATCATCAAGCAGCTTTGCCAGAACGGTCATTGATTTGCTTGCTTCACCAGCGGCGACGGCAAAATGGTCAATCGTTCGCGCCGCGCTTTTCAATCCTGCCGTTAGACGGTCAAGATGAAGCTTGGCAACGGTTTTGTCGCTGACGATGATGATATGACGACCGGCCGCGATCGGGCCAAGGATTGATCCGGCCCGATCGATCAGATCTGGGCCTATGACAATGTCATAGGCGCGCTGACCAAGACCGACGGTTAATGTTTCTTGTCGCATGTCTTAAGTCACCTACTGCTTTGGCAGATGAGTGTCAAGCGCGTGAAGCAGCGCCATCATCGCCTTGTATGTTGATAATCCATCAGTATCGAGATGGATATGGGCTTTTTGATAGAAGGGTGCGCGCTGTTCATCGAGGCGGGTGAGCGTCGCCAGCGGGTCATCATTATGCAGAAATGGCCGCTTTTTTGTATTGCCAATGCGTGACAGCAATGTCGCTGGCGATGCTTTTAGCCAAATGGTTAATGTGTGTTGCAAAAGCAGATCGGCGTTGGCGCCCTGACAAAAGGCCCCCCCGCCAGTGGCAATGATTTGCGGTGATGCCAAAGTCAGATTGCCAAGCGTCTTTCGTTCCATTTCACGAAATTTCACTTCACCAGCAACCTCAAAAATTTCGGCAATGCTGATGCCGGCTGCCTTGACGATCAACTGGTCACTGTCTTTGAACCCAATCCCAAGATGTTTTGCGGCGCGCCGCCCAACGGCTGATTTACCACTTCCCATAAGACCGACAAGCACCACCGGCCGGTCAAGCCGTGCGGCAACAGAGCCAGCAAGTTCTGCGGCTGGATTTGGTTTGTGGGGCAATGGTTTTAGCGAAGCTTTCATGTGAACTAGCATAGCGATGCAAATGATCAAGGGGAATAGAAGAAGCGGCCTTGCCGCCTGACAATTTCGCAAAAAGGACGCAAAAATATGACGCGCCTTGTGACTTTGCCTAATTGCCGACATAATATCGTCATAAATAACTTGTTTCTGAAACTAGAAATAATGGTTTAACAACTTATAGCTGCTCTCGGCCTTTCATCCTTTGGGGAAAATAGTTCCGATTGAAATCGGCTAAGATGGCATAGGTCAAAAAAAGCGCGGCCGAAAATTGACTAAGAGGATACGGAAAAGACATGACACGGATTTCGATTATATTTTTGATGCTGGCTGGGCTTTCTGCCGTCGGTCTTGCTGTGTTGTCAAATTGGCAGATCCCTGCCCCAACCGTTGCCATTAACAAGGTTATTTCCAATGAAACGCTGCCAAAATAAACTTGATATTTTGAGTCGATCAAATTCGGGCCAGTTAAATTCGGGTCTCTCATATTCGCGTTTGGTACCTTTGAATCGTTTGCGTTTGGCGCTTTTGGTTTTGATGGCATCGGTTTGGTTCGGCGCTGGTCTATTGCCAGCCGCCGCCCAGCAAGGCGAACCGGTCAATCTGCTGTCAATCGCGCCAACGTTGGCTGATGGCGGCCAAATTGCGGTAAATAGCCCGCTGGATATTGACCAAGCGATTGATAAGGCCTTGGCCGTCGATGATGCCGAACAACCCAAAACAAACCTGACCATCATTGCCGAACCTTTTGATCAGGCGATAGATACACCAACCGAATTATTACCTACCGAACCGCAATCAACTGGATCACCAGCAATTGGATCAACGGAAACCGAACCGGTTGAAGCTGACCTGCCAACAGCGGCAACCGCCAGCCAGACAGCGCCAAATGATGGTCTGGTAACATATAATGTTTATAGCAGTGCCAAAATTGGCCGCCGGAATATTTCAGATGTCGGGCTTGCGGCGATTGGTGTTGGCGATACAGGAAATAGCCAACTCGACAGCCTGATCTGGCGCGGGACTTCGGCTCGTGATGCGGTGTTCCTGCTGCAAAAATCTGCAATTGCCAGCCAGTCAAAGGCGATTACCGAACTTGCTTATGAAGTTGTGGCACGGCAATCAGTGCCGCCAAGCGGGGCAAATAATGTCGCTGCCGATCTTGTCGAAGCGCGCTTGGCTTTTCTGGCAAATGGTGGCAGATCAAGTGATCTTGCCTTGCTTGCAGCGCAGCTTCCCGAGGCTGAAAAATGGGCTGATTGGCGACGCTGGCTAACCGAACATTATTTGATGATCCGTGATGATGTTGCGGCATGCAGCATTGTTAGCCGTCAGATCACCCAGACAATGGATCCGTTTTGGCATAAATCAAATGTGATCTGTCAGGCGGTTCAGGGCAAAACGGGCGGGGCGCGATTTGCGGCTGATATTCTGGCGGCAAATGGTGTCGATGATCCGATCTTTTTCAGCCTTGTGAATGAGGTTTTGAACAATAATCTGGCGACGCCCGCCGATTTGGCCAAGGTCGATCCGGCCAAGCTTGATTCGGCGCATATCGTATTGATGGATGTGGCGAACCGGCCAATCCCGCTTGAAGGGCTTGCCGTTCTGCCAAAAAAAATGGCCGAAACCGTTATAAAATTGAAATTTTTGGGACCGGAAGCCCGCATGGTTTCGACCTTTAATGGGTTGAATCGCGGGCTGATCACGCATCGACAGGCCGGCAAATTATGGCGCAGTGCCGGTCAGGAAAATAATGATCCGCAATTGGCATTAGCGCAGCTTGACGGCAAGGGTGATGCGCTTACCACCGCGCTTGCATGGCGGGCACTTGATGCTGATACGCAAACCGATCGGTTGGTGCTGGTGGCAAAGGCGATTAAGGCCGAAATCAATGGCGGCAATGGCGCGGTGATGTTGCCGCTTTATGCCGAATTGGTGCGCAATGCGCTTGCCGATGAGGCAGTGGCGGCCAATATGCGGTTTGATGATCTGGATGTAGCGCCGAAAATGGCGTTTCTGCTGGCAATAAACCAGCCGAATGACACCACAACGCTTGCCGCCTTTGCGGGCAATGGCGAGGCGCTTAAGGCAGCTGAATTACTGCGCGGGTTGTCGGGCGATGCGGTTGATAAAAATGTGATCAGCGCGTTGAATATGTGGCATATTCTGCCCGTTCTTGAGGCTGCCGGTGTGGCGGTGGATGAACAGGATTGGCTTGATCTTGTGAAAAATGCATCTGTATCGGGTCAGAGGTTTGCTGGCTTGCCGCCGCTATTGCTAAAGGCGGTCACGGCCGCGGCAGAGGCGCGTCATGTTGCCGAAACCGTGCTTCTTGCTAATTGGCTTTTGTATGATGCGGCGCTTGAAAAAACCAATCCGGCAGATCTGGCCGCGGTGATCCGTGCGCTTGACATGATCGGACAGGGTGATGTTGCCAAAGACTTTGCCCATGAGATTATTGCGGCGCATTTAATGCAGCGTTTGGCTGCGATGATACCCGATGGCACGCAAAGCTAGCATCGGCAAAACCGCCGATCGGCATGACCCGCTTATTGACGGGTTTCTTCAGGCCATTTCGGCCATGCGGGCAGCGTCACCAAACACGCTTGCAGCCTATCGGCGCGATCTTTTTGATTGCCAGATGGGTCTTGCCAAAAACGGCCAGACGCTTGGGGCATGCAACGCGGATGACTTGCGGGCGGTTATTGTATGGTGGCATCAGCGCCAATTATCCCCGCGTTCGGTCGCAAGGCGGCTAAGTGCGTTGCGTCAATTTATGGGCTGGGCTGTTGAAGATGGGCTTCGGTCGGATAACCCAACCCGCTGGATCGACAATCCGTCTTTGCCGGCCTCACTTCCCAAAAGCTTGAGCGAAGCCGAGGTCATTCGCCTGCTTGAAGCCGCCACAGCCGTGACGCCTGAACTGGCGGCATTGCGTGCCTTGGCGATGCTTGAAATTATATATGCAACAGGGCTTCGCGTCTCTGAATTGGTTGGCCTTCTGGTTTCGCAATTTAGGCGCAATCCTGAAGTGATTCTGGTTACCGGAAAAGGCGGGCGTGAACGCGTTGTCCCGCTTGGCGATACCGCGCGGGCAGCAGCGGCACGCTGGATCGAATGCCGTGATGGCAATGCTGGTTTTGTTTTGTCTGATGTCATGTTTCCGTCAGATGATGGTTTGGCGATGACCCGCCATCAATTTGCGCAGATGCTGAAAAAGCTGGCCATTGCGGCTGGTATTGATGCGGCGCGGGTCAGCCCGCATAAATTGCGCCATTCCTTTGCGACACATATGCTGAATCGCGGTGCCGATCTTCGCAGTTTGCAAAGCCTTCTTGGCCATGCCGATATTTCAACAACCCAAATCTATACGGCAAGCCGCCCCGACCGGCTCGCCGGATTGGTGGCATCGGCGCATCCGCTTGCCAGTCGCCGCCAAGATAGATAAACTGCCCTCAGAGTTGCAATTTGCGATAGTTTGAAATGAGCGTTGACCTGGCGCAGAATGGAATGACCTCGAAATGAGACATTTTCTTGATTTTGAAAAACCGATTGCCAATCTTGAGGGAAAGGTCGAAGAGCTTCGTCATATGAGTGCCGATGGCAGCATCAATATCGCTGATGAAATCGGCAAATTGCAAACCTGCATCGAACGCGAATTAAAACAGACTTATGAAAAGCTTGGCGCATGGGAAAAAGTGCAGGTTGCCCGCCATCCTGACAGACCTAAAATCCGCGCCATTTTCGACCGGCTGTTTGATGATTTCACCCCGCTTGCCGGTGATCGTAATTTTTCCGAAGATCACGCGATCATTGGTGGCATGGCGCGGTTCCGCGGCCAGTCGGTGATGGTGATGGGAACCGAAAAAGGAAGTAATACAGAAGAGCGGATCAAACGTAATTTTGGCATGGCGCGCCCTGAAGGCTATCGCAAGGCCGCGCGGCTAATGGATTTGGCTGGTCGCTATGGCCTGCCGGTTCTCAGTTTTGTTGACACGGCTGGTGCCTATCCCGGACGCGGTGCTGAAGAACGTGGTCAGGCCGAGGCCATTGCCAGTGCCATTCGCGCTTGTTTGAAATTACCAACACCGATGGTTGCTGCAATTATCGGTGAAGGCGGATCAGGCGGTGCAATTGCGCTGGCAACGGGTAACCGCGTGGTGATGTATGAACATGCGATCTATTGTGTCATTTCACCTGAAGGCTGCGCATCGATTCTTTGGCGCAGTGCCGATCATGCGCGTGACGCTGCCGAGGCAATGCGTATCACTTCGGATTGGATGCATCGGCTTGGCGTTGTTGATTCAGTGGTAAGCGAGCCGCTTGGTGGGGCGCATCGTGATCCGGTCGCGGCCATTGATGCGCTTGGCGATGCCTTTGCCGCGCAGCTTGACTCGATGGCTGGAATGGATGCGGCCGCGCTGATTGCCGATCGAAATGACAAATATATGCGCATTGGTGATAACGGCCTCGATTGACCCGGTTGCGGCCATTTCGGTTGCCGCATTACCTGATCAAACACGTTGGTTCAATCGCCGGATTGGTCAGTAAGGACGGGATGGCCTGACGCGCTTTGGCAACCGCGGCCAAATCAAGATCGGCTGATATCACCGCATCACCATCACCAGCATCGGCGATGATCTCGCCCCAAGGGCTGATGATCAGGGAATGGCCATAGGTTTGCCGCCCATCAGCATGCGTTCCAGATTGTGCCGGTGCCACGATAAAACAGCCTGTTTCAATGGCACGCGCCCGAAGCAATATATGCCAATGCGCTTTGCCGCTGATCGCGGTAAAGGCGGCGGGAACCAGCAACAGCTTGGCACCATCAAGCGCCAATTGGCGATAAAGATGCGGAAACCGCACATCATAGCAAATGCTTAGCCCAACCGGCACATCGCCAATCATGGCAATGACTGGCGTTGAACCTGCAGTAAAGCTGGCCGATTCGCGATAGCTTTTGTGATCGCCAACATCAGCGTCAAACATATGGATTTTGTCATAGCTTGCGACAAGCCCGCCATCAGGGCGAAAAAGCAGGCTTCGATTGACTAATTTATGGTCGTCGCGGCGGCGTATCATCAGTGATCCAGCAAGAAGCCAGATTCCCAATTGCCGCGCCTGGTCGGTAAGCCAGTTTTGGCTGAAGCTATCATCTTCCCATTCGGCATGGGTGGCAAGCTGTTCACGGCTGGCAGCAAGATAGCTGGCGCATTCGGGAAGCGTGACAAGTGTTGCACGCGAAGCGGCCTCGGCAATCAAAGGCTGGATATGCGCCAATGTGTCTTTGGCATTGTCACCAGCGCAATATTGAATGGCAGCAACACGAAGCATGGCCAATTAGGACGCCTTTGATAACAGCTTGTCGAGATGGTCTGCCTGATCAAGCGCAAACAAATCATCACAGCCGCCAATATGATCATCATTGATAAATATCTGCGGCACCGATGTTCTGCCATTGGCTCGGCTTCGCATGGTTTGGCGTTTTGCCGCGCTTAGGGTCACGTCAATTTCTTCAAAGGTAATATTTTTGGCGGTCAGTAATTTCACTGCGCGCGTACAAAACGGACAGGCCATTGCGGTATAAATTTCAATTTTTGCCATTTCTGCCTCATTTGAAGCGGCCAGCATTGGTACCAAGCCGCATCGTCAATAATCTTGAAAAACTGCAATATCATACTGCAAAACCCGCGCTCTGTCATAGCGTTCAATGGAAAATTAGCATTGCATAAAAGGGGTTGCAGCCCATGGCGTAAAACCCGCGCCAAGACCAGCCCGCGAACCGGGCCACTTCCCGCCCAATGAAGGGTTCTTGCTGCCTCATAAAGGGTGGCACCCGTTGTCATCACATCATCAATCAATAGCGTGGGCCGATTGGCGATACGGTGACGCTGGTCTTGTGGCACGGCAAACGCGCCTGCCAGATTGCGTTCGCTGGCTACGGCTTAACCCGGCCTGTGTTGGGTCAGCCTTTCACCGCGCCAATGTTTCGGGGGCAAAGATGCCAGTTTCATTTTGCTGGCATAACAGGCGCGGCAGCTCGGCCGATTGGTTGAACCGTCGATGAAGATATCGTTTGGCATGAAGCGGAATCAGCACAATCATATGGTCTGATTCTGCCAAGGCGGTGAAAGGCGCTTGTAAAAAGCGGGCGAATAGGGGGTTGAAATGAAGCGCGTCACCGTGTTTGAATTTCAAAATCAATTGCCGTGACCGGTCATTATATAAAAATCAGTTTCGGATTTCGGCTAAGGGTGGCGCTTCGGGGAAATAAGACCTGCAAAGATGATCGCCAATGGCATATGCAAGCAGCCGCCCCCAGCATTGGCAAAAAGGCGGGGTGATAAAAATCAGCCCCTGCCAGCAATCGGCGCAAAGGCCATGATCAAAACAAAACCGCCGACATAAGGGGTATTGCTGGGGCAAAAGCAGATCAAGCAATGCGTTATAATGCTGCCGGAATCGTGTGGCGGTTTTGGGTTTCATGGCCAGTCTCTTAACGCAGCCTTGGGATTGGTCATTCTAGCCGAAAGCTGGTAAAAAACGGTAAAGCATGTCGCCGGTGCCAATCAAGGCATGGCGATATTTTGCGCTTGCGGTTTTACCAGCAGACCCTACAAGATGCCTGTCATGACTGAAACGATACCTCAGCTATTTGACCCGCTTGCCCAACGCCGAAACCGGCAACGGGCTGCCGCGACCTATGCAAATTTTGCTTTTCTAAAGGATGAAGCTGCATTGCGCCTTGCCGATCGGGTTGATTTGATGCGGCGTGATTTTGATCTATGTCTTGATCTTGGGGCGCATGATGGCCGCCTTTTAACGCATCTCGCACCGCTTGGCAAAATCGGCACAATGCTGCATAGCGATCCGGCAGCGGCTTTTGCCAACCATGCTGGCAAACCCTTTATTGTCCATGATTTTGCGAATCTGCCTTTTGCCGATGCCAGTTTTGATGCCGTTTTTTCCTGCCTGAATCTTCATTGGGTTGATGATCTGCCGGGTCTGATGGTGCAAATTCGAAAATTGCTTCGCCCGGATGGCCTGTGTCTTATTAATCTTCTTGGCGGCAACAGCCTTTTTGAATTACGCGCGGCTTTAATTGCGGCCGAACAGGATGTGACCGGCGGATTTAGCCCACGTTGTGCGCCGATGGCTGATATCAAAGATGTTGGCGGGCTTCTTGGCCGTGCTGGTCTTGCGCTTCCGGTGGCTGACAGTGATCGTTTGACCGTTACCTATCCAAATATGTTTCGATTGATGGCCGATCTTCGCGGCATGAGTGAACAAAACGCCATGCTTGGCCGGTTGCGCCAGCCGACAAGGCGCGCCGTTTTCATGCGGGCAGCCGAAATCTATCAAACCAAATTCGGGCGTGATGACGGAACGATTCCGGCGAGTTTCGAGATCATCACCCTTACCGGCTGGGCACCACATGAAAGTCAGCAAAAGCCTCTTCGCCCCGGATCGGGAAAAACGCATCTTGCCACTGTGATTGGCGGCGATAGTTATGATGATGGTGATCCAAAACAGGGTTAACGCAAACGACATTTCCAAAAGCGATATGACCAGCAATGCGGCGCGTTCAAAATATCATTATTCTTATCAGGGATTGATGGCCTAAAGAAAAGCCTGCCCCACAGAAGATCTTGCCCTAGAGAAGATCTTGTAGCGCCGAAATCAAGGGAATATCAGCCGCAGGCATCGGATAGTCGCGTAATTGTTGCGGGCTTAACCATTTCAACATGCCGCCTTCAACCGCTTGCGGGCGGCCTTGCCAGCGGCGGCAAACAAACAGCATCATTAAAAGATGAAACGCTTCGCCATCATCACTGGCAGCATAATGATGGCTGGCAAAGCTAAGCGGGGCAAGGCAGGATTCGGCGGTATCAATGCCAAGCTCTTCGCGCAATTCGCGTATCAGCGCTGCTTCTGGTGTTTCGCCAGCTTCAATTTTACCGCCCGGAAATTCCCATAATCCGGCCATTGATTTGCCTTCGGGCCGTTGCGCTAGCAAGACTCGCCCATCAATATCGACCAGCGCCACCGCGCTTACCAGCAACATTGCCTAGCTAGCTTCGGTAATCGGCATTGATCGAGATATAGCCATGCGTCAAATCGCATGTCCAAACCCGCGCAGAGCCATCGCCATCGCCAACCGTCACCGCGAGATCAATCATCTGACCCGTCATATGGGCGGCAATCGGGGTTTCGTCATAATCGGCAATGCGCATGCCGTCACGCGCCACCGCATAGCCGCCAATATCAATGCTGATCGCATCAGACGGAATGCCAATACCCAATTTGCCAATCGCCATGACAATCCGGCCCCAATTGGCATCTTCGCCAGCAATGGCGGTTTTGACCAAAGGCGAGTTGGCAATGGCAAGGCCGATTTGACGGGCAATCGCATTGGTCTTGGTGCCCGCAATATCAATGGTGACAAGCTTGGTTGCGCCTTCGCCATCGCGCACAATCTGGATGGCAAGATCGCGCATAACCGTGGCCAAGGCGGCGCGGAAATCAGCCAATGCCGGATCATTGGCATCGGCAATCAACCGGTTGCCAGCCATGCCGCTTGCCATTAGGAAAACACTATCATTGGTCGAGGTGTCGCTATCGACGGTAATGGCATTGAAACTATCGTCATTGGCAGCACGAAGACATTCCGCCAGAACGTCTGCTGGCACGGCCGCATCGGTGCCGATATAGCCAAGCATGGTTGCCATATTTGGCGCAATCATGCCTGACCCTTTGGCAATGCCGCATATATCAACCGACACCCCATCAATCATGCATGTTGCATGGGCGCCTTTGGCGAATGTATCAGTTGTTAGAATGGCATTAGCGGCATCGTACCAACTGGCATTGCTTTGATTGACCAATGCCTCGAAATAAGGCACCAGCTTGGCCGTATCCAATGGCTCGCCAATCACACCGGTCGAGGCCACCATGATCGAACCAGCATCACAATTAAGATGGCTGGCAAGATTGTTGACCATATCAAGAACGGCATCATCGCCGCGGCTGCCGGTAAAGGCATTGGCATTGCCAGCATTAGTGATAATTGCGGCGGCGGTGCCGGCTTCGGCAATTTTCCGGCTCCAGCCAACCGGCGCTGCGGCTGTATCAGATTGCGTAAAGACACCGGCAACGCTGCTTTCAGGTGTCAAGCTGATCAACAGCAAATCATCGCGCCCTTGATAGCGCATGCCGCTTGCTGCGGTGCCAAGCTTGATACCGGTAATCGGCGGCAGGTCGGGAAAGCTGTCAGGTGCCAGAGGAGAAAGAGTCATGGTAGCGGCTTTTACTGGCTATTGCCAGCGGCCATTGCATCTTTGCGAATATCGGCAAAACTGCGGAGTTTGATGTCCTGTTTTGCGCGCAATTCTTCAAGAACACGACCCAAGGCTTGCGTTGATAGATTCTGAACAAGCTGGTCACGCATGGCTTCAAGCGTTGGTGCTGGTGCAATCGCCTTTTTATCAACCTTGATAACATGCCAGCCAAACTGGGTCTGGACAGGGGCTTTGCTAAAGCTGCCATCCCCTAGCGCAAAGGCCGTATTTTCAAAGGCTGGCACCATCTGGCCACGGCCAAAAGTGCCAAGTGATCCACCATTTGGCCCGCTTGGTCCGGTTGATTTGGTTTTTGCCAATTCGGCAAAACCTTCGCCTTTTTCAAGCGCGGCAATCACCGCCTTGGCGTCATCTTCGGTTTCAACCAGAATATGTGATGCCGTCACCTGTTCGCGTGATGCGCTGTCGGCGACAAATTTTTGATAGGCATTTTCAATCGCGCCATCATTCACTTCGCCAGCAACCGTCTCGCCAAGCCATGATTCGGCAAGAACGCGGTCAGCGGCGACTTTCATCGCCGCGGCAACATCGTCTTTTTGGTCATGTTTTGCCGTGCGGGCAGCATCGGCGGCAATGCGCGCATCAACCATATCGGTGACCAGCTGGTCGAAATAATTTGCCAAAGGCGTTTGTCGGAATTCATCAGGAAGGCGCTCGGCCTGCCGCATGACATCGTCAAGCCACAAGGTTTCGCCATTGACCTTGCCAACCGGAATCCGGTCGTCTTTGGCATGCGCCATCATGCCCATGCCGGCAAAAAGCGCGACGCCTGTCACAAGGCCGATAAACCGATGGGCGAAAATACCATTACGCATTCGTAAATCCTCTAAAAATGATCAGGCCATGCTGCAATCACCGGCACGCCATTGGGCAATCATGAAAAATTCAAATCAAACAAGCCAGTCGTTGACCTCCAGCCTAAGGTCTTAGTGTTAACGAAGCTAACGTATAAGAGCAAGCCCGCGCTTGAAAAAGGCGCAATATTCTGCGGCAGGTTGGGCGATGATATCCACCTTTGGGCGATTTTGCCAAATCACAGGTAAATCGGGAAAAACCTACCCAAACAATTGACAAAATTCGCGTCTATACCTATGTCCAATCAGGTGCTTTTTGTACCATTTTTATATTTGCCGTCCGGCAGCGCATTTGCCACATGGCTGGGGAGTTACGATGTTTGTGTCTTTTGCAAAAAACCTGTTTGGCAGCTCAAATGACCGTATCGTCAAATCGATGCAGCCTTTGGTTCAGCAGATTAATGACCGGGAAGCTAATTTTGCCAGTCTCGATGATGATGCCATTCGGGCAATGATCATTGATATCCGCCAGAAAATAACTGATGGCGCGTCAAAGGATGATTTTTTAATTGATGTGTTTGCGCTGGTTCGTGAAGCCGCGAAACGCACCCTTGGCCAGCGTCATTTCGATGTCCAGCTGATGGGTGGTATTGCGCTTCATGGTGGCCAGATTGCCGAAATGAAAACTGGTGAAGGCAAAACGCTTGTCGCGACTTTGGCGGTGGTGCTGAATGCGCTTGATGGGCGCGGTGTTCATGTCGTCACGGTCAATGATTATTTGGCATCACGCGATGCGGCATGGATGAGCAAGGTCTATGAATTTTTGGGGCTAAGCGTTGGGTGCATCACTGGTGGACTTGATGATAATCAGCGCCGTGCCGCCTATGGTTGTGATGTCACTTACGGCACGAACAATGAGTTTGGCTTTGACTATCTTCGTGATAATCTGAAATTCAGTCTGGAAGATATGGTGCAGCGCGATTTCAGCTTTGCGATTGTTGATGAGGTTGATTCGATCCTGATTGATGAAGCGCGCACCCCGCTGATCATTTCCGGCCCTGCCGAAACCAATGCCGAACATTATCAAGTTGCCAATCAGATCATCCCGTTATTGGTGGATGAAGATTTTGACCTTGATGAAAAAGGGAATAGTGTTTCGCTTAGTGAAATTGGCATTGAACATGCCGAAACCCTGCTTCGCGAGCGGGGTGCCATTGGCGATGCAACGCTTTATGACATTGAAAATGTCGGGCTGTTGCATCACGTCAATCAGGCGCTTCGTGCGCATCGGCTTTTTGCCCGTGACACGCATTATATGCTGAAGGCTGGCGAGGTTGTCATCATTGATGAATTTACCGGCCGTGCCATGGAAGGCCGCCGCTTTTCTGATGGGCTGCATCAGGCAATTGAGGCGAAAGAGGGTGTTGAAATCCAGGCGGAAAACCAGACGCTGGCTTCAGTAACCTTCCAGAATTATTTCCGCATGTATGACAAGCTGGCAGGCATGACTGGAACAGCCATGACTGAGGCTGGTGAATTTTCTGAAATCTACGCATTAGAAGTCATGGCCATCCCAACCAATCGTGATGTTGCCCGTATTGATTATGATGATGAGGTTTACCGCACCAGCGCCGAACGTGACGAAGCCGTTATCGCGCTGATCCTTGAATGCCGGTCACGCCAACAGCCGGTTCTTGTTGGCACGATTAGTATTGATAAATCCGAACGCCTATCAGTTGAATTGAAAAAGCGTAAAATCGACCATAGGGTTCTGAACGCCCGTTTCCATGAAGAAGAAGCCAAAATCATTGCCGATGCTGGCGTGCCCGGTGCGGTTACGATTGCCACCAATATGGCTGGACGCGGAACCGATATTCAACTTGGTGGTAATTTGGACATGCGGCTTGCCAGCCTTGAGGCTGAAGGCAAACCAGTTACCAAAGCGGTTACTGTCAAAATCACAGCTGAAATTGAAGCAGCCAAAGCCACCGCACTTGCCGCTGGCGGGTTATATGTTGTTTGTACCGAACGCCATGAGTCGCGCCGGATTGACAATCAGCTTCGCGGCCGGACAGGGCGGCAAGGTGATCCTGGCGCGTCAAAATTTTTCTTGTCATTACAAGATGATCTGATGCGTATTTTCGGTTCGGAAAAGCTGGAAAGTATGCTGTTAAAGCTCGGTCTTGAAGAAGGCGAGGCCATTATGCATCCATGGATTAACAAGGCTGTTGAAAAAGCCCAATCCAAGGTTGAGGCACGCAATTTCGAAATTCGCAAACAATTGCTGAAATATGATGATGTGATGAATGACCAGCGTCGGGTGATTTTTGACCAGCGCAAGGAAATCATGCGCGCTGATGATGTTCATGATACTATTGTTGATATGCGCCATGAAGCCGCCGCCTTGATTGTCGAACGGTCAATTCCCGCTGGCACTTACCATGATGCATGGGATCCAGAAACGCTTGATGCCGATTCGCGCCGCGTTTTGGGGGTCGAGGCGCCGATTGCCGACTGGTTTGCCGAAGACGGCATTGCCGAACCGGAAATCGAAGCCAGATTGATTGATGCTGCTGATCGCCATATGGCCGAAAAAGCCGTCAGGCTTGGGCCAGATATCATGCGAATGGCAGAAAAGAATTTGCTTTTGCAGGTGCTTGATCAGCAATGGAAAGAACATTTATTGACCCTTGATCAATTGCGCCAAGGGATCACCCTTCGGGCCTACGGGCAAAAAGATCCGTTGAATGAATATAAGCGCGAAGCCTTTTTGATGTTTGAAACGATGCTTGCCAATATGCGGGAAACCACAAGCATGGCTCTCTCGCATGTCGAGATCCGCCAGCCCGATGAAGAGGGCGCGCCACCAGCCACGTCAGCAGATTCATCTGCCAATGCGAAAGTGTCGCGAAATGCCCCTTGCCCATGCGGATCAGGAAAGAAGTTCAAACATTGCCATGGCGCGCTTTAACGCCGCCATATCTCTGGTTTCAGGGCTTGTCGTCCCTCTACATGCCGCTTAACTATAGAACAGATAGATTACGATAAGGCGGAACAGATGATCAAATATCAATTGATCTGCGATTTGACACATGAATTTGAAGGCTGGTTCCAAACTGGCGCTGCTTTTGATGCGCAGACTGAAGCGGGGCTTGTCACCTGTCCGGTTTGTGATAGCGTCAAAGTGCGCCGCGCGCTAATGACGCCCAATCTGGCCAGCCCAAAACGTCGCCGTGATGATGTGCGTCGCTTGCCAGCGGCTGAAACTGGCCATCATCTTGCCAATCAGGCTGGCACTATCACGCCATCTCCTCAAACCGCATCTGGCCAAACTGCATCGGCACATGTTGCCGCATCGAGGCCCCCACCATCACAGGCTGCTCTTGGCGAAGCGATCGTGCAGCTACGCCAATTGCAGCGCAAGATAAAGTCTGAATGTCGTGATGTCGGTACTGATTTTGCAACTGAAGTTCGTAAAATGCATTATGGTGACAGCGAACCTGAAAATATTTACGGTCATTCAAGCGCTGACGAACGCGAATCACTTGCCGATGAAGGCATTGATATCGTGACTTTGCCGTGGTTACCACTTGAACATTAAACCGGATGATTTGCGCGCCTTCGCCCTATCGAAAGCCGCCACTTGCCGCATAATTGATCGCCAGCGATCCGATTGGCATAAACCCGCCGCCAAGACAGGGAGCAAACCCGACCATATCATCAAGAACAATCCCCGCTACGGCAAATTCGGCGTGTAATTCGGCTGGCCGCACGAATTTGCGCGGGTCATGTGTGCCAGCAGGCACAAGCCGAACAATATATTCAAGCGCGAATTTGGCAAAAATCAGCGCTGGCAAGCTGCGGTTAATGGTGGTGATCACAACAACACCATTTGGTGCCAGCATTGTGGCAATCGCCTTGATGAAAAGGGAGCGGTTAGCAACATGTTCGATCACTTCAGACGCATAGATCACATCAAATTTGGCACCGCTTGCGGCTAGATCTTCGGCTGCGATTACCTGATAATCAATGGCAAGCTGCATCGATTCAGCATGTGTTCTAGCTGCGCTGATCGCCGGCGCGGTAACGTCAATGCCGGTTACCTCTGCGCCAAGCCGTGCCATTGGCTCGGCAAGCAAGCCGCCGCCACAGCCAATATCGAGTATTTTCAATCCGGCCAATGATGGTTTTACACTAGGCTTTGCACCTGTTTTTATTAGAAAAAACCGGCCAATTGCTTGCAGAATATAGTCAATCCGAACAGGACTGAAAGCATGCAAAGGTGCCATAGGCCCTTTTTGATCCCACCATTGATCGGATAGGGCGGCAAAATTATCGATCTCTGTTTGATCGGCTGTTGTCATCATAGGCTTGCCCCGGCGGCTGGTAATCGTTATAGCTGCATAAGATTAGGTCTACTGGAAAACATTATACAGCAAATGGCGCGGATTGTTCAGAAATTTGGCGGCACCTCGGTGGCCGATCTTGATCGAATACGCAACGTGGCGCAGCGGGTAAAAACCGAAGTCGACGCTGGCCATGAGGTTGCGGTTGTTGTCTCGGCAATGTCGGGAACAACAAATCAGCTTGTCTCGTGGGCATCTGAAATCGGCCCGCTTCATGATGCGCGTGAATATGATACGATTGTTGCGACTGGCGAACAGGTGACGGTTGGCTTGCTGGCGATTGCTTTGCAGAATATCGGCATCGATGCACGGTCATGGCTTGGCTGGCAGATTCCCATTCGGTCGGATAATGTTCATGGCGCGGCGCGGATTGACTCAATTGACGGGTCGGCCATTTGTGAACGCATGAAAGCCGGACAGGTCGCGGTCATTGCTGGCTTTCAGGGCATTGGCCCCGATGGCCGGATCAGCACACTTGGCCGGGGCGGCTCGGATACATCGGCCGTTGCGATTGCCGCCGCACTCGAAGCTGACCGGTGCGATATCTATACTGATGTTGATGGGGTTTATACTGCCGATCCGCGAATCGCCCCAAAAGCAACCAAATTAGCGCGAATCACCTTTGAAGAAATGCTGGAAATGGCATCATCAGGTGCCAAGGTCTTGCAAACAAGATCAGTCGCCATGGCGATGCGCCATAATGTTAATCTGCAGGTGCGGTCAAGTTTCAATGATGCACCAGGCACTTTAGTCGTGAATGAGGATTCAGTCTTGGAACAAGAAACCATTAGCGGGATTGCTTATAGCCCTGATGAGGCCAAAATCACCATCGTTGGTCTGCCTGACCAGCCGGGTGTTGCTGCCGGTGTTTTTGGCGCATTGGCAGATAATCATGTCAATGTGGATATGATTGTCCAAAGCGCATCAAGCGCCGTGAAGAAAACCGATATCAGCTTTTCGGTCAGCCGTGGGAATCTTAACAAAGCCGTTGATATAATTCATAAAATTAAAGATGAGCTGAAATTTGAGTTGGTTGACGCCTCGCCAAATGTTGCCAAAATTTCGGTTGTGGGAATGGCGATGCGGACCCAGCCTGGTGTTGCCAAGACCATGTTTGAAACGCTGGCGGCAAAGGGCGTAAATCTGCATGTGATTTCAACATCCGAAATCAAAATTTCGGTTCTGATTGATGCTGAATATACCGAATTAGCGGTTCGCAGCCTGCATACCGCCTATGGGCTAGATGACGATTCTTAACATCACTGTAATAGTGATAAATACTTGCCAAAGACGTGAAAATCTGCGATATAACGTGATTATCCCTAATGCTATCAGCCAGATCATTGTTGCTATACCAATTTAAAGTTTTAGTTTCAATCATCAAAAATTTCTGATGCTTTTGTATAGATAGAAGATGCATGGAGACCTGTTTTTGGCGCGTGTTCAAGACCACGATACCCAGCCTTTGGTTGCTAGCGATAGTTTCGAACAAATTGGTTCGGCGCTGAAAGAAGCACGTCGGGCTCGGGGTTTGAAAATCAGCGACGTATCAAAGGAGCTCCGCATCTCAGTTGATTATCTGTCAAAGCTCGAATCAGGTACTTTCAATCAATTGCCAGCCCCAGCCTATGTGACAGGGTTTTTGCGAAGCTATGGCCAGCTTGTTGCGCTTGATCCATCAACCCTTGTGGCGCGCTATACCGCATTGACGGCCAAAGCAGCGGCCATGCCAACCCTTAAAATTCCAATGAGTGCGCAGCCGCCACAGCGATCGGCACCAGCCATTGCCTCAATGCTGGTTGTTTGTGCTGGCATTGTCTATGGCGGTTGGTACTGGATAGATGGCGGTGATGTGAATGATCGGATGGCGATGACATCAAGCGAGATTGTGGCAATCCCGTCAATTGCTGCCGTGATGCAAGACACGCGTATAGATCAGCGCGCAAGGTCGGCCGCACCAAATGATGATCAGGCGCAAAGCCAAAATCTGACAGCGCCCGCCGCACAGCCCGAAAAAGTCATTGCTGCCAAGGCCGTAATACCAACGCCAAGCGTGGCAACAGCCGATCCGGCCGCCGAGGCAAAAAATGTCACTGTGAAGACGCCAGCAGCCGTATCAGCTAAACCTGCCGAAATTGCAGCAGCGATTGTCGCGCCAAGCGAACCAGTCGCGCCGCCAGCCGATGTGGATAGCCCCGTTCTATTAGGCGATCTTGCTGAAACACAGGTGATCCCCCCCGCATCGCAAGATGGCGTAACGCGAGCGGCTGAAAATAGTGCCATTGCCAATCTTCGTGATCCGGCGCAGGAAATCACCATCCGCGCGGTTGCCGCAAGCTGGGTTGAAATAGTGCGTGATAATGGCGAAGAAGTGATGGCAAAATTGATGCAGGCTGGTGACAATTATGTTGTCGAAGGCAATACGCGGCTTTATCTCAGCACCGGCAATGCTGGCGGGCTGGAAATTGTCATTGGAAGCGATGACCCTCGCTCAATCGGCGAAACAGGCCAGATTGTTCGTGATTTGCCGCTAGTTACCGATAAATTACGGCAGACGCTCTAGCCTTCATCTCAGCCCGGTTTTTCCCCGTCTTGATATGATTGCTTCCAGATATTTTGGGGCGCGATCTCGATTTTAAGTTTTCCCCGTGACGTTGATGTTTTGCTTGGGGGCTTTGCCTGTTTGCGCTGTGATTGCTAGGCAAACTTTATGGCCTGCCAGCCATCTCGGAAATTGATCGCAACACCCCATCTGAACAAAGTGACGCATTGATCTGGCGCTTGCGCGCCGAACAGGGTATAGAATGGGGCAAATTAAACAGGGGTGCGCCGCGCCATTATTTGGAGTGCAAAAGTGTCAAACGCTTATCGGGCTTATCGAACAATTGAGCGCCGTCGCTGTCGTCAGGTGATGGTCGGATCAGTTCCGGTTGGCGGCGATGCGCCAATTTCGGTGCAAACCATGACCAACAGCCTGACAACTGATATTGACGGCACTTTGGCGCAAATCAATGCGGCGGCGGCGGCGGGTGCTGATATTGTGCGGGTGTCCTGCCCTGATGAAGACAGCACCGCGGCGCTGAAAACCATCTGCGCGCAAAGCCCGGTTCCGATTGTTGCTGATATCCATTTCCATTATCGCCGCGCCATCGAGGCGGCCAAGGCGGGTGCTGCCTGTTTGCGCATCAATCCTGGCAATATTGGCAATGCGGCGCGGGTGCGTGAGGTGGTTCAGGCGGCGCGCGATCATGGATGTTCGATGCGTATTGGTGTTAATGCCGGATCGCTGGAAAAACATCTTCTTGCAAAATATGCCGAGCCTTGCCCTGAGGCGCTTGTCGAATCTGCCCTGGAACATGCCAAGATTTTGCAGGATAATGATTTTCACGAATTCAAAATCTCAGTCAAAGCATCAGATGTGTTTCTGGCGGTCGCTGCCTATCAACAGCTTGCCGATGCTATTGACTGCCCGTTGCATATTGGCATCACCGAGGCAGGTGGACTGCGGGCAGGCACGATCAAATCGGCCATTGGTCTTGGCAATCTGCTTTGGGCCGGTATTGGCGATACGGTAAGAGTGTCTTTATCGGCAGATCCGACCGAAGAAGTGAAAGCCGGTTATGAAATGCTGAAATCACTTGGGCTTCGCCGCCGCGGTGTGACGGTTATTTCCTGCCCATCTTGTGCGCGCCAGCAATTTGACGTTATCAAAACCGTGCAAATCATCGAAGACCGGCTAGAACATATTGATATGCCAATCACCGTTTCGATTATTGGCTGTGTTGTGAACGGGCCGGGTGAGGCGCGTGAAACCGATATAGGGCTTACTGGTGGCGGCAAAGGCACCCATCAGATTTACCTGTCAGGTATGGCTGATCACCGCTTGTCAAATGGCGATATTGTTGAACATGTGGTTGATCTTGTTGAAACCCGTGTTGCTGAATTAAAAGCCGCCAAAGCGGCATCAACACAAACTTAAAAAGCAGATTAAAGCCCATGTCACGACTTCAACCTGCCCGCGGTACCGCTGATCTTCTTCCCGACAGCATGGCCAAACATCGTTTGGTGATTGACGCTGCGCGCACGGCATCGGCGCGCTATGGATTTCAGGAAATGGCAACGCCGATTTTTGAATTTTCCGAGGTGTTTTCACGCCCGCTTGGCGAAAGCAGCGATATTGTCACCAAGGAAAATTACAGCTTTGCCGATCGTGGTGGCAAAATCTTGACCTTGCGGCCGGAAAACACCGCTGGTGTTGTGCGGGCAATGATTTCGGGCGGGCTGACGCAAAGCCTGCCGTTGAAATATTTCTATGCTGGGCCGATGTTCCGCTATGAGCGTCCACAAAAAGGCCGGATGCGCCAGTTTCATCAGGTAGGCATTGAATATCTTGGTCCAGATGATGCGCTTGCAGATGCTGAAATCATTGCTTGTGGCGCACGGTTTCTGGCGTCGCTTGGCGTTCTTGATGATTGTGAACTTCATCTCAATTCGCTTGGTGATAGTGACAGTCGGGCAGCCTATCGGGCGGTCTTGATTGCCTATTTGGAAACATTTGCCGATCAACTATCGGATGACAGCAAAACCCGCCTTGCGGTAAATCCGCTTCGCATTCTGGATTCAAAAGATGCTGGCGACCGCGCGATATTGCGAGATGCCCCGCGATTACAAGATTATCTGAATGATTTGTCAAAGGCGCATTTTGCCGATCTGACGACCGCGCTTGATGGCGCTGGCGTGGCGTGGGTTTTTGATCCGCTATTGGTTCGCGGGCTTGATTATTATTGCCATACGGCTTTTGAATTTGTCACCACATCGCTTGGCGCACAAGGGACGGTTCTTGGCGGCGGGCGTTATGACGGGCTTGCCGAAATGCTTGGCGGGCCCAAGGTGGCCGGTGTTGGGTGGGCGGCTGGTGTTGAACGGCTTGCCATGCTTGTTGAAACCGCTTCGGTAAACAATCCTAAAGTGGCGATCTTGACGGCTGATGATGGCGCGCGCCAAGCGGCGTTTCGTCTTGCCGAACAGCTTCGCGATGCGGGGATTGATATTGATCTGCCAACAAGCGGCGCGATGGGTAAAAAATTGAAAAAGGCCGACAAGGCCGGGATTTGGACTGCGGTGATTATGGGAAGTGATGAGCTTGCCAAAAAAACCGTCCAGCTGCGCAATCTTCGTGATGGAAGCCAGCAGGAATTCCCACTTGATCCAGACTATTGCAGCGGCCTTGCGGCGGCGATTGCCGAAAGCCTTCTCGCCCCATAGCGAGCGGTCTTTTGCGGTTGGCAGCCGTGCCGTTTGATCTGCCAATTTCAGAGTGATTGAAACAAGACCAAAAAGGAGTTTTGGCATGAGCCTCGACTCATCAATGGATAAAGTACTTGAACGCCGCCGTAAAGTTGAAGACCGGCTGTCGGCCTCGGCCAATATGAGCAATAGCGATCTTGTGCAATTTTCGCGCGAACTGTCCGACCTTCGTCCGGTTTGCGAACAGATTGAGCTGGTTCGCCGGATCGAAGCCGAGCTTGCTGATGCGCTTGTCATGGTTGACGAAGCAGGTGATGATCCGGATATGCTGGAAATGGTGCAGGCCGAAGCCGATCTTCTCAAGGCGCAGCTTCCCGATGCCCAAGCGGCCTTGCAGCTTTTGCTATTGCCAAAAGACAAGGATGATTCGCGAAACGCCATTCTTGAGGTGCGTGCCGGAACGGGTGGTGACGAGGCAGCACTTTTTGCCTCAAATCTATTTTCGATGTATCAGCGCTTTGCCGCAAAACATGGCTGGAAATTTGAAGTGATGGAAGTGTCGGAAACCGGCATTGGTGGCTATAAGGAAGCTACGGCCACAATTTCGGGACAGGATGTTTTTGCGCGGTTGAAGTTTGAATCGGGCGTGCATCGGGTGCAGCGTGTTCCCGAAACCGAGGCTGGCGGGCGTATTCACACATCCGCGGCAACCGTTGCTGTGCTTCCCGAAGCCGAAGAGGTTGATATCCAGGTTGATGAATCTGATCTTCGGATTGACGTGTTTCGCGCATCGGGGCCAGGTGGACAATCGGTCAATACGACTGATTCGGCGGTTCGCATCACGCATTTGCCAACCGGCATCGTTGTCAGCCAGCAGGATGAAAAATCACAACATAAGAACCGTGCCAAAGCGATGAAGATTTTGCGCGCCCGAATCTATGATGCTGAGCGGGCGCGGGTTGAGGCTGAACGCGCTGCTGAGCGCAAAGGACAGGTTGGGTCGGGCGATCGTTCTGAACGGATCCGCACCTATAATTTCCCGCAAGGCCGTGTTACCGATCACCGAATTAATTTCACGCTTTATAAGCTAGACCGTGTCATTGCTGGCGAGGCGCTTGACGAGGTGGTCGACGCGCTTGTGTCAGAAGATCAGGCACGGCGGCTTGCCGAAGGGGTGTAATAGTGACGCCGGTTGAATACGAAAAAACTGATCCGCCAGCACAACAAGAAGCCAGCACTATTCTTTATGGTCTCGAGCAGACCCTTGCCGCGGCTGGCATTGCCAGTGCCAAGACGGATGCGCGTTGTCTTCTTGGCATGGCCTTAGGACGTGATGACGCCGTTTTGCCACATGAAGATATAGCGCGAATGGATCAGGCGTGTGATGACCGGCTGGCGGCGATGGTGGCACGCCGCCTTGAGGGCGAGCCAATCAGCCGTATTCGCGGTTGGCGTGAATTTTGGTCACTTCGCTTCGCCGTATCGCCGGCAACGCTTGACCCGCGCCCCGATTCAGAAACATTGATTGAAGCGGCTTTAAGCTGGGCATCACGCAACGCGGTCAAGGATCGGCCTATGCGTTTGCTTGATCTTGGCACGGGAAGCGGCTGTTTGCTTTTGGCGTTACTATCTGAATTGCCGAAGGCGCATGGTGTCGGCATTGATATTAATCCCGATGCGCTGGCCATGGCCAGGCGCAATGCGGTCAGCCTAGGTCTTGGTGACTGCGCCGCGTTTGCCGAACATAGCTTTACGGATGATTTAGGGTCGCTTGGCGATTTTGACGTGATTTTGTCAAACCCACCCTATATCCCGACAGTCGAAATTGATGGGCTTGCGGTTGATGTGAAATCTTTTGATCCGGCCTTGGCGCTTGATGGCGGGGCTGATGGCATGGCGTGCTGGACGCAGCTTTTGCCAAGGCTTGCGGCGGTGCTTGCGGTGGATGGTATGGCTTTTGTTGAAATCGGACGCGGGCAGGAAAATGCCGTCATCGCCGCGGCGGAAAAAGTTAATTTACAGCTTAGCGACAGCCATCGTGATCTTGCTGGCATCACGCGCTGTCTCGCATTTTCAATTAAAATGTGAAATGGGTGATATTTTCCTTGATATTAATAGGGAGCCAACGCTATGATATTTTCAGTCGCGGCGGGGTGATTTTGGTCTCCTTCACGCCAGCGCCTTTCCTAACCAAATGGGATCGCTTGCACCGGCTTTATGTCGAGCTGTTGTTAATAGACTAACCGCAGCCGGAATGACTTTGATTAAATTTATCGATAACCGTTTTTAATAACGAATGTGGTATCAAACCCAATGAGACAACCTCAAAACGCCAAACGCGGCCGTGGTCGTGGCCGTCGTGGAAATACGAGTGGCAATCATAATCATGTGCCAAACCGCAATACATCCTATGAGTCGAATGGCCTTGATGTGAAATTGCGGGGCAATGCCCAACAGCTTCATGAAAAATATATGGCGCTTGCGCATGACGCGGCGACATCGGGTGAACGGATTTCGGCTGAGGCTTATACGCAATTTGCTGATCATTATTTCCGGCTTCATCAGGCGGCTGTTGGCGTTGCTGAAACCAAACGCCAGCAAGAACAGGCCAATGCCGCAGTTGATGATGATGCCGCTTCAGGCGAATCTCGGCGTGATCAGGAACCCGCAGCTGAAAATGATGATGCCGCTTTGCAGGCCAGTGGCGGTGATGTTGTTGCTGATTCAGGTGATGCTGCGCCGAAAAAGCGGCGTAGCCCCCGCAATGGTGCCGTTAAAAATGGGGCTGCCAATAATGGGACTGAAGATCGCTCAAACCTGTCTCCGGCACAGCTTGCCGAGGCGGTTCAAGGTGATCAAGATAGCGATCAACCATCCTAGTAAATGCATCTTTGCTGGGTTTGCAACGCCGGAAATGCTGTTAAAAACCTGCGATCCGCTCTTAAAGCCGTTGGCAATGGGCATAATTTAGGCTGGCTGTAATCTATCTCCAACCCGAATTACACCACCATTGATCACCTCGGCGAAAATGCCAAGATTGCTTTGGCCGAAATGGGCTTTCATAAAGCGCACATAATCTTCTGGATTACGTTTGGCCGTTGTCGGGTCAACATTGATTGCGGCGCAGCGACCGACGGCTTCTTTGACCAATAGCAGCGCATCACCACAGCGCAATGTTGTGCCAATCAAGCCCTCCTCGGCAAAGGGCGTGTCGCCATCAATAATGATATTAATCCGAAACCGCCGGCTGTCAGGCTTTGTGTTGGTCGCTTCGGCAAAAGCGTCAAGCGAGGCATTGCTGGCAATGCTGATCAGTGCTGTTGATTGGTCACTATAGGCCTGATGTTTCATTGTCATCAAACGCGGCTTTCCGCGAAGCTTGCTGCCAAGCAAGGTGAAAAAGAAATCTTCAAACCGCTGGCAATCGGCTGGCTGCGCCGGATCAATGCTCAGGCATATGGTGTCATGTTGCAGCAAGTCTAATCTGGGATTAGGGGCATCATCATAGCGACAGCTATATTCAGCCAATGATTCATGTGACATTAATTGCAGGAAATGTGCTTTACGAAACCATGTTCCATCACTGGCAGTGGCGGTTTTTTCGCCTCCGATCGAAATGGCAAATTGCCGGTCATTGGGAAAATAGCCGCCTTGCTGCAGCTTGGCCAAAGGCATTTGGTTGCCGCCAAACCCCTTGACTGGATATTGCCAAAGCTCATGAATTTGCATGGATATGCTCTCCTGAATTATGTTTATGGCCGCGTTATGGCGTTGACGCTAGTAAGAGGTAATAGCCGAATGCAAGTACAAACATCGGCAATATGTCTTGCATGATATGTCCTGCATGACGCGGATTTATCACCAGAGATGCGTGATTATTGAGTGTTTTTGATTGTCACGGCACCGGCAAAGCGGATGGTGCCATGCGACAAAACTTCTTGATCAATCGAGGTGATGGTTTTTTTAAAGGCCGCTAGATGCTGATCATCGATCCGCTTGCCGGTTGGCAAGCGAACGGTCATGGGGTTTACCTGCCGGTTATTGACCATCACCTCATAATGAAGATGCGCGCCTGTTGATCTGCCGGTTGATCCGACATATCCGATGATTTCGCCTTGTTTGACGCGTGATCCCGCGCGGATATTTGGCGCAATGCGTGACATATGCGCGTAGGCCGTATCATAAGTGGCATTGTGCCTGATTCGGATATATCGGCCGAAACTGCCTTTCCAACCGGCTTCGCGAATCACGCCCGATCCAGCGGCGATGATTGGCGTGCCGCGCGGCGCTGCGAAATCAACACCTTTATGCATGGCATTAAAGCCGCTAATCGGATGTTTGCGATGGCCGAAAGATGATGATAGGCGCGCCCCGGAAATCGGCGTGCGGATAAGGGTTCGCGCGGCTGAATTGCCATTTTCATCATACCAGCCAATGGTGTCCTTAGCGCCGTCATAGCGAAAAAACCCCAATTGTTCGTCAGATAGGGCAAGTCCCGCATAATGCAACTTGCCGCCAACAACCTTGCCGTCAATGCTGTCGCGTTCGGTTTCATAAAGAAGCTCGAATCGGTCGCCGGCCCGAATCTCGCGCTGGAAATCGACGGAAAAGCCCATTACACGGATATATTCATTAAAGGCGCTTTCGCTGATTCCAGCGGCCATTGCGGCTCTATAGACAGAATCATCAATTGTGCCGTGGAAAAAATTCATATAGTGATCGGTTGGACGAAGCGCGGTAAGCGCCAGCCAGCCACTTTCCGGATGTTGGATCACATAAATGTCGTGTCCCGGCTTGGTTGAAAAGCGAAATCCTTGCGATGCGACCTGGAATTTAGTGCCAATTTGCAGGCGGCGAAGGCGAACTTTACCCGAAACAGCGTCGATTGCATTGGCGATTGATGCCGAATCATATCCGGCACGGCGCAAAAGCGCGCCAATGCCTTCGCCATTACGAAGCTCTAATTCGGTTTCGGCACCGCTTTCCAATCCGGTTTGTGCCCGAATCATCTCGCTAATCATCATGGTTGATTTTGGAAGAACATCAATAAGTGCCGGTTTTGGCACTGGTGGAATGATCGAAACAGGGATTGCCGGATAGGCGCGTGCCGGATCTGGACGGCTTGTTGGCAAGGCTGGTGCGGTTTGAAAAACAGGTTCCATCGGCGCAAAAGTGACATGAAGAGATTTGACTGATTCGCGCGCCGCGCCTGTTTTAGCCTTCGCGCTAACCGAATTACCAACGAAAAGGCAGGTTACAGCAATTGATAACACAGTCCAATAAGACCGTCTCTGAAATGCCTTTTTGGTCATGCAGTTCACCCGCATCTTCACTTCCCCATGTGGCTCGTAAGCCGCTTAAATGCAGCCTTTACATGCCGCAGCTTTACCGATAAGTCAATCACTTCGATTAAATTTATATAGTTAATTTGTCTATGAATCAGTTGATTAAGAAATTTCCATCATCTGGTTTCGTCGCTTGGTCAGGGCGCCAAAATCACCATCTGCCAAACGTGCTGGCTTTGCTTTGTTGCTGGTCGATCCGGCCGCTCTCTGGCAGTGGTGGCGTTGATGGCCATATAAAGAAAAGCAGTAAAAATCGGTATTAAGCCCTTC
>CAWUWE010000038.1:0-103233 GCA_963926175.1 uncultured Alphaproteobacteria bacterium | reverse complement strand
AGATAGTAGATCGAGCCAATCATGAATTACAAAGATACAGTTTTCCTGCCACGAACAGATTTTCCGATGCGGGGCGGTTTGCCAACAAAAGAGCCGCAAATTCTGCAAAACTGGCAGGATATTGATATCTATAAAAAGCTTCGCGAGGCACGCAAAGACGCGCCGCGTTTCACCCTTCATGATGGCCCGCCTTATGCCAATGGCCAGCTTCATATCGGCCATGCGCTGAATAAAATTCTAAAAGATGTGGTCAACCGTTCACAATCAATGCTTGGAAAAAATGCCAATTATGTTCCGGGCTGGGATTGTCACGGATTGCCAATCGAATGGAAAATCGAAGAGCAATACCGAAAAAAGGGCAAGGATAAAGACGCTGTTCCAGTTGCTGAATTCCGCCAAGAATGCCGCGATTTTGCAGCGCATTGGTTAGGCGTGCAATCCGAAGAATTCCAACGCCTTGGTGTTATTGGCGATTGGCAGAACCCCTATACGACAATGGCCTATGCTGCCGAGGCAAAAATTGCTGAAGAGCTTGGGCGCATCTTGATGGATGGCAGCCTGTACCGCGGTGCCAAGCCGGTGATGTGGTCACCTGTTGAAAAAACCGCGCTTGCCGAAGCCGAAATCGAATATGAAGATCACACATCAACGACAATCTATGCCCGTTTTCCGGTCACTCATGCGGCGCATGCCGCTTTGGAAGGTGCCGGCATCATCATCTGGACAACCACCCCATGGACGATGCCTGCCAACCGTGCCGTCGCCTATGGTGATGATATCAGCTATCAGGTAACCGAAGTGCTTGCCGCAAATGATGGCGCGCTATGCAGCAAGGGCGATGTTGTGGTGATTGCCGATGATCTTGCCGATTCCGTTATGACTGCGATTGGCGCCAGCGAAACCAAAATTCGCGCGCATGTGATGGGTCGTGAAATGGCAGGGTCGATCGCCGCTCATCCAATGGCAGGCCATGGCTATGATTTTGACGTGCCGCTTTTGGCAGGAAGCCATGTGACCACCGAACAAGGCACTGGTTTTGTGCATATCGCGCCCGGACATGGTGTTGAAGATTACGAGCTTGCGCATCTCAAACATGGCATTGCGGTTCCTGATACGGTCGGTGAAGACGGTGTCATCCTGCCACTTTTGCCGGTTTTTGGCGGTATGCATGTGCTTCGTGACAATGCCAAAATTGCCGAAATCATGGCAGAGCATAAAGGCGTGATTGGCATTGGCAAATTGGTGCATTCCTATCCGCATTCATGGCGGTCAAAAGCCCCGCTGATTTACCGGAATACGCCGCAATGGTTCGTCTCGATGGAATCACATGGTTTGCGCGATATTGCGCTTGGTGAATTGGCCAAGACCAAATTCTATCCGGCTGCTGGGCAAAAACGGTTAACCTCGATGATTGCGCAACGCCCCGATTGGTGCCTTAGCCGCCAGCGTGCATGGGGTGTGCCATTAACGATTTTTGCCCATAAGCAAACTGGCGAGCCACTTCGTGATCCGGCTGTTCATGCGCGGATTGTTGAGGCGATGAAGGCCGAAGGTGCCGATTGCTGGTTCATGTCTGAAGCATCGCGCTTTCTTGGTGATGATTATAACCCTGATGATTACGAAAAAATTACCGATATTCTAGATGTCTGGTTTGATTCAGGATCGACACATTCATTTGTTCTGGAAGACCGCGATGATCTGGAAAGCCCTGCTGATCTATATCTTGAAGGGTCAGATCAGCACCGTGGCTGGTTCCATTCATCATTGCTGCAATCTTGTGCAACCCGTGCAAGAGCGCCTTATAAGGCCGTTCTGACCCATGGTTTCGTGCTGGATGAGCAGGGCCGGAAAATGTCGAAATCACTAGGTAATGTGGTAACGCCGCAAAAGGTGATGGAACAGAATGGTGCCGATATTTTGCGCCTCTGGGTGGTCAGTTCTGATTACTACAATGATCTGCGGATTGGCGCTGAAATCATCAAGCGCACAACCGATAATTACCGCCGGTTCCGCAATACGCTTCGCTATCTCCTTGGTGCGTTAGACGGGTTTGACGCTGGTGAAAAGCTTGGCTATGCCGATATGCCCGAGCTGGAAAAATGGGTTCTTCATCGCTTGGCATCAATTGACGCCGCCATTCGCGAGATGACCGAAACCTATGATTTCCACGGTATTTTTTCCGAGCTTCATCAGTTTTGTAACAGTGATCTTTCGGCATTTTATTTTGAAATTCGTAAAGATACGCTGTATTGCGACAACCCTGATACAACCGCACGTCGTGCCTGCCGTACGGTGATGGACGAGGTCTTTAACCGGCTAACCGCATGGCTTGCGCCGATTTTATGTTTTACCGCTGAAGAAGCATGGCAGTCACGTCACGCTGATATCAATCAGTCGGTGCATTTGCGAAGCTATGATCCGGTGCCAGCCGATTGGCATAATGACGCTGTTGCCGCAAAATGGGCGCAGATCAGAAAAGCTCGTCAAGTGGTGATGAGCGCGCTTGAGACCGCACGTAATGATGGCAAGATTGGGGCGTCATTACAGGCAACGCCAATGGTGTATATCTCGGCTGATATGCAAGCTGCCTTTGCCGGTCAGGATGCGGCAAGTTTGTTTATCACCTCAAGCGCGACGCTTAGCAGCGATGCCGCACCAGACGGTGCCTTCCGGCTTGATGCGATTGATGATGTTGCCGTTGTCGTTGCTGTTGCCGATGGTGAAAAATGCGCACGCTGCTGGAAAATCACCCCTGAAGTTACCGCAGACGTTGATATTTGCGGCCGGTGCCATGATGTGGTTTCGGCGCAATCATGACCATGGGCTCGCCGATTCAAAAATGGCCGGGGCTGTCTTTGTTCTTGCCGGTATTTTGTGCGGTGCTTGTCGCTGATCAGATTAGCAAGCAGATCATGCTTGATTTGGTTTTCAACCCGCCGCGCTATATCGAAATTGGCTTGCTGTTAAATATTGTTCCGGTATGGAATAGTGGCATGAGTTTTGGCATGCTTGCCGATGGCGGCCTTGTGGTGCGCATTGGCTTGACCGTTCTGGCCTTTGCGGTGAGTGGTTGGTTTGTCTGGATGTTGCCGCGTCTTGACCGGTTCCAGCGGCTTGCCGGTGCGGCAATTGCCGGTGGTGCGATTGGAAATGCAATTGATCGGTTGCGTTTTGGGCGGGTTGTTGATTTTATAGACTTACATATCGGTGCGTGGCATTGGCCCGCATTTAATGTCGCTGATGCGGCGATTACGATTGGCGCGGGGCTGTGGGCCTACAGCATTTTGTTTGGACAGGAGACAAACGAGACATGACCAGACAAGTGAAGACCAAACAAGGGACGGCCAAACAAGTGATAATGCTTGGAATGACCGTCGTGTTGACAGCCGGACTTTCCGCCTGTTCTGATTTTCGCCGTGGGATTGGTGAAGGCAAATCAGCGCCCGATGAATTTCAAGTTGTGGTGCGCGCGCCTTTGTCGCTTCCGCCCGGATTTGGCGACAGCCCCGAAGATATTGTGAAATCGTCGCAAACCAGCGGGGTGAATGCACAGGCCAGCACGGCAAATTTGCTTGGCTCGCAAACAGTTGAGGGATCTGAATTTGCCGGTCTGTTCGATTTTTCCGGCGTTCCAGATGATATCCGCACCAAGGTCGATGAAGAAACCTATGGCATTCAGTTGGAAAAGCGGCTGCCATTGCAAACGCTGTTTGGCGGCGTTCCTGATGTGGGGCCAGTTCTCGATAAAATGGCCGAAGATCTGCGGCTTCGCAAAGCGCGTCTTGCCGGACAAGCACCAACCGAAGGCGGCACCAAGGCCATTGATCCAGCAAGCGATCAACCGCTTACCGTGAATTAGACCGCCGTTATGGCCGTTATCCGCCAACTTCCCGACCGGTTGATTAACCAGATCGCGGCTGGCGAGGTCGTTGAAAGACCGGCAAGCGCACTAAAAGAACTTGTCGAAAATGCGCTTGATGCGGGGGCGCAGCAGATTAGCATCACCCTTCGGCGCGGTGGTATTGACGAAATCACCGTTATTGATGACGGCAGCGGCATGACGCCAGATGATATGGCGCTTGCCATTGAACGCCATGCCACGTCGAAATTGCCTGATGATTCGCTTGATCATATTGACTCATTGGGATTTCGCGGCGAGGCGTTGCCGTCAATTGGCGCTGTTTCGCGGCTATCCTTGACGTCGATCACTGCTGGCTTTGATCATGCGTGGCGGCTTGTTGTCGATGGCGGCATTGTGTCTGGCCCTGAACCAGCCGCCCTTGCCAAAGGGTCGATGATTTCAGTCACCCAGCTTTTCAAGGCCGTTCCTGCCCGCCTGAAATTTCTGAAAACCGAGCGCACCGAACAGGGGCAATGCGCCGATATCGTGCGACGGCTTGGCATGGCATGGCCCGAAGTTGGGTTTAATCTGACCGCTGATGATCGCCTATTGCTGGATTTACCCGCTTGTTTGCGAGGCCAAAGCGGGTTGCAGGCGCGAATTGGCGCGATTATGGGACAGGGATTTGCCTCCGAAGCGGTCGTGCTTGACGCGGTGCGCGATGATATCCGGCTTACGGGGCTTGTTGGCTTGCCAACAATGAACCGGCCGACAACAGCGAATATTTTTCTATTTGTGAATGGCCGTCCAATCCATGATCGGGCGCTTTTGGGGGCTATTAGGGCGGGTTATGGCGATACATTGCCGCGTGGCCGTCACCCGATGGCAGTGTTGTTTCTTGAGGTGCCACCATCTGCGGTTGATGTGAATGTCCATCCGGCAAAGGCCGAAGTGCGATTCAAAGATGCCGCCGCGGTTCGCAGTCTTTTGGTTGGCGGGTTAATGGCGCGGCTTCGTGATGGCAGTATTAACGCCACTAGCGCAGGCGGTGCTGCGGCAATGGGCAAATTTTCAACCGCGCCGGATCGGGTGGCAGGAAATGACTTTGTGCCAGCGGGCAATGTCACGCTATCCAGTGGTGCGCAACGCCCCTATTTAGCCCCGCCATCACGCCAGCAATTGGCCTCTTCCAATGCTTTTTACCGACCCGATCAACTGCCGCCACGCGGCTTGCTTGGTGATGATGCGGCACCAGCGGCACGAATGGCATCTGAAAGCGAGACCGAACAGCACAGCGACCAGCGTCATCATCTTCTTGGCGCGGCCAAGGCGCAGCTCCATAAAACATATATCATCGCCGAGACCGAAGATGGGCTGACGATTATTGACCAGCATGCGGCGCATGAACGTCTTGTGATGGAACGGATGAAAATCGCGCTTGCCGAAAGTGGCGTTGCATCACAAAATTTGCTTTTACCCGAAGTGGTCACGCTTGCAGATCATCATGCCGCAGCAATTATCGAGGCCGCTGATATGCTGGAAACAATGGGGCTGGTGGTCGAAGGATTTGGCGCTGGCGCGGTAGTTGTTCGGGCGGTGCCAGCGCTTCTTGGCACGCCAGATGTCAAACAGCTTGTTGCTGATATCGCTGAAGAACTTGTTGAACTTGGTGGCAGCACTAGTCTTGAAGACCGGATCAATCATGTTTTGGCAACTGTGTCTTGCCATGGGTCGGTTCGCGCTGGCCGTCCGTTGAACGCCAGCGAGATGAATGCGCTTCTCCGTGATATGGAGATAACACCACGATCGGGGCAATGTAATCATGGTCGGCCGACCTGGGTGAAATTATCGCTTGCCGATATCGAACGGTTATTTGGCCGGAGCTAAGCGGCGGTTACGGCGTCTGATAGGTCAGGAAATGCAGTAAAGCCTTGCCATAATTACGCTCGTCAATCGGCGTCAGGCCAGTGGCAAGCGAGCTGCTGTCCACTGTTTCAGTTTTTTCGGTTTCGATGATGACCACCGCTGCATCACCAAGCGCACCAATCTTGGCCAAAGCGTTAATAGCCACAAGGCCGCCCTCGGTTTGATAGGGCGCATCGGCAAAGACAACACTGGCTGGCGCATGTCGCCAATGCACCAATTTTGTTGCATCAGCTGCTAAAACCGCGGCTGAGGATTGAAACCGAAGCTTGGCAATATTAGCGCGCAAAACCGCGAGGGCGGACGCGTCATTTTCAATAAAGCTGGCAAAGGCGGCGCCGCGCGAAATGGCCTCGAGCCCAAGAGCGCCGGTGCCGGCAAAAACATCGATCACCTGACTGTCGGCCAAAAGGCCCCGAAACCGGCCAGCTTGCAGAATGTTGAATAGGGACTCGCGAACACGATCAGCTGTTGGCCGGGTTTTAACGGCGTCCAGTTTTGTGAGGGCTGCCCCGCGACGGCTTCCCGCTATGATTCGCATGTCTGCCTCGTTTCGCGCCTGATTTATGCGCTGGCTTGTTGATGGAAAGCGTTGGTTTTTCGCTGGCATCCAAAGCGCCATCGCCAAGGCCAAGCTGATCGGCAAGCACCCGCGTTTTGACCTGTTCAATGGCGCCATCTTCAAGATCGCCAAGCTGGAATGGCCCATAGGAAATCCGGATCAGACGGCTGACCTTATGCCCTAGATATTCCATGATGCGGCGAATCTCGCGGTTTTTGCCTTCACGGATGGCAACAGTAAGCCACGCATTGCTTGCCATTTGCCGGTCAAGCTTTGCGATCACCTGCCCATAGCGGATGCCGTCAATGGTAACACCATCGGCGAGCGCGGCAAGTTGGGACTCATTAATTTGACCTTGGGCACGAACCCGATATTTGCGGCTCCAGCCGGTTGAGGGCAGTTCCAGATGGCGAGCAAGATCACCATCATTTGTCATGAGCAGCAAGCCTTCTGAATCAAGGTCAAGGCGGCCAACCGTCATGAGGCGTGGTAAATCTTGCGGCAGATGGTCAAAAATTGTTTCGCGGTTTTGCTCATCACGGTCGCTGACCACCAGACCGCGTGGTTTGTAATAGCGCCATAATCCGGCAGGTTCGCGCCCGGGCAAAGGCTTGCCATCAATGGTGATTTTGTCGCGTGCACCGATATTCAGCGCCGGGCTGGAAATCACCTCACCATTGACGGTGACGCGCCCATCAAGAATGCGTGCCTCGGCTTCGCGGCGTGAACAGATGCCTGCGCGGGCAATGCGTTTGGCAATGCGCTCAGACTCGGCTTGCTGGTCTAATGTAAAGCTTTGTTTTGTCATCTGCTTGGATGTAGCTCGAAATCCGCGCCTTGGCAAATACCAATCTATAGCGGTGGCTATTTCTGCTTGGTAAAGTCGGTCATATATGCCACCAAGGAAGGCATGAAAATGAAAGGCCATATGGATAAAGTTCTGGCGGCGGCGGCGACGGCTGCCACGGCTGGCGAAGTGCCGGTTGCTGCCGCGATAACTGATGCGAAGGGCGATTTAATCGCGCTCGCAGAAAACCGTATGGTTCGGGATGGTAACGCGCTTCATCATGCTGAAATACTGGCAATCGAGGCGGCAATGGCCGCCACGGGCCAGTCGCGCCTTGATGGTTATGATTTATGGGTTTCGCTTGAGCCTTGTACGATGTGCGCTGGTGCGATTGCGCATGCCAGATTGCGGCGCGTTTATTTTGCCGCCCATGATGAAAAGGCGGGGGCGGTTGAGTCGGGTGTCAGATTTTTTGACAATGCGTCCTGTCATCACAGGCCGGAGATTTATGGCGGTATTGGCGCTGCTGAAGCCCGCACTATGCTTCAAGAATTTTTTGCCAAACGCCGCTAGATCTTGGCGATATCACTGCGGTAAAACCCGCCCTGCCAATCGATCTTTGCAACGCCATCATAGGCATTGCGCCGCGCCGATTCTGCATCATCACCAAGCGCGGTCACGGCTAAAACCCGCCCACCAACCGCAATCAAATCGCCATTTTCAGCAAGCGCGGTTCCAGCATGAAACACGTTGCAATCTGGTACCGTTTCAGTGGCGTCAATCGCACGGATCACACTGCCTTTTTCATAGCTTCCCGGATAGCCCTTGCTGGCCATCACGACAGTCACCGCCGCGCGCGGATCCCAGCGCATATCAAAATGATGCAGGCTGGCATTGGTTGTGGCCAGCATCGCGCTGACAATATCGGTTCTTAGTCGAGGCAGGATCACTTGCGCTTCAGGGTCGCCAAAGCGGCAGTTAAATTCAATGACCTGCGGGCCGTCTTCAGTAAGCATAAGACCAACATAAAGCACGCCGCGATAGGGCGTGCCTTCGGCTGCCATGCCGCGAACCACTGGCCCGACCACCTCTTGCATCACCTGGTCTTCAAGCGCTTTATCAAGCTGGGGTGCCGGTGAAATGGCGCCCATGCCACCCGTATTGGGCCCTTGATCATTATCATAGGCGCGTTTGTGATCTTGAGCGGTTGCCATTAAAATTGCCGAATCGCCATCAAGAAGCGCAAAAAGTGACGCTTCGGGGCCGCGAATGCGCTGTTCAATCACCAGCCGTTTGCTCGAATCACCAAATTGACCATCAAGCATCGATTTTGCTGCTGCTTTGGCCGTTTCGGCATCATCGGCAACCACCACGCCTTTGCCAGCGGCAAGCCCATCTGCCTTAATCACGCAAAAGCCGCCAAGCTGGTCGATATGCTGGCAGGCGGCGGCATAGTCGCTAACCGGAAAATAAGCTGGCTGCGGAACATTGTGACGCGCACAAAAGGCGCGGGCAAATTCCTTTGATCCTTCAAGCTGGGCAGCGGCGGCGCTGGGGCCAAAGGCGGTTATGCCAAGGAGGGCAAGCCGATCAGCCAACCCATTAACAAGTGGCACTTCAGGGCCAATCACCACAAGATCAGCAGATATTTCGACAGCAAGCCTGCATAGACCATCAAGATCATCGGCCGCCACTGGCCGCATGTCACCATATGGCGCCATGCCCGGATTGCCGGGCGCAATCACCAAACGGCTGGTGAGTGGCGAATCCGCGAGTGACCAGGCAAGCGCATGTTCGCGCCCCCCACTGCCAATTAGTAAAATATTCATCGAACCATCCTTTGGTGTTGCGGCTTGGTCAATATGGCATAATATAGGCCCCTCATGGAAGAGGGTGATCAGCAAAACAGCGGCGATAACGCGCCCTATTTAACAATTAGCGAACTCTCAAGAGCGGTAAAGACAACTGTTGAGACGGCTTTTGAATATGTGCGAGTCCGCGCCGAAATTTCGCGCCCCAATAAAGCCCCGTCAGGCCATCTTTATTTTACCTTAAAAGATGATCGTTCCACCCTTGCAGCGGTGTGCTGGAAAACCATGACAGCCAATCTCGCGGTGCAGCCCGAAGAAGGGCTTGAGGTGATTGCCACTGGCCGCCTTACCACCTTTGCCGGTCAGTCAAAATATCAGATCATTGTCAGCCAGATCGAAATTGCCGGTGAAGGCGCATTGCTAAAACAGCTTGAAGATCGCCGCCGGATGCTGAAAGCCGAAGGCCTGTTTGACCAAGAGCGCAAGAAAAAAATTCCGAAAATGCCAACAACCATTGGCGTTGTAACAAGTCTGACAGGCGCTGTTATCCGGGATGTTTTGCACCGGCTCCAAGACCGGTTCGGCGTTCATGTGATGATTTGGGGAACATTGGTTCAAGGCCGTGATGCGGCGGCGCAGGTTGCCGCCGCCATTCGCGGTTTTGACGCAATGCCCGAAGATGGCCCTTTGCCGCGCCCGGATGTGTTGATTATCGCGCGTGGCGGGGGTGCATTAGAAGATCTATGGGCCTTTAATGAAGAAGTGGTTGTGCGGGCTGTCGCTGAATGCCGTATTCCAGTGATTTCGGCCATCGGCCATGAAACCGATACCACTTTGATTGATTTTGCGGCCGATTTACGCGCCCCGACACCAACCGCGGCAGCCGAACTTGCCGTGCCTGTCAAAACCGATCTTGCGGCCTATCTAAGCGAGGTGAATGCGCGTTTGATGCGGGCAACAGCGCGCAAGCTTGAAAATGCTGGCCAGCAAACAGCGCTGGCGGCGCGTGGCCTTGTTGATCCGGCTGATTTGATCCAGCGGCGAGCGCAAGCGCTTGATTATGCGCTTGGCGGGCTGTTTCGCGGACTTGACCAGTGGCTTTCGGCGCGGGCCTTGCGGCTGTCGGGTCTGGCTGGTCGGTTACGGCCGCCTGAAATCAAACTTGCCGAAGCTAGCGGACGTTTGTCGCAGATCGGCCAACACTTTGATCAGCATTTTGCCACCGGTCTCATTTACCGTCAGCAAAGGCTCGATAATCTTGTTAAATTGCTCGATGCCAATTCTTTCGAGCGTGTCCTTGATCGTGGTTTTGCACTTGTCACTGATGCCGCCGGTGCGCCGATCAAACGGGCAGCGGCAGCGCCAGATCAGGCCAATGTTATGATCCGTTTTGCCGATGGGACGCGTGGAGCTGTTTTGGGTGGCGATAGCAGTGGCCTGGCACCACAGCCGGTTAAGACCAAATCAAAACCGGCGCAAAAACCGGCAGGCGACGACCGGCAGGACAAGCTATTTTAGCTGGATATTTTTTCCCCAGCGGCGATGCGGCCAAAACCATTGTTCGGGGGTGGCGCGAATCCAGCTTTCAATTTCGCGGTTGATTTCGGTTGCCAATGCCAGAACCGCAGCATCATCTGCCGTGTCGGGCAAGGTAATTGGCGGCGAAATCGTCACCTGAAACCGGCAAGCGCCAAGCCGTTCGGTTCGCATATAAAATAACGGCACCTGTTTTTTGACGGCGATTTTAATATGGCTGATCGAGGTGCGGGCGGAATGCCCAAAAAAGGGAACCAATACACCCTCACGAAGCTGTTGATCGACAAGGAGGCACATCATCTGCCCTTTGCGAAGCGCAGTGACCATGCCAAGCGCGGCTTCGCGGCCCTTGCGGTAAATATCGCCGCCATAGGTTTCCTGCCGCCGATGCAAAAGGCCAGACAAAAGCGGATTATTTAATGGCCGGTAAATTGCTGCCACTTTTTTGCCAGTCGACAACGCCGCAAAGGGGCCAAATTCCCAATTGCCGATATGCGCCCCAATCAAAAAGCCGCCACTATCAAGCGCCTTTAGATGGTCAAGCCCGACAAATTCAACCCAGCCCTTATCGACAATTGAATTGATATGTGGATATTCACCAATGACCCGTCCGAGATTGTGCCACATTGCGCGTAAAATTCGGTCTTTTTCAGCATCATCAAGAGCTGGCATGGCATGGTTGAGATTGCGAAGCGCACGGCCATGCCATGGCGTCAATGGCGCCATAATCCGCAAAAAGCTCCCCATTGCGGCGCTGGCAAAGCGCACTGGCAGCAAACGGGCAAAATAGAAAAGGCCAAAGCCAAACAGCGCTTCAAGCGGCCAGCGAATGATTTGCCGAAACCATTTTTGTAAAATTTGACCAGCCGAAAATGCCATTTTGGTCAGGCTCCTTTTTCGGCGATGGTTGCAATGATGGCATCCACTAGCGCATCAGCCGCGTCAAGATCAAGCGATACAGGCAAAAACCCAATCCGTTCCCGCCACTCGGCAGGCAGGCGAACCCAGTCTTTTTTTGTGGTGATTAGCGCAGCGCCAAGGCGGGCTGCATCTTCTTGCAGCCTGACCAAATCGGTCTCGCTGTAGGGGTGGTGATCGGCAAATGCCAAGCTGCGAACAAGATTTGCCCCCGCCGCCTTTAAGCTGGTAAAAAACCGATTTGGGCGGCCAATACCGGCAAAACCCATTACCGGATCGCCGTCAAGCGCGTCGATAATGCTTTGATCAGCCGTTAGATGACCCGCAAAGACGGGCATATGGGGCTGTAGCTTTGATGTGATATCGGTTTCATCATCGCCATTGATTATGGCCGCATGAATGGTTTTGATTCCACTTTGCAAGCCGATGCGAAGCGGGCCTGCGGGGATCAGCCAGCCATTCCCAATGCCAACATTCCCATCAAACACACCAATGGCAAAATTTTTGGCGATATAGGGATGCTGCAAACCATCATCCATTAAAATTACATTATGATTGCCATTTGCCGCGATCATTGCGGCACCGGTAACCCGATCGCGCGCCACCAAAACATCACGACTTTCGCCAAGCATTAACGCCTCGTCGCCAACCTCATTTGCGTGGTGAAGACTGGGATCAACCCATAAAGGCCGTTTTGCCGTTCCGCCATAGCCGCGAATTAAAATCGCCGGCTTGTGGCCGCGGGCTTGCAATTGGTCATATAAAAACGAGGTCACTGGCGTTTTGCCAGTGCCGCCAGCGCTAAGATTGCCAATACAGATAATTGGTAATGCCGCATTTGTTTCATGCGCCAGCGCATTGCGAATGAATGTTGCGCCTGCCCACAATCCTGCAAATGGTAGCAGCAGCACGGCCAGCAATCCGCGGTTTGTCCAAAAATCAGGCGTTTTTATCATGGTTTCGTCTTGATCATCTGTTGGTCTTGACTGGTTGTTTCATTGTTTCTAGCACAATTTTTCGCGCGGCGATGTGACTGCGTTCATTTGCAGCTATAGCATAGGCTTTTGCCGCGCTGGCAATGTGGCGGCGAGCCGGCTTGTCATTTGCAATGGTGATCACCAGCTTGGCAAGCTTTTGAGCGGTTATTGTGGCATCGAGCCCATCACCAGTTTCTGCCACATCAAACACAACCCCCACATCGCGAAGGCCGGCAAATTCGGCGCTGTTTTTGAAAATATGCGGGCCGGTGATGATCGGCAAGCCGAAAGCCGCTGGCTCAAGCGGGTTATGCCCGCCTTTCGGCATGAAGGAACCTCCAAGAATAACCAGATCGGCGAAGCTGAATAGGCTGCCCATCTCGCCAAAACTGTCCATGATGTAAAGATGATGATCCTTGGACGGAAATTGGCCAAGGCTTCGTTGTGGTGCGCCGCCGCTTGCCACGGCAATTTGGTTGCCCCGATCTGGATGGCGCGGCGCAATGATTGTCAGCCAGTTATCGCCAAGGGCATTGGCGGCCGCAATCATGCTTGCATCTTCGCCATCATGCGTTGAGGCGGCAAGCAAAATTTGCCGTTTGCCAATGGCTGTTTTCATGTTTTGGCAAAGGGCTGGATCGGCATCTGCCATCGTGCCAAGCTTGAGCGATCCCAAAACGGTGATAATCTCGGCTGGTGTGCCAAGGCGTTGAAATTGCGCTGCCTGCGTATCATTAACGGCCAAAACCATTTGCGGTGCCGCAAAAACCGCCTTTGCCATTACTGGCTGTTTCGTCCAGCGGTGAAAGGCGGCGCTGGATAATTGGGATGAGGCAAAAATGACCGGAATTGCCTTGGCCGCGGTTTTCGATATCAAATTGGGCCAGAAATCGGATTCCATGAAAATGGCCAGTGCGGGGCGGGTATTCTGCAAAAACTGATCGACAAAATGCGGGTGATCAAGCGGCTGAAATGCATGTGACAGCACCATGCCTTTGGCGCTTTCCCGTTCAACCATCGCCGCAGCGCTAACCGTATTGGTGGTGATCAGAAATCTGGCCTTTGGCATGGCGCTGGCAAGCGCTTTGGCAAGGCCGATGGCGGCAACGGTTTCGCCAACACTGACCGCATGAATCCAGATTGCACCTTTTATCTTTTGATCAAGCTGGGGCTGGCCAAACCGGTCATCAAGGCGGCTGGAAATTTCCTTGCCGCGCCATGCACGCATGCGCAAAATCAGCGGGATAAACGGGCGCAGCAAATGCCAAATCAGATTATATAGGCTAAAGGTCATTGCGGCGGCTCGGTAAAAAGCCGGTCAACCGCATCAGCCTGCGCATTAAGCGCATCTTCAAGCTGTTGACGGGCGGTTTCGAGTTGGTCTTTTGAAATATCATCAAGATAGATCGGATCACCAATGATAAAACGGCCACGGGCAAAAGGTTTTGGAATGATCAGCCGATCCCAACCGGTGGCGCGCCAGTAACGGTCAACTGACCAGCACATTGGCACAATCGGTTTTCCGGCCATTTGGGCAATTGCAACAGGCCCAAGGGCCGATTTGCGGGCTGGGCCGCGCGGCCCATCAGGCGTGATGGCAACAGATTTGCCAAGATCAAGAACGCGTTTTAACCCTCGTAACCCCGACAGCGGATTGCGGTTTGAGCTGCCCCAAACCGTCTTCACCCCGAAACAGCCAATCGCATGAGACATCATGCGACCATCAGGATGCGGTGACTGCAGTGCATGAAGCGCATAGGCCGACGGCCAAAGCCACGGCATGGCCATGACCCGTTCATGCCAGAACACCATGATAATGCCATTCTGGCTGGCCATGAATTGATCGGATTTTTCCTGATCAACCGTCCGCCAGCGAACGGTAACCATCAAAAGCGCGATGATGCTGCCAATTGTCCAGCCAATAAGGGCATTGCCAAATGGCGATCGTATCAATTTTTTTATCATGCGCCCGAAACTGCTTTGGAGTTAAATCATCTGCGCTTAAACTCTAGCATGTAAGAAGGCGATTGCGGAATGGGGAGATGCAAAAATAGCAGATCAATTATGCATTGGCGCGCTTTTTTGCAAATATGCCAGCCAAATTGCGATCAATGCTTTTGGATTGGGCGGCAAATTGCTACAGTCGGACAGCGGTGAATTTGCCGCGTCGCCGTCATGGCTTTATGCAAATGGGCATTAGTCATTGAAATTGATATCGGCTCTTTTTTGATAGGATTGTCGGCTTGACCGAAACGAAACGCCCAAAACAGGTCAATCGTGACATCATAAGACGGATTTGGCGGGGCTGGATTGCTGGCTATGTGCCACGCCTTATCAAGGCATTTTTGCTCATGATTATCGTGGCGGCAAGCGCGTCAGCCTATCCGCTTTTAACAAAATATATTTTCAATGGGCTTGCCGAGGGCCAGGCGGATGAAATCATCTGGCTGGCGCCACCGGTCATCATTCTGTTTTCACTTGTCAAAGGCACTGCCTTATTTGCGCAAACGGTCATGGTGAATGCATTGGCGCTTCGGGTCAGTACCGATTTGCAAAAAGACATGGCAAAAACCCTGATTGAGGCCGATCTTCAAACCATTAGCCGTGAACCGGCAGGTGTGTTCATGTCGCGCATCATGAACGATTTGAATCTGGTTCGTGAAGCGTTGGTCAGATTGGCCAATAATCTGGTTCGTGACAGTTTGACCGTTGTGGTTTTGATTGGCGCGATGATCTGGCTTGATTGGCTGATGGCGCTTGTCGTGATTGGCGTATATCCGCTTGCCATGGGGCCAATCATCAAGATTGGCAACCGCCAGCGCAAAGCGTCGGGAAATTTGCAAACCCATATGGAAAGTGTGACTGCGCTTCTTGCTGAAACCTTGCAAGGGGCGCGTATGGTCAAGGCCTATCAGCGTGAAGATGCTGAGACATTGCGGACGCATCAGGCTTTTGATGGGCTATATGGACGGCTTATTGTGCTATTGACCGGCCGCGCCAAGATTGATCCAATCTTGGAAGTGGTTGGCGGTATTGCTGTTGGCGGTGTTGTTGCGCTGGCCAGTTGGCGTGTTGCCAATGGCGACATGCAGGTTGGTGATGTGATTGCCTTTATCACAACGCTTATTTTGCTGGTGCAGCCGGTGCGGGCCATTGGCACCTTGAATGCGGTCACCCAAGAGGGGCTTGCTGCTTGTGAGCGTATTTTGGCGCTTTTGGATACGCCGCGCATGATCAACGATCGGCAAAATGCGCCGACGCTGGCGGTCAAACAGGGGCAGATTGCCTATGACAATGTTGGCTTCGCCTATGGTGATGGCGGCGCAACAGCGCTTGCAGGGATCAGTTTTATCGCCAGCGCCGGACAGACGATCGCCCTGGTTGGCCCAAGTGGCGCTGGCAAAACCACGGTGATAAACCTGCTTCCGCGCTTTTTTGAGGCAAGCAGCGGCGTGATCAGCATTGACGGCCAGCCAATCAGTGACGTGCGGATTGCCAGCCTTCGCGGCGCCGTATCGTTGGTTAGTCAGGAATCAGTATTATTCGACGATACGATTGCGGCCAATATTGGCTTTGGTCGAAAGGATGCCAGCCGCGAAGACATCGAGGCAGCGGCGCGTGATGCGGCGGCTGATGATTTTATCCGTGCGCTTCCAGATGGCTATGACACGATGGTTGGTGCGATGGGAAATCGGCTTTCAGGCGGGCAACGCCAGCGCATTGCCATTGCCCGGGCGATGTTGAAAGATGCGCCTATTCTGCTGCTTGATGAGGCCACCGCTGCGCTTGACGCCGAATCAGAACAACAGGTTCAAACCGCCCTTCAAACATTACAGGCCGGACGTACGACGCTTGTTGTCGCCCATCGGTTGGCAACAGTGCGCAATGCCGATTTGATTTTGGTGATGGAATCAGGGCGCATTACCGAACAGGGAACGCATGGCTCGCTGATTGCCAAAAATGGCCTCTATGCAAGGCTGTGCCAATTGCAGTTTTTTGATGATGAAAAAACCGGCTAAAATGGCGCCGTTAGATTGCCGCCGTTAGATGGTGCCTATTCGCGGCGAAGAATGCTGTCGGTAAGCCTGACAGCCCAGCCTTGTGCCATAAAGTTAGCCGCCAGCGCATCTGGATTATAAATGGTCTCAACCCAATCGAAAAAGGCCATGCCTTGATCTTCATAAGGGACATAGGCGGCAAAAAACGCATCAAGAAGGCCAGTTTTTGCCGCTTTGACATGGCCATATTTCCATGCAAGTTGGGCCATTGCAACGCGCGTAGGCTGTTTTTTGGCAATCAACAGATAAAGTGCCGACATTAGTCCAGCGCGATCGGCGCCCGATTTGCAATGCATCAATGCTGGTGTTTTTATCGCGGCAAAAAGGTCGCGCGCTTCATACAGCATCTCTTTTGACGGCGCGGCGCGTGATCGTGCGGTAAAATCAAGAAGGGTGATACCAGCCTTGGCACAGGCCTCAGCTTCAAGCTGCCAGCCGCCATCTTGGCGCGGCCCGCGTAAATTAATGATGGTTTTGATGCCGTTTTGACCCAATGCCGCAATGCGCGATGGCCCGGGTTGATTGCTTCGCCATAGATCGTCACTAACAAGATGCTGGTTATGCCAAAAAAGACGCAAGAAACCATGATCCTTGAAGATCAGGTCTAGCCAATCGGCGGCCCCGCGCCGTTTTCGGGGCGGGGCGGTCGATTTCATGACCCGGCAACCATCATGCTGTCAAGTCGAAGTGATGGCGATGCGACGCTGTCACGAAGATCGATATCATTCGCCGCTGTCATCTGCAGAAACATTTCGGCCAAATTACCCGCAATCGTGGCTTCGGTAATCGGATGGGTGATCTGGCCCTTGGAAATCCAAAACCCACCAGCGCCACGGCTGTAATCACCAGTGATCATATCAACCGAGCTGCCAATCATTTCGGTAATCAAAAAGCCTTCGTCGATCTCGGCAATCAGCGCATCACGGCTGATGGTTGAATTTTCGATATAAAAATTACTGGCGCCAGGTGATGGGGCGCTGCCAAGGCCGCGCCGCGCATTGCCGGTTGGTGTCATCTCCAGCTTGGCCGCCGAAGCAAGGTCAAGGAACCAGCCGGTTAATATACCATCATCGACCATGACCCGCCGCTGAACCGCCAGCCCTTCACCATCAAACAGGCGCGAGCCAAGCCCGCGCGACCGCAATGGATCATCGACAAAACAAAGGCCTTTGCTGGTGACTTGTTTGCCAAGGCTGTCTTTTAAAAAGCTTGTGCCGCGCGAAATTGCCGCGCCATTGATTGCGCCGGCCATTGTGCCAACAAGCGATGCTGCGACACGCCGGTCATAGATCACCGGAAATTTACCAGTTTTGGGTTTTTGGGCGCCAAGTCTTGCCAATGTTCGGCTAGCGGCATTATTCCCAACTTCTTCGGCTGGCTGCAAATCACTTTCATATACGGCCGCGCTATAATCATAGTCGCGTTCCATATGCCCGTCTTGTTCGGCAATGACCACGGTTGATACGCCATGCGATGACCGTTTGTAACCGGCAAGAAAGCCATTTGATGTGCCAATCAGAACATCGACAATGCTGTGGCCTGCATCGGCGCCATCAGATGTTTTGATGCCTTTATGTGACAAGGCGGCATCTTCGGCGCGTGCGGCTCTTTCCCGCAGGCGTTCGCTGTCGGGCATGGTTTCGTCAAACATATCCAGATCGGGGATGGTTTTGGCGATTTCGGCATCGGTGGCAAGCCGGACATAAGGATCCTCGGGTGCCAGCTTGGCCATCGCAACAGCGCGTTCAGCCAGATTTTTGATATTTTCCGGATCAAGCTGGCTTGTCGAGATTGATGCGGTTCGCTGGCCGATAAAGACGCGCAATCCGATATCAAAATCTTCGGATCGTTCGCTGGCTTCGACCTTGCCAAGCCGCAGGCTGATATTATTGCTTTGACCGCGGGCCAGCATTGCGTCGGCGCCATCGGCCCCCGCAGTTTGGGCGGCGTCAAGCAATTGGGCAATAAGGGTTTGATGATTTGTGTCCATACATTATCTGATACCCTGCGCCATCACATAATTCAACCGCTTGTCGTACTGGTTGATTAGGTTTATGAATGCGTCATGGAATTTAAAGTCTTTATCGATGGTGAGGCGGGGACAACCGGCCTGAAAGTCGCGGAACGTCTGCAAGCGCATCCGCATGTCCAAATATTGCGGGTTGATGAGGCCGAACGCAAAAACGCAGCGGCGCGCGCCGACATGATGGCGGCAAGTGATGTGACCATTCTGTGCCTTCCCGATGATGCCGCTATCGAGGCGGTTCGTCTGGCGCAAGCATCGCAAACACGGCTGATTGACGCATCATCGGCGCACCGGATTGACCCTGATTGGGTTTACGGCTTTGCCGAATTACAGCCTGGCCAGCGTGATGCCATTGCCAATGGCAAATTCATCACCAATCCGGGCTGTTATCCAACTGGTTTTTTGGCTTTGGCACGGCCATTGATTGCCAGCGGGCTATTGGCCGATACAGCGCTTATCTGTACGCCAGCGGTTAGCGGTTATAGTGGCGGTGGCAAGGCGATGATTGCACGGCATGATGCTGGTGATCTTCATCCGGCCTTTAGTTATGGGACAAATTTACAACATAAGCATCTTGGCGAAATGACGCTTTATTCAGGCTTGAAAACGCCACCTATTTTCATGCCGTCAGTTGGCGATTTCTATGCTGGAATGCTTGTTCATATGCCGCTTCATGCTGATCAGATCGAAGGATCTGCCAATGCAGCAATGATTTATGACTGTCTTGCCGATTGGTATCGTGATTCGGCTTTGGTACGCATGGGTGCGCCTGCTGCGAATCATGCTGATGTGCCGCCAATGCTCGCCGTTGATGCACTTGCTGGGCGCAATGATATGGAATTATTCGTGTTTAGTGATGCCGCTGAACAACGATTCTGGTTAACTGCACTGCTGGATAATCTTGGCAAAGGCGCATCTGGTGCTGCGGTGCAAAATATGAATATTGCCCTTGGCCTTGAAGATCATTTCGGGCTCAGTTAACCAACTGCGGGTGATCAGGCTTGGCTGGCGTTCGCGTGGCCGCTGTTCCGTTGTTTTAGGGTAAAGCTAATCAAAATGCGTTTAAATGGTGGCGATGATCTTTTGAAAATTGCCGATTCTACCTCCTATCTTGCGCCAATCAGTGAAATTGATCGCGCCCGCAAATATCCCTATCACGCCCCATCGGGCGGTTTTATTCTGTCAAATGGAGATTTGTTCCATCTTGACGAATCCCAAGTCAGCCATGATCGCAAAGATGGTATTCTGGCCGGCCGGACGGCGGTTTTATCGGTTGGGTCAAATCGGGCGCCGGTGCAATTGCTTCGTAAATTTGGCATGGCTGCCACTGTTCCGGTAACGCCAGCGAGATTGCATGATTGTGATATCGTCCATGCGGCGCTTTTGGGCTATTACGCGGCCGTGCCTTGCACTGCTTTTCCGTCATCTGGCACTGTTGTGCAGCTGAATGTCGCGTGGCTTGATGATGATCAATTGATTCAGATGCATCGAACCGAAGGCATTGGTGTTGCCTATGATTTTGTTGAAATGCAAACCGTCGAACATCAATTCAAACTGCCAATAGGGTCGGTTTTCGGCTACGCGGCGCGCGCTGGCGTTCTGGATTGCGGTGATGGCATGCCTGCTGGTTTGGCGGCGATTCCGGTCGAGAGGCGGCGATTCACAGCGCTTAGCCAAGATCAGGCCGCCACCAAATTACGCCAGCTTGCCAAAGTTGATGATGATCGAACAATGTCGCAATTCATTGCTGAAATGCAGGCTGACAAATCGGCGCGTGATGCCATCATTGACCGGCTGCGCCCCTTTGCAATCCAGCCGCAAAATCCGCCATGGCAATTACAGTCGGTTCATATTGACGGGATTGATGCTTATCTATGATGGGCTAAAAAGATGGGCTAGTTGGCAAGAAGCCGATCAAGCATCAATCCAGCAATCAGCAAAAGACCGGCATTGCGATTTGATTTGAAAAGCGCAAGTGCCAAAACGGCATCATCGCTTTTAAGTCGCCAAATTTGATGGCCAAGGTGAATCGCCATGCCAGCAAGGCCAAGCCAGGCTGCAGCAACCGGTTGACGATCAAATGTTAGCAATCCAGACGCAATCAGGCCAATTGCCAGAATATAGGCTGTTGCAACACCGCTTTTGATGTTTTGGGCAAGGGCAAGGGCCGATGATTTGACCCCTACAATGCGATCATCTTGCATATCTTGAATGGCGTAAATCGTGTCATAGCCAAAAACCCATGCTGCACAGCCGGCGTAAATAAGCATGATCGATAGATCGGGAAGGGTGCCAGTAACGGCAACCCAGCCAAGAAACACACCCCAGGAAAATGTTAGTCCAAGCACAAATTGCGGAAACCATGTTACGCGCTTGGCAAGAGGGTACAGAACCACAAGCGGCGCGGCGGCAAGCCCAACATAAATCGCCAGAAGGGGCAGTTGAAACAGGGTAAACAGGCCAATCAGCCCGAGCGACATCAAAAATAGGCTAGCTTGAAGCATTGATATGGTGCCAGCGGCAAGTGGGCGTGCGCTCGTCCGGCCAACGCGCTGGTCAAGGCGGTGATCCCACATGTCATTGATGATGCATCCTGCGGCCCGGGTGGCAATGGCACCAACCAGAAACAGCATCATAACCCAAACCATTGTTCCAAGACTTGTCGCACCAAGCGCAATTGACCACCAGCCCGGAAGCAAAAGCAACCACCAGCCAATTGGCCGGTCAAGGCGTGCCAGATAGATGAAGGCGTGCCATGATGCGGGCAGCCCGTGCCACCAGCCGCGTGACTGGATATCGGTATGGGATGGAGGGGTGCCGATCGTCATGACGATAGTCATTAGCGAATAAAGCGGTAAAAAGCAAAAATGTTTCACCCCAAGACTGCTTGTCACGATTCATAATGGGCAGTACATATCAAAAGATGGAACAAACAGATATCAAAGCGCGTCTTTATATTGATGCGCCGCTTGCCGAGGGTGCCGTTATCACGCTGCCATACGATCAGATGCATTATTTGCTGCATGTGCTTCGTTTGAATCTTGGCGCGGTGATTGGTGTTTTCAATGGTGTTGATGGTGAATTCAACGCATCGATTACTGCGGTGGCGAAAAAGCAATGTTCGATCACCATTGCCGATCAGCGCCGCCAGCAGATTTTTTGCCGTGACTTATGGTTGCTATTTGCGCCGGTGAAAAAGGCACGGCTTGATTTCATTGCGCAAAAAGCCAGTGAATTAGGGGTGCGGGTGATCTGGCCAGTCAAAACCGATTATTGCCAGATTAGCCGGGTCAATGATGACCGGCTGGCGGCGAATGCGATTGAAGCTGCTGAGCAGACCGAACGTCTGGATATTGCTGAAATCAGATCTTTTGACGCATTGCATGACGTTCTTGCCGCCTGTGAAGATGATCGTCTCTTGATTTGGTGTGATGAGGCTAGCGCTGGCCATCCGGCCTTGAATATTACCGCCACGCTTGCAACCGCGCCACCGCATGATAAGGCGGCTATCTTAATCGGGCCAGAAGGCGGGTTTTCTCCAGCGGAGAGAACCTATTTGCAGGCAAGAATTAATTGTTTGAAAATTTCCTTGGGGCCGCGCATATTGCGCGCTGATACCGCCGCCATTTCGGCACTTTCCTGTTATCAGTCAATTTGCGGAGATTGGCAGGGTTAGCCATTTGATCTGGCTGAAACCGGCTTGGGTGATTTGTCTCATCATGGCCTGAATGCAAAGGGCAAACCACATGGGTAATTATAGGGCGATCATCAAAGATGTCGGACAGCTTGTGGAATGGCTAGCCAAAGGCGAAAAACCTGCTGCTGATTGGCGCATCGGAACCGAACATGAAAAATTTCTGTTTCATCGCGACAATTTACGGCCTGTTGCCTATGACGGCGATAGCGGCGTTGAAGCAATGCTTAACGCGCTATGCAAGGCAATTGGCGATAAGGCAACGCCAATCATTGAAAAAGGCAAAATCATTGGCCTGAAAGATGGCGATGGTGGCTCTGTATCGCTTGAGCCCGGTGGACAATTGGAATTATCGGGTGCGCCACTGTCAAACCTGCACCAGACGTGTGCCGAAACCGGCCGCCATTTGCTTCATATGCGGGCAGTGTCATCGGCGCTTGGGGTTGGGATGCTTGGTATTGGGTTTCAGCCAAAATGGAGCCGCGACGATATTTCATGGATGCCAAAAGGCCGCTATCGAATCATGCGAAACCATATGCCGAAGGTCGGCACAATGGGGCTTGATATGATGCTGCGCTCTTGCACGGTTCAGGTGAATCTTGATTATGCCGACGAGGCCGATATGCGGCGGAAATTCCGCACATCGCTAGCCCTTCAACCGGTGGCAACTGCTCTGTTTGCCAATTCGCCATTTAAAGATGGCAAACCGTCTGGCTGGTTATCGGGGCGTGCGCATGTCTGGACTGACACTGACAATGCAAGATGCGGTGTGCCATCTTGTGTGTTCGACCCGCATTTTGGCTATGAACAATGGATCGATTATATTCTTGATGTCCCGATGTATTTTCTGCATCGCGGCGAAGATTATGTTGATGTTGCTGGAAAATCTTTCCGCGATTATCTGGGTGGAACGCTTGTCGGTTTTGAGGGTGAGCCGCCGCAAATGGCCGATTTTGAAGACCATATTACCACCGCCTTTCCCGAAGTACGGTTAAAGCAATATCTCGAAATGCGTGGTGCTGATAGCGGGTCTTGGGCCAATATCTGCGCGCTTCCTGCCTATTGGGTTGGGCTATTATATTGTGATGATGCGCTGGCTGAGGCCGAAGATCTGGTTCGTGATATCGGTGCTGATGATGTAATGGCGGCGCGCTTGTCAGTGGCAAAGGACGGGCTTCGCGGAAAGCTTGGTTCGCATGATGTCGTCACCCTTGCCAAAAAGACCATTGATATTGCCTCAAAAGGGCTGCGTAACCGCGGCATTTTTGATGATGGCGGTGATGATGAAAGTGGGTTCTTGCAGCCATTGCGTAAAGTGATTGCAACGCAAAAGACACCAGCTGAAGTGATGCTTGATCTTTATCAAGGTGATTGGGCAGAAGATATTGATCAGGTTTTCACGTCAAACCAATATTAACAGCATCGAAATTGCCGCCAGATTTAGCTGTGCCGCGCATTAAGGATTTTTAAATCATGCCCGTCTTGCTGCTTGTGGTGTTTATAAATTTCGTCGGCATTGGCGCGCTGATTCCGGTATTGCCCTATACGGTGATTGAAACACTTGGCTTATCGGCAACGGTGATGACGCTGCTGCTGGCGTCATTCGCCTTTGCCATGTTTTTATCAAACCCGCTTCTTGGTCGTTTGTCCGATTATATCGGCAGGCGGCCAGTGCTGATTGTTAGCCTTGCGGTCAATGTGCTGGCGCATATCTGGTTTGCCTTTTCCAGTGATATTGTGCAGATGTTCGCCGCGCGGATTCTAGCGGGTCTTGCTGCAGGCAATACGGGTGTGATTCAGGCGATGATTGCCGATCGTGTTGCGGCCAAGGATCGGGCTCGCTATATGGGGCTATTTGGTGCGGCGATTGGCACTGGATTCGTTGCTGGCCCAGCTCTTGGCGGGCTGTTTAGCGGGTTTGGTGACGGCCCGCTTCATCAGGCACCGTTTTTGCTGGCTGCCGGTTTCGGCATTATCGCCTTGTTCTTGTCGATGCGGCTTACCGAAAGCGCGGCAAAGGCACCAGCTGAAAAAGCACCACCAGCACCACTTGGCATCCGCATCATGACGGTTTTGCGAAGCGATCTTGCGCTTTATGCTTTGGCCTTTTTCTGTCTGAATTTGTCCTTTGCGCAGGTCGAAGCAAGCTATATTCTGTTGCTTCGTGACTATCTTGGTTTTGGTGCAACCCAAACTGGCTGGCTATTTACTTATATCGGTGTCTGTATTGTCTTGGTGCAGGCCGGATTGATCAATGTTGCGGTAAAATGGTTTGGCGAGGTTGGCACTGTCGGGTTTGGTGCCAGCATGCTGGTATTTGGACAAATCATCACGGCGTTATTGTCGGTCGGGTTTTTGATTGGTGATGCCTATCCGCTGGCGCAGATCATTTTAACAACAACAGCTGTCTGTTTTGGCTTTGGCTTTAGCAATCCGGCATTGTCAGCCGCGGCCAGTAATGCTGCTGGCAAAACAACAATGGGTGGGGCGCTTGGCACGGTTCAAGGGTTTGCCTCGCTCGGACAGGTGGCCGGATTGATTTTGGCAGGCCCCCTATACCAGCTTGGTGGATCGCATTATCCGTTTGCCTTTGGCGCCTGCGTCACTTTCATTTTGCTGATTGTTGTGATCGTGCTGAAACGACGGCCAGGCATCGAGACCGCCTAGTCAAAGCCCGATCATAGGGGCCTTGAATGCTGGTGGTTAAGCCGCTTCGGTGCCGCCAACCGTGACCCCGCCCATTTTGACTGTTGGCTGGCCGACGCCAACCGGAACGCTTTGTCCGGCCTTGCCGCAGGTGCCGATACCGCTATCAAGCTTGGTATCATTGCCAATCATGGTGATTTTTGACATGGCGTCGGGGCCATTACCAATCAGCGTTGCGCCTTTGACTGGTGCGCCAATCTTGCCATTTTCAACAAGATAGGCTTCGGCTGCAGAAAAGACGAATTTTCCAGATGTGATATCCACCTGACCGCCGCCAAAATTCACCGCATAAATGCCTTTTTTCATCGAGGCAACAATTTCCTGCGGATCGGCGTCGCCATTTTCCATATAGGTGTTTGTCATGCGTGGCATGGGGGCATGTGCGTAGGATTCGCGCCGCCCATTGCCGGTGGCGTCAACGCCCATCAGTCGCGCATTCTGCCGGTCCTGCATATAGCCTTTCAAGATGCCATCTTCGATCAATATATTCCGGCGGCTTGGCGTGCCTTCATCATCAACAGTAATCGAGCCGCGACGATCGGCAATCGTGCCATCATCAATGACGGTAACGCCTTTGGCAGCAACTTGCTGGCCAATGCGTCCACTAAAGACCGATGTACCTTTGCGGTTAAAATCGCCTTCCAGCCCATGTCCAACCGCTTCATGAAGCATGACACCGGGCCAACCTGCGCCAAGAACTACTTCCATCTCGCCTGCGGGTGTTGGTACTGATTGCAAATTCAAAATGGCAATGCGCAGGGCCTCATCAACCTGTGACTGCCAGCTTTCTGGGCTAAGCCATTGATCAAGCATCACCCGGCCACCAGCACCGGCACCGCCAGATTCCATGCGCCCATTTTGCTCAACAGCAACCCAAATATTGATTCGCACCAGAGGCCGAATATCGGCAACACGAATGCCATCGGCACGCATGATCTGCACAGCCTGCCATGATCCAGACAGGCTGGCGCTGACTTGTTTGACCCGCGAATCCGAATCGCGAGCATAGGCGTCCATTTCTTGCAGAAGTTTGATCTTGGTATCGAATGAGGTGGCGTTTAAAGGGTTTTGATCCGAATAAAGTGGGCTGTTCGCGCCCGCGCTTGGCGCCAATGCGGCATTGCCACTATAGCCCTTGGTTACCGCAGACACGCTGTCGGCAGCGCGCTGCAAAGCCGCTTCGGATAATTCGCCAGCATGCGCATAGCCATGCGCCTCGCCAGCCACTGCACGAAGACCAAACCCGCTTGATTGGTCGTAACTTGCTGTTTTTAGACGACCATCATCGAAGGCCAGCATTTCGGCATGACGCATTTCGAGAAATAATTCACCATCATCCCCTCCGGCAAGCGCATCGCGCACGATTTTGCCGGTTCGTTCTAGATCGAGATTGGTACGGGTGAAAAAAAGTTCGTCGGTTTGCTGAAGCAGATCCATGATCCATCCTGACAAGACAGGTTAAAATTAAAAAAGCGCCATATAAATAAATTGTGCAGCCCTTATGATGATGGGCGTGTTTTCTATGAAATTCAAGGCTTGTGGCCGCGCTCATTTGGGGGAAAATAAGGACCATGTTGGGTTTTCCATCCAAAAAAAGGAAAAAAGTAAAAAATATAGCGACAGGCTGCCGCATGGGGCTTTTCTATTCAGCCCAAACAGTCTAAACAAATTTGGTTTGGTGGAAAGGTCTGCCGCCTACGACACCTAAAGAGATTATTTTGAACGGCAGATGACGAATTTTGGGAGAGGAATCCATGCCAATCTTGGCCAAATTCAATGCGCATTTTGCGCAGTTTCTTTCGGTACGCAAGGCAGCTAATCTGGCCGGTGTTTTGTTTGGTGGTGTTGTTCTAGCGCTGATCGCATCGGGTGCGGTTCAAGCTGCTGCACCTGTGCCGTGGCAGATGGATCTGCAGCCGCCAGCTGGATCTCTGGCCGAAATGGCAACTGATCTCCACAATTTACTTTTGGTTGTGATTACGCTGATCTCACTTTTCGTTCTTGGATTGTTGATTTATGTTGGTGTCCGGTTCCGTGCAACCCGCAACCCGAACCCGTCAAAGACATCGCATCATCCGGTGCTTGAAATTCTGTGGACGGTTATTCCGGTGCTGATTCTTGTTGGTATTGCGGTTCCGTCATTCCGTCTTCTTTATTATATGGATCGCACTAACGAAACTGACATGGTGATAAAGGTTACCGGCAATCAGTGGTATTGGAACTACACCTATCCTGACGAAGGCATTACCTTTGATAGCTATATGGTCGATGAGGCCGATTTGAAGCCAGGCCAGCCACGTTTGTTGACCGTGGATTACCCGATGGTGGTGCCTGAAGGTACGCGCATCAAATTGCTGATTACCGGTAATGACGTGATGCATTCATTCTTTGTGCCATCACTTGCCGTGCAGATTTATGCCTTTATTGGCCGCACCAATGAGGCATGGATTGACGTGCCTGTTGGCGGTCAGACCTATTATGGCCAGTGCAACCAGATTTGCGGCGTGAACCACGCTTACATGCCAATCGAGGTCAAAGCATTGCCAAAAGCTGAATATGCAGCATGGCTGGCCGAGGCGAAAAAAGAATTTGCATCGAAAGACATTGTTCCTGTGCAACCAGAAGTTACTTTGGCTTCAGCCAAATAGTTAAGTGAAGAGGATTTAACAATGAGTGCTCAAGCCCACGCTGATCACGGCGCCCCTTCAAGTTTTGTGCGTCGCTGGCTCTATTCAACTAACCACAAAGACATCGGTACCATGTATCTGGTCTTCGCCATTCTGGCGGCCTTTATCGGCGGTGGTCTGTCTATCTATATGCGTATGGAACTTATGAATCCCGGCGTTCAATATATGGATAGCGGTCATGTTTGGAACGTATTCACCACCGCCCATGGTTTGATCATGGTGTTTTTTGTGGTGATGCCGGGCCTCATTGGCGGGTTTGGTAACTGGTTCGTGCCGATTATGATTGGCGCACCGGATATGGCCTTTCCGCGGATGAATAACATCAGCTTCTGGCTATTGCCACCAGCCTTTATCTTGCTGCTTTTGTCAGCGGTGATGGATGGTGGTGCCGGTGTTGGCTGGACGATCTATCCGCCATTGTCATCAACAGCCGGTACGCCTGGCATGTCGATGGATCTTGCGATCTTCTCGCTTCACCTTGCCGGTGTTTCATCAATTCTTGGTGCTGCTAACTTTATCACCACGATCTTTAACATGCGTACCCCGGGCATGACTTTGCACAAAATGCCATTGTTTGCATGGGCCATGTTGGTCACTGCGTTTTTGCTATTGCTTGCGGTTCCGGTTCTGGCTGGTGCAATCACCATGTTGTTGACCGACCGTAACTTTGGCACAACCTTCTTTATCCCAGAAGGTGGCGGTGACCCGATCTTGTTCCTGCATTTGTTCTGGTTCTTTGGCCATCCCGAAGTTTACATCATGATTCTGCCGGCCTTTGGTATTGTCAGCCACATCATTTCGACCTTTTCGAAAAAGCCGGTATTTGGCTATCTTGGAATGGCCTATGCGATGGTGGCAATTGGTGTCGTCGGCTTTGTGGTCTGGGCGCATCATATGTATACCGTCGGCCTTAGCGTCGATACGCGTGCCTATTTCACCGCAGCAACAATGGTTATTGCCGTTCCAACTGGCGTGAAGATCTTTTCATGGATTGCTACCATGTGGGGCGGCTCAATCACCTTCCGCGTTCCAATGTTGTGGGCGCTTGGCTTTATCTTCTTGTTCACCGTTGGTGGTGTGACCGGTGTGGTTTTGTCAAATGCGGGCTTGGATGTGGTTTTGCATAACACCTATTACGTGATCGCCCATTTCCATTATGTGCTGTCGCTTGGTGCGGTGTTCGGCTTGTTTGCTGGTTTCTATTATTGGTTTTCAAAGATGACTGGTTACGAATATTCTGAAGGTCTCGCCAAGCTGCATTTCTATGTCACCTTTATCGGCGTGAATTTAACCTTCTTCCCGATGCATTTTCTTGGTCTTGCTGGTATGCCGCGTCGTTATATCGACTATCCTGACGCGTTTGCTGGCTGGAACATGGTTGCTTCAATCGGGTCTTATATTGGTGCTGCTGGTGCGATCTTGTTCTTGGCCGTGATCATCGAAGCTTTTGTTTCAAAGCGTCGCGCCGAAGCCAATCCTTATGGCGAAGGTGCAACCACGCTGGAATGGCAAGTCGCATCTCCACCGCCTTACCACACCTTTGACGAATTGCCGAAGGTCAAGTAAGGCAGGGCAATAGCCCGGATTTGAAAGGCATTTTGATGGCAGTTACATCAAATCAGCAATTGATCAGTGACACCGACGGCTTGTTTGAGCCGTCGGTTGCCGATTTTTGGTCGCTGCTGAAACCACGGGTGATGAGTCTGGTTATTTTTACCGGCTTTGCTGGCATGTATGTTGCGCCTGGTGCGTTGCATCCGTTGGTGTTTGCGATCTCGCTTTTCGCCATTGCTGCGGGGGCTGGTGCCTCAGGAGCGATCAATCAATGGTATGACCGCGATACTGACGCGATCATGACCCGCACCAAAACGCGCCCAATCCCGGCCGGTGTTATGGCGCCAGCCGAAGCCTTGACAATGGGTTTGGTGATTTCGGCGCTTTCAGTTCTGCTTCTCGGTCTTGCTGCCAACTGGCTTGCCGCCGGATTGCTGGCCTTTACCATTTTCTTTTACGCCGTTGTTTATACCGTCTGGTTAAAGCGCCGCACGCCGCAAAATATTGTTATTGGTGGCGCCGCTGGTGCTTTGCCGCCGGTGATTGGCTGGGCGGCGGTTACGGGCAGCCTGTCAATTGAGCCATTGCTGCTTTTTACGATTATCTTTATGTGGACGCCGCCGCATTTCTGGGCTCTGGCGTTGGTAAAGAACGACGATTACAAGGCAGCCAATATTCCGATGCTGCCGGTTGTTGCCGGATCGCTTGAAACGCGCCGGCAGATTGTGATCTATGCTGTTTTGTTAGCGCCACTTGCGGTTGTGCCATCATTTATCGGTATGGCGTCGGTTGGCTATGGTGTGATTGCCGCGATTGCTGGCTTGGTGTTTGTTACGATGAGCCTGCAGCTTTTCAAGACTGGCGACCATAAACATGCGATGCGGTTGTTTGCCTATTCAATTATGTATTTATTCCTGTTGTTTTTGGGGCTGGTCATTGACCATGCCGTTCTCGGTTATTTGGCGGGGGCGGCCTAATGGAGCGTCGTCGTCAACCAAAGACTGGAGCCGAAATGCAGCAGATGCGCAAAAAGCGTAATCTGGCGCTAGTTGGGGTGATTGCTGGACTGGTCGTATTGTTTTACGTCCTGACCTTGGTCAAGATTGGTGGGGCGACATGATCGCGTCCAACAACAGCATTGGGCCAAATGGTAACCGCCGTACCTTGGCCATTCTTGGTGCCCTGGTGTTTGGCATGGTTGGATTATCTTATGCATCGGTTCCGCTTTATGAGCTGTTCTGCAAAGTCACCGGCTATGGTGGCACAACGCAGGTCGCCGACAGCGGATCTAGCCAGATTGTCATGGGTCATCCGGTTGATGTGCGGTTTGATGCAAATGTGAATCCGGCGCTAAATTGGCAATTTGTTGCCGTTGACCGCAAAGTGACATTGAATCCGGGCGAGGAAGTGGTGATTAATTACCGTGCCACCAATCTTGGCGACACGCCAAGTACCGGAACATCGACCTTTAATGTGACGCCTGTGAAGGCGGGACCATTTTTTATGAAGCTCGACTGCTTTTGTTTCATCGAACAAACATTGGAGCCTGGTGAATCAGTCGACATGCCGGTACGGTTTTTTGTTGACCCAGAAATTGTGACGGATGAAAATGCGCGTGATATTCAGGAAATTACCCTGTCATACACATTTTTTCTGGCACTCGGGGGCAACTCGTCTAAGAGTGGCAGTCAATAATCGAGGAGAGGTGGCTTGGTAAAATTATTACCAGCCAGATTTTGAGGAGACGAACATGAGTGGTGCAAATAAACACCCCTATCATCTAGTAGAAGCAAGCCCATGGCCCGCAGTTGGGTCGGCCGCCGCCTTTACCGCGGCGATTGGTGGCGTCATGTATATGCATGAGGTTGCCTATGGTGCTGCCGTTTTGGGACTTGGGTTTGCGCTGGTTCTTGTAACCATGTTCATGTGGTGGCGTGACATTGTTCGTGAAGCCGAATATCAAGGGCATCACACACCAATCGTTCAGATTGGTATGCGCTATGGCATGATGCTGTTTATCGCCTCCGAGGTGATGTTCTTTGTGGCGTTTTTCTGGGCGTTCTTTGACCGTGCCTTTTATCCGAATGATGGGATATGGCCGCCAGAAGGCATCACAACTTTTGATCCGTTTGATCTACCATTGATCAATACCCTGGTGCTGCTTTTGTCGGGCTGTACAGTGACATGGGCGCATCATGCTTTACAGCATGGAAACCGCAAGGATTTCATGACCGGTCTTGCACTGTCTGTTGCGCTTGGCGCGATTTTCACCGTATTGCAGGCGGTTGAATACAGCCATGCTCCTTTCGGCTTTACCGATGGCATCTATCCATCAGTCTTTTATATGGCAACCGGTTTTCATGGCTTTCATGTTCTTGTTGGCACCTTGTTTTTAGCGGTTTGCTGGTTCCGGGGTCGGGCTGGCCATTTCACCGCTGAACAGCATTTTGGTTTTGAAGCTGCGGCATGGTATTGGCATTTTGTTGACGTTGTTTGGTTGTTCTTGTTTGCTGCAGTTTACTGGTGGGGCGGTTGATCTTAACCGCTGTTTCGGGCATGATGCTCGGCAGTTGATATTGTTAAAAATCGGGGTGCTGGCGCTGGCTTAAACAGGCGTTGGCACCCCTTTTGACATGGCGATGCCATGAGGTATGAAAATGCGATTTCGCCCATTTCTATGGTTAACGATTGTCTCCCTGCCGGCCTTGTTGGTGTTGGTTGGGTTGGGGTCATGGCAACTGCAGCGGTTGCAGTGGAAAAATGATCTGATCGCTAGTTTTGAGTCGCGTGCGGCGGCGGCGCCAATTGCTGTTCCTGCGGCTGATGCTGGGCTTGATGATTTCGAATTCCGCCGTTTGGCGCTTGTCGGCACCTTCCAGCATGACAAGGAAGTGTTCCTGACCGGCCGAACCTATGAAGGCAACGCCGGTTTTCATATCGTCACCCCCTTCCAGCTTGATGATGGGCGAATCATTCTTATCAATCGCGGTTGGGTATCTGAAGATTATCGCGATCCGGCCAAGCGTGCCTTTTCCCAGATTACCGGGCCGTTAACGGTTGCTGGCATTTTGCGGCAGCCAGGCGTCAAAGGATATTTTGTACCTGAAAATGAGCCGGATAATGGATTTTGGTTTACACTTGTGCCAAGCCAAATCAATCAGCATCTTGGATTGGGCGTGGAAGCGATTGGGCAATTTTATGCTGATGCGGTTCGCACCTCGGATGTTGTGACCTTGCCGATTGCGGCCAAAACCAAATTGAATTTACGCAATGCGCATCTAAGCTATGCGATGACATGGTATGGCATTGCCTTGGCTTTGATCGGGGTTTATACCGCCTTCCATTATCAGGCTGGCCGCTTGCAGTTCGGGCGTAGGCAAGAGGACTAGAGATGGATTATATCAGCACGCGTGGACAAGATGGTCCATTGGGGTTTGAACAAGCGCTGCTAAGTGGCTTGGCACGCGATGGCGGCCTGTATCTGCCGGTAGAATGGCCGCGTTTCAGCAAGGCCGAAATTGCCGCGATGAAAGGTCTGTCTTATGCCGAGCTGGTGGGCCGCGTCATGGCTCCATTTTGTGATGGCGAAATCAGCGAAGCCGAATTAACCGCGATGGCGGCGGATGCCTATGCCGGTTTTGATGATCCGGCGATTGCCCCGCTGGTGAAATTAAATGACGATATCCATATTCTTGAGCTGTTTCACGGCCCAACAATCGCCTTTAAAGATTATGCCATGCAGTTTCTGGCACGCGCCTTTGACCGTGCCTTGGCAAAACAGCAAAAGCATGCGGTGATTTTAGGGGCAACAAGCGGTGATACAGGGTCGGCCGCGCTTGAGGCGTTTCAGGGGCGTGATGCGGTTGATGTGTTTATTTTGTTCCCCGATGGCCGTGTTTCGCCGGTGCAACAGCGGCAAATGACATCGGTGATTGCTGATGGTGCTTTTGCGGTTTCGGTTAAGGGCGATTTTGACGATTGTCAGGCGCTTGTCAAAACTCTGTTCAATGATCATCAATTCCGTGATCAGACTGGACTGTCGGCGGTAAATTCGATTAATTGGGCGCGGTTGATGCCGCAGATTGTCTATTATTTTTCATCGGCACTTGCATTAGGTGCGCCAGATCAAAAAGTCGCCTTTTCAGTGCCAACAGGTAATTTTGGAAATGTGTTTGCTGGCTATGCTGCGGTGCAGATGGGTTTGCCTGTCGAACGTTTGATTGTGGCATCGAACCAGAATGATATTCTGCCGCGGTTTTTCGAGGCTGGCACAATGGCGCGTGAAACCGTGGTACCGTCACTTAGCCCGTCAATGGATATTCAGGTATCGAGTAATTTTGAGCGGTTGCTATTTGAATTGCTTGGCCGTGATGGTGCCAAGACAGCAGCCGTGATGCAGGATTTTGCGGCAAGCGGTCATTTCACCCTCGACGCTGATGTGATGGAACGCGCCTATGCGTTATTTTCGGCCTACCGGCTTGATGATGCGGGAACGGTTGCTGAAATTGCGGCAACAGCCAAGAATGACGGCATGGTTCTTGATCCGCATAGCGCGGTTGGCTTGTCAGCGGCGCGGCGTGCGCATGCTGATGGAACAGTGCCAAAAGATGTGCCGATTATTAGCCTTGCCTGCGCGCATCCGGCAAAATTCGAATCGGTGGTGGAAACGGCAACTGGTCAAAAGCCTGTTTTGCCACCGCATATGGCCGATCTGATGACGCGCCCCGAACAAATGCAGACAATTGATGCCAATGCCGATGCCGTGAAATCATTGATTCTGGCGCGAAAGCGAAGCGTATGACAACAAGAGTAAGCGAGCTTGCCAACGGGCTAAAAATTGCAACAAGGTCGATGCCGCATGCCACCACCTTGTCGGTTGGTATATGGGTCAATGCTGGGGCTCGCGATGAAGGCGGTCACGAACAAGGCATTGCGCATATGCTTGAACATATGGCCTTTAAAGGCACCAAACGCCGTGATGCGCAGGCCATTGCAACCGAGGTAGAAAATGTTGGCGGCTTTATGAACGCCCATACAAGCCGCGAAGAAACCGCCTATTATTTGAGGCTATTGCCAGAACATATTGATCTTGGCGTTGATATTCTTGCTGATATTCTAACCGAATCAACCTTGCCCGAATTGGAAATCGAACGCGAACGTGGCGTTATTATTCAGGAAATCGGCCAATCGCTTGACACGCCAGATGATCTGGTTTTCGATCTGTTTTCGGCGGCCTGTTATGATGGTCATACGCTTGGGCGGCCAATTTTAGGAACAGTCGACAGCGTTTCGGCATTTCGCCAACAAGATTTGGAAGCGTTTTTGCGGCGTCACTATGGCGCGGGTCAGATGCTTGTTTGTGCTGCTGGATCGGTTGATCATGATGATCTGGTACAGCGCATTGGCGCGCGACTTGGCCATATCGGCAATGCCACATTTGCGATACGCCATGCCGCATCATGGACAGGTGGCCGCAAAATGGCCAAACGCGATCTTGAACAATCGCATATTGTTTTCGGGCTTCCAGCCAAAATTGATACAATGGCCGAACGGTTTTCTCTGATGGCGTTATCGACCCTTTATGGCGGCGGCATGTCATCACGATTATTCCAGCAGGTGCGCGAAAAACGCGGGCTTTGCTATTCGATTTTTTCATTTTCGTCGCTTCATTCCGATGGCGGCAGCTTTTCGGTCTATGCCGGCACATCTGCCAATCAGGTTGATGAAATGTTGGCGGTATGCGCGGATGAATTGGCCTCGGTGGCAGGCGGCGTGCAAGCTGATGAAGTTGCACGCGCCAAAGCGCAGATTCGCGCTCATTTGTTAATGAGCCGTGAATCGGTTTCAGGGTGCGGCGATGCGTTAGCACGCCAGATCATGCTTTTTGGGCGGCCACAATCGGATGCTGAATTGCTGGCTGCGATTGACGCGATTGACGGACAAAAGATCGCCGCAATGGCTGCCAGCCTGATTTCCGGCAATGCACCAGCAATGGCCTGTGTTGGGCCATCTGTGGCGGTTATGTCGAATGATGATTTGGCGGCGCGGCTGGCTGCCTAGGCTGTGCCTGCAGCGGCAACATAATGCGCTGGGTCAATGCCAAGGGTCGCATAGGCTTTTGTCCAGACATCATCGCTTTCAATGCCGAATAAAAGATCGCTGCTTGCTGGTAGGTTAAGCCAGATATTGGCCGCCATTTCCTGTTCCAACTGGCCTGCATGCCACCCAGCAAAGCCAAGCGAAACAATCGAATGAGCCGGGCCGGTACCATTGGTGATATCGCGAAGGATATTCACGCTTGAGGTCAGGCCAATTTCATGCGTCACGGCAACGCTTTCGGGACGCATATGATCTTGGGAATGCAGCACAAAGCCGCGCGTGCTTTCAACCGGCCCACCAATATAAACGGGCTGGTCGCCGTGAAACCGCGGTGCGCCCATTTCCAGCGTTTCACATAGATGCCCAAGATCAAGCTGGGCTGATCGCTGATTGATCACAACGCCCATTGCCGCATTTTGGTCATGCTGGCACATCATGATGACGCTATGTTGAAACCGGCTGTCATCAATATGGGGGCTGGCAATCAAAAGCTGGCCTTGCAGGCTGGCCGCAGCGCCAAAAGGCGCTACATGGTGCAAATGAGTGTCTGTCTGACTTGTATCTTTTCTGACCGTCATTATTTACATTAGACAGCAAAGCCTTAATTGGTAAAGCACAACCATTTCCCAAACTGGCCGCAACCTACGCGTTGATGGATCCGATTATGTCAAAGCCATCCATATCCAAGCGATCATTCACCAGGGGTGATCTGCCCCAAATCAGGCCGGTTTGCCGCCTTTTGGCAGCGTGTCTTATCGCTTCGGTGCTTGTCATGCTAGGCAGTGCCTCGCCGCTGTATGCCGCCAGCCAATCAAGCATCGCAACGGGCGCTTGGGTTGGTGATCCTGCCTATGGTGAGGTGCGGCTTGTTTCGGCGGTTTCGGCAATGGGCGATCTGGAAGAATTGCCGCTGGGTCTTGAGTTTAGTTTGGCACCCGGCTGGAAAATCTATTGGCGTACCCCCGGTGAGGCCGGATTGCCACCAACGCTTGATCTGCAAATGGCTGATGGTACGCCGCTACAAAGCCAGATCGAATGGCCAGTGCCAAAACGGTTCAACGCCTTTGGATTTGATAATTTCGGCTATGCTGATGCGTTGATTCTGCCGGTTATTGTGCGTGGCCATGACCGCGGTGCAGCGCTTCAGGTTCGTGGCCAGATCGAGGCCCTGGTCTGTTCAGATATCTGTGTTCCGTTGGCAGGTGATCTGCGGCTTGACCTTGCCGATGGGCCAGCTGAGCCATCATCTATGGCGATGGCGATAGCGCAATTTGCAGCCAAGGTGCCGCGCATTGGCGCGCCATCACCAATCAAGATTGAGACAGCATGGCAATCAGGATCGCAACTCAAAATCAGCTTTGCCACCACCAGCCAGCCAATCACCGAAATTTTTGTCGAAGGACCAGCGGGCATTGCATTTAAAAAGCCGGTTTTTGCCGGTAATATTGCGGTGATTGATCTTGCAGGCGATTTGAAAACGCCGCTTACTGGCCAAAATGTCGATTTAACCGTGATTGCCGGCGATGGTTTTGCGGCACAAAGCATCATTGTGAAAGAGGCGCCCCTTGCCGGATCATTTGAGGCAGACAAGCCCGCGCCAACTGCTGCGGGCGTGATGATGCAATTCTGGACGGTGATCGCTTTGGCCTTTCTCGGCGGGTTGATCTTGAATTTGATGCCGTGTGTCTTGCCCGTTCTTGCAATCAAGCTGGCGGCGATTATTGAAGCCTCTGGCCAAAGCCGTGGCTTTGTTCGTTTGCGGTTTGGGGCGGGTGCGATGGGGATTTTGTCCAGTTTTGCTATCCTCGCGGCAGGGTTGGCCGCGTTGCGGCTTGCTGGTGGGCAGATCGGCTGGGGGATTCAGTTTCAAAGTCCGGTATTTCTGGCAATGATGCTGCTGGTTCTAGGGCTGTTTACATTGAATATGCTCGACCGGTTTTTTCTGCCGATTCCTGCTTTTTTGCAGGCCAGTTTTTGCGGTGATGGCCAAAATGCGAGCGGCCAGACGCGTCCAGCAATTCTGTTTGGTGATTTTATGGCTGGCACGCTGGCAACCTTGTTGGCAACGCCCTGTTCGGCGCCATTTGTCGGCAGTGCGGTCACTGTGGCGCTTACCGGCGATATGGTGCATCTCTTTGCCGTGTTTATGGCGATGGGGGCCGGTCTTGCCGCGCCGTGGGGGCTGATCGTCCTATTTCCGGCGCTGGTTGGGTTTCTGCCGCGGCCTGGCCATTGGATGGTTTGGTTAAAACGCGGTTTGGTGGGATTGCTGATTGCAACAATGATCTGGCTTGGCTGGTTGTTGCAAACGGTGCAAGGCGGGCTGGCGGCGTTGCTGTTGCTGGGCCTGATTGGCTTTGTGCTTTTGGCGGTTTTGTTGCGTCAAAAAATCGGAATTTTACTGGCGAGTGCCGGTCTTTTTGCGGGATTGGTGTTTTTGCCTGCGCCTGCAATCGTCGCACCACAGGTCAATTGGCTTGTCTGGCAGGTTTGGTCAGATGACGCGAGTGCATCTGCCCGTGCCGAAGGCAAGCTGGTTTTTGTCGATGTGACCGCCGATTGGTGCATCACCTGCAAAGCCAATAAAGCGCTGGTGCTTGAAGCCGCCCCAATAGGCCCGATGCTGGCGGCACTGGTTGAAGATGACAAGCTGGTGATGCTGAAGGCTGACTGGACGCGCGCCGACCCGCGCATTGCGGCATTTCTGGCAAGCCATGACCGGTTTGGTATACCGTTCAATATCATTTACGGCCCCAAGGCACCTGAGGGCATTTTGCTTGGTGAATTGCTGCATGCGGATATGATTGAAAAGGCGCTGATCAAGGCTGGGATGAGTCGCTAAGCGCTTTGTTGGACTTGCATCATCAGGAGCAGCGGTATAAACAGCATTCATCTTTCTTTCACCGCATAATTTTCTAATGAAGGCGATCCCATGACCAACAAAATCCCGACCATTGAAGTTAGCCAGAGCATTCCAGAGGCGACCATTCACACTAAATCTGAAGATGGCATTGATGCTGTTGAAACAGCTGATTATTTCAAGGATTGCCGCGTTGTCATGTTTGCGCTGCCCGGTGCATTTACCTCAACTTGTTCAGCGCGGCATTTGCCAGGGTATATCGAACATGCCGATAAATTTAAGGCAGCCGGATTTGACAAGATTGCCTGTCTTGCCGTCAATGACGCGCATGTGATGCGGGCTTGGGCCTTGGACAGAAAAGCTGACGGCATTATCGATATGCTTGCTGATCCGCTGGCGGCCTTTTCTGATGCGCTTGGCATTAGCCGTTTTATGGGGCCGGCCATGGGTCGCCGCGCCGCGCGTTGTGCGATGGTAATCGACAATGGCGTTCTGACACATATGTTTATGGAAGAGCCAGCGGCATTTGAAGTATCCAGTGCCGAGCATGTTCTCGCCAATCTTTAACCGGCAAGGGGGCGTGCAGCCCTTTTGTTTGTTGTTACAACCGGCCTTGCCTGATCAATTTAGGCAATGGCATCGGCGGCGCTGCGGGCAAGAACGTCACAGCGTTCATTCAGCGGGTTGCCAGCATGCCCCTTTACCCAGTGCCACTTTACCTGATGGCGGATCACCGCTTGATCTAGCTGCTGCCATAGATCTTGATTGGCAACCGGCTTTTTGGCAGCGGTTTTCCAGCCATTGGCTTTCCAGCGGGGCATCCAATCCTGCACGCCATTCATGACATAACGGCTATCGGTATGTAGATCGACAAGCATCGGACGCGTCACCGCATTTAGCCCCATAATGGCCGCCATCAATTCCATCCGGTTATTGGTTGTGTCGGGCTCGGATCCGGTCAGTTCGCGTTCATTGCCCTGCCATTGCAGTATCGCCGCCCAGCCGCCTGGGCCGGGGTTTGACAAGCAAGACCCATCAGTGTGGATTGTAACCGGTTCTGGAGCATCCTGTGGCATTTAAAGGCTCCTATAACGGCAAGGGATGAAAAAAATTGTGGGGCAATGCGCAATCATTGGATATTTTGCCTCCGCCTAGTCAAACCCATAGGCACTAACACCGGAAACTGATTGGTGAAACCGCAGGATTGACCAATATTCCATCGGGTCTTTCGGGCTGACAAGTGCATCTTTTGGCGTATGAAGCCAGTCATATAGGCGGGTCAGGAAAAACCGCATGGCCGAACCAGCCACCAAGACCGGAATGGCGTCAATTTCGACATCTGACAAAGGCCGTACCGCCTGATAGCCGCGAATCAACGACCGTGATTTGGTGATGTTAAAGCTACCATCAGCCTCAAAACACCAAGAATTCAGGCAAATGCCAAAGTCATAGGCAAAAATATCATCACAGGCGAAATAGAAATCAATCAAGCCGGTTAACTGATCACCAATGAACAAGACATTATTGGGAAAAAGATCGGCATGAATGACGCCTTGCGGTAAATCTTGCGGCCATGCTGCGAGAATCGAACTAAGCCGCGTTTGTGCCATCGCTTGCATTGATGGGGCAATTTCATCGGCGCGGATACCAACACTGTCTAAAAGTGGCTGCCATGATTGTGGTCCAAGCGCGTTTGGACGGCGGCGGGCTACGCCGCTGGCATGAAGATGCATTTCGGCAAGGCTGGTGCCAAGAGCGCGGCATTTTTCACGGTTAGGATAGCGCGAGGATGTGCCATCAAGAAATGAAAATACGGCACAAGGCCGCCCCATTAATTTCTGCAAAATGCTGCCGTCACGCGTGGCCACCGGCAGGGGACAACTCATGCCTTTGCTGGCAAGATGGGTCATGACTTCCATGAAAAATGGCAGATCATCAGCCTCAACGCGTTTTTCATAAAGCGTCAAAATATAATTCGCCTTGTCGGTTCGCAAAAGATAGTTGGAGTTTTCAACGCCTTCGGCAATGCCAGCAAAGCTAAGCACATTTCCAAGATCATAGGCCGAAAGAAACGCCGCCAGCGTCAAATCATCTACTGTCGTATAAACCGCCATAAAACCTCTAGCTTGCTAAAATGGCCGGTAATTTGAAATTCACCGTTTCGCGGATTTTGCCATGCTCGCTAACGTCAATCTGATAGCGTTGGCGCAGCGCCGCAACGACATCTTTAACCAATGTTTCAGGTGCCGATGCGCCTGCCGACAGGCCAATATGATCAGCTCCATCAACAAGTGACCAATCAATCGCATCCTTGTCAGCGATCAAAAAGGCCGCATTGGCGCCAGCCAGCTTGGCAACTTCGACAAGTCGTTTTGAATTTGACGAATTTTCAGCCCCAATCACCAGCATCAGATCAACCGCACTGGCAATATCCTTGACCGCCTTTTGCCGGTTGGTCGTTGCATAGCAGATATCCTCGCCGCGTGGACCCGATATATCGGGAAAGCGGAATTGCAAAACCGAAATAATCTCGGCAGTGTCATCGACTGACAAGGTTGTCTGAGTGGCAAAGGCAAGATCCACGCCTTCGGGCGGTGTGACATGCCGTGCATCATCAACCGTTTCGATCAAGGTCACTTCGTCTGGATTCACCTGACCCATTGTGCCTTCGACTTCGGGATGGCCAGCATGGCCAATCAGCAGAATATGGCGGTGATTATCGGCATGACGCCGCGTTTCGATATGCACTTTGGTGACCAATGGGCAGGTGGCATCAACGGCAATCATGTTGCGGCGTTCAGCCTCATCTACAACGGCACGGGCAACGCCATGCGCGGAAAAGACAACAGGGGCATCAGTTGGTACCTCATCCAGCTCATCAACGAAAATTGCCCCTTTTGCGGCCAGCCCGTCAACGACCGTCTTATTATGCACGATCTCATGGCGTACATAGACTGGTGCCCCAAATTTTTCCAATGCAACCTCGACAATGCTAACCGCACGATCAACGCCAGCACAAAACCCGCGCGGTGCAGCAATGGTCAGTTTTTTACGACTTGTTTTCATAACTATTGTTGTTGCCCGTTTCCTGTGTTTAGGTCAATTGCTGTTAAAGAAAAAAAGCTTTATGTTGGACCTATGAAACAAATGTTATTTATGGCCTTGATTGGCTGCTCGGTTCTTTTGGCTGGTTGTGCCAGCCAAGATGAGGTGGTTTTTTGCCCAACGATAAGCGCGCCCGAAGAAGGGGCGAGTGCCTTTGTGCGATCGGATAATGTCAAACAGGTTTTTGATGTTCGCCTGAATGGGGTGAATGCCATCTGTACGCGGCATAATTCAGGCGGCACGATGGTGGCGTTGACCGTTGGGCTGAAGATAAAGCGTTCGCTGGCTGAGGGTGTGGAAAATGATGTTGTCGCTGTGCCGATGATGTCGGCAATTGTTGATGTCAATCAAACGGTTATTTCTAATCAGGAATTTGGCTATCGTGTTGGCTTTGATAAAGGCAGTGACAGCAAATTCCCAGTCGCCGATATTGAACAGCTCGTTCCGGCCGAGGCAAGGCTGGTCATTAGCCTCCGCCCTGCCTATTAGGCCTTTACCCGAACATAACGCAAAAAACGCCTGCTCATCTAAACAGGCGTTTTTTCTGGTCACTGACGACCTTAATTTAGTTTTTCAATTTCGGCAGCGGCACTATCGACAAGGGCAAGACTGGCCTTTTCGTCTAGATTGCTGGTGATGATTTCGGTTGCTGTGGCGACAGCCAAGGCAGCGGCCCGCTCGCGCAGTTCGGCAACCATGCTGGCTTCGGCAGCTTTGATCTTGGCACCCGCCTGCTGTTCACGACGTTTGACCGCCGCAACGGCATTCTTCTCAGCTGTTTCACGAATACGCTGGGCGGTCGCTTCGGCCGATTGCAAAATGGCTTTTGCTTCTTCCGCCGCTTCGCGATGAAGCCGCTGATAAGATTGCAGCTCTTCAAGCGCCGCTTCACGCAATGCCGATGCTTCTTTCAGCTCACTGCTAATTTTTTTTGAACGCTCATCAAGCATGGCGCCGATGGCGCTGCCCGCTTTGCGCCAGACAAGGGCAATAAAGACTACAAAGCCAACCGCTACCCATACCGATTCAAGAACGATTCCCTGTTCCATCAGTTTGTCTCCTGCTTGGCAAGTTTCGTCGCGATTGATGATGCGATTTTGCTAGCCTGCGCGCTGCTGGATTTAATACCGGCAAGCGAGGCAACCGCTGCTATGGCAGCTTCAGCAGCAACATCATTCAGATTGGCCATTGCATTTGTTTTGGCTTTGGCTAGTTTGGCTTCGGCAGCACCAACTTTTTCTGCCAGCTTCTTTGCAATTTTTGCATCAGCAGCTTCGGCTTTTTTGGTGGCTTCCATTGCGGCTTGCTTGGAAAATTCGGCAGCTTCGATACGCGCCTTTTCAAGATCGCTTTCGTAATCGGCACGAATTTTGGCGGCATCAGCACTTGCTGCACGGGCTTTTTCAAGATCGCCATCCACGGTTTGGCGACGCCCTTCAAGAACAGCACCAATGCGTGGCGTTACGATTTTGGCCATAACCAGATAGCCTGCACCAAATAGCACAACCAGCCAGAACAGCTGTGATGGCCATGTGGCAATATCAAGCTGTGGCAGGCCCGGCTCGCTAGCGCCAGCTGCAAAAACCTTTGCCGACATGAAAGCCGAAAGGGAGACTACAATTGCGGTTAGCCGGTTTCTTGTATTTTCCGTCATTTTTATCCCCTTGCCCGCCTGCCGGTTGTGGATCGAAAACGAACCGCAATGCCGGCAAGCAAGTCATGGAATGTTTGTTGCTAATTCGGGTCTTTTTACAGAGCGAACAAAAGCAACAGGGCAACAACCAGTGCGAACAAAGCAATCGCTTCGGTCAGGGCAAAACCAAGAATGCCGATACCGAAAACTTCACCACGAGCCGCAGGGTTGCGTGCGATAGAGGTTACAAGTGCAGCAAAGATGTTGCCAATACCAACACCAACACCAGCAAGAGCGATAACGGCCAAACCGGCACCGATCATTTTTGCAGCTTCTACTTCCATAATCATAGTCCTTCCATGAGTTTCTATTTCGTTTAGTTCAATTCACACCGCTGCGATTTCCCAGCGGATTCGGGTAGGCCTCTGCGCCTAGTGTAGATGCAGGGCGTCATTCAAATACATACAGGTCAAAATTGTGAAGACATAGGCTTGCAGCGCAGCAACCAGCACTTCAAGACCGGTTAGGCCAATCAGCGCGACAAACGGAAGCAATGATCCAGCCATTGCAAGTCCGCCCGCGCTAGAAATCATCACGGCAAGACCAGCGAAAACTTTCAACATGGTATGTCCTGCTAACATATTGGCGAAAAGTCGAACCGACAGGCTGACCGGACGCACGAAATATGAAATGACTTCGATGACAATCAAAAAGGGGATCAGCACTTTTGGTGCGCCAGCCGGAACAAAAAAGCTGAAGAAATGCAGGCCGTGCTTAAATAGGGCAATGATCGTCACACCGACAAACACAAAGGCGGCCATCGCAAAGGTCACGATGATCTGCGAGGTAAAGGTATAAGAATAAGGGATAAGCCCAAGCATATTGCCAAACAGCAAAAACACAAAAAGCGTAAAGATGAATGGGAAATAGGGACGGCCTTCGCTGCCAACATTACTTCGCACCATTTCGGCAACAAATTCATACATCATTTCTGCCATGCCCTGCATGCGGCCTGGAACCATATCGGCCCGACGCATCGCGCTGATCAGAAAAATGGCACTAACGCCAATGGCAAGCAGCATAAACAAGCTGGAATTGGTGAATGACACATCATAGCCACCAAGCGACAGTTCAACCAATGGCTTGATTTCAAATTGCTCGACTGGGGAATGCATTCCTTCAGAATTGCTCATTGCCTGTCAGCTCCCTTAATCATCTTTGTCTGATGAGTTTTTATGCTCATCGAAATAACCTGCGGCCAAACCTCGACCAGTAAATACACGCCAAACATTCAACATGCCAGCGATTGCCCCCATGAAAAACATCACCAACATAAATAGCGGCGATGTATCAAGCCATCGGTCCAGCGCCCAGCCGATAAAGGCACCAACCACAACACCGGCAACAAGCTCGGTGGCAACGCGTCCCATGATTGCTGCCATGCCTTCGGGAAGGGCAGATCGGCCAGGCCGGTCTTTTTCTTCCCGCTGCGCTTGCAGCTTGTCCAGACGACGGTCAATCTCCGCGAGACGTTGTTTGTCCCCATGCGTATCTTTGTCGTTCATCTGGTCATCCCAATCCTAACAAGCCGCGTCCGGTGCAGCAGGATATGGCGGGTCCACACGAAGCTATTCCTATAGCTATCCAATACCGAGTCAGGCAGGCGAAATGCCACTGTTGTGGACAGAGACCATCCCTACCGAAATCGCGCTCAAAATAGGGGTGTGGGTTGGTCTTTGTCAAGTCTTCAATGGGTGTTCTTTTGCCCCAGATTTCTGAGGGTTATCTGCCTTGCGGAAATGTTCATGGTGAAACGCTGAAAAGCAAGGGCTAAGCAACCGCATTATCACGGATTCTTTCGGCTGTCTGTAGATCAACCGAAACCAATTTCGAGATGCCGCGCTGTTCCATGGTGATGCCAAAAAGCCGATCCATGCGCGCCATTGTCATGCGGTGATGCGTAATAACAAGGAATCGGGTGTCAGTTTGGTCACAAATATCACGCAAAAGATCACAGAATCGAACCACATTCGAATCATCAAGCGGGGCATCCACCTCATCAAGAACACAAATGGGCGCTGGATTCGTCAAAAAAACCGCAAAAATAATAGCCAGCGCGGTCAGCGCCTGTTCACCGCCCGATAAAAGCGACAGTGACTGAAGGCGTTTACCCGGTGGGCTTGCTAGAATCTCAAGCCCAGCATCAAGCGGATCATCGGCATTGGTAAGCTGTAATTCCGCCGTACCACCGCCAAAAAGCTTTTTAAATAGCCGCTTAAAATGCTTATTCACTTCGCTAAAGCTTTTCAAAAGACGTTCGCGGCCTTCACGGTTCAGCTGGCTGATAGCTGCGCGTAATTTGCCAATGGCGGCAATCAAATCATCACTTTCGTTTTCCATGCTGGTGATGCGCGTTGCCACATCTTCCATTTCCGCTTCGGCGCGCAAATTGACAGGGCCGATATTATCGCGTTCGCGGATCAGGCGATGAACACGCTCTTCCAGAACATCAAGACCGGCAAGCGCCTCGCCATCTGCGATGCCCGCAATTTCGGCAACATCTTTTGGCGCGCAATTCAATTTATCCGCAATGCGGTCTTTCAAATCGGCAAGGGTGGCGTTGCAGCGTTCTTCGCTGGCTTCGGAGCGGATTTGGGTTTCACGCGCTGTCGCAAGGGCATTGTCAGAATCGCGTTGCAGTGATTCGGCCTCGGCAAGGCTGGTTTCGGCAAGCCGGAGCGCATCGGCCGCACCTTGACGATTCTGTTCGGCAATTTCCAGCCGATCACCTATCTCAAGACGCTGTTTGGCGATGGTTTCGGGAAGAGTTTCCAAACGGTACTGTTCTTGATTGCCATCAATCAGGCGTTTTTCCAATTCGGCAATGCGGCCACTAGCGCCGTCAAGACGTTGCTGCCATGCGCTTGCTTCTTGATTACAGCTTGATTCGCGGCGGGTTGCCGTGCCAACCAGATCGGCAAGGCGTGATTCGGCCTGCATCGCCTCGGCAAGAGCGGTGCGTGATGTTTCGGCGGCGGTTCGAGCCGCCGCTTCGCCAGCAGCAAGGGCGGCATCATCAGCAAGCGCCGCAATTTCAACCTCACAATTCGCCAGACTGGTGGCTAACTCATCAAGGCTGGTATTCAGCTCGGCCGCCCGGTCACGCCCCGCTGCGAGTTTTAATGCGTCGGATTCGGCGCGGCGGCGGCTGTCACCAAAAGCCTGTTCGGCCTGCATGCCGGCACTACGACAAGCTTGAAGATGCTCACGCGCGGCGATAAGCGTTGTTTCGCTGTTGTCGGCGATGACACCGCTTTGTTCTAGTTTTTGACCAGCCTTTGCTGCGTCATCTTGCAAGGCGTCAAGACGGCGGCGCTGGCGGATACGCTCGGCGCCTTTGTCAGATTGATTGGCATGGCGCACAAAACCGTCCCAGCGCCAAAGACTGCCCGATTTGGTGGCGATGGCCTGCCCGGGAAGAAGGCTGAATTGCAAGGCTTCGGCTTTTGATGCGTCATCAATCACCCCAACACCGGCAAGTGACGCTGCCAGCGCTGGTGCCCCCGTTACAAAATTGGCAAGCGGCATCGTGCCATCTGGGGGGGGCAGGCTGGCCTTGCTGCCTTCACGCCAAAAGCCCTGATTGCCACTGCCAACTGGAGCCGATAATTCATCCGCAAGATAGCCAGCAAGGGCGGTTTCCATACCGTCACTAACCGATAGCTGATCGGCAATTGGCGCAGCATCATGGTCGCCAAGATCGGCCAGAATATATTGTAGTGCATCAATTTTCGCCTGAAGGCGGGTCATATGGGATTCGCTGTCGCGTTTGGCGTTCAGCGCGGATTCGGCAGCAGCATTCGCATCGGTGAGGGCTTGTTCGGCTGCTTCCAAGGCTGATTTGGCGGCCATGAAATCGGCTTCGGTTTCTTGTTTGGCTTGATCTGACTGGCTGGCTTGGGCAAGCAGGGTTTCAAGCGATAATTGCGCTAGCGCGGCATTTGCCGATTGAATGCGGTTTTCGATGTCCTGTTTGCGGCTGGCTAGACTATTGCGGGTGGTCGCAGCGGCGCGAAGGGCGGCGCTGGCCTCGGCAAGATTGGCTTCATTCTGGCTTGCGGTCAGGCGTGCCGCCTCCAAAACATCCTTTGCTGCAGCCTGTTGCGGGGTGGCTTCGGCAATTTGAATGGCCAGTGATTCGGCTTCATCGGCAAGCCGTGCAACGGCTGATTTTGCATCATCAAGAAGGCTGGTTTCGCGGGCGATATCTTGGTTAAGCTGGCTTTGCCGGTTGGCAAGCTGGGTTAGGGCATCGGTAACACGCGCCTCTTCACGATCCAACTCTTCGCGGCCAAGCGCCAAACGTTGATATTCGGCGGCTTTTTCGGCCTCGCTTGCCCGCAGGGGCGGAAGCGATGCGGCAATCTCGCTTCGGGCGGTAGCGCAGCGGGCGGCAATTTCGGCACGCGCACCAACATCTAATTTGGCTGCGCCAAGTGCGTCGGTGGCCGCATTGCGATTCTGTTCAGCGGACATCCAGCGGGCAAGAAGGAATTGTGCCTCGGCTTTACGAATGCGATCGGCAACCGACCGATAACGTGCCGCTTGGCGGGCTTGTTTGCGCAAGGAATCACGCTGTTCGATCAAACCGGCAATGACATCATCAAGCCGTTCAAGATTGGTTTCGGCGGCGCGAAGCCGCAATTCGGCCTCATGTCTTCGAGCATGCAATCCGCGAATATTTGCCGCTTCTTCGATCAAGGTTCGCCGGTCAACGGGTTTAGCGCCAACAATCGCGCCAATGCGCCCCTGACTGACAATGCCGGATGATCGCGCGCCGGTGGCGGTATCGGCAAACAGCAATTGCACATCACGCGCCCGCGCCGGTTTGGCATTCACATAATAGCTGCTGCCTTTACCGCGTTCAATTTTGCGGGTGATTTCCAATTCATCAACATCATTGAATTCGGCAGGAGCTTGGCGATGACGGTTATCAAGCTGAAGGGTGATTTCGGCAAGATTGCGCGCGGGGCGCTGTTCGGTGCCGCCAAAAATCACATCATCCATTTCGCCGCCACGCATTTGGCGCGCCGAGCTTTCGCCCATAACCCAGCGAAGCCCTTCAACGATATTGGATTTGCCGCAGCCATTTGGCCCGACAATGCCTGTTAGGCCGGAATCAATCTCAACCTCGGCGGATTCCGCAAAGGATTTGAATCCGGCCATTTTCAGGCTTCGAAAAATCACATTAATAACCTGTCATTGATGACGTCTGAAATCAGGTGTCCGTTGCATTTATCTTGGCAGCAAAATCTTCATATGACAGATCGCCAGAAATGATGGTTTTGTCATTGACCACAAAAGATGGTGTCGATTGTATTTCCCAGCTTTTATAGGCTTTCTGACGCATTTCAACAATCGCTTCAAGAAGGGGTCTATTGCCCATCACTGCGTCAAAATCGGCGGCGCTCATTCCGGCAAGCCGCGCCATTTGCGACAAGGCGGCAAACGGATCAGGATTGCGTGCCCAGCGGTCAATATCTTTCAATAGCATTGAAATCATTGGCAAATATTTGTTCTTTGGCAAAGCCCGTGCCAGCGCATGGCCGCGAAGCGCAATTTGGTCAAGCGGGAAAGGCTGCATCTCAAACCGCACCATGCCAGTGTCAATTAGCCGTGTTTTCACATTGGGAAATGTATTATTGTGAAAGCTGGCGCAATGCGGACACGTCATTGAAAATAATTCAACAACTTTGATCGGGGCATCATCCTTGCCAAGAACGCGCGGTGAGGTCACATGCGCGATCGTTGACTCAAGAGCAAAGGAAGCGGTTGGCAAAAGCGTTATCGCAGCAGCCCCCAACAGGACAGCGCGGCGATCAAGGGCGAAATTCATTTGGTTTTGTTTCATCATGGAGCAATTATAATCCAAGGGGAAAAGCGGGGCAATGCACGATTTTAAGGCAATAGCATTTAATTTGGGTGCCAATCCTTTGTGTTGGCCTTTTGCGCTAATTCTTTGCGCCATCATCTTCGCCAACCGGCCCGCCTAGCCGCCGAAGCGCCGCGCGCAGTTCGGGTGATTTGATATGTTTCAGTTTTTCATCGAGCGTCCAAACATCAGGCGCATCCGAAATTGTGGCCGGTTTTTTGGGTGGCGTTTCAGGGCGTGATGGCGGCAGATTTTGCGCAAGGGTGATCCGGCCAACAGCCTGATATCCAAAGGCGGCATTTACCTGATCAATGATTTGGGCTGACATGGCTTGGGCTTGTGGGCCGCGACCCGAGGTGATTTGCAATTTCAGCGTTCCGTTATTGCTGCTGCCACGCGGAAAGTGAATATCTGCCGGTCGGCACCATGCAGCCGTATCACCAACAATATCATGCCAATGCGAAATAAGGCGGCTGATCGCAAAACCACGCTCATTCGCCGATGGCGCGACCATAGGTTCGATCATGGTCGATAGCCGCCGCATTTTATTTAATCGGTTTTTTGGGGGGGTCACCATGATTTACGATGCCGATTCAATTGTTGGTTGATGAATATGAATAAAGGGTTTTGGGCGACTTGACCCAATTGCCGAATACACTAGCATGACCGATCGCTGATGCAAAATATGCCAAATCAAATAGGCCAAACAAAACAGACAGACATCCATAACGCTAAATCAGTTTTTCGAATAACAGGATATAATCGCGTGGGTAACAATAAACCGCAAACATTCCCAACTGCCGCTTTGTTTGGATGGTATGACAAGCATGGGCGCGATTTACCATGGCGTCGCCGCTGGCCAGATTTAGCCCCTGCCTATCATGTTTGGCTGTCTGAAATCATGCTTCAGCAAACCGTTGTGGCAACGGTGGTTCCCTATTTTCTTGATTTTACCCGCCGCTGGCCAACCATCAATGGCCTTGCGTCAGCACAGCTTGATGATGTGTTGGCAGCATGGGCTGGCCTTGGCTATTACGCCCGTGCGCGCAATCTGCATAAGGCGGCGGTGATGGTGGCGACTGAATGGGGCGGACAGTTTTCCGGCGATCATCGCCATGCCAATAGCCTTGCTGATTTTTGCGCTCTTCCGGGGGTTGGCCCCTATACCGCCGGTGCTATCGCTGCCATCGCGTTTGGCCAACAGGCCGTGGTTGTTGATGGCAATATTGAACGGCTGTTCAGCCGCTATTTTGCGATTACAACCCCGCTACCAGCGGCCAAAACCGAAATTGCGGCTGCCTATGCGGCTATTTTGCCGGTTGATCGCCCCTCAGATTGGCCGCAAGCTTTGATGGATTTTGCCAATGCGGTCTGCACGCCGAAACAGCCGCTTTGTGATGGCTGTTGCTTTGCCGAATCATGTCAGGCTTTGGCGCGCGGTTTGGTTGATCAATTACCGGTCAAGCCGGTCAAAATACCCAAGCCGGTTCGGCGGGCTATTGCCTTTGTGGCGTTCAATGATCGAGGCGAAATATTTTTGCATCGCCGTCCAGATAAAGGGCTTCTTGGCGGCATGCTGGCCTTTCCTGAAACCGGCCTTGCGGCAAAACAGGCGGATCAAAATCTTGATCAGACAATGGCACCATTTGCCGCTGATTGGGTTTTGCTGGATGAACCTGTTTTGCATGTCTTTACGCATTTTGCGCTTGAGATGAAAATTTGCTTTGCCCTCATTGAGGGGATACCGCAGCCAATCGCAGATGATATCAAAGGCCATTGGGCAAAGCCGCGCCCAGCCGATTTGCCAAGCCTGATGCGCAAAATATGGAAAGCCGCCGCGGCAATGCCGTTACCGCCACATGCCAACCGCTAGCGGCGGCCTTTCATGGTTGCGTTTTTAGTGATTGCCCGCTTAATGATTAAAATGGCGCATGCCGGTAAACACCATGGCAATACCAGCAGCATCAGCCGCCGCAATCACGTCATTATCCTTGACCGATCCGCCAGGTTGAATCACCGCGGTTGCCCCGGCTTTGATCAGGGCTTCAAGACCATCGGCAAATGGGAAAAACGCATCTGACGCCGCGACTGATCCAATCGTGCGGGATTGCGGCCATCCATGAATTTCGGCAATGTCCGACGCCTTGTGAACGGCAATGCGGGCGGCGTCAACACGGCTCATCTGGCCTGCGCCAATGCCGGCGGTGCTGGCGTCTTTCACAAAAACAATGGCATTTGATTTCACATGTTTGGTGACTTTCCAGGCAAACAGCATATCGGCAATTTCCGCTGGGCTTGGGGCGAGTTTGGTAACGATTTTCAGATCGTCAGCACTGACCATGCCGCCATCGCGGGATTGCGCTAGAAACCCCCCCGCAACCGATTTGATTTTGATGTTGCTCGTGCTTCGATCGGGCATGTGGCCAGTGATCAACAGCCGCAGATTGGGCTTTGCTGCCATAATGGCCTTGGCCTCATCGCTGGCATCAGGGGCAATCACCACTTCAGTAAAAATGCTGGCAACGGCGGTGGCGGTTTCGGCATCAAATGGCCGGTTCATGGCAATGATACCGCCAAAAGCGCTGACAGGATCAGCCGCCAATGCGGTTTGCCATGCTGCTACAAGATTTTCACCGCTTGCCACGCCGCACGGATTGGCATGTTTGATAATGGCTATTGTTGGCTTGTCGAATTCGGCAACAAGTTCAAATGCCGCATCGGTATCATTGATGTTGTTATAGGATAATGGCTTGCCCTGTATTTGCAAAGCCGAGGCAACACCAGGTCGGTTCTGGCCGGTTTTATAAAGGGCGGCTTGCTGATGTGGGTTTTCGCCATAGCGCAAATCAATGATTTTCCGGCCAGCGGTCGATGTGATTTGCGGCAGGCCTTCACCAAGACTTGCTGCCATCCATCCTGAAATGGCGCTGTCATAAGCAGCCGTGCGGGCAAAGGTTTTTGCCGCCAGGCGCCGCCGAAGCGCAAGGTCTGTTCCGCCTTGATTTTCGATGGCATCAGCAACATCACCATAATCATCAGGGTCGCAAAGAACGGTTAAAAAATCATGGTTCTTGGCCGCAGCGCGCAGCATTGCAGGCCCGCCAATATCAATTTTTTCAACAAGCGAATCATGGTCACTGGTTTGCGCCAATGTATCTTCAAACGGATAGAGATTTACCACCAGAAGGTCGATTCCCTCGATGCCTTGAGCCGTCATGGCGGCAACATGGTCATCAAGGTCGCGCCGCGCCAGCAACCCGCCATGAATTTTGGGGTGAAGCGTTTTAACGCGCCCGCCCATGATTTCAGGAAATCCGGTTACATCGGCAACATCGGTAACGCTAAGACCGGCACCGCGGAGCAGACTGGCAGTCCCGCCCGTTGATAAAAGATCAATCTTGGCCGCGGCAAGCCGTTTGGCAAGCTCGATAAGGCCGGTTTTGTCTGAAACTGAAAGAAGGGCGCGGCGAATGGGAACAGATGAAGAAGAGGTCATGACATGGCTTGCCAATCCTGCCTAGCAGAAAGGTTGAATTTATGGCGGTCTTTATGGCCGAGCCTGGCTGGAAAGGCAATTGCCGATCACGATAAAACCGCGTTTAAGCAATCTAGCCAAGCGGGATGAGATGCATCATCGCGCCAGCCAAAGCGGCCAATCCTAAAAGCCAGAAAAGCCCAAGCCCGCGTCCAAAGGCCAGAAATGCACAAATCAGCGTAATCGCAATCACCCGAAGGTCAAGGCTTGCCAGATCAGGGGTCAGAATGTGGATCATGCCAAGATCTGTCATGCTGGTTTTGGCAAAAAACAAATGCAGCGCAAACCATGCAAATAAATTGGCAATCACGCCTACAACAGCGGCCATAATGCTTGCCAATGCGCCTTGCAAACGTGGTTGATATGTTAGCCAGTCAAGATAGGGCGCGCCGGCAAAAATCCACAGAAAACAGGGAATGAAAGTTGCCCAAAGCGCAACGCCGGCACCCGCGATGCCATGGGCAATGCCCGCTGTTTTAAAGGCCGCTAGAAAGCCGACAAATTCAGTCACAAGGATTAATGGGCCGGGGGTGGTTTCGGCAAGGCCAAGCCCATCCATCATTTCAGCCGGTTGCAGCCAACCAAGCTGGCCAACGACATCTTGTGCCATATAGGCAAGCACCGCATAGGCACCGCCAAAAGTCACCACGGCAAGCTTGCTGAAAAAATAGCCAATTTCGGCAAGCAAGGGCGCATCGGCAAAAAGATCAATTGTCAATAATGGCCCCCACCATATTCCAGCCCAGATCAAGATGGTTTTGACCGTATCTTTGCCATTTGGCAAAGGCGGCAATGTTGTTGTTGCTTGGGGTTGGCGATTGCTGGCAAAGCCATAGATTGCCGCCACCGCAATAATCAGCGGAAAGGGTAGGGCAAGAATGAAAATGCCGCAAAAACCAATGATGGCAATCACCCATTGATGCGGTTTTTGCAAGGCTTTTCCGGCAAGCCGGATCAAGGCCTGCAAAACAATGACAACAATCGCCGCTTTCACCCCTAAAAACAGCGCACCAACAATGCCGAAAGTACCGAAATAAACATAGGCAATGCCAAAACAAAGCATGATCAAGGCACCAGGCAGAACAAATAGTAAGCCAGCAACCAGCCCGCCAAGAACGCCATGAGTCCGCCAGCCAGCATAGGTGGCAAGCTGCATCGCCTCGGGGCCTGGAAGCAACATGCAAAAACTAAGCGCATTCAAAAATTGCGCTTCACTAAGCCAGCGTCGTTCAGCAACAAGCAGCCGGTGCATCAACGCAATTTGGGCGGTTGGCCCGCCAAAGGATAACAGCCCAATCTTGCCCCAGATGGCCGTTGATTGCACAAGCGGTGGCGGCGTCTTTTTGCCGATATTATCTGATTTGGATTGGGGCGGGGTCTGGGTCAAAAATGCAAACTTTCAATGACGGTCAAATTCTTGAAGCAATCATCTTGAGGCAAATATATTTTGCAATGATTGTCATTTGCCAAGACGGTGTTTTACAACGGCTCGTTCCGCTGGAATGCCCATTTGACGTCAACAGCGCCAATTGACCGCAGATCGGCAAGTGGCACATTAATAACAATCTGCTGACAATTCTTGCGTCCATCAATATCAAAAAACAGAGATGTATCCAATGCCACTGAAGCGCTTGCCCGAAATACCCAACCTGCGCGATTGCCACGAATCTTGATCAAAACCCGCTGGTCGCGAAGCATGGCAACCGTCACGCGGGGGTGTAAATGAAACCGAATAACCGCCATACGGGCAATTTCACCCGGCGCACCGGAATATTCCAGCCGATCAGCCCCGCGAAGATTGCCGCCGCCGGTTGATAGATATAATTTGCGATGATGAATAACGCCATGCGATGTCTCATAGCCACTATGGCTGGCAACTGCGAGCAGCCCACCTTCGGCGGGCCCCATTTCAACATCAGATATTTTGGCGAGACGCCCTGCGGTAAAATCAGACGAATTCTGGCCATCAAGCGTTAGGGTCGAATGCGCCTTGGTCGAGCTTAGCAGGCGTTGAAGATTAACATCACCGGCAATCTGTCCCGGATTTACCACCAGTAGATTCTGCCCAACTGCAAATTCGAAACCAAGCGTGCCTAGCCCTGCCACATCGGCATGTTCGTTCGGTTGTCCAACATCCATGATCACGGTTGATCGCCCCGATGAGAATCGCAAAAAACCGCTATAGGGAGCTTGTTGCAACAGCTTGCCCTTTTGCCCTGCGCGCGCCAGCGTTTCTTCGATGATTTCACGGTGTGAGAGACCGGCGCCGTTAAATCGGGCAAATTGCCCATCAGCATGACGCCACATGCGGCAGATTGCGCCCATTTTGGCAATAGTTGCATCAAGCCAAGCAAGCTGTTCAAGCTGGTTTTTAATGCCGCTGTTCCGAATTTCGATAAGGTCGCGCATGATGGCCAGATGTTTGTCGGGCATACGGCTTTTATGGCCGCCATCCGCATGGATCATGCCGTCAATCAGCGGCGCCAGAAATTCCATCAGATTATCAAGGTCGCTGGCACCGGCACCAAGCGCGGCCTCGGCAATAATCAGCCCGCGTAATGCGCCAACGCGGGCATCATGATCATAGAGCCGCTTCCAATCAATCGCCAAACAGCGTGCCTGCAACCCGATTGAGTCGCTGATTTGTTGCTGAAATGTTTCATCGGCAGAACTGCCATACCAATCATAGCAAAAAACCAGATTTGCCAGACGTTTTCCCATGATATCAGGTTGCCAGCTTTTGGCGTTCCAGCGCCCATTGACCTTAAGCCATTTGGTGATCAGGCTCCGCGCTCGACTGCGCGCTTGACTGCCGCCAAATGTGCGTAAATCACGAAGCCATTCAAAATCGTCAAAACCGTCATTGATGACCCGCCGGCTGGAACCGCTGGTCATGATTTGCGATCCTTTGCTTGCCGAGCCGCGCCAATGATCGGAATAGCCAGTGATGATCACATTTAGCGTGCTGCCGCGTAAACTCCACAAAAATAGGCCTGTGTGCCGGAATAGCTGTTCAAGCTTGCCAACACGCCATGCGTCAAGATTTTTGCCGCGCTTCGCCATTACTGCCTATTCTAAAGACATTAACCGCGCGATGAAAAAACCATCAACCCCGCCAATGTCACCATAGTCGCTTGGCAGGATGCGGATACAGCCTGTTTCGGTGATTGATTTGGCAAAGATGCCAGCCTCATCGGCGGTGATGGGATCAATGCCAAAGCGCCCATCAGCGGCATCAATGACTGCGCTGATGATATCTTCACCTTCTTCGGGTTGTAATGAACAGGTGGCGTAAACCATGCGGCCACCCGAACGAAGCCAGCCAAGCGCATTTGTTGCCAGGTCCCATTGGATTTGCTGTAAGGTAATAATGTCTTCTGCTTCGCGCTGATTCAAAATATCGGGTCGTCGCCGCACCGTGCCGGTTGCCGAACAAGGCGCATCGACAAGAACCGCATCAACCGGCGCATCGGGGCTGTAGCCGACACCATCGGCTAACACAAGATCAGCCGGTAGTTTCAGGCGTTTCAAATTGCGCCGTAACCGGTCGAGCCGTTTGCGGCTATTATCAATCGCGGTGACGCGGCCACCAGCGGCAATCAATTGCGCGGTTTTGCCACCGGGCGCAGCGCATAAATCAATAACTGCTTCGTCTTTGACGATATTTAACAGGCGGGCTGGCAAGGCAGCAGCGGCATCTTGTACCCACCATGCGCCTTCATCAAAACCGACAAGCAAAGATGGGTCGCCATCAAATTCACGGCGCAGGCTGTGATTATCAATCAGGCGGGCGTCAAGCTTGACCGCCCATCCAGCAGCATCGTCTTTGACGGAAATATCAAGCGGCGGTGGCAGCATGGCAAGATCGGCAATGGCGGTGGTGGCTTCCTCACCCCAATAATGCCGCCAGCTTTGTTGCAGCCAGCTTGGCAGATTATCCATATGGCTGGTGGCTTCAAACAAGCCCTCGCCTTCACGGGTAAGGCGGCGCATGACGGCATTGGCAAGCCCGCATAACCGGTCAAATCCGGTTTGGCGCATCAGCTCGACCGTGCTGTCAACGGCGGCATGCGCCCCTGTTTTTAAAAGCAAAAGCTGCGCTGCGCCCATTAGCAGGATAAGATTAGCATTGACTTGTGCGCCAAAGGGTTTGCGCGCAACAAGCGGGGCAAGAACGCGCTCTAATTGGCCGCGATGGCGAAGGCTGGTTGTTGCCAGCAAACGAACAAAACGGCGATCACGATCTTCTAATTTGGGTAATTCATGACTGGATGAAAGCGCCTTATCAAGCTGGACGCCTTCATCAACGGCGACCAGAAGATCATAGACGATACGGCGACTTGTCAGCGATTTCGGAATGGCTTTTTTTGGCGCTGCATCGGGGCGTTTGCCTGCTAGCTTTGCCGGTTTGCCGCCGGTTTTTGCCCGCGATGCGGCGTTGGCTGTTTTTTCGCCAGTCGGGCGCGGGGCTGGCCGGTTGTTATTTGCAGATGGTTTGCCCGAAGATGGTTTGCCTCCCGAAGAAGGATGATCAACGGATTGACGCTCACCACGGTTTGCTGGCCTTGGCTTTTCGGCGCTTTTCGGCGTTTCCAAACGCAATAGAGGCTTGTCGAGGCGGGTTGGTGTCGATGGGGTTTTGCGATCAGGCATTGAAAATTCCGATGGTTCATCTGCATAATGTGGCTGATGACTTGTTTTGGGCGTTAAAAGGGGCATATACCCAATTATGGAAAGAGACAAGAAAAACACGCCTGCAACGGCCGCTGAACCGATCAATAAAATCACGCAAAATAGCGATAATCTGCCGGATAAGGCGGTTGATGGTGAAATGCCACCCGAGGTGAATGGCCCCAAAGGACCCGAGCCAACGCGCTATGGCGATTGGGAACAAAAGGGACGTTGCACTGATTTTTAAGCCATGTGATTTTGGCGGGGTCGGCTTTTCGGCCTGCCAGCAAGCAAATGAGGCGTCGTGATGACACGGGTGAAATCTGGCATATTGGTAAGTGCGGCGCTTCGGCACGCCAGCGCGAATTTTATTGATTGCGTTCTAGCACGCCGCGGCGACGCTGATGCAGGTGCTATTTTTGTGCATATTGATGCGCTTGATGGGCGTCATAAATTACTGGCGCGAAGCCTTGATTTTGATGGCAATTACGCGTGGCAGATTATCACCAGCACCGAATGGGTAGATGGCGAAACCGCTACAAGCCGTCTTGCCGCTGAAACGAAGATGGATCACGATGCCTTTATTATTGCGGTCACTGACGCCGAGGCGCGAAACCCGTTTGACGCGCTGTGAGTTGGCATTTGCTCGAAGGAAGGCTATAAAGCCGTCATGACCAGCATTGATCATACAGATAGCATTGACCGCCGCCTTTGTGTGGCACCGATGATGGACTGGACTGACCGGCATTGCCGTGTTTTTCACCGCCGTCTTGTGCCCGATGCGCTGTTATTTACCGAAATGGTAACCGCTGAGGCGCTCATTCATGGTGACCTTGACCGGCTTCTTGGCCATGATGAAATTGAGCATCCGCTGGTGCTTCAGCTTGGTGGCAGCCAGCCCGACCGTCTGGCGATGGCAGTTGAACGCGCTGCCGACAAGGGGTTTGCCGAAATCAACCTGAATGTTGGATGCCCGTCTGATCGAGTGCAATCCGGCCGGTTTGGCGCCTGTTTGATGGCTGAGCCTCAATTGGTAGCCGATTGCTGTTCGGCGATGATTGCGGCAAGCGATTTGCCTGTTACGGTCAAATGCCGCATTGGAATTGATGATATGGATCCCGAGGCGGGGCTTGATCAATTTGTCGATCGGATTGCGGATGCTGGGGTTAGAATATTTTATATTCACGCCCGAAAAGCATGGCTAAAAGGCCTAAGCCCAAAGGAAAATCGTGACGTTCCACCGCTTGATTATAACCGTGCGCGCCGTCTTGCCATACGCCGTGATGATCTTGGGGTGATCTTGAATGGTGGGCTGGAAACCAAAGTGCAAATCGCCACTGAAATTAACGGTTTTGCCGGGGTCATGCTTGGCCGCGCCGCCTATCGCACGCCATATGTTTTGACCGAAATCGCCAATGATGTTTTTGGCGCAACCCCGCCAAGCCGTCGCCAAGTGGCCGAAGCAATGGCCGATTATGCCGATCGGATGATGGCAAATCATGTGCCGCTTCACAGCATAACACGGCATATGCTGGGACTTTATGCAGGCCAGCGCGGAGCCAAACATTGGCGCCGCCAATTGGGTGAACAGGCGCGGCTTGCCGATGATGGTGGCGCGTTTATTCGCAAGGCCGCCGATGAATGCGAAATTCTGGCAGCAAGGCTGGCCGCTTAGTTGGCGCTTTGCCGGATTTAGGGTAAGGGATAGTGCATGAAAACGATGCCCTAAAATTAACGATATTTCAGAAAAAACGATGTAATGGAATATAACGCGGTTTTTTAGAATTTTTAAAATGATTGGATGATGAAAACATGAATGATCAGACCCCGTCGGGCAACGCCAAGGACGACGAAGCCCTGCCATCGAATGGGCGGCGCATGCTTCTTGATTTTGGTCCGCTTTTGCTGTTTTTCGGTGCCAATTATCTCTATAGCGACCTGATGTTTAGCGTGAAGGTGCTGGTGGTGGCAACCATTGTGTCACTTGCGGCAAGTTGGGTTCTTGAACGCCGGATTTCGATGATGGCGGCACTTGGTTGTGCGGCGCTGGTGTTTTTTGCCGGATTGACCCTCTATTTTGATAATGAATTATTCATCAAGATCAAACCGACAATCCTGACTTTGATATTTGCGGCGGCGATTGCTGGCGGGCGTGCTATGGGGCGTAACCCGCTTGCCGCGATTATGGGATCGCAGGTCAAGCTGACCAATGATGGCTGGCGGATCATGAGTTGGATATGGGTGGCGATGTTTGCCTGTTCGGCGCTTGCCAATGAAATTGCCTGGCGAAACCTTAGCACCGATTCATGGGTGACTTTCAAGGTGTTTGGCCTGACCGGTATTTCGCTTGGCTTTGTGTTGCTAAGCCTGCCGATTATCCAGAAATATCAAGTCAACGATCAATGACCTGACATCTGTTGGTGTGGGTATGTGATTAGTGCGGCGAACCGGCCTGACGCGAGCCCAGAATAGGTCAAGGGTTGGTAAAGGATTGGCCAAGGGTTGTTTCATTGATCATCATCAATTTCGATGGCGAAATATGACAAAATAAGACCTTTTGTCGATCCAAGCACAAATTCAGTCGTCCTGATTTCACATTCGTAAAGACAGTTTCTACAAAACTTTTGATAATGGGTTTGAATGCACGCCGATTATCTTGTCACATTTTGGATTGTCAGATTTAGATTTGGCGCTAGACTGCGACGCGGAAATGCCTTGGACCCTGGGCTTACATGATTGCACGCAAAGGCGTGTCGATGAAAAGGAATTATTATGGCTGATGAAAATGAAATTATCCTAGCTGATTTGGACGATGATGAACTTGTCCAGCAGATGCATGACGACCTTTATGACGGCATGAAGGATGAGATTGTTGAAAGTGTCAATATTCTGCTTGGGCGGGGTTGGACACCTTATGAAGTTTTGACCAAAGCGCTTGTCGAAGGCATGACGATTGTCGGTATTGATTTCCGCGATGGCATCTTGTTTGTTCCCGAAGTTCTGATGGCAGCCAATGCGATGAAGGCTGGCATGGTTATTTTGCGGCCTTTGCTTGCTGAAACAGGCGCACCACGGGTTGGTACAATGGTGATTGGGACGGTCAAGGGTGATATCCATGACATTGGCAAAAATCTTGTTTCGATGATGCTTGAAGGTGCCGGTTTTGACGTGATTGATCTTGGGATCAATAACCCAGTCGAAAATTATCTTGATGCGCTGGAAAAGCACAAACCCGATATTTTGGGCATGTCAGCGCTTTTGACAACAACAATGCCTTACATGAAAGTTGTTGTTGATGCGTTGGTCGAAAAAGGGATCCGTGACGATTATATCGTCCTTGTCGGCGGCGCGCCTTTGAATGAGGCTTTTGCCGAATCGGTTGGTGCCGATGCCTATTGCCGTGATGCGGCGGTTGCGGTGGAAACAGCGAAGGAAATGATCAAGGCTAAACTGGAACGTGAACAAGCAGCTGGCTAAATCGGAACAGCCAGCACGCCTACAGATCATTGCCTGTGGTGCGTTGGCGCGTGAATTGCTGGTGCTGATCGATCAATTGCCGGATGGCGCGGTTGCCTTAACCTGCCTTCCGGCATCTTGGCATAATCACCCTGAAAAGATAGTCCCTGGCATCAAACGGAAAATTGCGACTGCCCGCCGTGCTGGAATGGATATTGCCGTTGCTTATGGTGATTGCGGCACGGGGGGTGCGCTTGATCACTTTCTTGAGGCGGAAAATATTCCCCGCATCGCTGGGCCGCATTGTTATGAGATGTTTCTTGGCAAACCCGAATTTGACGCCGAAATGGAAATCGCGCTTGGCACGTTTTTCCTCACCGATTACATGGTTCGCCATTTCGAACGGATTGTGATGAAAGGCATGGGGCTTCGCCAACACCCGCAATTGCGCGATATGTATTTCGCGCATTACAAGCGGGTTCTTTATATTGCGCAAACCGAATCTGAATCGCTTCAGGAAAAGGCGCGTCAGGCGGCAATCGAACTTGGGCTGGATTATGAGTATCGCTATACAGGCTTTGGTGATTTTAACGGGTTTTTACACAAGCTGGCTTGAGATACACAAATTGTCTTAGGTTTGGTATTTTTTAAAGGAGCGCCGTGATGGCAAATCTCATTACCCTTTATTGGCGCGATATTCCGGCGCAGGTGATTGCCGAGCGTGGCCGTGGCCGCCAGCGTGAGCAGGCCAAGGTTGAATTGCCACGGCGCTTTTCAATTGCCATTGATGCGGCAGCGATGCGCGATGGCGCAGATTCGACCGATGATTATCTTGCTGAATGGCGACGCTCGAAACCGGCGACATGTGGTGAAGATCTTGACGCTGAAGCGGCAGCGTATGCGGCGGTGCTTGATGCGGAATATACGGCTGATCGCTTACGGGCATTGGTGGAAAATGGCGGTAAAGCCACCGAGTAAGGTATCTTAAGCGCGGTTCAGCCTGACGATGTCGTAATCGGCAAATTGTAAGACGCTGGCAAACCATCTTGTTTCGGATCAAGCGGCCATTCTGCCCAGCATTAGGGCAATGGAAATTAACGTGAACCCTGCAAACCTGCATGGGGTGAAGATGGATAAAATGAGAATTGATATGACAGCGAATATCCAACAGATCCAGCAAGCAGCGCAAGGATGGTCAATCGAGGTAACTCCAGCAGGCGCCTCCAAAATTGACAGTTTTGCTGCTTGTCTTGCGCCGGAAACGACAGTCAATGTTACCTTTTTGCCCGGAACCGACCCGATGGAAACCGTAGCAGTAACAAAGCGGTTGCATAATGAAGGCATGAAAGCGATACCGCATCTAGCAGCGCGTTCGTTAAAAGATGCCGATCAGCTTGATGGGTTGCTTGCCGCTTATTGCGCCGAAGCTGGGGTTGACGAGGTTCTGATCATTGGTGGCGGTGTCGACAAGCCGGTTGGCGCATTTGATAATTCAATGCAGATTCTAGAAACCGGTCTGTTACAAAAACATGGCATCATGCGTGCTGGTGTAGCAGGCCACCCCGAAGGAAGCCCTGATATCAGCGATTTTCAAATTGCCGATGCGCTTGCCGCAAAAAATGCTTTTGCCAAACGCGAAGGGATGAAGCTTTATATCGAAACACAATTCTCTTTCGAGGCACCAATTGTACTTGATTGGGAAAAGCGCGTTCGTGCTGCGGGCAATGAATTGCCAATTCGGATTGGCATTCCGGGGCCAGCAACGATCAAAACGCTGTTTCGCTTTGCGCAAATTTCCGGCATTGGCCCGTCAATGCGATTTATTTCAAAACAGGCGCGTAATGTCGCAAAATTGATGACCGTTCAATCGCCGCATATGCTGCTATCTGATCTGGCATGTGGCATGGCGCGTGATCCTGATTGCCTTATTGAACATTTCCATTTTTATCCATTTGGCGGATTTGGGAAAACCGCTGCCTATGCGAATGCAATTGCGGCAGGCGATATCCGGCTTTTGCCCAAAGGCGGGTTTGACGTTATTGGCACAGCGGCCTAAGATGGTCGCATTCTCAGGAGTATTTTATGACAAAGACCCTTATTTCGTCGCATAAGCAGGAAATTACCATTGGCTTTGACTCGCCATTTTGTGTCATTGGCGAGCGCATCAATCCAACTGGACGCAAGCTTCTTGCCGCTGAAATGGCCGCTGATGATTATTCGCGCGTGCTGTCTGATGCATTGGCACAAGTGGAGGCGGGTGCCACAATGCTTGATGTGAATGCTGGCATTCCGATGGTGGATGAACCGGCAATTCTTGCCAAGGCCATTCAGCTTGTTCAAGATGTGGTTGATGTGCCGCTGGCGATTGACAGTTCGATCGTTGCCGCACTTGAGGCCGGCTTGTCCGTCTATAAAGGCAAGCCGCTGGTCAATTCGGTCACTGGTGAAGAAGAACGTCTGGAAGTTGTTCTGCCGCTGGTCAAAAAATATGGCGCGGCTGTTGTGGCGATTTCAAATGATGAAACCGGCATTTCTGAAGATCCGAATGTGCGTTATGAAGTTGCCAAGAAAATTGTCGAACGTGCGGCCGATTACGGCATCCCGCGTGAAGATGTTGTTGTTGATCCATTGATCATGCCGGTTGGCGCCATCAATATGGCTGGCCGGTCAGCACTTGATCTGATCATCCGTCTTCGCAATGAATTAAAGGTGAATACAACTTGCGGCGCGTCGAATATTTCTTTTGGCCTGCCTAACCGTCATGGGATGAATGCCGCGTTTCTGTCAATGGCAGCGGGGGCGGGAATGACCTCGGCAATTATGAACCCGCTTCACGCCGAAGAAATGACCGGCATCATGGGTGCGAATGTTATGAACGGAAATGATCCCGAATGTCGTCGTTGGATTCAAAAATTCCGCGAACCTGTTGTGCCGGGTGAAGGTGGGCGCGAACGTCGCCAGACCCGCCGCCGCAACGCGTAACCGTCGTAATTTGGGGGCAATGTGATGAGCAAAAGCAAAGATGAAGCTGCCATGACATCCGATAAGGCAGCCACTGATCAGGTGAAAGTGGTGTTTACCCCATCTGGCCGGCAAGGATATGTTCCGGTTGGAACGCCAGTTTTGACCGCGGCACGCCAGCTTGGTGTCGATATTGATTCCGTATGCGGCGGACGAGCCATGTGCGGCCGCTGTCAGGTCGATGTTGGCATTGGTGAATTTGCAAAACATGGTTTGAAATCGGGCGCCGATCATCTGGCTGCGGTAACGGCTGTTGAAATCCGATATGCCGACAAGCGCGGCCTGATTGATGGGCGGCGGCTATCCTGTCAGGCAAAATTACTAAATGATGCGGTGATTGATGTTCCACCTGAAAGTCAGGTTCATAATCAACTTGTTCGCAAAGAGGCCGATGGCCGCTCAATCGAGATGGACCCGATTGTGCGTTTGTGTTTTGTCGAGGTGCGCGAACCAGACATGCATGAACCATCAGGCGATTTGCGCCGCCTGATCGAAGCCTTAGAAGGGCAATGGCCGGACCGTGTGACTGGTGATATCACTTGTGATCTAATTGTTATTCAGCGGTTACAGCCGGTTCTGCGTCAAGGCAAATGGCATGTAACATTGGCGCTTCGTGACGGACATCAGATCGTGGCCATTTGGCCCGGCCTCAAAGACCAGATTGCCGGTGTTGCCATTGATGTGGGATCGACCACCATTTCGGCGCATCTGTGTGATATGGTTACCGGTAAGGTGCTGGCCTCAACGGGGGCGATGAATCCGCAAATTAGATTTGGCGAGGATTTGATGAGCCGCGTATCATACGGCATCATGAATCCGGGCGGTGCAGCCAAAATGACCAAGGCGGTCATTGCCGGTTTGCAAACGCTGATTGATGGTGCGGCAAAACAGGCTGGCCTGAGTGCCGAAGATATTGTCGAGCTGGTTTTGGTTGGCAATCCGGTGATGCATCACCTTCTTCTTGGCATTGATCCGGTTGAGCTGGGTGGTGCGCCTTTTGCCTTGGCGGTTGATGCGGCGATGGATGTTCGGGCCGTTGAATTAGGCCTTGCCATTAATCCGGGTGGGTGGGTTTATATACTGCCGTGCATTGCTGGCCATGTTGGGGCTGATGCGGCGGCTGTGGTGCTTGCCGAAGCGCCGCATAAAGCCGATGAAATGACCCTGATCGTTGATGTTGGCACCAATGCCGAAATCGTTGTTGGCAATAAGGATCGTTTGTTAGCAGCATCATCACCAACCGGCCCTGCCTTTGAGGGGGCGCAAATTTCATCAGGACAGCGCGCCGCGCCGGGGGCCATTGAACGGATTCGCATTGACAAGGATACGCTTGAACCGAAATTCCGCGTTATCGGTGTTGATCTTTGGTCCGATGAAGATGGGTTTGATACGGCGGTTGAAAAAACCGGTGTTACTGGCATTTGTGGATCGGGAATTATCGAGGTGCTTGGTGAGATGTATCTTGCTGAAATCATTACGATGGATGGGGTGATCGATGGCAGCAAGGCGGCGCAAAATAGCCGGATCGAAGCCGATGACCGCACTTTTTCCTATCGCATCACCGATACGGTTAGCGTGACGCAAAATGATGTTCGCGCAATCCAGCTTGCCAAGGCCGCTCTTTATGCAGGGTTCCGCCTGTTGATGGATAAAATCAATATCCGCAAGGTTGATCGTGTTGTTCTGGCCGGGGCGTTTGGCACGCATATTGATCCGAAATATGCTATGGTTTTGGGCATGATTCCGGACTGTTTGCTGGCCAATGTGCGGGCGGCAGGTAATTCAGCTGGTGCGGGTGCGCGGATGGCCTTGTTGAATCAGGCCGCACGTCGCGATATTGAAGCAGTTGTCAGGCAGATTGAAAAAATTGAAACAGCGGTAGAAGCGTCATTTCAAGACCATTTTGTCAAGGCAATGGCGATCCCGCATAAAAGCGATCCCTATGCCAATCTGGCAGCGGCAGTTGATTTGCCAGTGCGGATCTTAACCGATGAAGATGCACCGGCGCTGGCGGGTGGCAAGCGTCGCGGCAGGCGGCGGAGCTAAGAATTTTCTAGCTTGTATTTTACTGGTCTGGATTTTTCTGGCCGGTATTTTTTGGGCTTGCAGGCGTGGCATCTTGTAAAATAGCAAGCTGTTCTGCGTTGTTTTTCGCCTTGCACCAGCTCGCACAATTCAGCCAGCCAAGGCAAATGACGGCAAAGCCGTAACTGCTCCAGATATAGCTTCCAAAACCGCCCATATCGAAAAATTCAGCCATTAGTCTTCTCCCGGGCTTAACATCAGCGAGGCAAGGCGGCGTTCGGTCAAAATCGCGCGCATCCGCAAAATCACTAGAATGGCAAAATAGGCATGGGCGGCAATAAGCGTTAGAACCAGCGGTGTCAGCATTGATGAATCAATCGCTGGGCCACCACTGCGAAGCAGACTTGCCGGTTGGTGAAGCGTATTCCACCAATCAACAGAGAATTTGACAATCGGAACATTGATCATGCCAACAAGCGCCAATAAGGCGGCTGGGCGACTGCCGCGTTCGGCGCGGTCAAACCCGTTGGCCATGGCGATAAAGCCAAGATAGAAAAAGAACAAGATCAACATCGAGGTCAGGCGCGCATCCCAAACCCACCATGCGCCCCACATTGGCTTTCCCCATAACGCGCCTGTAACCAGCGTCAAAAGGGCAAAAACCGCGCCAACCGGTGCAATTGCCCGCGCGGCAATATCGGCAAGCGGGTGCCGCCAAACAACGTAAAAAAGGCCGCATAGCCCCAGCCCGACATAGCCGAACAAGGCCAGCCATGCTGATGGAACATGAATATAGATGATGCGAACTGTATCGCCTTGCTGATAATCAGCAGGCGCAACAAATAGACCAAGGTATAATCCGATTGAACCGGTGCTTAGACTGAGGATAACAAGCGGTAAAAGTAACCGGTTGGCAATGCGCATAAAACGCGACGGATTGGCAAAATAATCAAACATAATGGCGAGATATATCCTGTTTTTCCGTTGGTGAAAAGATGCTCGATTGCTGAATGATTGCGTTTATTAATTTCAAAGACCGGTTTCGGTTTCGCCAATTTCCAAAGCGCTTGCCGCGACTAGCGGTGCTAAGGCCAAAAGCAGTGCAAAAACGGCACCTAAAAGCATTAGATGTGGGCTGATGATGCCGCGATCACTTTGCGAAGCAAGCGTGCCGAAAATCAGCAATGGCACCGCCAGCGGCAGGATCAATAAAGCCATCAATGCAGTGCCGCGCCGCGCCCCCTCGGCAAGGGCTGCGCCAATCACGCCAAGAAGGGTTAATCCCATGCTGCCAATCAACAAGGCGATCAAAAGGGGCGGCCATTGCCGCGGCGGAATGTTCAGCATCATCGCCATTAACGGGGTCATGATCAAAAGCGGTAATCCGGCGGTTAGCCAATGCGAAATGGCCTTGGCAAGCGCATACCAGCCCAGCCCCAGCTGGCTGAGGGCGATCTGATCAAGCCAGCCATCACGAACATCTTGGGCAAATAGCCGGTCAAATCCGGCAAGAATGGCAAGCAGAGCAGCAATCCAAATCACCGGCACGCCAAGCGGATCAAGAACCGTTGCATTGGCGCCAATCGCCAGTGGGAAAAGCGCAATGATGATCACAAAAAAGACAAGCATCACCCCAAGATCTTGCCGGTTCTGCCATGCGATCAGAAGATCACGTTCGATTTGTGCAAAAAACGGTTTCATGTCACCAGCCCGGGCAAATGCAAGGATCGCGGCTTTGCCGCCACGGCAAAATCAAGATGCGTTGCTGCCAGCACCATACCACCAGCCGTTGCATGTTTTTGCACAATTTCGTCAAGAATGCGGCTTGATGCCTGATCTAGGCCAGCATTGGGTTCGTCCAAAAGCCAAAGGCTGTTGGTCGGAGCCAGCGCCAATCGGGCAAGTGCCAACCGGCGGCGCTGGCCGCTTGATAAAACCCGTACAGGCAGATCGGCAAACCGGTTGGCGGCAAAACTGGATAGCGCCGTATCAATGGCATTTTCTATTGCCAAAAACCCGTTAATTTTTGCCCAGACAGCCAGATTTTCACGCCCGCTAATGGCGCCTGACAACCCATCAGTATGACCAACATAAATGATTGGCACCGCGCAGCTGATGTCACCACCCGCAGCGGGAAGGCGACCAGCAATCGTGCGAAGCAAGGTTGATTTTCCAGCCCCGTTCGGGCCGGTCAAACAGAAAATATCGCCAGCACTTTGTTGATGTGACAAATTGCTGATGACCAAAACCATACCGCGAAGCACGCTTAGCTGGTTAATATGCAGGCGACTATCTGCCGAACTTAGCGCTGGTTTGCATGTCGTTTGCTTGTGGTCATTATCTTTCATAGTGACTATCTTGCCGTGCTTGCTCCTTTGGGTCTAGGGGCTTTGGTGTCGCAATGTCATCTTCACCCTGTTAAAAGCCGCAAATACCCTCTGGAAACTTCTGGTTATTTTGGTTATACAATAGTTGACCACTTAGAGGCACCCCTCGAGTTGGCCGTTTCATTTTATTGTAGGGTTCGACCTTGAAAAGGAGAACGCCATGTCAGAGACATTGCGCGATGCATGCCGTGCCAGCCTAGATGCAGCCGGAAAAACATATCACTATTATTCGCTTGCCAAGCTGGCAAAGACCTATCCGGCGCTGGAAAAGCTGCCTTATACTTTGAAGGTTCTGCTGGAAAATCTGTTGCGTAATGAAGATGGTGGTTCGGTCACCAAGGCTGATATCGAAGCATTGGCAAATTGGGCAGATAACGGCCAGAAGGGCGAGATTGCCTTTCGCCCGTCGCGGATTCTTTTGCAAGATTTCACCGGTGTTCCTGCTGTTGTTGATTTGGCGGCGATGCGTGATGCCATGCAGACAATTGGCGGCAACCCTGAAAAAATCAATCCATTGTCACCTGTTGATCTGGTGATTGATCATTCGGTTATGGTTGACCATGCTGGCAGCAAAGACGCTGCGGCAAAAAATGTTGCGTTGGAATTTTCGCGCAATAAGGAACGTTATGAGTTTTTGCGTTGGGGCGCAGGCGCGTTTGATAATTTCCGCGTTGTTCCACCTGGAACCGGCATTTGCCATCAGGTCAATCTTGAATTTTTGTCGCAAACCGTTTGGACACGCGACGAAGATGGCAAAACCTATGCCTATCCTGATTCGGTTGTTGGCACTGACAGTCACACAACAATGGTCAATGGCCTTGCCGTTCTTGGCTGGGGTGTTGGCGGAATTGAAGCCGAAGCAGCGATGCTTGGCCAGCCAATCTCGATGCTGGTGCCAGATGTCATTGGCTTCCGCCTTGACGGTAAATTACCCGAAGGGGCAACGGCCACCGATTTAGTGCTGATGATTGTCGAGTCGCTTCGCAAACGCGGTGTTGTTGGCAAATTTGTTGAATTTTTTGGCCCGGGGCTTGACCAGCTATCTTTGGCTGACCGTGCCACAATCGCCAATATGGCACCTGAATATGGCGCGACCTGCGGCTTTTTCCCGATTGACGAAGAAGCGATCAATTATCTTCGTCTGACAGGTCGTGATGATGATCGTGTTGCGCTTGTTGAAACATATGCAAAAGCACAAGGCATGTGGCGCGAATCAAATGCGGCTGATCCGCAATTTACCGACACATTGTCACTTGATCTTGGCACTGTTGTGCCATCACTTGCCGGACCAAAGCGTCCGCAAGACCGCGTTGCCATGCCTGATGTTGCTGCCTCATTTGCCAGCACATTGGCCGACAGCACCGGCCGGTCAGCACCAAAATCAGTTGCGGTTGCAAATTCCAATTACGAAATCGCTGATGGTGATGTGATGATTGCTGCGATTACATCATGCACCAATACCTCAAACCCATCGGTTATGGTGGCGGCTGGTCTTGTTGCCAAGGCAGCGCATGAAAAGGGACTTACCGTCAAGCCGTGGGTTAAAACATCACTTGCACCGGGAAGTCAGGTTGTGTCGGCCTATCTTGATGCGGCTGGTTTGACCGAGCATCTTGACGCGCTTGGGTTCAATACGGTTGGTTATGGATGCACAACTTGTATCGGTAACTCGGGCCCGCTTGACGAAGCGATTGTCAACGCCATTGATCAAAATGAGCTTGTTGTCAGCGCGGTTCTGTCAGGCAACCGGAATTTTGAAGGCCGGGTCAGCCCACATGCCGCGGCCAATTATCTGGCATCACCGCCATTGGTTGTCGCCTATGCGCTTGCTGGATCAGTTACCAAAGTATTGAGTGACGAGCCACTTGGCACTGATCAGGACGGCAATGACGTCTATCTAAAAGATCTGTGGCCAAGCAATGAGGATATCCGCAAAGTTGTTGATCAGGTCATTTCAGCTGAAATGTTCCGGTCACGCTATGCCAATGTGTTTGAAGGCACCAAGGAATGGCAGGCAATCAACACATCTGGCGGTCTTACCTATGATTGGAATGACGGGTCGACCTATGTTCAGAACCCACCTTATTTCGAAGGGATGACCCGCGAAATTCCGGAAACAGCAAGTGACATTACCGGCGCTCGCATTCTGGCACTTCTTGGTGATTCGATCACGACGGATCATATTTCGCCAGCGGGCGGCATTGCCCGCGATACACCGGCTGCCGATTTTTTGACCGACCATCAGGTTCGTCCAGTTGATTTCAACTCATTTGGCGCACGCCGTGGCAATCATCAGGTGATGATGCGCGGTACCTTTGCCAATATCCGGCTGAAAAACATGGCGGCCGCTGGGACGACAGGCGGATTTGCCCGTCATGTTCCATCGGGCGAGGTTGCACCGCTTTATGATGTGGCGTCACGCTATGCTGATGAAGGTACACCGCTGATCATCGTTGGTGGCAAGGAATATGGCACTGGTTCAAGCCGTGACTGGGCCGCAAAAGGCACCTGTTTGCTTGGCATCAAGGCGGTTATTGTCGAAAGTTTTGAGCGGATCCACCGGTCTAATCTAATTGGCATGGGGGTTTTGCCATTGCAATTCCCAGCCGGTGTTAGCCGTGAAACCTTGGGCTTGACTGGCGATGAAGAAATCAACCTTTCAGGTCTTGCCAGTGGGGTAACACCAGGCATGGCGGTCAAGGCGGTCTTTACTTTCGCCGATGGGCGAAGCGAAACAATTGAACTGTTGGCGCGTATCGACACGGATGGTGAGGCAACCTATTTCAAAAATGGTGGCATTCTTCAATATGTGCTTCGCCAGCTTGCGGCATAGATAGCTGATTTCTATCAGCATTAAGAAATAGGTAAGGGCCAACACATCCTTGCCTGTTATGTTTCAAACCCTCGCCATGATCATCTTTGGCGGGGGTTTTTCATAACGGTTTTGGCTCATCACGAAAAAGGCGGGCTATTTGGCTGGATTTCCGCGGCTGTGGCTGCCTATAGTGGCAGGCACTAATTTTCTCCGGCGATACAGAAAAACTAGTTTCATATGTCGTTTCATTCTTCACAAAGCCTGACACTGGTTCTTGGCCCGACCAACACCGGTAAAACCCATTTGGCGCTTGAACGCATGACCGGCTATGCCAGCGGTATGATCGGCTTTCCGTTGCGGCTTTTGGCGCGGGAAAATTATGACCGGCTTATTCGCAAGCTTGGCGTTGGCAAGGTTGGGCTGCTGACAGGCGAAGAGCGTATCTTGCCAGCTGGTGCACGCTATCTTTGCTGCACCGTTGAATCGATGCCGCTTGATGCTAATGCCGACGCCGAACTTGCCAATCGCCGGTTTGATTTTGTTGCTGTTGACGAGGTGCAGCTTGCCGGTGACCGTGAACGTGGTCATGTTTTCACCGACCGGATTCTGCATGCAAGAGGAGCATTTGAAACAATGTTCATGGGGGCGGAAACCGCTGCGCCCTTGCTGAAGGCATTATTGCCTGACGCAAAATTTGAATTTCGTGATCGCATGTCGAAGCTTGCCTATGCTGGCCCGAAAAAACTAACCCGTCTTCCGCGTCGAAGTGCGATTGTTGCCTTTAGCGCAGCTGATGTTTACCAGATTGCCGAATTCGTGAAACGCCAACGCGGCGGAGCGGCGGTGGTGATGGGCCGGCTAAGCCCGCGTACACGCAATGCACAGGTCGAATTATATCAAAATGGCGATGTTGATTTTTTGGTTGCCACAGATGCGATTGGGATGGGCCTAAATCTTGATCTTGGGCATGTGGCCTTGTCGGCTGATATGAAATTTGACGGGCGGCAAATGCGCAAGCTATTGCCATCGGAAATGGCGCAAATCGCTGGTCGGGCTGGTCGTCATATGAATGATGGCAGTTTTGGTGTTACGGATGGATGTCACGCGCTCGAACCTGAGATGATTGATGCGATTGAACAGCATCGTTTTGCCCCGCTTCGGGCTTTTTACTGGCGAAGTCGTGATCTTGCCTTTTCATCAATTGATCAATTGCTTGGCTCGCTTGAGGCGCCGCCACCATTGCCGTTTCTGTTTCGCAAAGGTGATGCGCTTGACCATCAGGCGCTAACAGCGCTTGCCAGCCGCGGCGAAATTCGTGATGCGGTGTCTGGTGCGCGTGATGTACGCTTGCTGTGGGCTGTCGCGTCGATTCCTGATTTCCGGCAAAGCCTTCATGAAAACCATTATGATATGCTTGCCAATATTTTTCTGACGCTTGTGGCCAAAGGCGTGCTTGGCAATGATATGGTTGCGAAAGCAATGGCGCAGCTTGACCGGATTGATGGCGATATTGATACATTAATGACGCGACTTGCCTATATTCGGACTTGGACATACATCACACACCGTTCTGACTGGACAGACAGCCCCTTCGAGTGGCAGGATCGTGCTCGGTCAATTGAAGATAGGCTGTCAGATTGCCTGCATGGCAGGCTGTCCGAACGATTTGTGGATAAACGTGCCGCGCATTTGAGCAGAAGATTGAAGGAAACGAAAAATTTGATTGCCTCTGTAAAAGATGATGGCACGGTTCTTGTTGAAGGTGAGGAGGTCGGACGGCTTGACGGTTTTACCTTTCATCCGACACTTGCCGATGGCGAAGATAAAGCTCCCATTCTATCGGCTGCACGGCGCGGCCTTCCTGACGAGATTGAACGTCGGGTTCGTGCTTTTGTAACATCGGCTGATCCGGCATTCCGGCTTGGCGCTGATGGTGTTGTGAAATGGCGTGAAGCCGAGGTTGCGCGGCTTGTCAAAGGTGACGGTCTTTATGTGCCGCGCCCCGAACTTGTGTCCAGTGATCTGTTGTCAATCGATCAGACCCAGCGAATGGCCCAGCGTTTGGTGAGTTTCACCGCCGCACATGTTGAAACGATTTTAGGCCGGTTGATTGTTCTGGAAACACCCGATGCCGCACCAGTTGGTGATCATAAACCCAAAACAGAACCGAAATCAGCGGCAGTGCCAACTGATGCGCCCGCTGCTGATGCGCCCCCAATCAGCCTTAGTGGTGCTGCCAAGGGCATTGCCTTCATTCTTTATGAACGTCTCGGATCGGTTCCGACTGCCGAGATTGGTCATTTGATCCGCGCCATGCAGGAAAGCGACAAGCCGCGTTTGGCGCGTTTGGGGCTTCGGTTCGGCGTTGAAACCGTTTACATGCCCGAATTGTTAAAACCGGCACAGATTGAATTGCGAAGCCTGCTTTTCAGCCTCGCCAATGGTGCCTTTTGTGAGGGTGCGCCGCCACCAGCAGGGCGTGTTGCCATTGATGCGATTGCCGATGTTCCTGATGCCTATTGGTTGGCGGTTGGGTACCGGCGGCTTGGTCAGCGTGTGATGCGGGTTGATATGGTTGAACGTGTTGCGATGCTGGTTCGTGTTGCAGCACGCCAAGGCCAGTTTACAATTGCTGAAGACATGCTGTCTTTGGCCGGGGCAACGCGCGAACAAATGGCGCAGATGCTGCTTGACCTTGGCTGCGTGATCGTTGGTGAAGAAGCGGCTGAAGATCCGGAAAAACCGGCATTGCAGATTTTTGAGCGCAAGCGCAAGACACGCCCACCGCGCACCGATAAAGCGCCAGCGCCAAACCAGCGCCGCGGGGCAAAGGCAAAAGATGATCGCAAAGCGCAAAACCGCGAGCCAAAATCGGCAGGAAGCAAGTCGCCATCCGGCCAGCGCCGCCAAGCCGAAAAACAGCCTGATCCCAATTCACCTTTTGCTGTTTTGGCGGCTTTGAAAACAAAAGCCTAGGCCAATGAATGTTGGCGCGTCAGAAACAGTCATCAGGCTGGATAAATGGCTGTGGTATGCGCGTTTTTTCAAAACCCGAAGCGCCGCCAGCAAGGCCATTTCGGCAGGGCGTTTCCGGCTGGATGGTCAGGTGATGACAAAACCGCACCGCCAAGCCTTATGCGGGCAGGTCTTGACCTTTGTTCAGGGCGACCGGGTGCGGGTGATTAAAGTTGTGGCGATTGTCACCCGCCGAGGGCCAGCGCCCGAAGCAGCGTTGCTGTTTGAAGATCTGGCGCCGGTTGAGGCAACGCCCCGCAAGGTGGCAAAAACCAAACCGCCTGAATTTGAGGCGCGTGGCAAAGGCAGTGGACGACCAACAAAACGTCAGCGTCGGGAAACTGATCGGCTGAAAACAGGATTAGAAAGTGACGAGGATTAAATGTTAAATCAATTTTCTGAATGGGTTAAAGGGTTTTCAGATGGTGGTACGGCAGTGCCATGTGAGGATGAGGCCTTTGTCACCACCATTACCGCACTTCTTGTCGAGGCAGGTATGGCCGATGGCGATCTTGATGATGCCGAACGTGACGGCATTCTGCATTTATTGACCGAACAGCTTGAGCTTGCAGATGATAAGGCAAAGAGCCTTCTTGATGAGGCGATTGCAGCGCATGATTCGCGCATTGAAATTCACAGCCTTGTTCGCCAGATCCGTACCGAAACCGAAATGGATGAGCGGATTATCATTCTGGAAATGATCTGGATGGTGGTGCTTGCCGACAAGCAGTTGGATTCGCATGAATCGCAATTGATGCGGCGGCTTGCCGGATTGTTATATATTGACGATGTGCAATCGGGAATGGCGGCAAAACGCGCGCAAAGCCGTCTCGGTCTTGCCGATTAGCCGCATCTGCGATAGACAGATAAAAAAGCGAGTTTGACTCAGTTTCATTCTGGTTTTTTCACAAAATTATTTAGAGGAGCTAGGCCGCGAATGACCTATATCGTCAATGATAACTGTATCAACTGCAAATATACTGATTGTGTTGAGGTATGCCCTGTCGATTGTTTCTATGAGGGCGAGAATATGCTGGTTATCCATCCCGATGAGTGCATTGACTGCGGCGTGTGCGAGCCAGAATGCCCGCCTGAAGCAATCCTGCCTGATTCAGAGCCTGAAGCTGAAAAATGGCTTGAGCTAAATCGCGAAATGTCAGAAATCTGGCCAAATATTGGGCAAAAGATCGATGCCATGCCCGAAGCTGAAAAAATGCAGGATGAGACAGGTAAATTCGACAAATATTTCAGCAAGGGACCAGGCAAGGGCGCCTAATTTTTGGCAGCAAGCCCCAGCCTGACTGTGATTATGGCCCGATGATTGATTTTGCCGGAAAAATAAGCTATCGTATAAACCGAAATCAGAGATGAGGCTTGTTTCGCAGCGCCATGCTGGCCTGCGTTCGGGTTCTATTGTTTGTGAATACAGGCTTTGGCCAACCCATCATCTTTGGCATGAATTGTTTTTTAACGGCTGGCGGCAAGCAAACAAGTTTGTTGGCTGCGGCGCTGAGGGAAAATATGGCACGAAAAAGTGAGAGTTCGTTCGACGAGGGCGATTTTGTTGTTTATCCAACACATGGTGTTGGCCGAATTTTGGGTACTGAAGAACGCGAAGTTGCCGGTATGAAGCTCGAGATGCTGGTTGTGCGCTTCGAACATGATCGCATGACATTGCGGGTGCCAATGGAAAAAGCGCGCAGCCTTGGTTTGCGGACTTTGAGTTCGAAAAAACAAATGGAACAGGCCATCACCACATTGCAGGGCAAAGCCAAAGTGCGCCGCACCATGTGGTCGCGTCGTGCGCAAGAATATGAAACAAAAATCAAATCAGGCGATCCGGTATCAATTGCCGAGGTTGTGCGCGATCTTCACCGCCGCACCAACCAATCCGAGCAATCCTATTCCGAGCGGCAGATGTATCAGGCCGCGCTTGAGCGTTTGGCCCGTGAATTTGCGGCCATTGAAAAAATTGATCAGGATGCGGCGGCGCTTCGACTTGAAGATCTTATGGACGCTGCCTAGCATCTCGATCCGGCATGATGTCATTTCTGCCAATCGGGTTTTGCCGACCGGTCAATTTTGTATACGGGCAGCTTGGCTGCCCGTTTTGCCGCGTCGGGGTATGATTGCTTTGAATGGGGTCTTGTCATGGTAAATGCGTTTATTCAGGAGCGTGAATTGTTTCCCCCGGCAATGCCGTTCCGAAGCGGTTTTCTGCAACGTGACAAGCATGAAATCTATTATGAACAATGTGGCAATTTAGATGGCCAGCCTTTGCTGTTTTTGCATGGCGGGCCAGGCGCAGGAATTGCACCAGCGCATAGGCGGCTGTTTGACCCAAAGCGGTTTCATGTGGTGCTGTTTGACCAAAGAGGCTGTGGGCAATCACGTCCACATGCCAGCCTTGACGATAATCAGACCCATGCGCTGATCGGCGATATCGAGGCGCTTCGCAAATCGCTGAATATAGACAAATTTGTTTTATTTGGCGGCTCATGGGGAAGCACCTTGGCGCTTGCTTATGCGATTGCCTATCCTGAACATGTCGCAGGGCTTATTCTGCGAGGTATCTTTCTTGGTACGCGCGCCGAAGTTGATTGGTTCTTGAATGATATGGGGCGGTTTTTTCCTGAAGCCCATGACCGGTTTACCGGCCATCTCGATGCGGCTGAACGCGGTGATTTACTAACAAATTATTTCAAGCGCTTGATTGATCCTGATCCAACTGTTCATCAAAAGGCGGCTGAATTTTGGGCTTCTTATGAAACCTCCTGTTCAACCTTGCGCGCCGGAAACCGTTATATGGGCGGGGCGGGTGCTTTGACGATGGCGCGGATCGAGGCACATTATTTTGTGAATGACTGCTTTATGCCCAATAATCACATTATGGATAATGTTGGGCGGATTGCGCATCTGCCAGCAACCATCGTTCAAGGACGGCATGATGTTATTTGCCCTCCGATTACGGCAAGCCGTCTAGCGGCGAAATGGGGGCGCAAAGCCAAATTGGAAATTATTGATGCTGCGGGTCATTCGACCTTTGAAAGTGGCATTGCGCACGCGCTCATGGCGGCGCTTGAAGAAATCTAGCTAAATTCCTGTTGTCGATACTGTCACAATTTCATTAAAGCAGCATATGATACCGCCGAGGGCAATTTGGCTTAATCAAAATGGCTGGTTTGCGATGGTGGTTTTTGTCTTTTTGGAATAGAGGCGACTTTTTATGGCTATCTCAAAGGATGATATCGTCGAACGAAACTTCCGTATTACCAATAATAATGCAATTTATATCCATGTTGGCAAGCGTGTGCGTCTGCGCCCTACGCTTCTTGGCATGAGTCAAGAACAGCTTGGCGCCGAGCTGAATGTTACGTTTCAGCAAGTGCAGAAATATCAGCGTGGCGCAAACCGGATCAGGACATCACGGCTGTGGGATATCAGTCAAATTCTTGATGTGCCGATCAGCTATTTTTTCGTTGATATGTTGGAAGGCACAATGCGTAGTTCACCACGTTGGATCAGCCGTGGCGACAGTGCGTGTGCGTTTAATGGCGAGCAAATAAAAGACCCGATGGTGCGGCGTGAAATGCTGGAATTAGTGCGTACATATTACACCATCGAAAAGCCGGCGGTACGCAAGCGGATTGCCGAAATGTTGAAATCAATTGCCACAACGCTTGCTGGCGAATAATCTAATCCAATTACATGTAATGGGATGAAAAAAATGACCGATAATGCCGCCAAATCCGTATCGCTGAAAAAGCTAGGCTTCGAAGATGCGCTAAAGGAACTTGAAGGTATTGTTGCATCGCTTGAGCGTGGCGAGGTGTCACTTGATGATGCGATTTCAGCCTTTGAGCGGGGCACTGAATTAAAGTCGCATTGTCAGGCGCGTCTTGAAGAAGCCCGCATGAAAGTCGAAAAAATCAAAGTGCCATCTTCGGCTGGTGCGCCTGATCAAGCCAGTGATTTTGATATGGGTGAGGCCTAGCCCAAGACATGGCTGGTTTCCAAATACAATTGCAGCGTGACGCTGCGGCCTGTGAGGCTGTTTTTCAGCAATTAATTGCCGAAATAAACGGGCCAGCAAACCGCCTTCTTGAGGCCATGCAATATGCTGTTTTTAACGGTGGTAAACGCATGCGGGCGGCATTGGTTCTTGGTGCTTCGCGGATGGCGCGTGGCGATGATGGTGATGCAGCTGCTACCAAGGGCGCGCTTCGCACCGCTGCGGCGATTGAATGTCTTCATGCCTATTCATTGGTTCATGATGATCTGCCTGCCATGGATGACGCCAATATGCGCCGTGGAAAGCCAAGCTGTCATAAGGTTTTTGGCGATGCAACCGCGATTCTGACAGGCGATGCATTGCAAACAATGGCGTTTGAGATTCTGGCAGGCGAGGCCACGCATGACGATGCGGCCATTCGCATTCGCCTTGTTGCGCAACTGGCAGGCGCGTCCGGCCTGGCTGGCATGGCTGGCGGGCAGATACTTGATCTTGAAGCCGAAACCCGCCCTTTTAATCTTGCTGAAACCAGCGAAATGCAAATGATGAAAACCGGCGCGCTGATTTCATGTGCGGTGATTTCCGGTGGTATTGTTGGCGGCGCGGATGACCAGCTATTGGAAGCGCAGGCAGCCTATGCCAAAAATCTTGGGCTGGCGTTTCAGATTGCTGATGATTTGCTTGATTATGGTGGTGATTCGGCGCTTCTTGGGAAACCGGCTGGACAGGATGCGGCGCGCGGCAAAGCTGGTTTTGTGGCGCTGATGGGCGGCGATGCGGCAGCGGCCGAAGCCAAACGGCTTATTGATGAGGCAAATGATGCGCTTGCCCCATGGCAGGGGGCTGGTGAATATATGCAAGAATTGGCGATATTCGCCATTACGCGCAAAACATGATAGATTTTGTTATCTTAGGTTTTTTAAAGCTGCGGCGAAGACTGATGAAACAGGGTCAATGATTGGCCACGATGGCTGCTAGAATCCAGTTACCGGTTTGCCGGTGTTAAGAGTATGGGACGATAAGGTTAATGCGCACACCGTTGCTTGATCACATAAAAGAGATTGATGATGTCCGGCGGCTTTCCGAAGCTGATTTGCCGCAACTTGCCAATGAATTGCGCACGGCAACCATTTCCGCTGTCTCGAAAACGGGTGGCCATCTTGGGGCTGGGCTTGGCGTTGTCGAGCTGACCGTTGCCTTACATTATGTGTTTTCCACGCCAGAAGACCGCCTGATCTGGGATGTTGGGCATCAAGCCTATCCGCATAAAATTCTGACCGGTCGCCGTGACCGGATTGAAAGCCTACGGCAAAAAGGTGGGCTATCGGGCTTTACCAAGCGAAGCGAATCAGCTTTTGATCCTTTTGGTGCTGGTCATTCCTCAACATCAATCTCGGCAGGGCTTGGCATGGCTGTTGCCAGCGAAATGCAGGGCATTCCGCGCAATGTGATTGCGGTGATTGGTGATGGCGCAATGAGCGCTGGCATGGCCTATGAAGCGATGAATAACGCTGGCACAAGCAACAATCGGTTGATTGTGATTTTGAACGATAATGACATGTCGATTTCACAGCCAGTTGGCGCGATGAGCAGCTATCTGTCACGGCTCATCACCTCGCAGCCGTATCATTCGATCCGTGATCTGATGCGCGAAGTTGCCAGCCATTTTCCGGCAGAAATTGAACGGACGGCGCGGCGAGCCAAAGATGCCGCGCGCGACCTGATGGGCGCAAATTCGATTTTCAGCCAGCTTGGCTTTACCCATATCGGGCCAATTGACGGGCATGATATGGCGCATTTGCTGCCGGTTCTAAAAAATCTTCGTGATTCGCGATCGCATGGGCCGGTATTGGTTCATGTTGTCACTGAAAAAGGTCATGGGCATCCTTTTGCTGGGCCATCGGCAGAAAAATATCATGCTGTTCCCAAATTCGATATTATCACCGGCACGCAGCAAAAATCTGGTGGCAATCTGCCAAGCTACACATCGGTTTTTGCCGATAGTTTGATTGCCGCTGCTGAAATTGATCCAAAGATTGTTGCGATTACGGCGGCGATGCCATCGGGCACCGGTCTTGATAAGGTCAAAGCCCGCTTTCCAAATCGGGTTTTCGATGTTGGCATTGCCGAACAACATGCGGTGACCTTTGCGGCGGGGCTTGCCTGTGAGGGGATGAAACCATTCTGTGCGCTATATTCGACCTTTCTTCAGCGTGGTTATGATCAACTTGTGCATGATGTCGCCGTGCAGAATCTGCCAGTACGGTTCGCCATTGATCGGGCAGGGCTGGTTGGCGCTGATGGGGCAACGCATGCAGGTGTTTATGATCTTGCCTATCTGTCCTGTTTGCCGAACATGGTCATTATGTGTCCATCGGATGAGGCTGAACTTGTCCATATGGTGGCAACCGCTGTGGCTTATGATGATGGGCCGAGTGCGCTTCGCTACCCGCGTGGCGAGGGGGTTGGCTGTGCTATCCCTGACGCAGGAGCGGTGCTTGAAATCGGCAAGGGGCGGATTCTGCGCGAAGGCAGTGATGTTGCTATCCTGTCATTGGGAACCCGCCTTGGCGCGGCAAGTGAGGCGGCTGACCGGCTTGAAAGCGATGGTTTTTCTGTTACCGTTGCTGATGCGCGGTTTGCCAAGCCGCTTGATATGGGTTTGATTGATCAACTGTCGACAAATCATAAAGCATTATTGATTGTCGAAGAAGGCAGCCCGGGTGGTTTCGCTGCCCATGCTATGACCTATCTTGGCAATGCTGGCCATCTTGATGGCGGGTTGAAAGCCCGTGCGCTTTGCTTGCCTGATGTCTTTATTGACCATGACAGCCAGCAAGGCCAATGGGCTTTTGCCGGTGTGGATTGTGATGGGATTTATGCGGCGGCGCGCAAAGTGATGCCAAAACCATTGGCAAAAACCGCTGCGCCAAAGTCCAAGAAAACCTCGGCTGGCAAATCATAAATCTGCCAGATTGTGCGGCTATGCGGGGCATCAATCACGATAGGATCATCGGGTTTGACCAAATCACGAAAAACAAAGCAAGATAACGGCGCGACCATTGATGTGGCTGATCAAAAACTGCGTGCCGATGCATTGCTTTTGGCGCGTGGGCTTGCGCGTTCGCGTGATCGGGCGCGTGATTTGATTGCCGAAGGTGCGGTTTTGGCGACTGGTGAGATCGTGCGTAAAGCCTCGAAAATGCTGGCAATTGATTGCGAGATTACGGTGACGTCGGCTGGTAATCCGTGGGTCAGCCGCGCTGGCATGAAATTGGCTGGTGGGCTGGCCGAATTTCCGATGATTGAAGTGGCTGGCCGTTATGCGATTGATATTGGTGCCAGCACCGGTGGCTTTACTGAAGTGTTATTAGCGCATGATGTCGCGCATGTTGTTGCCATTGATGTTGGCAATGGGCAATTGGCAGACTATTTGGCAACCGACCCGCGGGTGACGGTGATGGATGCCACCAATGCTCGCTATCTAAAGCTGGATATGCTTGCCGAGGCGCCGCAGCTTGTGGTTTGTGATGCATCATTTATTTCACTGAAAAAAGTGCTTGTGCCAGCGTTGGACATGGCGGCTGCTGGCGCTGGTCTCTTGGCCTTGATCAAACCGCAATTTGAGGTTGGTAAAGGGTTTGTTGGCAAGGGCGGCATTGTTCGCGATCACCATCTGCATGAAATGGTGATTGCCGATATTGAAAGCTGGCTGGTCACTGAAATGGGCTGGCAACATACTGGAACCGCGGCATCGCCTATCGACGGGCCAGATGGAAACCGCGAATTTCTGCTTGCTGGCAAAAAGCCTGATAAGGCAGGCTAGCCTATCTGTTTACGACAGATCAAAATTGCATTGGGCTCTGTGCCGCATCAATAGATCAGCAAGCACCAAAGACATCATCGCCTCGGCGACTGGAACGCCGCGAATGCCAACACAAGGGTCATGCCGTCCTTTGGTGACGACATCGACATTTTGATTGTCACGGTCGATTGATTGGCGCGGGGTCAAGATTGATGATGTTGGCTTGATCGCAACGCGAACGATAATTTGCTGGCCGGTTGAAATGCCACCAAGAACACCGCCCGCCTGATTGCTAAGGAAGGTTGGGGTTTCAAGGCTGTTGCCAGCCCGCATTTCGTCACTAGCAAGACTGCCATCAATGCTGGAAAGCGCAAAACCACCGCCAATTTCAACGCCTTTGGCAGCGTTGACGCTCATCATGGCTGCGGCGAGTTCACCGTCAAGCTTGCCATAGATCGGCTGGCCAAGGCCCACCGGAATACCATCAGCAATAATTTCGAGAATGGCACCTGCTGATGATCCGGCTTTGCGAACCCCGTCAAGATAGCTTTCCCATTGTTTTGCCATCGCTGCATCTGGACAGAAAAACGGGTTATTATGACGTTCGTCCCAATCCATGTTTTTACGGTCAATGGCATGTGGCCCGATTTGCACAACGGCACCGCGGATTTGATAATCACTGCCAAGAACTTTTTTCAAAAACATGTCGGCGATCGAACCCGCAGCAACCCGAACAGCGGTTTCGCGTGCTGATGACCGACCGCCACCGCGGTAATCGCGATGGCCATATTTCATCTGATAGGTGTAATCGGCATGACCTGGGCGGAATTGATTTGCAATCTCGCCATAATCTTTTGACCGTTGATCTTTATTGCGGATTAACAGGCCAATTGGCGTGCCGGTGGTTTTGCCCTCAAAAATGCCCGACAGGATTTCCACCTGATCATCTTCTTGCCGCTGGGTCACAAATTTGCTTGTTCCCGGGCGACGACGATCAAGATAAGGCTGGATCAAAGCTTCGCTAAGCGGCAGATTTGGCGGAACGCCATCAACAACACAGCCAATCGCCAACCCATGGCTTTCGCCAAAGCTCGTTACATTGAATAAGGTGCCGAAACTATTATCTGCCATGCTAGACAACTGAAATGTCAGGCGCGTCAACGGCTTTCATGCCAACAACATGATAGCCACAATCGACATGATGGGTTTCGCCAGTTACGCCCGATGCCAGATCAGACAAAAGATACATGCCAGCTCCGCCAACATCGGCAAGCGTCACATTGCGCTTGAGCGGCGAGTTATACTGGTTCCATTTCAGAATATACCGAAAATCGCCAATGCCAGATGCGGCCAAGGTTTTCATGGGACCAGCCGACAGAGCATTGACGCGGATATTGCGTCCGCCAAGATCAACAGCAAGATAACGGACTGAGGCTTCAAGGGCTGCTTTTGCAACCCCCATCACATTGTAATGTGGCATGACACGCTCGGCACCATAATAGGTCAAGGTCAGCATCGAGCCGCCATCATTCATCATTGCGGCGGCGCGGCGCGCAACGTCGGTAAAGGAATAGACCGAAATATCCATCGTCCGCGCGAAATTATTGCGGCTTGTATCGACATAGCCGCCTTTCAATTCTTCCTTGTCGGAAAAGGCAATGGCGTGAAGCACAAAATCCAAACTTCCCCATTTTTCTTTCAGCGCATCAAAAGTGGCATCCATGCTGGCATCGTCAGTGACATCGCATGGCATGACAAGATCGCTGCCAACCGAGGCTGCAAGCGGCTCAACCCGCTTTTGCAAAGCCTCACCTTGAAAGGTAAACGCAAGCTCGGCGCCCTGTTCAGCAAGTTTGGCAGCGATGCCCCACGCGATTGAACGGTCATTGGCAACGCCCATGATAAGGCCTTTTTTGCCCGCCATGACGCCAGATGATGATGCTGTATTTGACATGAATGACTGCCCTTTTTCATCGAAAGATAGTTTTACAAGATGTTGTAATGGTCTGATGGCTGGAGTTTACTCCAACACGGGCCAAACATACAAGTGATGCCGTGAAACTCACGGATCATCACCTATATGGTCTAGATTGGGAAAGGGGAGCTGTTGATCTTAACGAAGCGAATAGCTGATCCGGCGAACCACTTCAACGCGTGAACCAACCACCAAGGGGCTTTTGCTTTCAAGCTTGATGATTTTGCCGTCAAGTTCGATATGGTTTCTATAACCGGTGATTTCGCTGACATTTTCTTCCAGCATCACGGTTGTTACGGTGCAGGATTCCTGCTGTTTATAGCCAACAATGCGACTGTTTTTCTGGCCTTTCGCATGTTCGCGGCCAAGAATGGCACCAGCAACAGTTCCGGCGGCGCCAGCGCCATTATTGTCGGAAAATTTATTACCGACAGCCGATCCGATCAGGCCACCAATAATCATTGACCCAAGTTCGGAATTGCCCTCGCTCTCGGCGTAAATCGGCACATCTTCGGTGCGGCAATTGCGCTGATCTGTTGGCGTTTTGCGAATATAGGTTGATGTTAGGGTGATGGTGTCTACCACTGTGCCAACAACTGTTTCAATGCGCGATTCTGCGACGGCGCTGCCAACCATCAGTGATCCAGACATGATCACGGCGGCAACTGGAGCGAAAAGGCGGAAAATCGGCGTATTCATTGTCAAGTGGGTCATGTTACACCTTTAAGTTTTGGTTTGTCACTTTTGTCATTTGCGGCGTTATCCGGCCAAGCGGCGAAATGATAACATCCAACCAGTGTTTCGGTTTCAATTATAACATCTTTATTCTCTGCGGTGAATATGGCAATTCTATGATGTTGGGCATGATTTTTTACATATTTCCGATCATGGGTAAAACCGGTAAATCGGCACGAAACAACATCAACATTAAAATTTGTATCATGGCCGCGTTGCACCAAGCCATCCAAGCCCCTACATTGAAATCAGCCCCTTTTGGGCATGCCCGATCGCGGGCCAGATCAATGGAGACAAATTCCTATGGAAATCACTGCCGGAACCGACCCTTTTGCCCTTTTTCAAAACTGGTTTGATGAGGCGGTAAAAACCGAAATCAATGATCCTGATGCGATTGCATTGGCATCGGTTGATGCCAGCGGCATGCCGTCAGTGCGGATGGTTTTGTTACGGCGCTGGTCGCCTGATGGGTTTTTGTTTTTCACCAATTATGAAAGCCGAAAGTCGGATGAGTTGCTGGCCACCGGCAAGGCAGCCTTTTGCATGCATTGGAAAAGCCAGCGTTGTCAGGTGCGGGTTGTCGGCGATATCACCAAGGCAACCGCCGCACAATCCGATGAATATTTCCACAGCCGTGGACGCGGAAGCCAGATCGGTGCTTGGGCATCAGCCCAATCACGCCCGCTTGCCAGCCGCGCCGCGCTCGAAGCCGAGGTCAAAGCCGTTGAAACACAATTTCCTGCCGCTGTTGAGCGCCCGCCTCACTGGGGTGGGTTCTGTTTAAAGCCGCAGGAGATCGAATTTTGGCATGATGGTGAACACCGGCTGCATGACCGGTTCCGGTTTCTGTTACAGGCCGATGGTGGCTGGGATGTTCAACGGCTGAATCCATAGATCGCGATCATAATTAGGGCTTGGGATTGCCGTCAGATTTGCGTTTTTGTCTGTTTGCGGCATGCATCGCCCGATTTTGTCAAAATACAGTCGTTTGCTAGACGCTTTTGGCTAAATTTTCTTCGTACCATAGCGCATTCATGCGGTATGCCCTTTATTGGTGATGTCGCGGGTTAGCTTTATTTTTGCGGGAGACTTGGCATGAAGTCGCATGCGTGTGTTGTTGTAATTGGCGGTGGCGTCGTTGGTGTTAGCACTTTGTATCATCTGGCAAAAAAGGGCTGGAGTGATGTGGTTCTTGTCGAGCGTAAGGAGCTAACCTCGGGTTCGACATGGCATGCGGCAGGTCTATTGCCATTATTCAACATGTCCTATTCGGTTGGGCAAATTCACAAATATTCAGTGAAATTTTATCAAGAATTGCAAGAAGAGACCGGCATGGATGTCGGGTTCCGCAATGTGTCGAATATCCGGCTTGCCAGCAATCAAGACCGGATGGATGAATTTCGGCAATATGCCGGTGTTGCCAGCACGATTGGCGTACAGGTTGATTTTCTCACACCTGAGCAGGTTCTGGATTATTGGCCAATGGCGAATATCGAGGGGCTTGTTGGTGCCATTCGTCACCCGCAAGATGGCTATATCCAGCCGGCCGATTTAACCCAAGCGCTGGCACGCGGTGCGCGTGACCGTGGCGCAAAAATCTATCGCAATACCGTGGTGACAGCGATTACCCGCAGTGATGATGGTCTTTGGGTTGTTTCCACCGACAAGGGCGATATCACCTGTGAACATGTGGTCAGTGCAACTGGCAATTTTGCGCGGAAAACCGGCGAAATGGTTGGGCTGCGTATTCCAGTCATTCCGGTCGAGCATCAATATATCGTAACCGAAGCGCATCCCGATATTCAGGCACGTCACCGTGATGGCAAGCCCGAAATGGGTGTTCTTCGGGATTCCGAAGGACAATGGTATATGCGCGAAGAGGCCGGAGGTTTGATCCTTGGCCCCTATGAAAAAGGCGCACCGGCTTGTTATCTGGATGGGCCAAGTGATAATTCCGAATATGAATTATTCCAAGAAGATTTAGAACGGCTTGAGCCGCATATCGATTCGGCAATGAACCGTGTTCCTGCCTTTGGCGAGTCAGGGGTAAAGCGTGTTTATAATGGTGCGATTGCCTATACGCCTGATGGCAATCCGATTGTCGGACCGGCATGGGATCTGCCAAATTTCTGGCTGAATGAAGGTCATAGTTTCGGCATTACCGCCGCTGGCGGTGCCGGATGGCAGCTTGCTGAATGGATTGTCGAAGGCGAACCAACAATTGATATGTTGGGGGTCGATCCGCGGCGTTATGGCAGCTATGCAACAAAATCCTATCTGAAGGTCAAAAACGAAGAGGCCTATGCCAATGTTTTTGTCACACATTTCCCCGATGAAGAACGCACCGAAGCCCGCCCGCTTCGCACCGCGCCTTGTTATGACCGGTTAAAAGCGCTTGGCGCGGTTTTTGGACAGAAATTTGGTTGGGAACGGGCAAATTGGTTTGCCCCTGAGGGCGTGCCGCAAGAAGACCATTGGTCATTCCGCCGGTCAAATTATTTTGCGCATATAGGTGATGAGGTTCGCAACGTTACTGAAAATGCCGGATTGCTTGATATGTCTGCTTTCGCCAAAGCGCGGATGTCAGGGCCCGGTGCCGGGGCGTTTCTGGATCATCTTGTTGCCAATAAATTACCAAAAAAACTGGGGCGGGTGGCATTATGCCATGCCTTGACCGAACGCGGCGGCGTGCATTCCGAATTCACAATTCAGCGGGAAAGCGCAACGAGTTTTTATCTTGTTTCGGCAGGGGCGGGGCAGCGCCTTGACCATGACTGGATCAAAAAACATATGCCGACTGATGGCTCGGTGCGGTTTGATAATCTAACCAATTCAATTGGTGTGTTGGTTTTGGCGGGGCCAAAATCACGCGATATTCTTGGCAAAATCACCCGCGCCGATCTGTCGAATGCGGCCTTCCCATGGCTTTCCGGACAGATGATTGATGTGAATTTGGCACCAGCAATGGCCATTCGGGTGAATTTTGTTGGCGAGCTTGGCTGGGAATTGCACCACCCGATCGAATATCAAAACCATATTTTTGATGCGTTGATGGCGGCGGGTGGGGAATTTGGGCTAAAGCCATTTGGCATTCGGGCTATGGATGCGATGCGGCTGGAAAAATCATATCGTCTTGTTGGCACCGAACTATCAATCGAATATGCGGCATTGGAAAGTGGTTTGCACCGGTTTGTGCATCTGAATAAGGGCGATTTCAAAGGCCAGCGTCAATTGGCCGAATGGCAAGAACGCGGCTTTGCCAATGCCATGGTAACGCTAGAGGTACATGACACAACCGATGCTGATGCCATTGGCGGCAATCCAATCATGACCGAAGATGGAACGGTGATTGGCCGCGCCACAAGCGGTGGCTATGGGTTCCGGCTTGGTAAATCGCTGGCATTGGCAATGGTTCGTCCAGATTTGGCGACACCTGGTACTAAATTGATGATTGATATTCTGGATCAGCGATTGCCAGTGACTGTTCTTGAGGATTCGCCATTTGATCCTGACAATGCCTGCCTTCGCGCCTAGACGCCGAATTGACTGTTTATGAGGATTTGTTAAATGACTGACACAAACACACCAGATCGCCGGAATCGCCGTGGTGGCGGACGCGATGCGCGCCGCAGCGCAAGGTCTTCAGGCAATCAGCAGGCCGCCGCACCATTCATTACTCGTAAGATATCCCCTGTTGATATTCTAAGTGATGAAGGCGCCGAAATTATTGAAAATAATGCCGAAACGATTCTTGAGGAAATTGGCATTGATTTTCGTGATGATCCCGAAGCCTTAAGCATTTTGCGTGATGTTGGTTGCGATGTTCACGGCGAACGTGTGCATTTCCCGCGTGGTCTTGCCCGCCAGCTTTGTTCGACCGCGCCATCTGGATATACCCAGCATGCCCGCAATCCCGAACGTTCAGTTGAAATTGGCGGGATGAATACGGTTTTTGCGCCGGTCTATGGCCCGCCCTTTGTGCGTGATCTTGATAATGAACGCCGCTATGCGACGATTGAAGATTTCCGCAATCTGGTAAAGCTGGCCTATATGCATCCGGGCTTGCATCATTCGGGCGGCACGATCTGCGAGCCAGTTGATTTGCCGGTGACCAAACGTCACCTCGAAATGGTCTATGCGCATCAGCGTTTTTCCGACAAGCCCTATATGGGGTCAGTGACCGCGCCAAGCCGTGCGCAAGACACGATTGATATGTCGAAAATCCTGTTTGGCGATGAATTTGTTGCCAATAAAACGGTGCTGACAAGCCTGATTAACGCCAATTCGCCAATGACATGGGATGACACCATGCTTGGGGCATTGAAAGTCTATGCTCGCAATAATCAGGCAACGGTTATTTCGCCCTTTATCCTTGCCGGTGCGATGTCACCAGTATCGGTTGCCGGTACCTTGGCACAAACGCTTGCCGAAGCGATGAGTGGCATTGCCTTTGCGCAGGCGGTCAACCCGGGAGCGCCGGTTATTTTTGGCAGTTTTGCAAGCTCGATGTCGATGCAAACAGGTGCGCCGACCTTTGGCACGCCCGAACCGGCAAAGGTGCTTTATGGCTGTGCCAAGCTGGCGCGTCGTTTAGGCGTGCCGTTCCGATCAGGCGGATCATTGACCGGTTCTAAAACGGCTGATGCCCAGGCAGCTTATGAATCGACGCATACGCTTTTGCCGACAATCATGGGTGGCACGAATTTTGTGCTTCATGCGGCTGGCTGGATGGAAGGTGGTTTGGTTGCCGATTATGCCAAATTGCTGCTTGATGCCGATCAATTGACAATGATGCCAAAACTGGTCAATGGCATTGATCTGTCGGAAAATGGTCAGGCTATGGACGCGCTTCGCGAAACCGGACCCGGTCAGCATTTTCTGGGGTCGGCGCACACGCAGGCCAATTTTGAAGATGCGTTTTGGCGGTCACAAATGGCCGATAACACAACATATGAGCAATGGTCATCTGAAGGCAGTGTTGAGAGCAGCGCCCGCGCGCGCAAACGCGCTGGTGAGATGCTGGCAGCCTATGAAGCGCCAGCAATCGATCCGGCGATTAACGAAGCTTTGCGTGCCTTTATCGACAAGCGCATGGAAGAATTGCCTGATACAGATTATTAAACGCTTCTTAGTAAAATCTTATTATTGAGTTTTCTGGGTCGTTTCATGCGGCCGGTAACGTCATGCGGCTTAGGTTTGCGGTCACTGATGTGACCGCAGCCTAGGCAATATATTGATAGCCATATTCCAAAGCAGCATCGGCAAGCCAGCGTTGAACATAAGGGGCAAAGCTGGTGCGGCAAATCAGAATAAAGGCATCATCTGCTACAGCCATCAATGTCACCGCAGACAGTGCCAGCAGGCTTTGCGCCGATTGACCAGCGGCGAATTGCTTTGGATGCAGGTCAAGCCCGCAACCTTTGGCCAGAACAGCGCGAACCGCAGGCCCGCGAAGCGATAGCGCGCAGAGGCTGTCACTGACATCGGTGATGGCGAAATGCGATGATGTGATCATGCTATTCAGGCTGTCTTGCAGCTCTTGTTCTTTGCCAGCCTCGCATAATAACAGATATTCATCAGGGCCAAGCCATACCACATGGCGTTCGCCTGCCGATTGAAACCGGTTAGCCTTTGGCGGAAATGTGCAGCCGGTGACCGCCAATACCGCTTTGGCAAGGCCGTTTTGGCCACGCAGATTCAGTTTGCCAAGATGCGCCATCTCACTAAAAACAAGCCCAATCGCACCACCATCGGGGTTGACGCTTGTGCTGCTAGCAAGGCCAGCAAGGGCGGTCTGGCCAAAAAAATCTGGTTTATTGCTTGATAAATTAGCCATTGATGCGCGCTCCCTTTGGATCAAAAAATGCTGTATCGACGATTTCGGCTTTCAAAACCGAACCATCAAGCATGGGGAAGAAAACCGTTTGCCCCTTCAGCACATGGCCGCCTTTTAACATGGCCATCGCAATCGAGCGTCCACAATTTGGTGAAAAATAGGATGATGTTACCTGTCCCAGCATCTTCATTGGTAAAGGCTGGTTCTGATCAAAAACCGCATGCGCGCCCTCAGGGATTACCGTTGACGGATCGCTGCACAGCAATCCAACAAGCTGTTTGCGATCATCATATTCCATGGTGTGACGCGCCAGCGCCCGCTTGCCAATAAAATCAGGTTTGGTTTTCGAGACAATCCAATCCATACCAAGATCATGCGGCGTTACTGATCCATCGGTTTCCTGTCCGACAATGATAAAACCTTTTTCGGCGCGAAGAACATGCATGGCTTCGGTACCATAAGGGGTGATGCCATGCGCTTTGCCTGCGGCCATCAGGCGGGTCCATAATGCCAATCCATGACGCGCCGCCACATTGATTTCGTAAGACAGCTCGCCGGTAAATGAAATGCGGAAAATACGCGCTGCCAGCCCACCAATATGACCTTCCTTCATCGACATAAACGGAAATTCGGCTGGTGACAGGTCAAAATCGATACCGGCATCTTGCAAAATCTTGCCAGCATTCGGCCCTGATAATGTTGCAACCGCCCATTGTTCAGTTACCGATGTTAAATAAACCTCAAGATCCGGCCATTCGGTTTGCAGCCATTCTTCCATCCAATCCAGAACTCCAGCGGCACCGCCGGTGGTTGTGGTCATGTGAAAATGATTTTCGCCAATGCGGGTGGTCACGCCATCATCCATGACCATGCCATCATCTTTCAGCATCAGGCCATAGCGGCATTTGCCAATACCAAGCCTGCTCCACGCATTGGTATAAAGTCGGTTCAGAAATTCAGCCGCATCCCGCCCGCGAATATCAATTTTGCCAAGCGTTGAGGCGTCAAGTAATCCGGCTGTTGTCCGCGCTGCCTTGACTTCACGATTGACCGCTTGTTGCATGGTTTCGCCATTTTGTGGGTAATACCAAGCGCGCATCCATTGCCCGACATGTTCAAAGGTCGCACCATGCGCACGATGCCAATCATCCATGCGGGTCAGGCGAACCGGATCAAAAAGATCGCCAATATCGCGGCCAGCGATGGCGCCAATATTTGACGGGGTGTAGGGCATCCGGAAAGTGGTTGTGCCAACGGCCGAAATTTCATTGCCAAGCGCATCGGCAAGAATGGCCAAAGCATTGATATTGGATGTTTTGCCCTGATCGGTTCCCATGCCGGTGGTGGTGTAGCGTTTGAGATGCTCGACCGACTGATATCCTTCGCGCGCCGCAAGCGACACATCACTTGCGGTGACATCATTCTGGAAATCGACAAAGGCTTTTGGCCCGCGTCCAGCAGCATGACCATTTGGAATTTTCCATGCGGCAAGCGGCCGCCAGCTTTGTTTAGGGCTTTGTAAATCAGGCGTATCAAGCGCAGTTGTTTTATGGCCAGTTGTAGTTGCGGCTTTGGTGCCAGCACGAACCGCCTCTTTCAAACCAGCGGTAAGGTCAAAACTGCCATTACAAGCGCCAATGTTAAAGCTTGGCTCATGTGTCGCCGATGGGCGGAAACATAATTTCGTATCATCCCATTGTAATTTGCCGCGGGCTTGTGAATGAAGATGAACCGCAGGTGACAAACCGCCCGACATGGCAATCAGGTCACAATCACGATGATCAATATCGCCAGTGATTTCGGTGACACTGGCATTTACCGGCGCAATTTTGACCCGTGCAACGCGGTGATTGCCATAGGCGGCAATGATGGCATGGCCTTGCAGAATTTCGATGCCAGCATCGCGGACAGCACGCATCAGCGGGCCGGTTGCATTTGCCCGAAGATCGGTAACTACAACATGCGCGCCAGCATGATGAAGATCTAGCGCGGTGCGATATGCGTCATCATTGTTGCAAACAACGATGGCGCGTTGTCCCGGACAAACGCCATAGCGGTTGATATAGGTGCGAACTGCACCGGCAAGCATGACACCGGGAAGATCATTGCCTGCAAAAACCAATGGCCGTTCATGGGCACCCTGCGCAATAATCACTTGTTTTGCGCGGATTTTCCACAAACGTTGGCGTGGCAAATGCGCTGGGCGCGATGGCAGATGGTCGGTTACGCGCTCATTCAAGGTCAGGTAATTATGATCCAGATAGCCAAAAACCGTGGTTCGAGGAAGCAAGGTGACATTCGGCATGGCAGCTAATTCGGCCACAATATCGCTGATCCAATTGAACGCCGGAACATCGCCAATCATGATATCGGCTTCGCCAAGCAGCCAGCCGCCAAATTCATTCTGCTCATCAGCCAGAATCACACGGGCACCACTTTTTGCCGCTTGCAGCCCTGCCATCAGGCCGGTTGCGCCACCGCCAGCAACAAGAATATCGCAATGCGCGTGGGTTTTTTCATAGCGGTCAGGGTCATTATGATCATCAGCAACCTTGCCAAGACCGGCAGCGTGCCGAATGACATGTTCGTAGCGCATCCACATTGATGCTGGCCACATAAAGGTCTTGTAATAAAACCCTGCTGGGAAAAACCGGCTGAGAACCGAATTAATGGCACCAATGTCAAATTTCAAAGACGGGGTGCGGTTCTGGCTTTCGGCATAAAGCCCTTCAAAAATTTCAATCTGAGTGGCGCGTAAATTGGGTTCGGCATAAGCGCCTTTGCCAAGCCGGATCAGCGCGTTCGGTTCTTCGGAACCCGCTGCCATGATGCCGCGCGGCCGGTGATATTTAAATGAACGACCAACAAGATGAACATTGTTGGCAAGCAATGCCGAAGCCAGCGTGTCACCAGCAAAGCCACGATAACTGCGGCCATCAAAGGTAAAATTGACAGGCGCGTTTTGGTCGATTCTTGCGACTGCGCGCTTGGGTTTGTTGTGCGGACTGCCGGATGCGGCGGAACGAGATACCATTATTTTGATCCTCCGGCTTTGCTGCGTGATGGCGTGGCAGCTTTTTCGGCCGCTGTGTCGCGGCGCCAGCTTGTTTTATAGGTAGTTTTTGCGGCGGTTTTTACCGGCAGGCTTCCCATCGGGTAGATTTCGACAATTTCATTGCTTACCGTATCGCGTGCTACATTAAACCAGCGCCGGCATCCGGCGCTATGCCGCCATCGTTCAAGAAACAGGCCTTTTGGATTGTCTCGCATGAATAGATAATCGGCAAAATCGGTATCCGAAATTTGATTATCGGCAAGGGGGCGCGCAATATGAGCTTCGCCGCCACAGGCAAATTCAACTTCGTCACGGGGGCCACAAAATGGGCAAGTGATGATCAGCATAATACTCTCCTAGAACCCGTCTTAATGCGCCACGCCAGCGGCGCCATGTTCATCAATCAGCAGGCCGGTACGGAACCGATCCAAACTATAGGGCGCGGCAATTTTATTGGGCCGGTCATTGGCGATCAGATCGGCAAAAACATGCCCTGATCCGGGCGTTGCTTTAAAGCCGCCAGTCCCCCAACCGCAATCAAAATACAGGCCTTCAATATCGGTTTTGGAAATGATTGGCGATGCATCGGGACAGGTGTCAACAATGCCGCCCCAATGGCGAAGCATCCGCAAGCGCGATAAAACCGGAAACAGCTCAACTGCGGCGGCAAGCATATGTTCTGGCACTGGAAATGAGCCACGTTGCGCGTAGGAATTATATTTATCAACACCGGCACCAAGAACCATCTCGCCCTTGTCAGACTGGCTGATATACATATGAACCGCATTTGACATGATCACCGTATCAAGAATCGGTTTAATCGGTTCCGAAACCAGTGCCTGTAATGGACGGCTGGCAATTGGCAGGCGGATACCGGCCATTGCCGCAACGACGCTTGAATGACCGGCCACAACGCAACCGACTTTTTTGGTTTTGATAAAACCGCGGCTGGTTTCAACGCCAATGATCTTGCGGCCTTGGCGGCGCAATCCAGTGACTTCACATTTCTGGATGATATCGACCCCCAAATCATCTGCCGCGCGCGCATAGCCCCAGGCCACCGCATCATGGCGTGCTGTGCCGCCGCGCCGCTGCAAAAAGCCGCCCATAACCGGATAGCGGATTGACTGATCGATATTGATTGTTGGAACAAATTTTTTGATTTCTGCGGGGCCAAGAATTTCTGAATCAATGCCATTCAACCGAATCGCATGAACGCGCCGTGACATTTCGCGTAATTCATGTTCGCTATGCGCAATGGTCAAAACCCCGCGCTGGCTAAACATGACGTTGAAATTCAAATCCTGCGACATGCCTTCCCACAGCTTCATCGAATGTTCGTAAATGGCAGCAGATTCGTCCCAAAGATAATTTGACCGGATGATGGTGGTATTACGGCCGGTATTGCCGCCGCCAATCCAGCCTTTTTCAATCACCGCAATATTGGTCAGGCCATGAACCGCAGCAAGATAATAGGCCGTGGCAAGCCCATGCCCACCGCCGCCGATAATCACCGCGTCATATTCGGCCTTTGGTTCGGGGTCGCGCCATGCGCGTTGCCAGTCTTGATGATAATTCATCGCCTTTTTGGCAAGCGCAAATGCCGAATAGCGCGGGGCGCCGCCCGGCAATCCGCGTTGACCGCGATCTGGATGATTTTGTGCCATCTAACCCACCCTTCAAACTTTGTAAAAGCCATTATAGCGATAGCGTAAATGCTGCAATCAGTTTTACCGTGACATGCTGCGCATTTGCCGAACAATCCCTAGCCTATCAGCGACATTGGGTATGTTTTAATCGACATGACAAAATCAGATTTAGGCTGTTAATGCGCCGAATGTCAATTGAGGTATTACGCCGCCAACCGCCACCGTCATTTGCGCGTGATTAGCCATGCGCATTACTTGACCTTGGGGGCTGAATTGCGGCATTGTTAAAGACATGATTTCCGGTTTGAAATAAATATTCAGATCGGATTATTTTTGCATAGATATGACAGGGTAGGATAATCATCATGGCGGTGATAAATTCGATTGCAGATCGTGAACAGGATATGAAGGCATGGCGGCATCTGCTGCACCAGCATCCTGAAACAAGCTATGAAGAAGTTTGGACATCCGATTTCATCGCCGCAAAATTGCAGTCATTTGGCATCGAGATTCATCGTGGCATGGGCAAAACCGGCGTTGTCGGGGTTTTGCGCGGCACTGGCAATGGCACTTCGGCAATCGGATTGCGAGCCGATATGGACGCGCTGCCAATGCAGGAAATGAACGAATTTGCCCATGCGTCCAAAACATCCGGGCGGATGCATGCTTGTGGGCATGACGGGCATAGCACGATGCTTCTTGGCGCGGCGCAATATCTTGCGGAAACGCGTAATTTTGACGGCACTGTCTATTTCATCTTTCAGCCAGCCGAAGAAGGCGGCAAGGGCGGTGAAGCGATGATCAAGGATGGGCTGTTTGATCAGTTTGACATTAAAACCGTTTGGGGGATGCATAATTGGCCCGGCATGGATGTTGGAAAAATTGGCGTTCATAGTGGTGCCTGTATGGCAGCGGCGGATATGTTTGAAATGCGCATCACCGGATCTGGAGGGCATGCGGCGATCCCTGATCTTGCCATTGATCCGATTCCGTGTGGGGCGGCGATTGTGCAATCATTGCAATCTATCGTTTCACGCCGTGTTGCGGCGCTTGAACCGGCGGTTGTTTCGGTGACGATTTTCGAGTCGGGAAGTGCCTTTAATGTGATTCCGGGCTCGGCGCGGCTTGGCGGTACAGCGCGGTCATTTTCGCCTGATGTTCGCAAATTGCTTGAAGATTCGATCCATGAAATCGCCATGGCAACAGCCAAGGCCTATGATTGCGAGATTGAAATTGACTGGCAGCCGGGTTATCCGCCGACGGTCAATCATGCCGAAGAATCGACGCGTGCTGTTGCTGTTGCCGCCAATATCCTTGGTGCAGACAATATTATCACCGATCTGCAGCCATCAATGGGGGCTGAAGATTTTGCCTATATGCTTGCCGAAAAGCCTGGATCCTATATCTGGCTGGGGGCAGGGCCTGCCAGGAATGGGGCGATGCTGCATAATGATCGTTATGATTTTAACGATGATGTTCTTGCCACCGGTGCCAGCTATTGGGCGCGGCTGGTTGAAAGTGAATTGCCGAAATAATCCTTTAATTTATCTTTTGCCAGCGGGCGTTGCGGGGTAATCCGCCCAATATCCTATCTGTTTTGCCCGATATTCTATCAATCTTGAAAGATGAAAAATCTTGACTTCGACATGGTCCTAAGCTAGAACAAAACATGAACAAAAGGCAGCTATATATGACAGGAATCAGGCAAAATGCAAAGGCTGAACCAGCCGATATCAATCGCAAGATCATCTGATTTCAGGGCATCTAATGATCAGATTATAAACGAAAAAAAGACATATGACCTTGCCCGCCTTCAGCAAGAAATTGCCGTGGCTGATGGTTATGATAAGCGTCTTTATATGCCGCTTGGTGTCGATTCGCTGGATCAGGCATTGGCTGGTGGTCTAACGCTTGGACGGGTACATCTTTTAATGGGTGCGATGCAGGCTCATGGGGCGGTAAGCGGCTTTGCTATGGCGCTTCTTGATTTGCTGCAACATCACGCGCAGCAGATAAAGTCCAAGCAGGCTAGTAACCGGCAAACGCCAGCCATAAATGATGTTGGTCTGATTGTCTGGTGTCCGGCAAGCCAGCGAAATGGTGCTGGTATGTTATATGGGCATGGGCTTGCCGCGGCTGGGCTGGATCCGGCGCGATTGCTGATTGTTGATACACCAAACCCGTCACGGCGTTTGGCCGCGCTTGATGATATTTTGCGAACTGAAGGCTTGGCCGCGGTTGTGATGGAATATGATGGGGTGCAGAAAACGGCTGATTACTGGATGCGGCTGGCACGCCGTGCGCAGCTTGCCGCCGAAGATAGCGGCACAACAGCTTTTCTGCTTGGCGCGCCAATCGGCGTTGCTGGATTTGAAACAGCTTGGCAGATCAAACCGGCGGCCGATCTTGACAGATGGTCACATTCTGCCTTGGTTCAACGCAGTGTCTGGGATTTGACATTACAGCGTGCGCGTGGTGGCAGGCCACATAAATGCAGGGTTGGCTGGCAGGCGGGTCTTGGTCAATTGCAGGCCTGTCATCATAACATCATGGCCAATGGCAAACCGGTTCAGACCGAATTACCCATCGCTGGCCTGTCAGCCAGTCAATGGCCAGCGCAAGCCCTTGCCCGATAGGCATGTGATAATGCCTGTTTCCTATCGTCATATTATCTATATCCATTTCCCCTATCTGGCAGCATCGCGGATCCAAAGAGCATCTGGACAAAGGAAATCTGGGGCTGATCTGCCGCTTGTTATAATCCGGAAAATCAATGGTGCTGATATTATCGTGGCGGGCTGTACCAAAGCGGCAGCGCATGGTCTTGCCGCCGGTATGCGGCTTGCCGATGCCCGCGCCTTATGCCCGCAACTCAGAACCGAAGCATATGACCCGCTAGCCGACCATGCCGATCTTCATCATCTGGCCTTATGGGCGCGTCGTTATAGCCCGCTTACCGCGGTTGATGATCAGCATTGCGGAATCTGGATTGATATTGCCGGTGCCGAACATCTGTTTGGCGGGGTGCGCTCGCTATTAGCCGATTGCGCCAAACGCCTTCATCGAAGTCACTTTCGGGCGGCGCTGGCGGCGGCACCAAATTGCGGGGCGGCGTGGGCCTTGGCGCATTATGGAAAGCCGTCAGAGCGGTTAATGACCGCGCCAAAACCGGCAGATGGACAGCCGGACACGGTAAGATATATTTTCAGCCGCGCCCGCTTGCGACGCCATCTGGCAACATTACCGCTTGCCGCATTGCGAATCGATGCGGCAATTGCCGATCATATGCGGCGGGCAGGCTTGCGGGTGATTGGGGATATTATTGGACTGGCGCGTGCGCCATTGGCCGCCCGTTTTGGTCAGGGTGTGCTTCTTAAGCTTGATCAGGCGCTTGGCGATCAGGATGAAAGCTTTACACCTGTTAGCCCGCCAAAACCGCTTTATATATGCCGTCAATTTGCCGAACCCATTGGCGCAGCTGATGATATCAAGGCGATGGTTTACCAATTGGCAAGTGAGACGTCCATTTTGCTTCAACAGGCCGGATTGGCAACGCGCCGTTTGCGGCTTGGCTGGCAATTGGTTGACGGGCTAGTTTTTGCACATGATGTACATCTTTCGCGGCCAAGCCGTGATGTGACTTTATTTCACCGCTTGCTGGCCAATGCCAGCGATAAGATCAACCCTGAATTCGGTCTTGAAATGGGCTGGATGGAATCGCTTGATTGCAGCCCACTTGCGCCGCTTGATACGGCTTTGCCGCATATGATGTTGCAGCACCATGATGGGGTTGAAGGTGAATCCTATGCCAGCCTTGTTGACCGGCTGGTGGCGCGTCTTGGCTATGGTGCCGTGGTCAGATTGGCACCGCAAGCCTGCTGGCAACCCGAAGCGGCGCAATCGTTTGAACTGCCTGATCCAAGCCAAATTTTCACCAAAACTGACGAAAAATCGGGTTGGCTTGGTGATCCGGCATCAGGTACTGCGCCACCACGTCCCATTCGCCTTTTGGCCTATCCGCACCCTGTTGATGTTGTTGCGCTTCTTCCCGATCACCCGCCAGTGCAATTTATCTGGCAGCGCCGAGTTCATAAAATCATTCATGCCACAGGGCCAGAACGGATTGCCCCTGCATGGTGGCAGGCACCCGCTGGCAGCCGCACCCGCGATTATTTTCGGTTACGCGATGATCAGGGGGCAGGGTTCTGGCTATATCGTGAAGGTTTGCCAGAACGTCACGAAACCCCGTCTTGGTTTTTGCATGGGTTTTTCGCCTGATGGCCATATTGCGCAAACAAGGCCAAGCCGCATCACATGCGTTGCTTGGCTGTTATAGTAATTTCACCTTTTTAAAAGGCGCATCGCATCCTGATGAAATGGTGGCACAGGCGGCCGCGCTTGGGTGGGCGGCGGTTGGCATTGCCGATGTGAATTCGCTGGCCGGTATTGTGCGGGCACATGTGGCGGCGCGTGATCACCAGATCAGGCTTGTTGTTGGTGCCAGATTACGCCCTGCCGACGGCCCTGATATTATCGTTCATCCGTGCGACCGCGCTGGTTATGAAGCGTTATCAATGCTGCTAAGCGCGGCCAATATGCGGGGCAGCAAAGCCGCGCCAATTCTCTATCTTTCGGATCTTGCCCGCCTGCCAGCAAGCACTACATTGCTGGTCATGCCGCCGCGTCATCCAGATGCGCATTATCAAACGCATTTGCAGACTATTCGCCAAATTGCCAAGGGGCAATTATTTGCAGGGATTTGCCTATATCGTGATGGGGCTGATGAGGCGCGATGCCAGATGTTAATGGCGGCGGCAGCAGCGCTAGGGCTGCGGGTGGCCGCGGCAGCAGATGCGCTTTATCACATTCCCGATCGCCGCCCGCTTGCCGATGTTCTGGCGTGTATCCGTGAAAAGCAACAGCTTGATAATGCTGGTTATCTTATTTCGCGCAATGCCGAACGCCATTTGATTGATTGTGCCGAGGCTGAACGGCGTTGGTGGCATGTACCAGATGCGCTTGATGGGGCAAGGGCGCTTACAGATTTATGTCATTTTTCAATGGATGATTTGTCTTATGAATATCCTGACGAATTAAAGCCGTGTGGGCGAACCGCCATGCAGGAACTGGCCTTCCAGACATGGCGCGGCGCTGAAAAACGCTATCCTGATACGATCCCTGATAAGGTAAACGCCTATCTGAAACATGAATTGATCTTGATCGAACGTTTGAATATTGCACCTTATTTTCTGACCGTGTTTGATATTGTTCGCTTTGCGCGCGGGCGCGGTATTTTATGTCAGGGGCGCGGTTCGGCGGCGAATTCGGCGGTTTGCTATTGTTTGGGCATTACCGCGGTTGATCCTGAACGATCGCAGCCCTTATTTGAACGTTTTGTCAGCGAGGCGCGCGGTGAGCCGCCAGATATTGATGTCGATTTCGAACATGAACGCCGCGAAGAAGTGATCCAGCATATCTATGCAAAATATGGCCGGAACCGTGCTGGTCTTACCGCCAGTGTGATCACCTATCGTCGCCGCAGCGCATTTCGCGAAGTGGCAAAGGTGTTTGGCCTTAGCCGTGATGTTCAGGCGGCCTTGGCTGGCGAGGTATGGGGGCGTGAAAAAACCGGTCTTGATGCTGCGGCACTGGTAGCGGCGGGACTGGATGCCAATGACCGGCGGCTGCGGCTGGTTTTGCAATTAGTGGCCGATATCAGCCGGTTTCCACGGCATTTGTCACAACATGTTGGCGGTTTTGTGATCACCCGCGGGCGGCTTGATCATCTATGCCCGATCAGCCCTGCGGCGATGGCTGGCCGTACCGTGATCGAATGGGATAAGGATGATCTTGATGCGCTTGGCTTGTTAAAAGTCGATGTGCTTGCGCTTGGCATGCTAAGCTGTATCAGGCGCAGTTTTGATTTGCTTCGTACCCATTATAATCGGCATTTAACGCTGGCATCGTTACCGTCTGAAGATATGAAAACCTATGACATGCTTTGTCGGGGTCAATCGGTTGGGGTTTTTCAGGTTGAATCACGGGCGCAGATGGCGATGTTGCCGCGCCTGCAACCGCGCTGTTTTCACGATCTTGTTGTGCAGGTAGCGATTGTCCGCCCGGGCCCTATTCAAGGCGATATGGTTCATCCTTATTTGCGGCGGCGTGCCGGTTTGGAAAAGGTGGATTATCCGTCAGATGCTTTGCGTGATGTTCTTGAACGCACGCTTGGCGTGCCGCTATTTCAAGAACAGGCAATGCATATTGCCATTGTTGGGGCGGGGTTTTCGGGCGCTGAGGCCGACCAACTGCGCCGAACGATGGCGACTTTCAAAAAACAGGGGAACATAAGCCATTTCCGCAATAAAATGATCAATGGCATGATCGAGCGCGGCTATGATGAAGCATTTGCCAGTCGCTGTTTTCGCCAGATTGAAGGCTTTGGCATGTATGGCTTTCCCGAATCACATGCGGCAAGTTTTGCGCTTTTGGTCTATGTGTCGGCATGGCTGAAATGCCATTATCCAGATGTGTTTATCTGTGCCTTGCTGAATGCCCAGCCGATGGGATTTTATGCACCAGCGCAATTAATTGCCGAAGCCAAACAAAACAACATTACCATCCGACCTGTTGATGTGAATTTTTCAGGCTGGGATCACCGTCTTGAAAGCGACCCTGACAATCGAAAGGGTCATCATGCGCTACGGTTGGGCTTGCGACTTGTCAAAGGGCTGGCGCGCGGTGAAGGTGAACGGATTGCCGCCAGCCAAATAACTGCCAGCCAAACAAGCAATGGCGGAAAACAGACAGGGTTAAGTTTTTCCAGCCTTGATGATGTCATGCGAAAAGCCGATGTATCTGCAAAATCATTACAGGCTATTGCCGATGCGGATGGTTTTTCCAGCCTTGAAATTGACCGGCGACAGGCATTATGGGCAGCACGCGGGCTGGCGCGTCACTGGCTGCATGATATGCCATTATTTGCCCATGCTGGCTGCCGGCATGAACGGCTTGCGGGGAGTGAACCGGTGATCGAATTGCCGCAAGCCGAACTTGGTGAAAAAGTGGCCGAAGATTACCGCAATCTTGGTCTGTCATTAAAAGCACACCCTCTCGATTTGTTGGCAAAGCCGCTTGGTCTGGCTGGGTGGCAGCTTTGCAGCCATGTCCAAAATGCACCTGACGGGAAACGACTTCGCGTTGCCGGTCTGGTGACGATGCGTCAACGGCCCGGCACCGCCAGCGGTACGGTTTTCATAACGCTTGAAGACGGGCAGAGCACGGCGAATGTAATTATCTGGCCAAAATTAACCGAAACCTATCGCGAGGCATTGTTGCGGGCGCAAATTTTAGGACTGGTTGGCCGCGTCCAACGCCAGCAGGCGGTGATTCATATCATTGCCGAATCTCTATTTAACCTGAATGGGTTTTTGCGCCTTATCGATGCCAGCAGCGGCAGCAAAAATGCCGTTCGGATGAAAAGCAGAGATTTTCTTTAAAGATTAATTTTGAACATGATGACGCAAATGATCTGGTGATTGCTGGCCAGATTTTGGCCAATAGCCACCCGCATTGGGACCGGCTACGACCCCATGATTTGCCGCATCTTGATGATCAGTTCGCGGTAAAAAATCTTAACGTCTCTTAGCCGTGTGATGTTGGCGGCATGGCAATGGCAATGCAGGGCCGTTCAGCGGCAAATAGTGCCGCGCAGGCTGCCCGCGCCTGATCTTCTTCAAGATTATTAAACCGAACACGCCATAATGGAATTGCGCCACGCGTGACAAGATGCAAATTTGCCGGTGTCATGCCAAGCACATCATCGGCCGTACGCCGTGCCACAATCGCCGCGCGATGCGCATTGACACGTTGGGCAAAATTACCAATTTGCACGCTCCAGCTTGAATTTCCATCACTGGAAGGGTCGGCGGCGCGGGCGATATCAAGCTGGATAAATTCGGTCTTTTCCGGTGCTGCAGCTGGCCGGACTTTAGTTTTTTTGACTGGTAGGCTTTTGGGCAATTTGTCGCCGCGTTCGGGTGGTGCCACTGGCAAGGTTGTCGGCATGGCAAGCGAGGCACGCCGAACTGTGATGGTTTTGACGCGTTTGAACTGATTATTCAGAATTTGCATCATATGACGGTCGCGGCTGCGCGATGTTTTTCCGCCAAACACAACGCCAATCAGCCGAACACCATTGCGTTCGACCGTGGCAATAAGATTGAATCCCGATGCATTAGTATAGCCTGTCTTGATGCCATCTGTGCCGCTATATTTTGCCAAAAGCATGTTATGATTGCCATATTTCCGGCCTTTCCAGTTGAAGCTTTGGGTGCTGAAATATTTATAAAATTGCGGAAAATCGCGCCGTATGGCAACGGCCAGAACGGTCATATCACGCGCTGTTGATTTCTGCCGACGGTTTGGCAGGCCAGAGGCGTTCATGAAAACTGTGCGCCGCATGCCTAGAGCCTTGGCCTTGCGAGTCATGCGTTTGGCAAATTTTCGTTCCGTGCCAGACAGTTTTTCGGC
>CAWUWE010000037.1:0-14237 GCA_963926175.1 uncultured Alphaproteobacteria bacterium | reverse complement strand
GTAGATCGCGTTGATTATCTAATAATTTAGCTTCAAGTCGGGTGATGCGCTCATCCAAGGCGGCAGCATTTGCGGCATGTGCTGATTTGCCATCAGCCGGAATCGGATTGGCTGGAATGGGATTGGCCGGAATGGCATCAGCCGGAATCGGATTGGCTGCATTGCCGGAATTGGCATTGGTGGATTTAGCGTTGGCGTCAGTTGCAATATCATTGCCTGCCATGATTGGCGTCGTTGGCTGTTCGGGCGGTGGTGCCAACAATGATGGTGCTGCAAGACCGCTGACAAGGGCGGATTTTGCGGCCTCGATTTGCGCCTTCAAGCTGGGGTTTGCCATCAATTCATAGCCTCTATCAATCGCGGTTTTGACGTCTCTGCCCTATCAGATGGGCATTGTCCAAGATCGTTTTAAGCATTTTTAATGCCAAGCCGGATATTCGCGTCGCTAGTAGCTTTTTACAGCCTTATCGCCAAAGCGGTACCCGATAATGGCGCATTGCCGAACTTCACGGAAATTGGTCATTTCTGAATTGATGATTTTTGTCCATGTGTCTTGCCCAAGCCGGTCAAGAAGCCGCCCGCCAATTTTCTGCACAACACGGCGGCATGATCCTGATTGCGCCGGTTTGATGCCGTCATGGTCCTGTCCGCATAATGCGTCACTATTGCCAATGATTTTGGAGCTGCGATCCAGCCAATGAACCGAAATACCCTTGATTGTTCGGCCTTGACGGTTGTTGATCTGCATTTCCAGATCATAGGACACAAGCGACATGCCGCTATCGTCAACACCAAATACCAATTTGATATCGCAAGGCACGATTTCTGCTTTGTTGTTGCTACCGGCAAAAAGCGGGCTACTGGCCGTTGTAAATATGATAAAAACGCCAGCTGTCGCCAGCAAAGCAATCATTCTGGTCGCGTTCTGGCGAAAGTGAACCAGATTGAGTGAAAACATGCTGATACCTCACTTTTGTTGTTGGCATGGTATCTGCAAGGGTTGTCTCACAGATTGCAATTGCTTAAATTTAGCAAAAGATGATGTAATGATCCAGCGCTTGTATTTTCCGGGTTAGGACGTTTCCTTTTCAGATTTGAAAAAAGGATAAGTAAAATGGCAGAAGATGAGATGAACGAAACCGATTTAAGCGGTCGTCTTGCCACGGTTCTCGAGGAAATCCGTGATGTCATGGAAAAGCGCAAACAACGTATTGAAGAATTGCGTCAGGAAATTACCGAGATCGAAACTGATAATGATGATCTAGAAAAGACCATTGCTGAGCTGCTTAACAGTTTTGGTTAATCGGCGTTGATGACTGCATGGCCTTGAATGGCAACAGCGCCCAACATTTCGGTCAATTCAGGGTTTGCCGAGATAAAGCTGCGAAGCTTTTCATCAACGATCGCTTCGGCAGCTTCGTTTGATTCGGCGTCAATTTCGACAAGACCATCAATAATCCATTGAACTTTAACTCGCATTTTTTCCTCCTTTGCCGGTGGCTGGCAATGGTTTGAATTTATATTTGTCAAAAAGGCTCTGGGTTTTTATCTGCAATTCGACAAGGTTTTTGCTGTCGATTTGAGACTCGGCATCGTCACGCGCGTCGCTTGTCTCGGGCAGATTGATTGCGGCGGCGATTGAATACCAGATATAGGCATTGCCATAATCGGGTTCGGCGACAATGGTTAAATGATAATTTGCAAATTGTGGGATTGCTTGTAGATCATTGGCGTCGATGCGCGCTTGTAACGCCTCGCCAACGCGGCTGCGCACCTCATCAGCTACTTTTGGCGGCAGCAAATCAATAATATCATTGGCCAGATCTTCGGCATCTTCAATACCGCCAAGTTGAGCCTGCCATGACCAGAACAGCGCCTCGACATAATTACGAGGGCGGCCCTTGCCAGAATTAAGCAAAACCGCAAGATTATACTGCGCATCATGGCGCGGCATTTTGGCTTGTGCCTCAAACAAGGTTATGGCACGGGCATAATTTTTGTCTTTAACCGCCTTTACTGCTTCTTTAAAGGCCTTGTTTTCCATCTGGGTTTGCGGGTCGCTGGCGTTGGCAGGTAGGCCAAAAAGGCAGCTAGCAATCACAAAAAGGCGGAAAAACATTCGGTTGATTGGGGCTAAACGGATCATCACCGCCCTGCCATCATCACCAGCTGCAGATACAGAACGCGTATTTTGAATTTTGAATTTGGCCGTTGTTCATAAACAACAATCCGCGGGCGATCGGCATTTTGGCGCTGAAACTCAATCAACATATTTTCAGGCAGAAACACACCATGGCTTTCCAGCGCACCGCATGGGTCGTTATCAAACGCGGTCCGAAAATCAGCATCAATCCATGTGCGGGCAAGCGCCTTACCAAGAATATCCGGCAAAAATTCACGCACATCTTCACGGCTAGTGAAATGTCGTACACCATCATAGAGCGAAAATGATTGCGTGCCCGTTTTGGCGGGGCGGGTTGCGGGCAATTGCTTTGCCACGGGAACCAGCGATGTGTTTTGCTGCTTTGCCATTTTCTGCCTTTACTTCACAAGTTGATAATATGCTGCATTAGCAACGGCTAAACAAGTTGAATTTTAAGCGAAACGATTTGCCCAAGGGTGGCTTGCTTCTTCGGTTGTAAAAATTAACCAAACTTGGTGATGATGAGGGCTTTGGCACAAAATTTGCTCGTGTAACCCGAAGCAAACTACGTTAGGTCTGATGATCATGATTTCGGTAATTCGCAGCGGTATGTCGGCAGCCTTGAGTGACCTTGATGTCACGTCAAATAACATCGCCAATGCTGGAACCACTGGTTATAAAAAGCGCGAAGCCAACTTTGTGGATGTTTATGCTGATACGGTTGCCATGGGAGTTGGTAACAAGGTTGGATCGGGCGTAAGAACACCTGAAATGAGGATCATGCGATCACAGGGCGAATTAAAGCAAACCGGCGCGGTTCTTGATTTGGCAGTTGAAGGCGAGGGGATGTTTACGCTTCGCAATGGCAGTAATTTGCGCGATGTTCTCTATACACGCGACGGTTCCTTTTCGATTGATTTGAATGGCGAGATTGCGACAAGTGACGGTCATAAAGTTATGTCGGCAAATGGCACGGCTATTACGGTTCCGATGCGCGCCGCTGGCATTGTTATCGAAAACGGTGTCCAACGGCTTGGGTCGGCTGCGTTATCCAGTGTTGGTATCCAGCCAGATGGAACCGTTGAGGCAACATATGGTGGCACGAACATTGTTGCTGTTGGGAAAATTGGCCTTGCAACTTTTGCCGATGCGAACCGTCTTACTGCGATTGGTAATAATATGTTTCGCGAAAACGCAAAATCTGGGCCGGGGAATCTGGGGCAGGCGGTAAACGACGGCCGCGGTAAAATCCATTCGGGCGCTTTGGAAATGTCTAATATCGACATGACTGGTGAATTAGCCAAGCTGATCCGAGCACAACAGGCCTTTTCCGGAACATCACGTCTGCTTCAATCTGAAACTGAAATGGTGCGTAAATTTCTATAAGTGACCGTTAGGCGTTTATTTAAGCGGGATTGTCCAAACTAGATTTGTGATGGCCGCATCAACGGGCGGGTCAATGAATAAAATCCCATCATAATTAACCGTTAGCGGTTTGTCTAATGTCGCTAACAGATTGATTGGGCGTGACCTCGACTGGCCCAGCTTTTGCGCCAAATCATCAAATGGGCTTTGTGGCAGCGATATGGTTGCCTGCATAACGGCACGATCAGCCGGAATATGGAGGGCGCCAACAAATGATGGCGCGCGTTGCCCATCGGGGCGGATGATCATTTTGCATGACCCACGGGCAATCGATACCAAAGATAATGATATATGCAGCTGTTCTTGAAAGGGATTATGCTGCAGCTGATGTTCAGCAAGCTGCAATGACATCTGAATCTCGGTAATTTCGTTAAATTCAGATGTGGCCATGATCAGTCAATATGCTGTGATTTAGAAATATATAAACGCAGATTGGCAATTGCTGATTTTTTGATCTGCGAGACGCGGCCAGTCGAAACTTCTAACACTGCAGCTATCTCAAATACGTTTAATTCTTCGACATAATAGAGCTGGACAACCAGTGCTTCTTTTTCGCTTAGCTCATGAAGAGCCAGTTTTAGCAGTCCTTGAAGCTGACGCTGGTTCAGCTTTTCTTCTGGTGAGTCCTCATCTGAGGCATACCAGATCGAATATTGGTCATAGACACTATCAAGCGAGTCATGTGCGTTGGCCTGAAAGGCATGTTCCCATTCTTGAAGCTCGGTTTCAGACATGCTCATGGCAACGCTAAGTTCGGTAACGTTTGGCTGGCGCATCAATTTACTTTGAAGCTGGTTTTGCGCCTTATTATAGCGCTTTTTCATCTGAATAGTTGTGCGGCAAAGATTTGAGCTTTTGCGCAGATAATCGATGATCGCGCCTTTAATGCGGATGCTGGCATAAGTGCCAAAGGTGGCACCTTCTTTGCGCGTATATTGCTGGGCGGCGTTTACCAGACCGGTAAAGCCAACCTGCATGACATCTTCTATTTCAGTTGTGTGGCGCGTTCGACCATGAATTTGCCAAGCGATTTTTCGAACCAAACCACTATGTGTTTTGATCAGCTCATCAACATCTATCTTCTGATTGGCATAATGGTCACGCGCTGCCATGTTCATTAACTAATCCCGTCAAAAATTTTTACCGCATCATGCGTGCTTTTTTGGGTTTTCATTAAATGCCGCGCAAGTGACTCGTAGTTTTCCGCCAGCGATGATTTTGGCTGGCTAACACTGATCGGCTTGCGCTGGATAATTGACTGCCGGATAGCTGTTGATTGCGGTATCATACCGACGTAATGCAATTTTACGTCCAAAAACCGCATTGCGATGTCGCGAAATTTTTTAAAGTTGGCTTCGGCTGTTTTTGAGTTCTCGGCCATATTCACCATAATGGAAAATTGGGTAATGTTTTTATCAAGATATGCGGCTTTTAATAGCGCATAGGCATCCAAAAAGCTTGTCGGTTCGGCCACCAAAACAACCAACGCAATATCGGCCGCGTTGACAAAAAACAATGTGCTGTCCGATGCACCAGCCGGACAATCAACGATAAGATAGTCAATTTCTGTTTGCAGGCTAGATAGGCCAGCCAACATGCGATAGCGAGCCTGATTATCAAGATTAAGCAGTTCAATCAGTCCGGAACCCCCAGAAATGAAATTCAGCCCAAGCGGTGCAGGTGTCATGGTTTCGGCCATACTGGCTTTACCTGCCAAAAAATCAGCGGTTGTGATTTTGGGATTGGTGCCAAGCAAGATATGGGCATTGGCAAGGCCGAAATCGGCATCAAAAAGAACGACACGTTTGCCAAGTCGACACAGGGTGGTTGCCAGATTGACTGCCGTGTTGGTCTTGCCAACGCCGCCTTTACCGCTGGTGACTGCAATGGATGTTGCCATAATATTTACTCTAAACCTGTGCCAGTTGGCATAATTGCTTCGTGAGTGCTGAAATTCTCTTTAAGATACTGCAATAAGATGTTTTCCGAAGCAAATATTGACGCTCCGATCACCGATTTTGTTCCTGACAAAATGCTGATGCGTGCGCCCTGCTCAACATAGGTCGAAAATTCACTTGCTGTTGTTTCACATTCATCAAGCTTGGTCAGCGCAATCATTGGTGCCAGATCGGCAAACCGCTGCACGGTCAATTCGATCATAGCACGGCTTGTACTACCCGGAATGGTGGCGATAATGCCAATATCCTTGGAATTAATATGCGCCTTGATTGCGGCAATTTTTTGGCTAGCTTCATCCGGCATCGCGGTGACATCAATGACCATGATATCATAATCGGTCATTTTGTTGAAATCAGCGACTGGCGTTTCCAAGGAAAGCGCGCAAACTGGAACATTCAGCAATCGGCCAAAACTCTGCAATGACTGATTATTTGATGCATTCTGCCCATGCAGGCTGGCAGCAATGATTTCCTTTTTTGGATGCGCCTCACGAAGCATTGCGGTTAATTTTGCCACCATTGTTGTGCGGCCAGTACCGGTGGCGCCAACAACAAAAATCAATCTTTTTGACAATAATGCTTCAGCATGTGGGTGGGCTAGTCTTTCCGCCATGCCGCCAAGAAAGGCGTCACAGCCATCACCATAGGTCAGGCCAGCATAACGCGCTTTGAGAAGGTCTAACGATGCGGCGGAAAATCCAGCGCGTTGCAATTCCAATCTTGTGCTTGCCGATAGGCTTGGATTAACCCCGTCAAGATCGGTAAGAACGAGGCCTGACAGCATGTTTTGCATTTGCGTGATATCACGGCGAAGTCCAGCGATATCGGCACCTGCAGCGGCAGGTGTCCGCCCAGCCGTGTCAGCTTTTGCTGTTACCGCAGTCTTTGCCAGCATTTGACCTTTGAAGATGTCGCTAAATCCGGCTTCAACAGACGGTGCCATTGCTGGTTTAGCGCTTTCGGTCGTTGCTTCCATAACAATGCGGCCATTGCGCTTGCTGGTCGAAATGATCATCGCATCAGGGCCAAGTTTTGTCCAGATTTCGTCCATTGCGGTTGCAGAATCTGCGGCTTGTACGGTTATTGTTGGCATTGTTCATCCTCCTTGTCTGGATGACGGCAAAAGCGCCGGATCTTATTTGTCTTCAAGTTTATTGTCGGCATCACCGCTGATGGTAGCGATGACATTGATTTTCCGGTTGTCAGGCAATTCGGTGAAGCCAAGAACCGCCAGATCGTCAATATGCTGGCGCATGATTGTTGATAATTGGCGGCGGATTTGCGGCGAGACCACAAGAACGGCTTGGCGGCCATCGGCTGATGTTTTTTCACTGGCTTGCGCAACCGATTTGATTAATCGTTCGGCAAGGCCGCTATCAAGAAGCAATCCGCCGTCATTGCCTTGGCGCGACATTGAGATCAGCATATGTTCTAGCTCAGAACTAAGCGTAATCACGGGTAGGGGTTGGTTTAACGGGGCAATTTGCTGGATCAAAAGACCGGCAAGACCCGGGCGCAAAGCTTCGGCAGATTCGATGATGCCAAGATTGCGACCAGCCAGATTGGCCAGTGTTTCGAGAATTTTGCGAAGATCGCTAATCGGCACGCGCTCGGCCAGAAGTTCACTTAAAATTCCTGTCAACGCATGAAGCGGTACCAGCTTGGGGACAACTGATTCAACAAGGCTTGGCGATGTCTGCGCGAGATTATCAAGAAGCACTTTGACATCATCTTGGCCGATTAATTCATGCGCAAATTTATACATGATTTGTGAAATATGTGTTGCAAGCACTGACTCAGGCTCGACAACGACATAGCCATTGCTTTCAGCTTCGGCTTCTTTATGCCGGTCAATCCAGATGGCATCCATGCCGAATGTTGGGTCTTTCACCTCGACACCGGCAATCTTTACACTTGTTGAGTCGCCCGGAATAGCCAGTTTCAGATCAGGATAGACCTGATCTTCGCCAACAATCGTCTGGCCAATCCGAATGCGGTAATCATTCGCTTTCAGGGCCATATCATCGCGAACCCGCACCGGCGGAATAACAAAGCCAAGCGCCTTGGAAACCTGTTTGCGGATGCCGGTGATACGGTTCACAAGTGGCCCGCCAGTGGCCTCGTCAACCATGCCAATCAGGCCATAGCCAAGCTGTACCGAAACGGCTGAGTTATCGGTAACATCGGTCAAATTAATCTGGTCAGGCGACTCCTTGCCGCCTTCTTCAAGCAACGCTTCGGCGCCGGGCTGTTGCTGTGCGTCTAGCTCGCTTTCACCTTGTTCTCTTTTTCGCATCAAAAATCCGGCTAGGCCAGCAATGGCAGCTGCAGCCAAAAACAGAAAATTCGGCATGCCCGGTACAAAACCGATCAAAAGCAATACAGCCGAAACCGGAATCCAGGCGCGTGACAGGCTGACCTGTTTGCCAATATGCGCTGCCATATCTTCGGTTGTTGAAACGCGGGTTACGATAATGGCTGTGGCAATGGCCAGCATCAGCGATGGGATTTGCGCGACAAGCCCATCACCGATTGACAATAGAATATAGGATTCAGAAGCGCTGGAAAATGACATATCATGCTGGGCAACGCCGATGATCAGACCGCCAATAATATTGATTGCAAGAATCAAAATACCGGCAATGGCGTCACCTTTTACAAATTTTGACGCACCATCCATAGCGCCGTAGAAATCAGCTTCTTTGGAGATATCTTCACGACGGAGCTTGGCCTCGTCATTGGTGAGAACGCCAGCGTTCAAATCGGCGTCAATTGCCATTTGCTTGCCGGGCATCGCATCAAGTGTAAAGCGGGCTGTCACTTCAGATACGCGGCCAGCACCTTTGGTGATCACGACCAGATTGATGATCACAAGAATGACAAAGACGAAAATACCAACAGCATAATTGCCAGCAATAACAAAGGCGCCAAATGCCTCAATCACTTTGCCAGCGGCCGATGTACCCTCGTGGCCATCGCCAAGAATGATCCGCGTTGACGCAACATTCAAGCCAAGCCGAAGAACCGTGGCGATCAACAGTAAGCTTGGAAAGCTGGAGAAGTCGAGCGGGCGATAGGTATGCAAAGCCACCATCAGCACCAGAAGCGAAACCAAAATATTGGTTACAAAGAAGATATCAAGAAGGAAAGCGGGAAGGGGTAGAACCATCATGGCGACAAGCGCCAAAATGCCAACCGGCATGACCAGCGTTGACAAAAAGCCAGCCACATTGCCAAACCCGAATCTTGTTAGCGTCATATTCATGACATTTGCCCTGTCTTGTGTGTAAACCGGCACAATAAATTGACAACATGCTTTGTTAACATTGTGTTTTTCAACCGCTAAACCTCTGATTAAGAATACTTTCTCTTGCCATTATCCAGATGCCATTGTGGCGACCAGATGCGGGCTATAACTGGTAAAGGCAAAATCTATGCCAATCACGCGATTTGCCGAAAGCTGGTGCTGCGAATAGGGTTTTTTTCGTCGTCTTTATTGCTGGGCTTGTGACCCTTGTTATTGGCGGCAAGGCAGGATGAGGCAAAAGCGAACTGGTTGGCATGAAAAATGCATATTTGAGCCAGGTACCTAAATTTTTGACGAAACGGAGCTCAAAATGCGCAAGATCTTCAAGACAGCCGTGGTCTACGGCCTTGGCATCGGTTTTTTGACAGCATGTCAGCACAGTGGCACATCAAGTCTTGATATGGCTGGCACAACAAAAATGGCAGCGGTCGAAGCCTCACAAACCCAGACAATTGTAAATTTAAAAGACGTTCTTGATGCCAGTGCGGAGAATATTCCAACACTGACGGCTGTTGGCTATGCGGTAACATCATCGCAGCCGGGCCGTGGCGAGGCGCAAAAACGTTTGATGGCGATCCGGTCTGCCCGAATGGCAGCAATGCGCGATCTGGCCGAACAGATTCATGGATTGCAGGTGGATTCAAGTACAACCGTGATTGATCTTGTTGTACAGAATGATACATTTCGTGGTGTTGTGAATGGCACCATCCGCGGTGCGCGCACGGTTCGGATCAACCCAACTGGCACTGATACATATGAGGTGGTTTTGGAAATTGATCGCGAAACTATCAGCTACCTACTTACAACGGCGCGCAAGAATGTTTAATGATGTCTAGTCGGGTCATTACATTGCTTTCTGCCGCCATCTTTGCCCTGTCAACTGGCACGCATGTGCTTGCTGGCGAAGGTTTGCGCATGGTGTCGGCAACAGGACGCGCGGTGATCAATGATCAGGCAGCCTTGCATGAGGCAAAAAATATTGCGCTTGAAGATGCGCTGTATCTTGCAGCGTTGAAAGGTGGCGCCAAGATCGATGGGTTTTCATCGGTGCAGGCCGATACGAGCCTTGATGATCATTTTGTTGTGCGCCCTTCGAGTGAAATTCTTGATTATCGCATTGTTAACGAAATCAAGGATGACCTTCATTATGAGGTGACCGTAGAGGCCGCCGTAGGCAAGATCGCCGAACCAGCATGCCATGATCGTGCGGCTGGCCATTTGACAATGTTTGCGCCTACAATGTCGATGACAAGGTCGGTTCCTGGCTGGCTGTCAACAATGCCGTCAATGATGATGGTGGACCTTTATCATCAGCTGGAAAACACAACCAATCTGACCTTATATAATGAGGGCGCTACGGTTCTTGATCCGGTTCAGATGAAGCGTGATGCGCGTTATGATTATAATGCTTTAATGAATGGCAAAGTCGCTATCCATGATGGTGATTTTGCCTTTGCAACTAATATTGCACTTGAAAGCTTCAGCGACGGCTCTGCTTTTGGTCAAAGCCAGCATTTGCGCGCTATTATCACAACCAGTCTCTATGCAGGCAGCCAGTTGACGCCACTTGGCGAGGTTCTTAACGAGATCAAGCTGAAACTTGGTGAGCGTTCACCAAGCCTGCTGATCAGCAAATTAAGCACAACCAAGCGTGATAAGGTAAAAGCGGCCTTGCTGAGCGGGCTTCAAAACCATGCCAAGGCGATTGCGTCAGCCACTTTATGTTTGCCGCTTAAGGCCGTAATCAAATTAGAGGATGACAAGCTACATGTTAACCTTGGGATGCGGCAGGGCATTCAGGTCAATCGTCTGGCGATGGTTTCTGGCGTTAGCAGTAAATGGTCGGTTTTGCGGGTAATTGAGGCTGGCGATGGATATTCAATCCTTGAGCCGCTTAGCCGCCAACGCAAGCCAGTCGATTTGAATGGCAAACTTGCGACGTTTCTGGAGAAGAATTGATGCGCTATTTGACGTTTGTAATTCCATGCCTTTTCAGCATTGCCATGAATGCAGCCATTGCCGAGCCAATTGTCGTGCTGAGCTATGGGGCGCGTGACAATGGCGCTGTTGAAGACGCTGCAAGTTCACATCCGTTTCGCATGGATCCGGATTATTCGGAAATGCATGAGGTGGCGCAGGATGAAACCCTTGGTCATATTATGAATGATTATTATGGTGGCAGCGGCATGAACATGAAATTTGTTGAAATGGCTATTGTTCAGATGAATCGCCATGCCTTTGTGCGGGGTAATCCGAATTTTCTGTATGCTAAGAAAACCGTTCGCCTGCCATCTCTAAACCAGATCAAAGCCTTGGTAACCGGCATAAAGCTCGAAAACAGCTCATCAGAAGGTAGCAGCGGACGGACAAATGAAATTTATTTCTTTGGTGGGTAAATCTACTAGCATTTTTGGAGTCTACGCAGGCCTATGTCTTGCCAGCAATCTGGCTATGGCGAGCCAAACCTTATCAGGCGCGGTAATCAAAGCCGAGATCAAATCATCATTGGCCTCACTTGGCATGACCACAGACCCTGCAATCAATCAGGACAGGCAATTCTTGCCTTGTGCCGTTGATTTGACGATTGAACCAATGTTCGGCAGCTATAAGACGGTTCGCGTTTCTTGCAGTGACGAAGATGGTTTTTCGATAGCGGTTCGAACGCAAATTCAATCAGATAGTCCTGTTTCCATTTTGGGCGGTGATGCCGAAACCGCATTCCAGCCAACACATAAGATGGCAAAAATTGTCAAGCTTTCACGCAGCCTGCGGCGCGGCGAAGTCATCACCAATGATGATCTGGTGCTGGTATCAAGCCCCGATCACCGCCTTGTTGGGTATTTTGAAAAGCTGGATGATGTTATTGGCCGGAAAACAAACCGGTCACTGACCGTCAATCAGGCCATACGAAACCGGCATCTTGAAATGGATTGGCTGGTACAAAAAGACCAGACTGTCACCATCGAAACACGGATTGGCGGAGTTACCGTTGCTGGTTCTGGCCTTGCGCTAGATAATGCCCAAATGGGTGATTTATTGAAGGTTTTGATCCAATCAAGTAAGGTGATTGTTGAAGGTCGTGTGGTGTCAGAAAAAAAAGTGAAAATAATTACTAAATAAATTCGTACTCATGTCGTTACTGGTATATCGGAGGTCAACTAAACTGGTTGGTATTGTAAAAAACACTGTTAGTCGTATGGAGCCACGCAAGGCCGAAGTTCCTGATCGGGTATCACAAGAGGCAACCAAAGTTTCGTCTGCCGCAGCTGCAAATGCTAGCGACAGTGTTGAGCTGAAGTCTGTCGATGTGCCGTCATCTATCAAACAGATGGCATCATCAGCGCCAATTAATGAGGTGAATGTAAATCGGATTAAAGAAGCCATCAAGCGTGGTGAATATCCGATCAACATTGATCGAATCTCTGAAGCGTTGATGGATGCGTATAGGGAGCTGAAGAGCTGATTACCGGTAAGGATACTGTTAATGGGTGGTTCACTTTCTGCGACTGACATAATTGAGCATGTCGAGCGTATGCTCGACAGTTTATCAGCGTCACATTTATCGGTAAAAAGTTTTGCTGATGAATGTCTGGCGCTTGAGGCATTTCTGGAAATGTACGGGGATAGTCTGTTCAAAACTGAAAAACTAGATGAGGCGGACCGTGTCCGGGTTTTAGCGGTGATCACGCGCCTTGATCAATTGCAAAAGCGCGCTGCTGTAAAAGCGGCTATTCCAGGCGAATTGCAAAAATATATTGCCGATAATGATGATAAGCCGGCATAATATGGTTTGGTGCATGTATACTAATCTCCTTTAAAGGTTTTATCAAATGGCAGATATGGCCAGTTTTTTCCAAAACCCTTCTATCATTGTGATTCTAACAGCTTTAGCTGTGGTGCTGTTGTTAGTTGGGTTTGTGGCTGCCAAAATTCTGCTCAATCAACGTCTTGCTGATCGGCGTGTTGCGACAGTTGCCGATAATTTGGCGCAAATCGGCGACACAGTTATTCGGCTTCATCTCAGCCTTGAAACAATTGGCGAGCGGCTTCGTGATATTGAGAAAAAGACTGGTGGTTTGGCCGAAGGCTTTGATCAAAGCCGGCAAGAGCTTGCTGATCTGGCGCAAAATTTCAGTGGTGACAAGCAAATGAGCCGTGCCATTGAATTGGCGCGAAACGGGGCGGCGGCGAATGAATTAACTTTGGCGACAGGCATTGGCCAAGATGAAGCCGAAGCCATTGTCAAATTTCATGGGCCTGCTATACCTTAGTTTCTTCATTCAGCTGCCAGTTCTGGCAATTTCTTACATGGTGAAAATACTGAGTTTGCATGCAAGGCGGGCATATCGGTTGCCGCGGCTAATCTTGACACTGCCATCATTACGATCCAACTCTAGCGTCATGCCGCTGGCTTCAATTTCAATATGATCGTCACTAATGGCTTTGATGATGGCTGTTTTATGATTGCCATAGCCATTGATTTTGACTTTACCGCCAATATTCGTGTCATTCACAATAATTGACTCAAGATCAAAACTGACGCTTTTACAGACATATTTTTCGTGCCGGAACCGTTCCGCCGGACAGGCGGCAAGGCCAAAGGCAATGGCAAACCAGATTGCGGTTTTGCCAATGCGATAAATCATGTTTTGCCATCCGCATTGTCTGATAATTCATCATCAGCTGAATTTGGCTGTTCGGCGTTGGCGGTGGCCGCATCTTCACTTGCTGCGTCATCCGCGGTGGCCATCACCGGTTGTTCGTCACTTGTTGCCTCGTTGGTTGGTTGGTCTGCCACATCAGATGAAGTATTTTCATCGGCTTTGGCATCATCGTTATCATTCGGTTCAGTGTCGCTATCTGCATCTTCGGCACGACCTTCAGCCTCTGCGGCTTTACCAGCCTCGTCTTGATTGTCAAAATCACCTTCATGGAATTCGATGATATCGCCATTTTCATCAACGCGGACGGCTTTTCCCGACCGGATCAGCTTTTCGGCATCTTCAGGTTTGGCATCAATAATGGCACCTGATAAGAACCGAACTCCCTGAACTTCGCCCGGCGAGGTCATTTTCAGCCGTGCCCAGCCATCTTCAATTTCGGTGATATCATCATCACCATCATTGGTGGCAACCATATTTCCGCCGCCAAGATCAAGTGTGCCAACATTGATTTCCGAAATATTGGTCAGTGACTGGTCACGGTTAAAATCTTGAAGATTGGCGATGCGCGTCCGCAGCAAAAAGATGCGTGCGGCCAAAATGCCGATCCGACGTAATTCGTTTTTCTCGGTGGCAAGGGCCGTATTCATAAAATGGTTCATTTCATCCAGCGGTTCGCCAGTGAATTTTTCAATTAGTGCGTTACGCACCTTAATTGTTTCAGGTGCCAGTGAAATTGATGA
>CAWUWE010000036.1:0-5554 GCA_963926175.1 uncultured Alphaproteobacteria bacterium | reverse complement strand
TGGCAAAAATTATTGCGCTCTATTGATCGTCACGCGGCGCAATCGCGGTCAATGCCGCCAAAAGCTTGGCAATCGCCAGATCAATCTCATCACGATGAATGGTCAGTGGTGGCAACAGCCGAAGCGTATTATCAGCCGCTGATACCGTAAGCAGATGGTCATCACGAAGCCGTTTCACAAGGGCGGGCAAATCGACCGAATCATGAAGCCGGATACCACGCAAAAATCCGCGCCCACGAAGCGCGTTGACCATTGCAGGAAATTCTGTCTGTAGCTGATGCAGCGCCGTATCAAGATAGGCTGCACGTTCACAAACATCAGCCAAAAACCCATCTTCGCCAAGAATTTCAAGAACCGCCTTTGCCGCCGCCATGGCCAGCGGATTGCCGCCAAAAGTTGATCCATGCGTTCCAGGTGTCATCGCCGCACCGACCGCCTTGCTGGCAATAACAGCCCCAATCGGAAAGCCGCCAGCCAGCCCTTTGGCAAGAGCAACAATATCAGGCTTGATTCCAGTATCTTCATAGGAAAACAGCCGTCCGGTCCGGCCAATGCCGGCCTGCACTTCATCAGCAATCACCAGCGCACCAAATTCATCAGCCGCTTCACGCACACCGGCAAGATAGCCATCGGGAACCTCCTTGGCACCGCCTTCGCCCTGCACCGATTCAACCATCACCGCCGCCACATGTGGCCCAAACGCGGCACGAAGCGCGTTCAAATTGCCAAAAGAAACATGGTCAAATCCGGCTGGCATCGGGCCAAAGCCAGTTCGGAAAACCGGCCTATCTGTCGCCGCAAGCATGCCTAATGTCCGGCCGTGAAAAGCGCCTGTCGCGCACAGAATGGTCATCCGCTCAGGCTCGCCCTTTTCATAGGCGGCACGGCGGGCAATCTTGACCGCAGCTTCGGTGGCTTCAGCACCAGAATTACAGAAAAATACCTGATCAAGACCCGACAGCGACGCCAGCATTTTGGCAACAATCTCTTGACCGGGAATCCGGTATAGATTGGATGTATGCCATAATTTGCCAGCCTGTTCGGTCAACGCAGCGACCAGATGCGGATGGCTATGGCCAAGCGTGTTAACAGCAATCCCGCTTGCACAATCGAGATATTTTTCACCCGAGTCAGACTCAAGCCAGCAGCCTTCGCCGCGCACAAAACCAATTTCGGCGCGTCCATAGGTTTGCATCACAGCTGAGTCAGCTGCGTAATCTAAGGCTTTTTGGTTCATGTCAAAACCACCTGGCTTATCCCTTGTTATGTCAGCTATATAAAACCGGCAAACACGCTCAAATTCATATCCAAAAATCAAACCACCAACTCAATAGTTTCGTTGGTGGCCCCAGCAAGCGCCCATTGGCACTCGATTCAGGCGGCAACTCTCGCGATTTTTGGAACAATTGTCAAGATATCCGCCAAAAAATGCGAAACCGCCACTTGGCTAGTCCTGAATGAAATGTTTGGCCAATCGCAGCCCTTGTGATTGATAGTTTGATCCCCCAGCGCCATACAGCTTTGTTGGCACTGATACCATTGGTTCATAAACCAGCCGACAAACCGTTTGACCCTGTTCAATCAGGAATGGCACATCATGCGACCGCACCTCAAGAACGGCACGCGTTCCCTCGGCGCCAAGTTCAGCCATGCCAAAACCGGGATCGAAAAATCCGGCATAGTGCGCGCGAAATTCGCCAACCCTTGTATCATAGGCACGCATCTCGGCAGCGTGATCTTTTGGCACAGTCACATATTCACGGCTTGCCAAAATATAGAATTCATCAGGATTCAATACCAGCCCGCCAACCGTAAGGTCAGATGGGGTGACGCGTTCCCAAAAAGCGTCAACCGGCTGGCTTGCTGGCGAATCAATATCAATCAAACCGGCATGTTTACGCGCCCGCCAACCAATCATGCCACTTTTGACATCAGGTTCAAGATTGACGCTAAGGGCAACACCGTCACGAATATCGGTTCGCGCGGCACCATGAACCAAACCAACGGTTGATTGCAGTGATTCCATCAACAGATCAGATGGGGCGCTGATGCCACGCCGAAGCCGCAATTGCGACAAGCGCGAACCAGCCCGCACCAGAACCGAAAAGGTGCGCGGTGAAATTTCGGCATAAAGCGGGCCTTCATAGCCATCGGCAACCGATTCAAATTCACGCGCACCATCGGTAATCAGGCGGGTAAAGATATCAAGCCTGCCGGTTGAGCTTTTGGGATTTGCCATGGCGGAAATGCCCGCCGGAAGGCGAAGATGCTCTTGCAATTTCACAATATAGACACAACCGCGTTCCAGCACCGCGCCATCGCTGAGGTCGATTTTATGCATGCCAAATTTCGTCAGCTTTTCGGCAACAGTCATATGCTGGCCTGGCAAAAAGCTAGCTTGCACCCGCCATGCTTCGCGGCCAAGCCGTAGATCAAGACTTGCGGGCTGAAGCTGGCCGTCCTCAACCGGATGATCAGCGGCAATAACACCGTCTTGGATCGCCTGTTCAAGATGCTGTACGGGCAAAATGCCGTTTTCAAACTCTTCGGCTTGCATGGTGATTCCTATCCTAATCGTCTTTGGTAATGGTCAGTATGCAATGCTAGCCTTTCAAGCGATAGCCCGAACGCAAGGCTTTATAACATAAAATGGCCAAAACGACATTCACCGCAACAAGACAGTAAAAGCCGGTCATAAGTGGCCGGTCAGCAACCCCGATCATGCCATAGCGAAACCCGTCAATGGCATAAAAGACCGGATTCAAGCTGGCAATCATATCAAATGGTGCGGGAAGTCGGTCAACTGAATAAAAGGTTCCCGATAAAAAGGTCAGCGGCTGGATAACAAAATTCGTAATGGCCGCTAATTCGTCAAATTTATTGGCCCAGATTCCAGCAAGAATACCAGCAAAAGAAAGGGCAAATGCACCCAGAATTAAAAACCAAATTGCGATCATTGGATGTGGTGGCAGCGTGCCGCCACCAAGAATAACCAGGGCAAACGCCGTCACGATGCCAACGCAAAAACCGCGCGTCATGCCCGCTGCGGCAAGCCCAAACAGCAACTCACCCGGCCCCAAAGGCGGCATCAGTAAATCAACAATATTGCCCTGTACTTTTGAAACAACAAGCGAAGATGATGTATTGGCAAAAGCATTTTGAAGAACATTCATCATCACCAGACCCGGCACGAGAAATGTCACAAAATCAATATCACCGGCAAAGCTGGCGCGCTCACCAATCGCCACTGAAAAAACCATCAAAAACAAGATCGAGGTGATGACTGGTGCCGCCAGCGTTTGAGTGGCAATTTTCAAAAACCGCTGCACTTCGCGTTGATACAGCATGCCAAGACCAACCCAATTCACCGGCCCGATATAAACTGGACGGCGCAATTCATGCGCCGATGATGACCGGCAGGCCGCAGGTGCTGCTTTGGCAGATGATGATGTATTTGTCTTTGAATAGAGATTCGTCATGCGGTCAAAATAGGCCGCAATCTAATCTGGCGCAATGGGGCAAAGGACAGCTTTTGCCTTTCACCCGAAAACCGCCTAACCTTATTGGCGGCATATGGGAATTCTGACTGATTTTGGGGGCGGCTCCAACAACTGAAAAGTATCATTTCACATTCATGGTAAAAGCACCTATCGAAACAAGATTGATGAATAAGGCGGTTGATTATCTTGGCCGCTATGCCAGTTCGCAGCACCGGCTGCGCGAAGTGCTTGGCCGGTTTGCAACGCGCAAGCTTGATCAGCATGATCCCGATGAAATTGCCACGGCGATTGATGCAACAGTGACGCGCTGCCAGACGCTTGGCTATGTCAATGATGACGCCTTTGCCCAATCTCAGGCGCGAAGCCACCGCCGGCAGGGTCGCTCGCAGCTTGGCATCCGTCAACGGCTTCGCCAGCATCGGCTTGATGATGATGTGATTGATGCGGCGCTGGAAGTGGCCGATGAACATGCCGCCAATGGCGAGTTGCTTGCCGCCTGCCGCTTTGCCCGACGACGCCGGATTGGCCCTTTTAATCACCGGCGGATTGATGGCGATGACCACGATGCCATCATGCAACGCCGGCAACGCCAGCTTGGTGCAATGGCGCGCGCCGGATTTTCCATGGTAATCAGCCGCAAAGTTTTTGATCTTGCCGATTCAACCGCTGGCGAATCGCTTATTGACCAGCTTGAACATGGCGAAGACCCAACGGCCTAAACATCCGTCATTGTCGCAAGCCTTGCCGATTCTCACCGACTGCGATAATAATTTTGAACAAGGTTGCGTAAAAGCGAGCTGACAAGCAGCATCAAGCAAGCCAAAACCATAAAATAAGGCCGATATGTAAGGCCATTAAAGAATTGTTGAAGGAGTCTTTTCATGGAACAGGGCATGATCTTTGAGCCAAGCGCAGATTTGGCAAAATCGGCACTTATTGACGCGAATGGCTATGCCGCCCTTTACAAAGATTCGATTGCCAATCCCGATCAATTCTGGGCTGAGCATGGCAAGCGCATTGACTGGATCAAGCCCTATAGCCAAATCAGCGACGTATCTTATGATGCCAAGGATTTACATATCAAATGGTATGCCGACGGCACTTTAAATGCGGCGGCCAACTGCCTTGACCGCCATCTTGCCACCCGCGGCGATCAGACGGCCATCATCTGGGAAGGCGATGAGCCCGACCAACACCGCCATATCACTTATCGTGAATTGCATGAAGATGTGTGTAAATTCGCCAATGTGTTAAAGGCGAATGGCGCCAAAAAAGGCGACCGGATCACCATCTATATGCCAATGATCCCCGAAGCCACCGTGGCGATGCTGGCTTGTGCGCGGATTGGGGCTGTGCATTCGGTTGTTTTTGGTGGCTTTTCGCCAGACGCACTTGCTGGCAGGATTCAAGATTGCGATTCAGCAATGGTGATTACCGCCGATGAAGGGGTTCGTGGTGGACGCCCAATCCCATTAAAAGCCAACACCGATGACGCCTTGGCCAATTGCCCGGATTGCAAAACCGCGATTGTGGTAAAGAGAACCGGCGGCAAGATTGAATGGGTTGACGGGCGCGATGTCTGGTATCACGAGGCTATGGCGAGCGCCTCGGCCGATTGCCCCGCCGAAGAAATGAACGCCGAAGACCCGATGTTCATTCTCTATACATCAGGATCAACCGGCAAACCAAAAGGGGTTCTTCACACCACTGGCGGCTATATGGTTTACGCCTCGATGACGCATCAATATGTTTTTGATTACCATGATGGCGATATCTATTGGTGTACCGCCGATGTTGGCTGGGTGACTGGTCATAGCTATATCGTCTATGGGCCATTGGCCAATGGTGCGGTAACCTTGATGTTTGAAGGCGTGCCAACCTATCCCGACAGTTCCAGATTCTGGCGTGTTGTCGAAAAACATAAGGTCAATATTTTCTATACTGCTCCAACCGCCATCCGCGCCTTGATGCGCGAAGGCGATAAGCCTGTCACGGTTTGTGACCGATCATCTTTGCGGCTTCTTGGATCGGTTGGCGAACCGATCAATCCCGAA
>CAWUWE010000035.1:0-94702 GCA_963926175.1 uncultured Alphaproteobacteria bacterium | reverse complement strand
TTACTCTAGTGTTTTAGAGTAATGGTTAGCGGTACGGTTTCTTCAATGAACACAAGTTGCTTTCCTTCAACGATCGTTCATAGGAGAAAATTATGAGCACAGGAAAAGTTAAGTGGTTTAATCCACAAAAAGGTTTTGGCTTTATTGAGCCAGAAGACAAATCAACAGATGTATTCGTTCATATTACAGCTGTTCAAAATTCAGGTATGGACGGCTTGGCAGAAGACCAGATGGTCTCTTACGAGCTCGAGACCGGCCAGAATGGCAAAACTTCAGCGGTTAATCTGAAGACCCTTTAGGGGTGTCAATCATGGGCATACAGGGCCGCAATTTTGCGCTTTGTATGCCCATTTTCCGTTTGAAGACCCAAAATCCAAAAACATCGATCAATTCAGCCCAAGGCTTGCACATCTTGGCGTGCTAACCGTAACCCGCTGAACCTCGCGGAATGACGGGTAATGATCGCCGCAGGCAAAATGCTGAGTCGCCCAATTAACCCACATCACAACCGTTCCCGGCCGCCATTTCACCCGCATTTGATATCGCGGGTTGTCGATGCGGCTATAAAGATGGCGAAGCATGGCATCGGACTCATCGGCTGCCAGCTCTTTAATCGCTTCGGTAAATGCTGCATTGACAAATAAGGTTTCAGCACCCGACACCGGATGTTTTCGCAAAACAGGGTGGTTGGTGGCTTTTTCCCGATTGATGGTGTCGGCAAGCTCGGCTGCGCGGTCATTTTGGCCGTTTTCATTGACAAAAGAAAACCCCTTTTGAATTGTATGGCGCGCGGTTAATTCGGTTAAAAATTGCTGCATTGGCGCCGACAGACCCTCAGCAACAGCAACCATATCAACCCATAATGTGTCGCCGCCGACCGGCGGAATATGTACCCCATGAAGAACCGAGGCGAAAATCGGCACTTAGCGATAGGTCATATCAGCGTGCCAGACCTCAGTTTCCAGCGGGTTATCGTCATCATTGCGGATGATGATGATATTCTCATAACCGGCGACTTTTGGGTACATCGGCACCACCGGTGCCAGATCACCAATCAATTTTGCAACATCAACATGCGTTTGCGGGTCGGGATGCTGATCGCGAAATACCAGAACTTTATTTTCAACCAGCATTTGGAAAAGCTGTTCAGCATTGCTGCTGTCATTGCGTTTCATAAGACCGGCAAGCTGTACCCCACTCACTTCGGCACCAAGCACGCCGGTAAAAGGCAAAATTTCAGCCGTTTTAAGCATATCATCCCCCTTTTACATTGATCCAAATAAACCCTCATCATCGCACCGTCTATGCCGCTATCTGTGGCTTTTCATGGTGATCCTTTTGCTTTTCCGGCAAGCCCATAAAAAGCCTGTTTGAAACCGGCACAAAGCGTTAAGCAACAGCGTCTCAGAAGGAATTATCCGCGTCAATAGGCTGCGTTGGTGTCGGCTGGCAATCACCATTCGCAAAAAGCAATTTTAAAGGATCTATTGTTGCAGAATTTCAGCAGAAAACAGCTTGGCACCAATGGCCAATTGCTGGCTCCAATCATGTGCAGAATCACCATCGGCATTATCCGAAATGAATTTGAAACAGTGAAAATCAATCGCTTTTTGCTGGCATATCTTGGCAAGCGCATAGGCTTCCATATCAACAAGATCACTTGTCAATTCGGGCGGCGCGCTGACAAATTGATCGCCAGTGCTACAGCTTAGCCCGCCAGTACCGGCAAGAATCTCGCCATCATCTTCAAATGGTGTTTGTCCAAGCGCAAAGCCCAAGGCACGAACATCCATGTCGCGTTGCAAAAAGCGGGTTACCCGATGAAGGCCGGCAAGACCGGGGCGTAACGCACCTGCGCTGCCATAATTCACCACATGTTTTGGTTGATGCATGGCAATCGCATCGCCAAGAGCAATGGCCGCATTTACCTTGCCAACACCGGTATAAACAATGTTCCAACCAGCAGCCATGTCACGCGGAAGCTCATCTTCAAGCGCCACAATCAGAAGCGTTGTTTGCAGATCAAATCTAGTCATCATAAGCCTTTAGCATGATAAGCGGCACATCCAACGCGGCGCGGCCACCAAGCGCAACAAGTTCGATCACCACAGCACAGGCAGGAACAATAGCACCGCATGATACAAGCAATGTTTTGGCAGCAACCATCGTTCCGCCAGTGGCAAGAAGATCATCAATGATCAGAACCGACCGGCCTTGGATAGGCGCATCTTGCTGGATCGTCAATTCGGCAGTGCCATATTCAAGATCATATCCCGCCCGCACCAGCTTGCCGGGCAATTTCCCGGGTTTGCGAACCATCATTGACCCGATATTCAACCGCGATGCCAACAAAGTAGAGAACAGAAAACCACGTGATTCAATGCCGGCAATCAAATCAATGTCAAAACCGGATAATTGCGCAGAAAATTGATCAACCGCCTGCGCCATGCCCTCGGCAGATGCCAATAGCGGGCTAATATCACGAAATAAAATGTCGGCTTTTGGAAAATCCGGATAGCTGTCGATATAGTCACCAAAATCAATAGAAACGTCTGACACCCGCAAAACTCCCTTGATAGAACCGGTATTTCCGGCATTTCCGGCATAAACAAGTTTGCACCATGGCGCAAGAATTGATCAATCCCAATTGCCGTTGGTGATGATCATCATTCGCGTAACTGCGTCATGGCACATTCGCGTAACCGCGCCATGGCAATGATGCCTATCTGTTAAAGTTGTTTGCCGTTGCTGGTCAGGCGCGCTAGATTGCTGCTGGTGATCACCATCGGATAAAATCATGTTTTTCTTTCCGCTTTTTGATGAAAATGCCACGAGCCGAAGGCCGATTATCGTATGGTTGAGTATCGCTGCCTGTGTTTTTGCCTTTTTCTGGCAGCAATCGCTTGATGGTATTGCCGCCGAAGTGGCGATTTACCAATTCGGTTTTGTTCCGGCAATCGTGTTTCAAGGTGAAACACTTCCCGCAGAATTTATCATTGTTCCAAACTGGGCAACCTTTATCACCTCGATGTTTTTGCATGGTGGCTGGCTACATCTTGGTGGCAACATGCTGTATTTATGGATTTTTGGCGATAATGTCGAAGATTCAATGGGGCGTGGCCGCTTTATTGTTTTCTATTTGTTATGCGGCGCATTCGCGGCATTGGCGCAAGGCCTGATTGACCCGTCATCCCAAGTGCCAATGGTTGGCGCATCAGGTGGCATTGCCGGTGTTTTGGGCGCTTATTTGATGCTTCACCCAAAGGCAACGGTGCGCTGTCTTTTCATCGTGATTGTGTTTTTCCGCTTTATCAATCTGCCTGCATGGCTGGTTCTTGGCGGCTGGATTGGCCTTCAATTTGCCGCTGCGCCACAATCTTTTAGCGGTGATGGTGGCGGGGTTGCCTATATCGCGCATATTGGCGGCTTTTTGTCAGGTATGGCGCTAATCCCGTTTTTCAAGAAAAGTCACATATCGCTATTTGACCGCGGCCAGCCGCCAAAAACATGGTCAGGACGGCCAATCAGCTTTGACGAGATGAAGCAAGACGCCCGTAAACGATTTCGCCGTAACACAAATCAAACAATGCGAAGCTCGATCCCATCATCACAACCCGACCGGCCAAAAGGCCCTTGGGGCTAGGCCTTTTTGGGCTTTGAAAGTTCGGCCCTTGCGGTTAAACGCCATGACGCCATTGGGCATTTACTAATCTGCCAAAGCGCCATCAGCATTGACGATATTGGCCTCGGCACCAAAGGCGCGCACTTCGGCCTCAACCGCTTTTGCCGCGCTGTTGGTCACCGTAGCATCAATCCCGCTGACAACAATCGCCGTGCCAAATTGGCCGGGCTTCATCCATGGATAGCTGCCAATGCTAACCCCATCATGGCGCGCCTCAACATCGGCAAGAATGGTGGCGATATTGCCCTCACCGGTTGAACATTGAACCGTAATCCGTGTCATCACAACACCGCCAGGCAATTTATGGGTCAACCCTTCAAACATGGCCTGCAAGATGGTTGGCACCCCGGGCAGAACATGAACATTGCCAATGATATAGCCAGGTGCCGCCGATAATGGGTTATCAATCAATGCGGCCGTGTCTGGAATATCGGCCATTTTTTGACGTGCAGCGTTAAATTCCAGATCGGTATTGGCATAATGAGCAATGAGCCTACGTTCAGCCTCTGGATGGCGGATCACCGGCACATTGAACGCGGCAGCCACCGCATCGGTTGTGATATCGTCATGCGTTGGCCCGATGCCGCCACTGGTAAAGACCAAATCATAAGTCATTGACAATGTTTGAACCGTATCAATGATGGTCTGTTTTTTATCGGCAATGACCCGCGCCTCGCCAAGCTGTATCCCCTGCGCACCAAGCTGTTCGGCAAGCCAGCCAATATTTTTGTCTTTGGTGCGGCCAGACAGGATTTCGTCGCCAATCACAATTATAGCGGCGGTAGGATTCGCAGAAAATGACATGATTGGAAACCTTGAATATGCAGATAAATAAAGATGGCAGACTGTGCTGAAATATAACCAAACTGTCAAATGACTTGATGCGTCAATGACTCGATTAACAGCAAGAAATACAGTTTATAGGTTTCGCAATTGGCAAAATATGCTATTTCAGCGGCATTATATCATTCCCAAATAAAAGGCGCGTTTTGATCCGCCGCCGCAATAGAGATGACAATGCGAAGTGAAACAGTAATACGACATGGTGCCAAAGGTTTTGCTGGCATGCATAAAGCAGGCCGCCTTGCCGCCGAAGTGCTGGATATGATCACCCCATATGTGATCGCCGGTGCCAGAACTGAACATCTCGATCGTTTGTGCCATGACTATATTTTGGCGCATGGCGCCACACCCGCGCCGTTGAATTACAAGGGCTTTCCAAAATCCACCTGCATTTCGCTCAATCACGTTGTTTGTCACGGGATCCCCGGGCCAAAAACGCTTCGTGATGGCGATATTCTCAATATCGATATTACCGTCATTCTCGACAGCTGGTACGGCGATACATCCCGCATGTTCTATGTTGGCGAGCCGTCAATCAAAGCCAAGCGCCTAACCGAAGTGACCTATGATTGCCTGATGCGCGGCATTGACGTGGCACGCGCTGGCAACACGCTTGGCGATATTGGTCATGCAATCCAGTCCCATGCCGAATCCTGCCGCTTTTCCGTGGTTCGTGACTTTACCGGCCATGGCCTTGGACAGGTGTTTCACACAGCCCCTACCATATTGCATTATGGCGAAGCAGGCAGTGGCATGGCTCTTGAGCCGGGGATGATTTTCACCATCGAGCCAATGATCAATGCCGGCCGGTCAGAAACCAAAACTCTAAATGATGGCTGGACGGCGGTAACCCGCGATAAAAGCCTGTCCGCCCAATTTGAACATTCCATTGGCATTACCGATGGCGCCGCTGTAATTTTCACAATTTCGCCTGCCGGCTTTACCTTGCCGCCCTATCGCAGCTAGTCAGCGCCAAGTTAAATTTCAAAAAAACCTTCGATTAACCAACTTTTAATCCTTTTGGGTTATCTGTTTGGATATGACAAAATCTTTAAAAGAACAGCCCGGACGCGCCAATCCCGCTGAATATGCCAAGGGACACCGCGCCCGCATGCGCGGTAAATTGCTTGAAAAAGGCACTACCGCCCTTACCGAATTGGAAATTTTGGAAATGCTGCTTTATGCTGGCGCACCGCGTGGTGACACCAAGCCTTTGGCCAAACGGCTGATCAAAACATTCAAAAGCCTCTCGGCGGTTCTTCGTGCCAGCCCTGATGATCTGCGCCCAATCAAAGATATGGGCGATGCGGCCATTGCTGCGGTTAAAATCACCGAGGCAGCCGGCCTTCTCATAAGCCATTCACGCGTCAAAGGAAAGCCGGTTTTGACACATTGGATGGAAGTTCAGAACTATTGCATCAGCAAGCTGGCACATGAACCAATCGAACATGTGATGATTTTATGCCTTGATAGCCGATGAAACAATTTCAAGCGGAACGGTTAATCAAACATCAGTCTATCCGCGCGAAATCGTCAATCTTGCGCTTCGGCATTTTGCCCATGCGGTTATAACCACCCAAACGCTGAAACCAAACCATCACGCGCTGATATTGAAGTGACAAAAGACATTAAAAAAGCGTTGGCGGTAATGGGCATAGCGCTCCATGATCATCTGATTGTTGCTGGCAACAACTGCGTCAGTTTTAAAAGCCTTGGCCACCTCTGAAATCGTGGCTTTTGTCGCAGCAAAGCGTTACTTAGCGGTCGTCAGATATTTTTCTAGCGGCTTTGCGGGTTAATTCACCTGCTTTCCGGCTTGCCCGCAGCAATGATGGCCGCGCCGCATCAAGGGCCTTGCCCGCCACTTCGCCAGCCTTTTTCTGCACGGCAGGATTTTGCGCAACACGCATCAAAGCGGCAACAACCAATCGGCGAATCAGCATGTAGATGCCCCTTGCAAAATAGCCACAATGGCTAGTTATGCGCTGGCTTTTTGCGCATCTCAATGGTACAATCAACCTCCATTTAACGCAAAAGGTATTAGAGTTATGATCCCGCGATATTCCCGACCGGAAATGAGCGCCATCTGGTCTGAGGAAAGCAAGTTCCAGATTTGGTTTGAAATCGAAGCACATGCCTGTGACGCACAGGCAAAATTGGGGGTTATCCCCGCATCGGCAGCCGCCATGGTGTGGAAAAAAGGCGCCTTTGACATTGACCGAATCAATGAAATCGAGCGCGAAACCAAACATGATGTTATCGCATTCCTGACCAATTTGGCCGAATATATTGGCGAAGATGCGCGCTTTGTTCATCAGGGCATGACCTCATCTGACGTTCTTGACACCACCTTGTCGGTGCAGATGGCGCGGGCAAGTGATCTATTGATCGAGGGGGTTGACCGGTTGCTTGCCGGACTGAAAAAACGCGCCTTTGAGCATAAACGCACCCCAACCATTGGCCGCAGCCACGGCATCCATGCCGAACCCGTTACCTTTGGTTTGAAACTGGCCGGTTTTTACGCTGAATTCAGCCGGTGCCGTGAACGTCTCGTCGCCGCCAAACGTGAAATCGCCACCTGCGCCATTTCAGGTGCCGTTGGCACATTCGCGCATATTGATCCGGCTGTCGAAGCCCATGTTGCCGAAAAAATGGGTTTGGCGATTGAACCCGTGTCAACACAGGTGATCCCGCGTGACCGTCATGCCATGTTTTTTGCCGTGCTTGGCGTCGTGGCAAGTTCAGTTGAACGGCTTGCAACCGAAATTCGGCATCTTCAGCGCACCGAAGTGCGTGAGGCTGAAGAATTTTTCTCGGCTGGCCAAAAAGGGTCATCAGCCATGCCGCATAAGCGCAATCCGGTTCTGACCGAGAATTTGACAGGAATTGCCCGCATTGTTCGCGCTTCGGTGGTGCCTGCATTGGAAAATGTGGCCCTATGGCATGAGCGCGATATCTCGCATTCATCGGTTGAGCGCGTTTTCGGTCCTGATGCCACCATCGGGCTTGATTTTGCGCTTCATCGTCTTGCTGGCGTGATCGAGAATCTATTGATCTATCCTGAAACAATGCAGGCCAATCTCGACAAGCTTGGTGGCCTCGTGCATTCACAGCAAGTCCTGCTGGCCCTGACGCAAAAAGGGGTTAGCCGCGAAGATTCCTATGTTTATGTTCAGCGCAATGCGATGAAGATTTGGGCCGAAGGCGGCAGCTATCTTGATAAGTTGAAAGCCGATGAAGATGTGGCGGCAAAACTAACAAGCAGCGAGCTTGACGCGCTTTTCGATCTTGAACAGCATTTCCGTCATGTCGACACAATCTTTGATCGGGTTTTTGGCTAATTCATTAAAATCTGGCCATGACCAGACCTAAACTAGGACTCACAGCATGACACAAAAGAAACCGGTCTATGAAGGCAAGGCCAAAGTCATTTTTGAAGGGCCAGAAGACGGCACGTTGATCCAGCATTTCAAAGATGATGCAACCGCCTTTAACGCGCAGAAAAAAGACGTGATTTCCGGCAAGGGCATTTTAAACAATTATATCAGCGAACATATCATGATGGCCGTTGGCGAACTTGGCATTCCCAACCATTTCATCAGCCGCATCAGCGATCGCGAACAGCTGATCCGCAAATTGGAAATCATTCCGGTTGAAGTGGTGGTTCGCAATGTGGCTGCCGGGTCCATCTGCCCGCGTCTTGGGCTTGAAGAAGGGTCAATGCTAAACAACACCCTTGTTGAATTTTGCCTGAAAGACGATAGCCTTGGCGATCCGATTATCGCACCAGAGCATATTTTCACTTTTGGCTGGGCCACGCCGGAAGAGCTGGAAATCATCGTTGAAGATACATTGCGGATAAATGATTTTCTGACCGGTCTATTTCTTGGCATCGGTGTCCGGTTGATTGACTTCAAACTGGAATTTGGACGTTATGACACGGATGACGGCATTGAAATCATGCTTGCTGATGAAATCAGCCCTGATAATTGTCGCCTTTGGGACGCAGAAACCAATAAGAAAATGGATAAAGACCGGTTTCGCCGCGATTTGGGCGGGCTTGTCGAGGCCTATCAGGAAATTGCACGACGCCTTGGTGTAAAAGTGCCGCAAATCGACTAATATATGGCGACGGCGCCATGCATAGACCACAACAATAAAGGGCATAAAGATGCAAGCCATTGTAAATATATCGCTAAAAGAAGGTGTCCTGGATCCGCAAGGTCGGGCAATCTCGTATTCACTCAATGACCTTGGCTTTAACGAGGTTGGTGATGTGCGGGTTGGAAAGCAAATTCTGCTTGAAATCGACGAGACCGATCCGGCACGGCTTCGCCAGCGCGTTGCCCGCATGTGCGAAACATTGCTGTCGAATACAGTGATTGAGGATTATTCAATCGACATTCCAGACGAACAGTAGATTTGAATTTATCACCGCGTCACCCCTAACCAGTAATGCGAAAAAGACCATGACCCTCTCAGCCTTGCGTGTTGCCATCATTGTTTTCCCGGGATCGAATTGCGATCGGGACATGATGGTTGCCATCGAACAATTGACATCCCGCCGCCCTGCCCTTGTCTGGCACAAAGAAGCCTCGCTTGATGCTGCCGACCTTGTGATCATTCCTGGTGGCTTTTCATTTGGCGATTATTTGCGCTGTGGTGCACTTGCCGGCCGGTCGCCGATCATGAACGCCGTTCTTGATCACGCGGCGCGCGGCGGTGCGGTTATGGGCATTTGCAACGGCTTTCAGATTTTAACTGAAACGGGCATGGTACCAGGGGTTCTAATCCGCAATGCCGGATTGAAATTCAGCTGCCGTAATGTTGGATTGCAGCTTTGTGAAACACTAGCCTCGCCCTTTACCGCCGGTCTTGAGCTGGGCGAGGATCTGACCATCCCGATCGCCCATAATGAGGGTAATTTTTTCGCCGATGCAGACGAGCTTGACCGGATTGAAGGCAATGGTCAGGTGGCGTTTCGTTATGCCACCAGCGATGCTGTTGGGCCGATCAATCCAAATGGTGCATCGCGTGATATTGTCGGTGTGCTGTCAAGCAATGGCCGCGTTCTTGGGATGATGCCACATCCTGAACGCGCCATGTCTAAATTACATGGCGGCACTGATGGTGCCAAATTCCTGTTAAAATCTCTTGAGGCGCTGGTATCATGACTTCAGCATCAGATGTAATGACTTATGAAAACGCCGCCACAATGGGCTTGTCGCGTGATGAATGGGATCTGATCAATAAGCGCCTTGGTTGCACACCGAACCTTTGTGAGCTTGGCATTTTTTCGGCCATGTGGTCGGAGCATTGTTCGTATAAATCATCAAAGAAATGGTTGAAAACCCTGCCAATTGACGGCCCGCAAGTGATCGAAGGGCCGGGCGAAAATGCCGGTGCGGTTGATATTGGTGACGGGCTTGCTGCCATTTTCAAAATTGAAAGCCATAATCACCCTTCTTTTATCGAGCCTTATCAAGGCGCGGCAACAGGCGTAGGCGGTATTTTGCGCGATGTATTCACCATGGGCGCGCGGCCGGTAGCACTGTTAAATGCACTTCGTTTTGGCGAGGCTGGGCATGAAAAAACCCGCCATCTTGTTGGCGGTGTTGTGTCGGGCATTGGCGGCTATGGCAATTGCATCGGCATTCCAACCGTTGGCGGCGAGGTCAATTTCGACAAATCCTATAATGGTAATATTCTGGTTAATGCCATGGCTGTCGGGCTAGCCAATAGCGACCGCATTTTCCGCTCGGCTGCAACAGGCCCGGGCAATCCGGTGATCTATGTTGGTGCCAAAACCGGCCGTGATGGCATCCATGGCGCGACAATGGCATCGGCTGAATTTTCCGACGAAACCGAAAGCAAGCGGCCAACTGTGCAGGTTGGTGATCCCTTTACTGGAAAATTGCTGATGGAAGCCTGCCTAGAGCTGATGGCATCCGACTCGGTTTTGTCGATCCAGGATATGGGCGCTGCCGGCTTGACCTCATCATCGGTTGAAATGGCATCAAAAGGTGGGCTTGGCATGGAGATTGATCTTGATCTTGTGCCAGCACGCGAAGAAAACATGTCGGCCTATGAATTGATGCTGTCAGAATCACAAGAACGGATGCTGATGGTGCTAAAACCCGATGCAACCGAAACCGCACGCGCCATTTTCAATAAATGGGATCTTGATTTCATGCCAATTGGCCGTGTGACCGAAACCGGTCGGTTGATCCTGCTTAAAGATGGTGGCACCGCCTGCGACATTCCCATTGGCCCGTTGGTTGATGATGCGCCGGAATATGATCGCCCACATGGTGATGCACCAGCACGCAAACAGCTTGCCAGCAGCGATATCACCAATGATCAACCGATAAGCCACATATTGAAAACAATGCTTGGTCATGTTGATCTGTCCAGCCGCCGCTGGATCTATGAACAATATGACAGTCAGGTGATGGCCGACACCATCGCTGGCCCGGGCGGTGATGCCGCATTGGTCAGGGTTCACGGCAGCAAACGTGGCCTTGCGATGAGTACCGATTGTACGCCGCGCTATGTCGAGGCCGACCCTAAAACGGGCGGCGCGCAGGCGGTTGCCGAAGCATATCGCAATCTATCGGCGATTGGCGCAACACCATTGGCGATTACCAATAACCTGAATTTTGGCAATCCCGAAAAACCGGAAATCATGACCCAGCTTGTTGAATCGGTGCTTGGCATGGGTGATGCAGCACGCCAGCTAGATACGCCTGTCGTATCGGGCAATGTGTCACTTTATAATGAAACTGATGGCAAGGCCATCCAACCCTGCCCTGTTATCGGCATGGTCGGAGTCATCGAGAATGTTGATGATGCTGTTGGCAATTGCTTTGTTGCCGCAGATCAAGATATTTTCGTAATCGGGCAAAGCGAGCAAACCGATGATGGCTGGCTTGGCGTATCCATCTACCAGCAGCATCACGGCGATGATGGCATTTATGCGCCACCACCGCTTGACCTTGCGGCCGAACAGAAAACGGGAAGTTGGGTTCGCCAGCAGATTCTTGGCGGTGGCATTAATGCTGCGCATGACATTGCCGATGGTGGCCTCGCTGTTGCGATTGCCGAAATGACCATGCGGTCTGGATTTGGCGCTGATATTTTGGTGCCAAAGACAGGCAATCTTCACGGTTGGGCCTTTGGCGAAGACCAAGCGCGGTTTGTGGTTACAACAGCTAATAGTCAAACGCTGATCGCCGCGGCAAAAGAGGCTGGTATTGAAATTACAAAACTTGGTATGGTTTCCAATCGTAGCGAATTGAAATTTGGTGACAATGACACCATATCGGTAGTAGATCTAAATGCCGTGTTTGAGGGCTGTATCCCGGCATTGATGGCTGGCTAGTCAAACAGGTAACAGCCGAAACAGCATTTAGCCAAGCGGCATTAAAAGGAGCGGCAACCATGGCAATGGCAGCAAGTGAAATCGAAAATCTGATCAAGACCGCCTTTCCAGATGCCATCATCACCATCGAAGATTTACGCGGCGATGGTGATCATTACGCCTGCAACGTGATCTCGAGCGCCTTTACTGGCAGGAATCGTGTTCAGCAGCATCAAATGGTTTACAAGGCACTTGGTGGCCGTATGGGCGGGGAGTTACACGCACTCGCCCTGCAAACATCGGCACCGCAAAATTAGAACCCCGTTACCAACAGGGCATGACACCCAGTTTTAGGAGCAAAATTATGTTGGATGATGCACTCAAGACCCGCATTGATAGTGAAATTGGCAGCGAGCAAGTTGTGCTTTTCATGAAAGGTACACCAGTATTTCCACAATGCGGTTTTTCCGCAGCGGTTGTGGGAGTTTTATCGCATCTTGGCGTTAAATTTCGCGGCATAAATGTGTTGGAAGATGACAATATCCGCGAAGGCATCAAGGCCTATTCGGACTGGCCAACGATCCCACAGCTTTATGTAAAAGGCGAATTTGTCGGCGGCTGTGACATCATTCGTGAAATGTATGAAACGGGTGAATTAACCGAAATGTTTCAAACACATGGCATTAATGTCCAGCCAAGTTAGGTTGGCGAGACAAGCAAAACCACACCGCTGGCATTTATTGGCAAAGCCCTAGTCGGCGGTGTGGTTTTCAACGATATTATCCGACATAAAGGCGCGTTCCGACACAACCTCGGCAATGCGTATCCGGCACCAATCATAAAATTCCTGCCGTCCCATCGCTTGGGCGACCATATGTTCAGCATGGCCGCGCCATTGCGCAATTGCATCACGATCGGTCCAATAGGAAACAGTGATGCCGATCCCATCATCACCACGAACCGATTCAACCCCGAGAAAGCCGGGCTGTTGCTGCGCCAGCGTCACCATGCGGTTAGCGGTGATTTAATACATATCCTCGCCGCTTAAGCTGCGCTGTGCGGTGAAAATCACCGCATAATAACGCTCAGGCCAGCCTGTATCCGCATCAATATTGCTATTAGTCATGGGAACCCTCTATGGTTGGTGAATCGTCTTTTCAAAAGAGACCCGCTTAAATCCATGCTCTTCGCGCCGCGCAATCTCGCAAAACCCAGTGTTCTGATATCAATTAATATTTTCATGCATTAATTCATTTGTGTAGAGCTGATAAGATAGCTCCCCTTTTCGCCATGAAGGACTCGCTATGCCGGATCAATGCCGCCCCGATACCCTGCCCCTGACTTGATGGCGCAACAGCAATATTATCAAGCCGCCGCAACCGGCATCATAACAAAGCACCACATAGCCGCAAATCACGCCATTGATCGCAATAAAAACTGTGTCATCAATAATATGGCGGTTAAAATCGGCAAGCATCGGCGCCGGTGGGCGTCCAATGCGGCCAATATAATGCCGGTAGGCCTCTTGTGCCAGACGAACCAGATTTGGCGCATCGCTTAATGTCGCACGACATATCTTCATGAGCAGATATTAGCATGAAAAGTCTTTTACCAAAACCGCATTAACAAACCGGTACAAACCAGCACTGCCAGTATCACCTGCATATAATCAGGCGATACAGACCATAAAAAAAGGCGGCACTTTCGAGCCGCCCTTCTGAAACAGGATATTAATCTTACCGGTTCAAACCGGTGCTCACGATTTAACGTGAGTAAAATTCGACCACCAGATTTGGTTCCATCTGAACTGGATAAGGCACTTCATCAAGGCTTGGCACCCGAACAAAAGTTGCCGCAAATTTTGTGTGATCTGCATCGACATATTCTGGAACATCGCGCTCGACAGACGCGATTGCTTCGAGAACCGCAGGAATGTTCTTTGCCTTTTCTTTCAGGCTAATCACATCGCCGGGCTTTAACATCACTGATGCAATGTTGCAACGCTTGCCGTTAAGCATGACATGGCCGTGGTTGATGGTCTGACGCGCCGCAAAAACGGTTGGCACCATCTTGGCGCGGTACAGTACGGCATCCAGACGGCATTCAAGAATACCAACAAGATTCTGGCCTGTATCACCGCGACGACGAACAGCTTCAGCATAATATTTTTTGAACTGCTTTTCACCGATATTGCCGTAATAGCCTTTCAGCTTTTGCTTGGCCATCAGCTGCACACCATAATCAGTTGGCTTTTTGCGGCGCTGACCATGCTGGCCCGGTCCATATTCGCGTGAATTTACAGGTGATTTTGGGCGACCCCACAGGTTCAAACCAAGACGGCGGTCAATTTTATGCTTTGAGGAGTGCCGCTTATGATCGGACTTTGCCATTGATTGGCTCCTTTTTCCTTTGTTGCCCCGGTAGGGTCGCCATATCAGCCAAGGCTGGTATTTTGACCGGCATCACACCCCGCTGGTGCAATCCGCGTTCCCGAGAATTTGCCGGAAAATATGAGTATTTGACCCGTTTGTCAAACATATTTCGCAATGGCTAGTCGCGTTTTCGTGTGAGTGCCTGAATCACGCCGTGAAGCGTGCTAATTTCCTGCGCTGACGGGGCTGCGCGCGTGAAGAATGCCCGTAAATTCCGTTTAACCACATGGCTCATATCGGGTGCCGTGAAAAAACCGCCATCATCAAGCGCGGTTTCAAGTCGTTGAAAGAAAAAATCGCGTTCTTTGATAGAGGCAAGCGGCGCATCTGGCATGACCGGCTTGGTCAGAAGTTCTGACGCTAGTTGATCTGACGCTAGTTGATTTGGGGCGGCATCATCGCCTTGCTGGCTTTCAAGATAGGCTGACATACGCCATTCCCATGCCATCAACAAAACCGCTTGCGCCAGATTCAACGATGGGTAAGACGGATTTAACGGCGCGGTTACAAGAATATCAGCAAGCACAACCTCATCATTATCAAGCCCAGATGCCTCGGGCCCAAACAGCATGGCAACTCTGCCAGCTGATGGCGCATCCGGGGGCGATGCCGCTGCTGATCGCCGGTCATGCGCCAGCATCATCATGGCGGCAGCGCGTGGATCAGCGCTTTTAATCGGCAGATCGCGCCGTCTTGCGCTGGCTGCCACCATTAATGAAACATCATAAGTCGCATCAGCCAAATTGTCATAAACACGGGCATTTTCAATGATTTCACTTCCCCCTGCTGCCATTGGCAACGCCGCAGGGTTCGGCCAGCCATCACGCGGCGCAACAAGCCGAAGATCGGTTAGCCCGCAATTAATCATGGCGCGGGCAGCCGATCCAATATTTTCGCCCATTTGCGGGCGCGCCAGAATCACAATTGGCGCGGTGGGCAGGATTGTCATTTTAAAATCGACTTTGGACCAGCGATTTGATCATGCTGCAATTTCCAGATCATGCCATCACCAAGCGCGGCAACCGAAGCATCAATAATATTGGTCGATAGGCCAACCGTGCGCCAAACAGGGCCACCCGGAACACAAAATTCGATCATCACACGGGTTACGGCGCCGGTTCCCGACCCTTCTGCCGCATCAAGAATGCGAACCTTGTAATCAACCAGCTCGACATCGGCCAGCGATGGATAGGCGGCGACCAACGCTTTGCGCATGGCGGTATCAACCGCATTCACCGGACCATTGCCGATGGCGGCTTCGTGAAAACAATCATCACCAACAAAAATTGTCGTTGTGGCTTCGGATTCAACAACCAATTCACCGCGCGCGTTAAACCGGCGCTCATCCATAACACGGAACCGACCAATACGGAAATATTCTGGCACTTCGCCAAGCATCTGACGGGCAAGAAGCTCGAAACTGGCCTCGGCAGAGTCAAAGGCCCAACCTTCAAATTCCTTTGCCTTCACAACGCTGATCAGCGTATCGAGTCTTTCATCCTTGGGGTCAATCTCAATCTTGAACTGGGCAAAACGCGCCAGCATATTTGAACGGCCCGCCTGATCCGAGACAAGGTAATGCCGCTCATTGCCAACCTTTTCCGGCGGCACATGTTCATAAGTTCGCGGGTCTTTTTGCGCAGCAGATGCGTGTAATCCGCCCTTATGCGCAAAGGCCGCCGCGCCAACATAGGGCGAATGGGCATCCGATGCCCGGTTCAACCGATCATCAAGAAAACGTGACAAACCCATTAATTTCGGAAGATTGGCCTCGGAAATATTGGTTTCATAGTCGGTTTTCAGCACCAAACTAGGGATAAGCGAAATTAGATTTGTATTGCCGCACCGTTCGCCAAGCCCGTTAATTGTGCCTTGCACCTGCCGTGCCCCAGCGGCAATCGCCGCCAGCGAATTTGCGACGGCAACGCCAGCATCATTGTGACAATGGATTCCCAACCGGATATCTGGCATTTTTTTGTGAACAGCGCTGACAATATCAAACACCTCATCGGGAAGCGTGCCGCCATTAGTGTCACAAAGAACAACCCAGGTCGCGCCGCCTTCATTGGCCGCACGAATACAATCAAGCGCAAAATCAGGATTGCTCTTATAACCGTCAAAGAAATGTTCGCAATCAAACATCGGCTCGCGGCCACGATCAGCAGCGGCAATCAGCGATTGCCGGATCATTTCCAGATTCTCATCAAGCGTTGTGTTTAAGGCTGTTTTCACATGGAAATCCCATGTTTTTCCGACAAGGCAAGATGCGTCAACTTCGGCATCAATAACCGCACTCAGCCCGGGATCATTAGCCGTGCTGCGACCACCACGACGAGTCATGCCAAAGGAAACAAGCTTGGCATTTTTCATTTTTGGTGGCTTGGCAAAAAATGCATCATCAGTCGGGTTTGCGCCTGGCCAGCCAGCTTCGATATAGTCAATACCGATATCATCAAGCGCATGTGCAATGGCAACCTTGTCGGCGCGCGAAAAATCGATTCCGCGGGTCTGCGCACCATCGCGCAATGTCGTGTCAAACAACCATATTTTATCGCTACCCATTGGTAATCTCCTACCGCCTCTGACCGGCAATCACGTGCCGAAAAGCCAATCTATGCCCGCCTATGCGGCATCGGTTTAGCAAAAATACCCAATCATTGCTAGCGTCGCCGCCAAATCGTCCCATCGGCGCTATCTTCAAGAATAATGCCGGCACCCGTCAATTGATCACGAATTTCATCAGCTTTGACAAATTCACGGTTGGCGCGTGCCTGTTTCCGCGCGTCGATAAGACCATCAATGGCAGCATCATCCAAACCATCATCGGTTGCCGCATCACCAGCCTTGGCCCAGCCATCGGCGCCTTGCTGCAAAAGACCAAGAACCGCACCGCTGGCTTTTAACGCCTTCGCTGCGGCATCGTCACCTTTATTTGCCAAGCGCGCCAATTCATGCAAGCGCGCCATCGCCGCAGGCGTATTTAAATCATCAAGAAGACAGGCGATAAAATCAGCATCAACCTTGTCTTGGGAGGTGTCAACATCACCAACAGCGCGATACAACCGATCAAGGCCGTTCCGCGCGTCACGCATGGCATTATCCGATAAATCCAATGGCGCACGGTAATACGCCGACAACAAGGCCGCACGCAAGGTCTCACCACGATATTGATCAGCAGCATCAGTAACCGAAATGATATTGCCAAGCGATTTTGACATTTTTTCGTCATTCATCGTGACAAAGCCGTTATGCAGCCAGTAATGCGCCATTTTCGTTTGATCATGCGCACAACAGCTTTGCGCGATTTCATTTTCATGATGCGGGAAAATCAAATCCAGCCCACCTGCATGAATATCAAACACCTCGCCAAGATAGGCTTTGGCCATCGCCGAACATTCAATATGCCATCCAGGTCGCCCGCGTCCCCACGGGCTGTCCCATCCGGGTTGATCATCACTGCTTGGCTTCCATAAGATGAAATCAGCCGGTTCACGCTTGTAAGGGGCAACTTCCACCCGCGCCCCGGCAATCATGTCATCCATCGACCGTTTTGATAGCGATCCATAATCACGCATCGTTGAGACTTGAAACAATACATGGCCATCGGCAGCATAGGCATGGCCTTTGTCAATCAGGGTTGTGATCATGGCCTGCATTTCGGCGATATGATGCGTTGCACGCGGTTCAATATCGGGTGCAAGCGCGCCAAGTCGTTTGGTATCTTGATGAAATGTCTCGATCGTTTCGGCGCATAATTCATCAATGCCAATGCCGCGTTCGGCAGCGCGAATGTTAATTTTATCATCAACATCGGTGATATTGCGAACATAGGTAACCTTGGCATGACGCAACCGCAAAAGCCGCACCAAAACATCAAACACCACAATCGGACGCGCATTGCCCATATGAATCCGGCCATAAACGGTTGGCCCGCAGGCATAAACCCGCACATGATCATTGTCGATCGGGACAAAATCTTCTTTTTTGCGGGTCAGGGTATTATGCAGTTTTAGCATATTCATGCCGGCAACCCCTGCAAGCGCGCAAGAATACGATCACGGCCCATGACACCAAGCAAAGGCGCCAGTTCAGGCCCAGCATCAACACCCGTCAGCGCAAGGCGAAGCGGCATAAACAAGCTCTTGCCCTTAACCCCTGTTTCGGCCGCAATGGCTGTTGTCCAACCTTTCCAGATTGACGCGTCAAAATCGCCTTGCGGCAGCAATGCAGCCGCAGCGTTGGTCACATTATTTGATTCGATAACAGGGGTGATTTCACCAGTGCAGACATCCCACCAAATTTTGGCCTCGCCAATTGTGGTGATATTCCCGCGAACGGTTTCCCAGAACAAGGCATCCCCGGCAACATTGGCGCTGGAAAGCCGGTCTTTTACGAGGTCAAATGGCATATCTTGGATGATCTGGCCGTTGATTTTCTGCAATTCTGACGGATCAAATTTAGCAGTAGAACGACCAAAACGGCTAATATCAAAGCCGGCAATGATGGTTTCCATGCTGCTTTGCGCCTCGACCGGATCGGCCGTGCCGATACGAGCAAGAACACTGGCAATCGCCGCCGGTTCAATGCCGCTTTGGCGCAGCTCCCCAATCGATAAGCTGCCAAGCCGTTTCGACAGGCCTTCCCCATCAGCGCCTGCAAGAAGCGCCAGATGCCCCATCGTTGGGGCGGTTGCACCAAGGGCTTCGAACAGCTGAATTTGCGCCGCCGAATTGGTCACATGATCTTCGCCACGTAAAATATGCGTTATGCCATGATCAATATCATCAACAACCGAAGCCATTGTATAGATCACCCGTCCATCTTCACGCATCAACACCGGATCGGACAGGCTCGACATATGATAGGCAACATCGCCGCGTACCATGTCATGCCAACTGACTTCAGCATCATTCAGCAAAAACCGCCAATGCGGACGGTGGCCGTCAGCCTCTAATTTTGCTTTTTCTTCGGCGCTTAGTTTCAGGCCAGCGCGATCATATACCGGCGGCCGACCAGCCGATAATTGCGCTTTCCGCTTTAGTGACAATTCTTCAGGCGTTTCATAACACGCATAGGCACGACCAGCGGCAACAAGCTGGGCCAACGCCTCATCATAGCGTGCAAGGCGCAATGATTGACGATCCTCGCAATCCCAACCCATTCCCATCCAGTCAAGATCGGCGCGGATATCAGCTTCGAACGCTTCGCTGGAACGCTCGGTATCGGTGTCATCAATCCGAAGCATGAATTGGCCGCCGGTTTTGCGGGCAAACAGATAATTGACCAAGGCCGTCCGCAAATTGCCAACATGCAGTCTTCCCGTCGGGCTTGGGGCAAAACGGACTTTGATTGCAGTCATCAAACGACTCCTTTTTGGCACTGGGCCAGTCTTTTCAAGCGGCAGCCTGTTCGACGGCTTGCCATATATTTTGGCTCTTTAGGGTTTTATCGGGTTAAAGCCAGAGGTCAAGGGAAGACGGCGATCACGACCAAAGGCAACCGGCGTCATTTTTGGACCCGGCGCAGCCTGAAACCGTTTATATTCGGCACGGAATAAAAGCTGGCTTGCCCGCACAACTTCAGCTCGATCATAGCCACGGCCAACAATCGTTTCGATATCGGCCATTTCTTCACACAAAGCCGCCATGATCGCATCCAACCGGTCATAAGGCGGCAGCGAGTCAGTGTCTTTCTGGTCGGGGCGCAATTCGGCTGATGGCGGCTTGTCGATGATGCGTTGCGGGATCACAATACCATCAGGGCCAGCTGCACCCCGCGGCAAATGCTGATTTCGCCAGTCACAAAGCCGGAACACATCAACTTTCCAAACATCTTTTAGCGGGGCATAGCCACCGCACATATCGCCATAAAGCGTCGAATAGCCAGCCGCATATTCTGATTTATTGCCTGTCGCCAGCACCATCGACCCATGTTTGTTCGAGATACCCATCAAAATTAATCCGCGCAAACGCGACTGGATATTTTCTTCGGCCACATTCGGTTCGGTACCAGCAAATTGTTCGGCCAGCATCTGATCAAGCGCGCCCATTGCCGGAGTTATCGCAATATTATCAAGCCGGATGCGAAGGGCGCTTGCCAGTTCGGCAGCATCATCAAGGCTTTCTTGGCTTGTATAGGCCGATGGCATCATCACCGCATGGACTGCATCTGCGCCAAGCGCGTCAACAGCGAGTGCGGCAACCAGCGCCGAGTCAATACCGCCCGACAAACCAAGAACAACCCCCGGAAACCCATTTTTATGGACATAGTCACGAAGCCCAAGACATAGACCGCGATAAAGCGCGGTCAAATCACTATCGGGCGGCGAAATCTGACCAGTAAGCGTAACCATACCTGCTATTTTCTGCGCTGAAATAACCACAATTGACTCAGAAAAACTTGGCAAATGACAAGCAAGCTTGCCACCAGCATTGATGGCAAAAGATCCGCCGTCATAAACAAGCTCATCCTGCCCGCCAACCATATTGACATAGGCAACCGGAAGGCCGGTTTCGACCGTTCGCGCCACAATTGTTGACATGCGATGCTCGGGCTTGTTCGCGTCAAATGGTGATGCATTGATTGCAATGATAAGATCGGCACCCGATTCTTCGAGACATTCGGCAACATTGGCCTCCCAGATATCTTCGCAGATTGGAAAGCCTATTTTCAGCCCGCGAAGCATGGTCGGGCCAGGCATCTGACCAGCGGCAAAATTGCGCTTATCATCAAACACGCCGTAATTTGGCAAATTCACCTTGTCAAATCGGGCAAGCTGGGCACCGCCATCAAGAATGAAAACCGAATTATAAACAGCGCCATCAGCGGCAACCGGCGCGCCAACGACAATTGCCGGACCACCATCGGCAGTTAGCTTTGCCAATGCGTCAATACCCGCGGCAACATCAGCCATGAAATCAGCCCGAAGCACAAGATCATCACAAGGATAGCCGGAGAGATACATTTCAGGGGTGACAATGATTTCGGCGCCATGAACAGCAGCTTGTGTCCGTGCCTTTGCAAGATGGCTGATATTGGCATTTACATTGCCAAGATGCGCGTTCAATTGGGCGAGCGCAATAAGAACCGGCTTTGTCATGAAACAATCAACCTTTTACTTATACAAAAGAAATTCACGGCCAGCCTTGACCCGCGGCATGCCATCATAGGCAACAATATCCGCTGTCGCATAGGTCTGCGACCAGATTTGCGGCAAATATGATCCGGTACCAATCACGTCAACAGGCGCATTAGCAAGGGCAAAAACACGGCATTTATCTGGCCCAAACCCGCTGGAGGCAACGATCTTCACCTTGTCAAAGCCGTTGCTATCAAGTTGTTCGCGCATATGCCAAACCGCCGCCGCGCTTACGCCTGTTCCAAGCAGCAAACGCAATTCATCTTCGGTTCGATAGCCGCGCAAAGCCTGCGGAACATTGTGTTCCAAAACCGCATAGGATGACTGCGTATCAAGCCCTTCAACATAGCGACCACCATGCGTATCAAGACGAAGCGATAAGGTGCCTGCCATGCTGTGATCACGAAAATGCGCGGCCACTGCAAGCCCATCGGTGATTTCTTGACCAAAATAGTCAACCAGCACCGTCAAAGGCGCATCTGGCACAGTCTGGTGAAACATTTCGGCGGCACGAACGGTTGACCCAGCATAGCCAATCAAAGCATGCGGCATTGTTCCCCTGCCCTTTTCCTGACCAAAGAAATGCGCGGTTGCATCGGCGGCACAACCAACAAAGCCAATGGCATTGGTTTTGGCCTTAGCCTTGGCGGCACCAACCGAGGCACCATAAGCCATGAGTTCGGCCATTTCACTGCCAGCACAATGGCGGGCATCCATCGCCAGAAACGCCACATTCGGCAGTTCCATGCACATATTATAGGCATTATAGGCAGCGACACAGGCTGGCCCAAGGCGTTGCAAAAAAATCGTTTCAAGGTCGACAAGAACCGAAAAGGGGCCAGTGATATAACACATCGGCTCGCCAGCGCCGATCCATGCCCCTTCTTCATAAAGCTGTTCGATTTTCAAGGTGGCAGCGCGGGCTTTGGCCATTGCGATAATCCATTCAATAGCCAAACGTCCGGCAAAGGTAACCGGACGCCGCATGAACACCGCATAGGTGACTTCGCAATCGCCATTTGCCATGACGACTTTGCGTGTGTGATTGAAATAGCTATCGGTTAGACGCGGCTGAATTTCCGGAGTCGGCCCGCTGCTCGCAAATTTTGCCATCAGTCTACCTTGTTAAAAATGGATCAAGACTGCCGACGCAAATCATGACAGCGTATGACAAAGCCTTTGATCCTTTATACGGCCTTGGACATATAAGACGGTACACCACGCCGACGTTTCAGCAAATCGGCAAGAAGAAACGCCAGTTCAAGCGCCTGCGCCCCATTCAAACGCGGATCACAATGCGTATGATAGCGATCGCCAAGGTTGGCCTCGGTCACATCAACAACACCGCCAACACATTCGGTGACATTCTGCCCTGTCATCTCGAAATGCACGCCACCCGGATAGGTGCCAATCTCATCGTGCGCGTCAAAAAAGCCGATAACTTCGGACATCACATCATCAACACGGCGTGTCTTATAGCCGCTGCTGGCCTTGATGGTGTTGCCATGCATCGGATCACAGCACCATACAACATTCGCCCCATGCGCCTTGACCGCCCGCAAAAGTGGCGGCAAACCGCTTCGCACCTTTTCCGCACCCATCCGAACAATCAAGGTCAACCGGCCGGCCTGATTGCTTGGGTTCAAGATATCAATCAAGCGCAGCAACTCGTCAGGATCAAGGCTTGGCCCACATTTCAGGCCAATCGGATTGGAAATGCCACGCATATACTCAACATGCGCACCATCAGGCTGGCGAGTCCGGTCGCCAATCCACAACATATGCGCCGATGTGTCGAACCATCCCTGTTCGTCAGTGATGGTATCGCGACGCGTCATGGCTTCTTCAAACCCGAGAAGAAGCGCCTCATGGCTTGTGTAAAGCTCGGTTTCGGCAAGCGGGCGCGCCGTTGCCGATGTCACCCCGCAAGCCTTCATGAAATTCAGGCTTTCTTCGATGCGTTCCGCAAGCGCTTCAAAACGCTGTGTTTGCGGCGTGTCTTTCAAAAAGTCAGCCACCCAGCTATGCACCTTGGTCAAATCGGCAAGCCCGCCTTGCGCAAACGCACGAAGCAAATTCAAGGTTGATGCTGATTGTTCATAAACACGAAGTAACCGCCGCGGATCAGGGATGCGTTCATCTTCGGTAAAGGCTGGCCCATTGATCATATCGCCGCGATAGCTTGGCAATTCGACACCATCAATCACTTCGGTAAGTGCTGAACGTGGCTTGGCAAATTGACCCGCCATCCGGCCGATTTTGATCACCGGCATCGAGGCGCCATAGGTTAAAACCACCGCCATTTGCAACATGACTTTAAAGCTGTCGCGGATATTATTTGCTGAAAATTCGGCAAAGCTTTCGGCGCAGTCACCACCTTGCAACAAAAATGCCTCACCACGCGCCACATTGCCAAGACGGTCGCGAAGGCTTTGCGCCTCACCCGCGAAAACCAGCGGCGGACGGCCCGAAATAATCTTTTCAACAGCGTTCAGCCGGTCAAGATCAGGGTATTCCGGCACTTGTTGAATTGAAAAGCTGCGCCAGCTATTTGGTTGCCAAGTCATTTGATTTTCGTCCTTTTTAGGTGAGATGGCTTGCGAACGGCACAGCCGGCCTCGCCCCTTTCGTTCGAGTTGCAGCTCAATATCGCGGATTTGACCTGTTTTTTCAAGCTTTATTCCGACAATAGGGCTGGCAAGAATTTGCCAAGCCTAGCCATCTTTGCGCGGTGTGCGCATGGTTACAAATTCTTCGGCAGCGGTTGGGTGAATGCCAATCGTGGCGTCAAAATCTGCCTTGGTTGCCCCCATCTTTACGGCAATCGCGATGCCTTGCATGATTTCACCGCAATCCGGCCCCATCATATGCACGCCAACAACCTTGTCGCTTACATCTTCGACGATCAGTTTCATATAAGTTTTTTCACCGCGTCCCGAAATGGTGTTTTTCATCGCCCGAAACTGGCTTTCAAAAACTTTGACCTTGCCATGGGCGTTGATTGCATCGGCTTCAGACAGGCCAACCGATGCGATGGGTGGCTGGCTGAATACGGCTGAGGCGACATTGGCATGATCGGCCTTGCGCGGGCGATTACCAAATTCGCTATCAGCAAAGGCATGGCCTTCAGCAATCGCAACTGGTGTCAGATTAATTCGGTTTGTGACGTCACCAATGGCATAAAGGCTTGGCAGGTTTGTTTGTGACATATCATCAACAATAATTTCACCCTTTTTGCCAAGCTTGACTCCCAAATCATCAAGGCCAAGATTGGCGGTATTTGGCCTACGCCCCGTGGCCGCCATGATCCGATCAACCGCCAGCCTGCTGCCATCGCTAAGATGCGCCTGCTTGCCGCCATTCTCAGCCGTAATCTGATCAATGGTCGTTTCGGGGTGAAGAATGATCCCGCGATCTGTTAGCGCCGTTGCGATGTGCGTCCGAACATCATCATCAAAGCTACGAAGCGGCAAATCACTTCGATAAATCAGATGGGTTCGCGCCCCAAGCCCGTTGAAAATACCGGCAAATTCAAGCGCAATATAACCGCTGCCATAAATGGCAATTTCCTTTGGCATTTCGGGCAGATCCAGCGCTTCATTCGAGCTGATGGCATGATCTTTCATGCCGGGAACATCGATAAGTTGCGGGGCACCACCAACCGCGATCAAAATTTTGCCAGCACGATAGACATCCGCGCCAACACTGACCTCATTCGGGCCAGTGACCCGCCCCCAGCCCTCGATCAAGGTGGCGCCAGCATTTTTCAATAGCGACCGGTAAATATTTTCCAACCGGCCAATTTCGGCATCTTTCGCTGCGATCAAGCCAGGCCAATCATGCGACAAACCATCAATCTGCCAGCCAAAGCCGCGGGCATCCTCAACATCGGCAGAAAAGCTGGCCGCATACATCAACAGCTTTTTCGGCACACACCCACGGATAACGCATGTTCCACCCGGCCGGTCTCCTTCGATCACCGCAACCTTGGCGCCATGACCAGCGGCGATGCGGCCAGCACGAACGCCACCTGACCCTGCGCCAATAACAATCAAATCATAGTCAAAATTCTGTGAAGATTGGGCCATCATCTTTTGCCTTTGGCTGCCGGTTGGGTTGCGATGAGGATATGCCTCGATCTAACAATCTTGTCGCGCATTCAGCCTCCAAGTTCAAGATGATTCCCAGGCCATCACGCTGCCGATCAATGCTGTAGCGTTTATCGGCCAAAGGTTCCACAATCGGCGGCGACAGGTAGTCGGCGAAAATAACGTCGTTAAGGCTGGCAAAATTAGCAATTGCCAAAGCCTTTTGATCAGTCGTAAGCGTCTCAAGGTCAATAAAGCGGAGCAATGTAACCGTTGCCGCCCCCGAGCAAATGCCAAAGGGACGCTGCGCATGGGCAATTGTATCGTCGAGAAACAGCATCGTCAAAAAAGGTGCCTTTAGCGGGCCGCTGCCATCGCGGGCAACTGTGCCGGACAAAAGCGCCTGATTGGCATGATGCAGCAATTCGATCTGGATAATAGCATTGTCATTTACCGGCATCATCCACCGGCTTGCGGCAAGCACAACAACCCTATCATGCAAAAGATGATGTTTGGTTTCACCAAAGTCTGACATGATATAGCAAATTTGGGATTTCGTGCTGGGATGCATCTCTAGTCAAACTCCTAGGCGAGATGATTTGCAAGTTGGCAGCGCGATTTCAAGGCTTCGCTGATGGCAAAAACAATATATCTTTGGTGATAAACCTTATCATAAATTAACTAATTATTAAGAAATATCATTGCGCAAAGCGTTTTCCATTATGCAGAGATATAACCCTTTTTGGGGGTCGTAAATTCTGTATTTTACCGGCTATGCTTTGCGCTTATTCAATCTGGAAAAACAATTATAGATTGCTGTTGCGGCCTTTTTTCAAGATGTGGCAACCGGTATGAGGCATCCAGCAATCCAGAACAAGGGCGACCATAGTTTTGCGCCCTTCAATTTGGAATATTGGCTGGCGTATCTGCTAGCATGAAATCTAGCGCATATAACGCATCAAGCTGCCGCAATCATTGCGCCATGCAACCGGTCACGATAAGCTGGGCTTGAACCCGAGATTTCGGGCGCATCACCAATTCGATCATTTGCTGTGATCATTGTCTTTTTTCTTGGGTTTTATCGATGGCCGAACAATTTTCACCACCGCCGCAATCAACCGCGCTTGGCACCTGTCTTTGGCAACCAACAGACGAAGCGATTGAACAGGCGCAACTGCAAGATTTCGGGCGGTTTATCGCTGCCAATTATGGCTTTGACTGGGGTGGTGATTTCCAAGCCTTGTGGCAATGGTCAATCGATTCAATGCCCGATTTCTGGCAAAGCCTGTGGCAATGGCATGGCATGATTGGCGATATGGGATCACGCATCCTGATCAATGAAACCGAGATGCCCGGTGCCCAGTTTTTTCCCGATGCCAAAATCAATTTTGCCGAGAATCTTTTGGCCGAGGCCGATGACCGCCCTGCGATCAGTGCCTATGGCGAAGATGGCCGTCATATTGCTCTTAGCCGTGCCGAGCTGAAACAAAAAGTTATGGCACTTGCCGGCTGGATGCGTTCCAAGGGCGTTGGCCAAGGTGACCGCGTTGCCGCCTATACGCCAAATGCGGCCGAAGCGGTGATCACGATGTTGGCAAGCGCAACCATTGGCGCAGTCTATTCTAGCTGTTCGCCAGATTTCGGATTAGCCGGTGCGGTTGATCGGTTTAGCCAGATTGAACCAAAGCTGTTAATGGCCTGCGATGGCTATCTTTATGCTGGCAAAAAGATTGACCGGATGCCGCTGATTGCCGATCTTACCGCCCAATTGCCAACACTTAAGGCGGTTTTGATCCTTCCCTATCTATGCGACGTACCGGATTGCAACGCCATTACCATTGCCGCCCTTTTTGACGATGCGATTGCGAGCGCCAAACCGGTTAGCGCCTTTGTGCGGGTTGGTTTCAATGATCCGCTTTATATTCTCTATTCAAGCGGTACAACCGGTGCGCCAAAATGCATTGTTCACGGCGTTGGCGGCACCTTGATCCAGCATCTCAAAGAACATCGCCTTCATGGTGATTTGGGCGCGGGTGATGCCATGTTCTATTTCACCACTTGCGGGTGGATGATGTGGAACTGGCTTGTATCGGCCTTGGCGATCAAGGCAAAAGTGGTGTTGTTTGAAGGCAACCCCTTTCACCCGGGGCCAGCACGATTATGGGAACTGGCCGAAACTGAAAATATTGTCATTTTCGGTGCGTCAGCAAAATATATCGATGCCGTTCGCAATTCAGGCTATGTCCCGCGTGATCAGGTTGATCTTGGCGCGCTGCGAGCCCTATTATCAACCGGATCGCCTCTCTCATCTGACGGCTTTGCCTTTGTTTATGACAAAATCAAACCCGACCTGCAGCTATGTTCGATTTCTGGCGGCACCGATATTGTGTCATGTTTTGTTCTTGGCTGTCCGGTTCAGCCGGTTTTTGCCGGTGAAATCCAAACCCGCGGCCTTGGCATGAAAACCGATGTTCTGGACGAAGATGGAACCAGCCTGATTGGCAAACAAGGCGAGCTTTGCTGCACCGCACCTTTTCCAGCAATGCCGGTAAAATTCTGGAATGATCCTGATGGCAGCAAATATAAAGCTGCCTATTTTGAACATTTTCAGGGCATATGGCGGCATGGCGATTGGGCCACCATGACCGCACGCGGCGGCATGATCATTCATGGCCGGTCTGACGCCACTTTAAACCCGGGCGGTATTCGCATTGGCACGGCCGAAATTTACCGTCAGGTCGAAGCTTTTGATGCCATTACCGAAGCGCTGGTCATTGGTCAGGATTGGCAAGACGATGTAAGGGTTATCTTGTTTGTGCGAATGGCCGATGGTGCCAGTTTTGATGATGATCTGCGGCGCGCTATCTGCATGGCTATTCGCACTGGCGCCACGCCGCGCCATGTACCCGCTGCAATCATCGCTGTTCCTGATATTCCGCGCACGCGTTCAGGCAAAATAACCGAACTTGCCGTTCGTGATATCATTCATGGTCGGGCGATTAAAAACACCGAAGCCTTGGCAAATGCTGAAGCGCTGGCCTTTTTCGAGGATTTACCTGAATTGCGGCAGTCAGATTAGCCTTTAATCAGCCCTTGAACCGCACTGCTATTGGCAAAACGGCGGCGGTTGGCTTTGTAAAAAGCAAGCGATAGGGATAATTGACGGGTTTCTTCCTGTTTTAACGAGTCTTCATCATCAAGATCGTTCAGCTTGGCCGCTGCGCAAATATGCGCAAGATAGGTATGATCAGCCTTAACGCGGTCGGCATTGGTCTTGAATTTTGCCTTTGACCCAACTGGCCATTTTTCGCGCAATAAGGTTAGAAGCACAAAATTGGCACCAGCCTCAAGCTGGGCCGCAAGCGCGCTGTCGGCCGTGGCTTCACTGGTAATAATCTCACTTGCAATGATGGTCATCGCGTCAAGATGATTTTGATCAGACGCCAATTCAGCGCCGCGATCCTGATCCATCCAATGCCCAAGAAGATTGACCTTATCGGCAGCGTCCAGCCCCATCAGCAATGCATGGCTTGCTGCTTTGCGGGTCATGGTTACATCAACAATGTCGCTTTCGCCCATGATGCGGATAAGTGTGTTTTGGTCAGCCATCAATTTATTCCTAGATCAATTTTGATAAAGATATTACGCCGTCAATCGCGCGGGTCTATCGAGGTTTTTGCAAAATGACAAGCCCTTCATCGGGTTTGCCCTAGATCCCCGGTTGATTGACCTCGCGCGTACGCACAAGTTCGCGCCATGCAATCACAAGACAGCTAGCAATAATAACAAGCGCGCCAATAATTTCAGTTGCCGACATGATTTCGGCAAAAACAAAATAACCAACAATCCCCGAAATTGGCATCTGCACATAACGCATCGACGCCACCACAACCGCATCCGAATAGCGGTAGGCGGTCGTCATCACGATTTGCAACGCCGATCCGATCACCCCAAGGATCACAAGATCAATCAGGACTGACTGGCTGATCGATTGCATCTGATCGGGTAAAATCATCAAGATAACGCTCAAAACGCCAAATCCGGCCAAATTATACCAAGCCGCCACCGATGCAGGCGCATCACCTTTGCCAAGCTGGCGCAGCATCAAGGACAGGCCAGCCCCGACAAGCGCAGCACCAATGCCATAAAGCGCATACCATGACATCGCGCCCGCAAAGGGGTTGGTGATAATAACCACCCCTACCAGACCAACAACAACCGCCGTCCAGCGGTAAATTCCCACTTTTTCACCCAGAAAAATCGGCGCTAGCAGCGTGATGAAAATAACCGAACTTTGAAATAACGCTGTTGCCATGCCAAGCGGCATCGACCGGATTGATAAAAACCAAAAAGTAATGCCGCAAAGGCCAAGAAGGCTGCGGAAAAACAGAATTCTGCGCTGATTAATTTGCAAGAAATCGCGGCCACGAAGATAAATGGCGTAAAGAAATAAAATCGGAAGCGAGAATAGGAACCGGTAAAATAAAGTTGTGATAATATTGATATCCGAGCCTAGTTTTTTGATCAGGACACCGGTTAGCACGCCGAAAATAACCGCAAGCAAACTTAGAAACACACCCATCAAAGACCGAGGCAAGCGAACCATCTTTCTGTAGCTTTACATTTGAAATGCTGATCATTGAACGCTTTTAAACCGTTTCAATTTTGCACAAGAACGCGCGTAACCTCGGCAGAGGCCGTCAGCACTATACATTTTTAATTCTATCGTAATTTGTACAAAAGCACATCTTTTCTTTTCCACAACAGTGTTTATCCTTATTATTATATGCTGGTAACACCAACCAAGGAGCGCGCCACATGACCTCGCAATCAAATTTGAAAAATCTGGAATTTGCAGCCGCCCTTGCGCCCAAATCTTTATCGCGAATTTGTGCAACGATTGTCGTTTGCCTTGTCGCCAACGGATTTGGCACCGCCAATGCCGACATCATCGCTGACCGCAAAGCCGGATTTAAGCGCAATGCTGACTCGATGAAGGCCATCGCCGCCGCCATTGGGAGTGGCGATCACCAAACCGTTATCAGTCGTGCCGAAGGGATTGCCAGTTGGGCAAACAAAATCCCAAGCTATTTTCCTGAAGGAAGCGATTCAGGTGACACCAAGGCTCGCGCCGAAATCTGGTTTGAATTTGACGCCTTTAAAGCCAAGGCCAAAGCGAATGAAACCGCCGCGCAAACCCTCGTCACTGCTGCCAAGTCAGGGGATCAGGGCGCCATGATGGCAGGGCTGAAAAATCTGGGGGCAAGCTGCAAATCCTGCCATTCCAGTTTCAAAGACTAGACCTGTCAAAATTGGGCATTCTTTATGTAAAACAAGGATGGTGGTTAAAACAAGGTTGGCCGCAACAGGGTAAGCGATTGTGCCGCAGCGACAAACGCCACCATCAAGATAAACCCAAAAAAAGTATGCTTGGCTGAAATACCGCCATCTTGTTCAAGCTTGGCATCGGCGATCTTGGATTTTCCTTGCACCATGACCATCGTCAAATTGCGCTTTTTCTTGAATTTATAAATCAAAATGGCAGCAATATGTAAAATGATGATCAGAAACAAAAACCTTTCTGAAAAATGATGCACATCGGCAATTTTATCGGTCATATTCGGCACCAGATGCGCAAGCGGCCCCTCAAACAAAACATCATCATTCGACATGGTGCCAGTAACCGCCATCAATAGAGGAATGCCAAGCAAGCCTAAAACCGCATAACCGCCAAGGGCGCTATGGCCAGATTTTGCGATAGGATCAGGCCGAAACAGCGTTTTCAATCCGTTCAACGCCACCTTTGGCGATCGCAGAAACTGGCCGAACCGTGCATAATGGCCGCCAAGAAACCCCCAAAAAATACGAAAAATCACAAGCCCCAGAACCGCCAGACCAAATCGTTCATGAACCCAAAGAACCTCGGTTTTAGCTGAAATAATTGCGCCAACGACACAAATAAAAAGACTCCAGTGAAACAGGCGCAACGGAAAATCCCACACAATCATGTCATCTCTCCAATTGCCAAATTGTTTGTTGTTTCAACCCTATCACAGGACAAGATCGACAAAGCAATCCTTTTTCACCCCGTATATCTTGCCATTTATTGATCAGCGGACATTCATTGAAATCTGGCATGCGTTGGTGAAGCCTGATAGATTTTGCTTATGACAATCATGCAGCAGAAACTTTTCTCTTCAGGTGGGGCGCTTGATCAGCTTGCCGCAATCGATGACGATATTGCCGCTGCGCTGTCACGTTTTGGCCCGCCACCCGACCGGTCGCTTCCCGCCAGTTTCGAAACTTTGGCACGATCCATTATCGGTCAACAGATATCGCGCGCTGCCGCCAGTGCAATCTGGACCCGTATGCGCGACCAAGACTATAGCAGCGCCACCATCATCGTCGCCAAACAACCCGATGATTTAATGCCATTCGGCCTGTCGCGGCGAAAAGCCGAATATTTGATTGGCATTGCAGATAAAATCCAATCAGGGCGGCTTGATCTGGCAGCATTGGCCGAGATGAGCGGCGAGGACGTTCAAAAACGGCTTGTTGAAATTCGCGGCATTGGCGCATGGACAGCCGATAATTTCCGGCTTTTTGCGCTTGGCGATATGGATGCATGGCCGGCCAATGACATTGCCTTGCAAGAAGGCATGAAACGGCTGAAATCATTAGATGAACGACCAAACGGCAAAATGCTGGAAAAGCTTGGTGAGGCATGGTGTCCCTATCGCGGAGCGGGCGCGCTTATGCTTTGGCATATTTACGGCATTCTGGTTCGCAAAGCCACAATCGACGAAATTTAACCGAATAAATCGCCCTGATCCGGCTTTACTGGCAAAAGCGCATCACCTTCAAGCGACGTCACCAGCCCCGGATGATCTATCCCCGCCTTGCCAACATCAGGCGTAACCCGATACCAGTTAAACCAGCTAGCCGGTGCAATTTCACAATAGTTTGCAGCCTGATCGGCGGTTCCGCCAAGCCATTGCATTTTGGTACCGGCAGCAAGCACAAGCGGCTGGCGATGGTGAATTTCGGCCAGCTTGCCACAACAATACAGCGCGATAATGAAAAAGCATCGCGAAAGGTTGGTTTTTCTCGCACTGTTTCCATGCGAGCATTGATCAGAAAACTTTTGTTTGACCCTGTCGGCGGCAGCCCCCATGCGGCGGTTTTGGCCTGAAGATGAAGACCATCACGAACAAGAACCATGGTATTCTGGTTTGGCGCAATATTCCAGCGCGGGCGCAGATTTTGCAAAATCGTAACGCCAAAACGGCGCATTAATTCGTCTGTTGTGGCCGTACTGGTAAAGCGTCCGCACATAACACATCATGCCCTTACCGTGAAAATTCTGATGCGATTGATTTTACGTTACCCAGGTTAACGCGAAACTGACGACTAGGCGAGCCATCAATCATGTTGTATCACTGGATAGCAACCACCGCGATCCAGCGCAATGATGCCGCGCATTGCCAAACCAGCAAACCAAAGGCCCCATTTCGTACCATGACAGCCTGCCTTGCCATTTCCGATCAAAGCATTGCCAAGGCAGTAACGATTCTTGCAGCAGGGCAGCTTGTCGCTTTTCCAACCGAAACAGTTTATGGGCTTGGCGCTGACGCCACCAATGCAGCAGCGGTTGCGCGTATTTTTGCAGCCAAACAGCGACCAGCCTTTAATCCGTTGATAAACCATGTTGTTTCGGCCAATGCCGCTTTTGCGCTTGGTCAAAAAACCCCGATTGCCGCCGCCCTTGCCGATGCTTTCTGGCCGGGTCCCCTGACATTGATTTTGCAGCGCAATGATGATTGCCCTGTGGCGATGCTCACCACCGCCGGATTGGACAAGATTGGAATTCGGGTTCCGGCGCATCGCGGCGCTCAAACGCTTTTGCAAGTCTTTGGCAAACCCATTGCTGCGCCAAGCGCCAATCCATCAGGCCGGATCAGCCCCAGCACCGCCAAACATGTTCTGGACGGGCTTGATGGCAGGCTGGATCTGGTACTTGATGGCGGATCATGCGAATTCGGCCTTGAATCAACCATCATTGACTGTTCGGGCGAAGTTGCCCGCCTATTGCGTCCTGGCGGGATCACGCGTGATGCTCTGGCCGCAGCTTTGGCTGCAGCAAATTGTTACCCGCAGATTGATATCGCAGAACCATTGGCCGATCACGAAAATCCGGTTGCACCCGGCCAGCTTGCCAGTCATTACGCCCCCAAGGCGCCGGTAAGGTTAATGGCTAAAACCAGCACAGCCAATGAAGAATTAATCGGGTTTGGCACTGTCAGCGGGGCAGGTAAATTGGCTTTAAACCTCAGCCCTTCAGGCGATTTGGTTGAAGCTGCGGGTAATCTGTTTTCGATGCTGCATGCGGTTGATGCTGCCGATATTGCTAAGATTGCTATTGCCCCGATTCCCGATACCGGTCTTGGCGAGGCCATAAATGACCGGCTTCGCCGCGCCGCCGTACCGCGTTAGCTGTTGTTTTTAATTCTTGCCCTAGATGCGTGAAATTTTGGGCTAAGAAATCTGTTTCACCGAAAACAACCCATCACCGTTGAACAGTGAAAACAACCCATCACCGTTGAACAGTATTTGCATTGGCGGGCGCAGATACCTATAAATAAAAGCTAGTCTGATGATCAAACAGACGTCTGGGTGCGTCATTTGGCCAGTTGGCGTTTTGCTGGTTGGCACGATAATCCGGCCTCCACACAGAATGTTAGCGCTTCTATTAAACAAAATATGACAGGAATTGTAAAGCTTATGGATGACCGTAAACCAAATATCATTGATGATCTAATCGGCCTTGTTGGTGACAAAGCGGTGCTGCAAACCACTGATGATACAGCAAGCTATCTGTCTGATTGGCATGAACGGTTTCACGGGTCAGCGCATGCGGTTGTTCTGCCAGAAACAACCGCGCAGGTTGCGGCCATCATGGCCTATGCTGACAAGCATGATATCATCGTTGTGCCGCAAGGTGGCAATACCGGTTTTATGGGCGGGGCAACGCCTGATAGCAGCGGCAATTCAATCCTCTTGTCGCTTCGCCGGATGAACAAGGTTCGTGAAATTGACACGCAAAACATGTCAATGACCGTAGAGGCAGGCTGTATCTTGCAAAATCTTCAAGATGTTGCCGAAGATGCAGGTTTGTATTTCCCACTGAATCTAGCGGCAAAAGGTAGCTGCACAATTGGCGGCAATCTTGGCACCAATGCCGGCGGGCTGAATGTTGTTCGTTATGGCACAACCCGCGCCTTGACGCTTGGCCTCGAGGTCGTGTTGATGGGCGGCGAAGTGTTGGAAATGCTAAGCGGGCTTCGTAAAGATAATACCGGTTATGATTTGAAAGATCTGTTTGTTGGATCAGAAGGCACGCTTGGCATCATCACCGCAGCAACAATGCGGCTATTTCCAAAACCTGTTGCCCTTAGCACTGCCTTTGCCGAAATTCGTGATGTCGATGCGGCGGTTGAATTGCTGCATCGCGTGCAGGCCGCATCTGGTGGTATGGTCGAAGCCTTTGAATTGATTCCAGCTGATATTCTGCATGTTCTGTTTGAATCATTTCCCAATATCCAGCGTCCGCTAGCCACCATTGGCCCGATGAATGTTTTGATGGAAATTGGCAGCACCAATCCAGCCGATAATGAGGTTGATGGAAATGGCAGTTCGCCAATCCGGTCGATCATGGAAACGGTTCTTGAAACCGCCTTTGAAGATGGTTTGGTGATTGACGCCACCATCGCAAATAGCGATGCCCAGCGCGACGCCCTATGGGATGTTCGCGAATCATCACCCGAATCACATAAACGCGCTGGCAAGGTGGTACGCTCAGATGTGGCCTTGCCGCAATCAGCCTTATCGGCATTTTACGCTGATATGGTTGCTGGCGTAAAAGCGATTGATCCAGAAATCCGCATTTGCGGCTATGGCCATATAGGTGATGGCAATTTGCATTTCAATCTTGTTCAGGCCGCTGGTGACGACCCTGATTTTGACGCCAAAGCACCGAAATTGCTCGAATTGCTATATGGGAATGTCGCCAAATATGGCGGGTCAATCAGTGCCGAACATGGCATTGGACAGGTCAAACGTGACCAGCTAGCCAAGGTCAAAAGCCCTGCAATCATCAATACCATGAAATCAATCAAGGCGGCTTTAGACCCAAAAAATTTAATGAACCCGGGTAAGGTTATCTAATCCTAAAAATCACCCTTTAGCGTGAAAGGTTTAGATCATGGGAAAAACACCCTCAGCCGCTAATATTTTAAATTTCTGGTTTGTCGAAACAACACCCGAATTTTGGTTCAAAAAAGATGATGATTTTGACGCTGCCATCCAAGACCGGTTTGGCAAGGCCGTCACTGACGCGCTTGCTGGAAGGCTTGACCATTGGGCCAATGACGCCGAGGGCTGTCTTGCGCTTATCTTGATTCTTGACCAATTCACCCGCAATATGTTTCGCCATTCGGCACGGGCATTTTCGGGCGATGAAATGGCACTGGCGTTAAGCCTTCGTTGTGTTGAGCGCAAATATCTTGATGCTGACAAACCATCTTATTGTCAGTTCATGCTTATGCCGATGATGCATAGCGAAGATATTGGCATCCAAGACATGTCTTTGCCGTTATTTGAGAGATACACCTCAAAATTGACCTATGACTATACCGTAAAGCATCGCGATATCATCGCCCGTTTTGGACGGTTTCCGCACCGCAATGCCCTACTTGGCAGGCCTAGTAGCCGCGACGAAGATCAATTTTTGACCCAGCCCGGATCGTCGTTTTAGGCGTTTGGTTTAAAACTAAGCGATTCGAGCGCATCAATCGCGGCAGCAGCGCTGACTTCGGAAATTGGCGCGCCTTGAAGCCAGCTTGCCGCTGCCCCTTTTGGGGCTGACATGGTTGGATCAGTATCAGGCCCCAGTACCATAAGGCTTGGCACGCCAGTTCGGGCGGCTAAAAACATCGGGCCAGTGTCATTCCCAATCACAAAAGCAGCACCGCCAAGCAATCGCGCCAATCCGGCCAGATTTGTTTTCCCACATAAATCAATCGCATCAGGCGAAGCGGCCAAAACGGCATTTACCGCGTCACGATCATCAGCCGTGCCAACAAGCACAATTTCAAACCCGCGCGCGGCCAGTTCATTGCCAATTGCCGCAAACCTGTCTGCAGGCCATCGTTTTTGCGGCTTTGCCAGCGAGCATCCGGGGATAAGAACCGCATATTTATTGTCATTAATCATAACCGCCGGATCGTCAGTTTGCGCCGCCCCATTGACAAGCCATGACATATCCGGGCTTTGCGAAATACCGCCTGCTATTTTGGCACTTGTAACCATACGGTCGCGATTATTCACGCCGGTAAAATCAGGAAGCGGATCCGAACAGCCAGAGGCGGTGCCAATCCAGCGCGTATTTGATGGCACGAAATGCGCAAAATAATTTCGGGTACGGCTGCTGCATTGCATATCGACAATCACTGACCAGTCTTGACGAAAAGACTGGCGAATCCGCCATGCAGCGGCGAAGTTCAACAGCCCAGCACGCGGATCGGCAATCACCTCATCAAACCAAGGCATCATTTGGGCCAGCGACAAGAATCCGGGGCTGGTCATCAGGGCGATATGCGCCTGAGGGTTGCCAGCACGAAGGCTTGCAAATGCGTCAAGCGCCTGCACAATATCGCCAAGCGCACCATGTTTGATAACAAGGATTCGGCGGTTATCTTTATTTTTAAGCATATGTGATTGTCACTTATCAGCAAGCGGATTTGAAATCATTTTTTATTACACCATAATAAGTAACCTGTTGTGTAGTTCAAATGATGCAATAGACTGTTACAACCGCGCATAATCTTTTATCCCGATCATTTGTCTCGATCATTTGGAATAAATTCATGAAAACAGCAGATGATGCCCTGAACATTGATATTTTACTGCCTGCCAAAGAAGCCTTTTCACCGGCAAATGCCGGCGCGGTTGCGACCTATGTTCATGACATCACAAAAGCCAGCACATCGGGGCATCGGTTTAACATTTTTGGGCGCGCGGTAAGCAGTCCCTTTCCCGATACGAATTTTACCGCGATCAAACCCAAAATGGCATGGCTTTTTGGCCAGAATATCGGTTTTGCGAAGGCCTATATTCGCCAGCTTAATGTGCATCCCAAACCCGATTTGATCGAAATTCATGGAAGATGCAATGTTGCGTCCTACATTGCAGCCAAAAGGCCTGATATTCTCGTCACGCTATTTCTGCCTAATGACCCCCGCGACATGAAGGGATCAAAAACAATTGCCGAACGCAAGGATTTGGTAGCAAAGCTGGCGCAGATTATTTGTGTTTCACAATATATCAAAGACTGTTTTCTTGATGGCATTGCGCTTAACGCCGAAGACTTAGCAAAAGTCTGTGTTTTCCCCATTGGCGTTTCGCGGCGGTTGAAAACACCGCCGCAAAAAGAGGCCATTATCTTTCTTGCTGGCCGCATGGTGCCAGAAAAAGGGATTTTGGAATGCGCCCAAGCGCTTGCCGATATTCTGCCGTCCTATCCGGAATGGCGATTGGTCATTGCGGGTGCACGCAGATTTGAACAGGCCGACCCCAAAAGCTATGAAGTAAAGGTGGCAAAGGCCATCGAGCCACTTGGCAATCAGGCGGAAATGACTGGCTTTATTCCCTTGGATCAGGTGCGTGACTGGCAGGAACGTGCCGCCATTGCCGCCTGCCCATCCTTATGGCAAGAACCGCTTGGCAAGGTTGTGGTTGAAGCTTTGGCGGCGGGATGCGCTGTTCTCACAACAAGGCGTGGCGGGATTCCCGAAGTAGCCGAAGGCCGCGCATTGATCATCGACAAGCCATCAGTTGCCACATTTCGTGATGGCTTTGCCAAGCTTTTAAAAGATGATCATTTCCGTCATCAATTGCAAAGCATCGCCTTTGCAGATTTTCCGTTTACCAGCACCGCAATGGCCAATAAGGTGGATGCGCTTCGCCAAGCAGCATTTGACACCGCTTGGCATGGACATTGACGGGAAAACAGGCTAGCGATAGGTCATGATTATCGAAACAATATCTCGGCATAGGGGTTAAGCGCCATGGGGTTTTTATTTATCAATTGCCGCCTGCGTTGCCTGCTGTTCTTGCTGGTGCTGATAACACCGGCCAATTTTGCATTTGCCGCTGATGAGCCGATTGGGTTTGAAGCCGATAATGTTGTTGTGAATCAGGCTGACGGCAGCCTTTTTGCAACTGGCAATGTTGAATTGAAACAGGCCAATAACACCCTGCGCGCCGATGAAGTGACCTATTACCGCAACCAGAACAAAGCCATTGCCCGCGGTAATGTTGTTCACATTGATGGCGCTGGCACCGTCACCAACGCCGCGATGATGGAAATTGATACCGAATTTTCGCATATTCTTGCCGAAACCATCATTTCAAACTTTACCACTGGCGAGTGGATATCGGCCGATCATGCTGACCGCATTGCCGGTGACAGAGGCATTTTTGACGCTAGCCGTTTCACCCCATGCAAATGTGATTTTTTGAACGGTGAACGGCCTTTGTGGGATATTAAAGCCAGTCAATCCGTGCGGAACGAAAAAACCCAAACCATCACCCATTATAATGTGCGCATGAATGTGCTGAATGTGCCTGTCGGCTATCTGCCATTTCTGACGCATCCTGATTGGACAGTGCGGCGGCGTTCGGGCTTTTTGACCCCAAGCTTTATCATCAGCTCAGATTTGGGCTTTACCCCATCAATCCCCTATTATCAGATCATTGATGAAACAAGTGACGCAGAATTCACCACTTACAAATATCAATATCGTGGGCTTGGCGTAAAATCGCGCTATCGCAAATTATGGGATAGGGCCGAGTTGAACGCCACCGTCTACACCGCCAATGTTGAAACCTATAAAAAGAACCGCGAGCTTGTCGGCGCCGTTGATGCGACCTATGCAAGCCGCATTGGTAATGGGTGGAACATCAAGGCCAATCTGCGCCGGGCAAGCCAAGACACGTTCATGCGCCGCTATGGTTTCAATGACGACACCTCACTGAAATCAACCATCATGGCAACAAGAACAATCGATAACCGCTATTACAGTGTTGAGGCATCCGACCGCCAATCATTGCTTGCCAGCGACAAAACCTTGAATGAACCAACTGTTCTGCCGTCAATTTTCTATGAAAAAACCGAAAAAGGCTGGCGCGGAAACCAGCAGTTCCGAACCGAACTTAGCGCCGTGCAATTGGATAATGATCAAGGGCATGATATGGCGCGCTGGAGCGGCATTTTTGAAGTGGCAGAAGATTTTGAGCTGCCGCTTGGCATTGCCAATTATGAGGCAAATGTCACCGGCAATTACTATAGCATCCACACCAAGCCAGATAGCGCAGCAACAACGCTTGGTGATATTAGTTTTGTTACCCCTGCCCTTTCGGTTGGTTGGCGATTGCCGATTGCAGTGGTAGGGGCAAACCGTACCGCAATTCTCGAACCGCAAGCCCGACTAGCCTTTATTGGCGGTAAAGACCGGACATCAGTTATTCCCAATCGTGACGCCAGTGACTACCGTATTGACGAGGCCAATCTTTTCCTTTTAAACCGTTATCAGGGCAAGGATTATATTTTGCCCGGAACGCGGGCTGACATTGGCGTATCGGCCACAACCAACGATAATTTTTTTGGTGATGTGTCTGGCTTTTTTGGGGTTAGTCGCCGCCTGTCGGGAAAAACATCTGCTGGCCTGAACACCGATCAAGGTGATAAATATTCCAACTTCGTTGCAAGCCTGACAGCAAATCCGGCAAACAGCCTTAATCTGCGCTGGTCGGGACGGCTTTCATCAAAGGATTTGACCTTGAATGAATCAAAAACATCGCTGTCCTCGGCACTTGGCGCCGGCAGTTTAAGCCTGACCCATAACCAGCTTGCCAAAGCCTATTTTGCCAGCAGTGACGATGACCGAGAAGAATTATCAGCAACCTATAGCCAATCACTGATCGGTGGCTGGCAATTTTTGGCAACGCAATTATGGGATCTGTCCTATGGCAAGACCAGACGCAAGAAAAGCACAGCTGCGCTTAGCTGGAATGGTGGCGTTCAAGATTGTCTATATATCACCATCAATTATGAACATGACCCTGTTGCCGACCGCGATGTTAGCGGCATTGACCAGTTAAATTTCGTCATTGGCTTTAAAAATCTTGGCGCGATCTCACAATCAGCAATATCGGCTTTCGGAAAATAAGGCCAGCTGTCATATTATGGCGGTTATGCCGTATAATCGGTTATAGCAGAACAGCAATCAGAACGATGATTACGGTTGAAATGATCATCGCACGCGTTAGTCGTACATTATTGCGAAGGCTTTGGCCCATAATCGTCCCAAGCCAGCACCAAAGGCTGTGTAAACAAAGTTGGCAAATGACAAAGGTCAGGATAACAACAGGCAATTGAACCGAAAAATCACCAAGTTCTGGGGCAAAATTACCCCATGCCAGAACACACATAACCCATGCTTTGGGGTTTAGCGGATGCACAAATAAGCCGTTACGAAACCGGAAATGATCCTGTGCAGGCTCGGCGTTGCTAGTGTTGGCATCGCTTGCTGGCCATGATTTCAGCGCCAGCCAGATCATATAACCAGCGCTGACATAGCTAAACAGCATTTGCCAGACAGGTGCCTCGGCCAAAACAAGACCAAAGCCAAATCCAATAAACAGATTGAGCGCAATTTTGCCGACAATCAGCCCAAGAATAAAACCAATAGATTGACGCAGCCCTTGGCGAACCCCGGCCAGCATCACAATCAAATTGGCTGGCCCAGGCGTGCCAACCATGAAGGCAACAAAGGCTAATAGGGTGAAAAAAGCAAACATTTAATGGAGTTCCAATTTAGTCGTCTTTGATTAAACGCTTGCCAAGAAGGTGAACAGGTTCGATCGCGTAGCCAAGCTGCTGGTAGGATTCGACAACCTTGGCATTGTCGGTTCTGACACAAAAATTGATCTTTGGACAGCCAACCGATAGCAGAAACCGTTCAGCCTCGGCCATCAAAATCTTGCCATAACCTGCGCCCACATGATCAGGATCGACAGCAAGAAAATTAATGCTGCCCCGATACCCATCATAGCCAATCATGATTGAGGCCATAAGCACCCCATCAATTTGTCCAATCAGAAATTTACCGTTCTGATCACCGTTTTTGCGAGCAATATCGTTTTTTGGATTATTCCAACTCCAGGTAAGGCCACATTTTTCCATAAAGAGATCACTTGGTCGCTTTAATCATCCTTAAATTCAGAAATTTTCATCAATTTTGAATTGGGCAACGTCTTTCAATCACGCCAGCCAGATAATCGGTAACAGGTTTTTATCGCCGTTTCAATGTTTCAAAATTGCCTGATAAATCTGAAAATCACCTGTTCAAATTCCAGATCATCTTTTGCTTAGGGCAGCGCACCATGCGTCAATTTTAGCCACAGGCGATAATGCGGCATGGGCAGGCGATGTTGACGGCAAGCCAATAATTTCAACATCAGCAAGCAATTCCTTGTCTATTTCATCGGCAAAAGACGTTATAATCAAACGCCGCCAGTAATCAAAGGCGGTGCGGCCATTCAGGCAAATTCAATTAATCTGGGGATAGGCTGACAATAATTTTACAAAATCATTGCATTTTGCATCGCGGATTGTCACATCCGATGATGCCTTGCGGCTGCATGATGCCAAAACATCCCACAACCCGATATGCGCATCATTTAACGCCGCCAGCCGCACTTGATACGGCGCGTTTCGGTCAATCTGAAACGCGGTCTCAACACAATCCCAAAACAAATTCCACGGATGCGCGTAATATTCGGCTTCCTTTTGCGAGATTGCCCCCGGCATGCTTCCAAGCACCAGAATCTGGCAGGATACACTGATCTCGGGCGCAAGGGCTGAAATAACGGTTTGATGTAACATACAATTGCCTTCCAGTTGGCAAAGCTTCGTCAGCGGTATTATAATCGTGCAAATAAAAAAATTGCCAGCGCCTGTTCTTTCAAGAATTTTGAAATAGAGAAAATAAGCAATCACCGAACAGAATAAGGCAAATGCCAGCGCATATTGAATGACCAAAAAATTCAGTGACACCAACACATCAAAATAAAATGCAAAGGCATAGGGCGTTAGAATGAGGGCGCTCATCGCCAGCATGCACGTCCACAATCACTGGCGACATTGACTGCATCTTTAATTTTGCCCAAATACCAGCCAGAGCATATCAAATAGTTATCACCAAAATGAGATATTTGCCGCTGTTGACATCATACAGCTGAAAAATATTTTGATAGCCGATCGCCATTGTGACACCAACAACACCAATCAAAGCGCCAGCCACACGGTTTACGGTCAATGCTTCATGCGGCACAAGCGCGGCCGCCAGAACCATCCTCACAAAAGCCGTATTTGCATTTAAAATGGCGGCAAGGCCGCCAGTTGTCGTCTGCTGGCCAATGATAATCAATAGAAACGGGATCACATTATTCAGAAGCGCCATAATCATAAGATTGATGATGTTTTCGGCAGAACATACAAAAGCGGGCCTTTTCATCAGAACATAGGCCAATAGAAAAAAAGCGCCAATCGCCACTCGTAGATAGACAATCATAAAGGGGCTAAGATAGGCAAGAAGCAGCTCGACAAAAACAAAACTCATTCCCCAAAGAATGCCAAGCGATATCACCAAAGCCCAGTCAGCGTTTTTCGTCAAACCAACCTCCAAAGGCAAATGGCTTATCCGCGCGCTGGCTTGTGTCAGATTTTACCAGCTTTTGATCCATACGGCCCACTATATCATAGGTTCATAGATAGACGCTTAGCTTCACTATAACCGCCTCTATGCGGCTAGCTCAGTTGAAAGAAAACAAGTTTGATATTCGATCACATGATAAATTGCTGGTTTAATGAAGAGTTAGTTTCAAAAATCCTTAAAACCGCATAGAAAAGATACTGAGAGCTTATAATACCGGTTTTAGGAGAGATGTAATGACATCAATTCGTGCTTTGGATGCGTCAGATTTTGACAATTGGCTGGATGTTTATCGCTTTTACGCTGAACATTACAAATCAGACCTAACTGATGACGGCATATCAACAACATGGGCGTGGTTAATGGGTGCGGGCCATCCGTTAACAGGCATTGTCGCAGAAGATAAGGGGCAATTAATCGGTCTTGCACATTACCGGGCAATGCCAAGTCCATTACGAGGCGTAAATCTGGGATTTCTGGATGATTTGATCGTCAAGCCCCAAGACCGGGGCAGTGATGCCGCAAAATTATTACTAAGCGAACTAAAATCAATTGGCAAAAAAGCGAAATGGGCAAAAATCCGTTGGATTACACGCGATGATAATTATCGTGCCCGCGCCCTGTATGACAAGGTCGCGGCCAAAACCAACTGGGCCATGTATGAAATGGACACTGATCTGTCACGCTGACAAATCGATGAGATTGATGTGGAAACAGTCACATGATCCAGATGGTTGTTTTGTGCTGGGCCAAGCCTAGGTTATGTTTGGCGCTGTAAGTCATGTTTGACTCTGGCGGTGCTGTTCAAAATTTTTTGGAATTTTTGGTCATCAGAAATGTCTAAAAACCACAAATATGATGGCCTTAAAGTCACAGTAAAGCACAAATAACCTGTCACAAACTACCTACGTTGGCAGCTATTCCACGGTGACAGTTATAGGCAAGTTGCGGCGCCGGTCCCCATCTAAACACCAAGTGATAGTTGATCAATTACCCATTTAGCATCTGAATCACTTGGAAAAATAGGGTAATGAACGCCTACAATTGAGTTGTTCTCGGCAATCATTGTTACTCGCTTTAATAAACGCATACCGCTTACTTCAAAAGTTGGAAGTTTCATCACTTCACAAAATTTGAAGTTAGCATCACTTAGAACCAAAAATGGAAGGTGAAGTCTTTCCACCATCTCTCTCTGATATTCAGCGTTCTGTGCGCTCAAACCAAAAACATCTGCACCTAGAGCAGACAACTCAGAATGATGATCTCTGAATGAACAACTCTGAGGCGTGCAACCTCTAGCGCCTGGAATTTCGTCCCAACCTTCTGGCAATGGAATGCCTGGTTTCCCTGTCATTGGATAACAGTAAACCACCGTCTTTCTTTTTTGCGCTGATAAATTCACAACTGAACCGTCCGTCGCAAGTAAATCAATGTCAGGCAATTTCATTCCAATCAAATGATCACATGCGCCATCATCAATGGGTCGTGGAAGGTCTTCTGGCATTGTTTCATAAGTTTTCATTTTTATTTTCCAAAATCATGGGTGTCACTAGCATGATTATATGCATGTTTTCTATTTCAAATTTATGGAAATTATTCAATCTGTTGTCACGCAATTTTTTCTTTTTCAAAATAGAAAAGACATGAGTATTCTTAAACTCATGCCTTTTTATCGTTTTGTATGCATTTTCATTCAACCAACAGCAATCTTAAGATAACCCATGCCTGATTTTTGTTTTTGTTCAATGATTTTGTAAAGTAAATCTTGATATTCTGAATAGCGTGAAGACCAGAGATTTGACACCCTTAAAGTTACGGTGAAACACAAATATCCCTCAATAAAGCGCCTCCGTTGGGAATTACTCTACCGTCACTGATTTTGCCAGATTGCGTGGCTGGTCGACATCGGTGCCTTTTTCAACCGCGGTTAAATAGGCTAAAATCTGCGCTGGAATGGCAAGCAGAATGGGTGCAAGAAGCGGATCAACATCAGGCACGGTGATGACCGCGCTTGCATAATCAACCTCGGCGGCTGCCCTTGCTTCGGATAAGAGGATGATTTTGCCACCACGGGCACTGGCCTCGCGAAGATTGCTGCTGGCTTTTGCCATTACCGCATCTGCTGCCAACAACGCAACGATAGGCAAATCTTCTTCAATCAGGGCAATTGGCCCATGCTTCATTTCGCCAGAAGCAAAGCCTTCAGCATGGATATAGCTTAGCTCTTTCAGCTTTAACGCGCCTTCCATTGCCAGCGGGTAAAGCGCGCCGCGTCCAAGATAAAGCGCCGATCTGGCTTGCGACAGCTGATGCGCGACTGGCCGGATGGCGTCGAATAGCCCAAGGGCTTTGCCAACCAATCCGGGCAAGGCTTGAATTTCGGCATGGATTGCCTCGGCGCGCGCGTCGTCAATTTGTCCCTTGGCCCGCGCCAGCGCCACGGCAAAACACAGCAAAACGGTCAATTGCGCGGTAAAAGCCTTGGTGCTGGCAACGCCGATTTCCGGCCCTGCCCGCGTTGGCAAAACAGCATCTGCTTCACGCGCAATCGTACTGCTTGGCACATTGACCAGCCCGATTGTTTGCAGACCGCATGACGCTGCATGGCGCATGGCCAACAGCGTATCAAGACTTTCGCCTGATTGCGAAATGGCAATTGCCGTATTATAGGGTGCTGTGGCTGGCTGCCGATAATGAAACTCGGATGCCACTTCACAAGTCACCGGCACCCGCGCCAGCGATTCAATCCAATATCGGGCAATCTGCGTCGCATAATGGCTGGTTCCCGCTGCCACCATCACAATACCGTCGATAGACCGAAGCGCCTCGTCGCTCATCTGCGCGGTAAGACGGCCATATTCGTTTGTCATCGCCGCCAGTGAATGGGCAATGGCATCAGGCTGTTCGTGAATTTCTTTTTCCATATAGTGGCGATAACCGCCCTTATCGACCAGGCCCGGGCTTGCCGCCACAATGACCGCCTCACGATTCACTGGCGTGCCATCGGCCTGATAAACCGAAACACCATCGGCGCGAACCAGCGCATAATCATGATCTTTCAGGTAAACCACCTTTCGCGTCAAATGCGACAAAGCAATCGCGTCTGACCCGATATAACAAGCATCATCACCAATGCCCAGTGCCAGCGGCGAGGCATTGCGCGCCACGATTAATAAATCAGGATGATCAATCGTCATCACCGCAAAGGCATAAGCGCCATCGATTTCATCAAGCACCTGACGCGTTGCCGTTGCAGGATCCAGACCAGCATCAAAAGCTTCGACAAACAGATGCGCCAAAACTTCTGAATCGGTATCACTGGAAAATTGGTGACCGGCAGTCTCAAGCCGCGCGCGGATCGTGCGGTGGTTTTCGATAATGCCATTATGCACAATGGCAACCCTGCCCGATGCCACATGCGGGTGGGCGTTTTCGGCTGTAACACCACCATGCGTGGCCCAGCGCGTATGACCAATACCAATATCGCCAAGCAAAGGCATTTCTTTGAGTGCCAAATCAAGATTTACAAGCTTGCCAACGGCGCGTTGAAGGGCAATAGCACCATCATGAAGCGTGACAATGCCAGAGCTGTCATAGCCGCGATATTCGAGACGCTTTAATGCATCAAGAAGCACATCACTACAGTGTTTATGTCCAACCGCACCAACAATTCCGCACATCAGATAGCCTCTTTCATCATCTTTGAGCCGGTTTTCATGGTCACAATGCCATCCAACCAAAAAAGCCCAAACTTCATACCAAATGCCCTATTTATTCAGTATCAGCTCATTTATTGCATTGTGATAGATAAATTTTTATTTGAAAGAAAGGCCGGAATGGCGCTTTTTGATGATTTTTACCAAATTGACCGGAAAAGCAAAACCACATCACGCAAATGTTTGGCATTAAGCGGTATTTCCGATTATAAATTTGATATGGAAATTGCTGCCATCATTCTTGCTGCCGGAAAAGGCACGCGCCTTAATTCAACTTTGCCAAAACCGCTTCATCACATTGGCGGGAGGCCAATGTTGGCATGGTCGCTAGATGCTGCCAAGGCCGCGGCGGCGCGCCATATTGTGACGGTTCTGCCAAAGAACTCAGACGCGATCATCAACTGGCTTGACGGTCAAAAAAGCTGTATTCAAGATCCGCCAATGGGTACCGGCCATGCAGTATCGGCGGCACGCGACAGCCTCGCCGGTTTTGACGGTATCGCTCTGATCATGTTTGCCGACACACCATTGATAACAGCGCAAACGCTATCCAGTCTTGCTGCCGCAATTACCGATGGTGCCGATATCGCCGTTTTGGGTTTTGATGCGGCTGATCCCACCGGCTATGGCCGATTAATCACCAGCGATGATCACAAGCTGGAAAAAATTGTCGAACATAATGATGCCAGCGACAGCGAACGCGCCCTGCGATTGGTCAATGGCGGTGTTATGGCAGTGCGATGCCCATTGCTGTTTGATCTTCTTGAAAAGGTTGGATCAAACAATGATAAGGGAGAAACCTACCTTACCGACATTGTCTCTCATGCCAATGAACAGGCATTGAACGTCACTTACCGTACCACCGACGAAACCGAAATTGCCGGCGTTAATAGCCGCCAAGATCTGGCTCATCTCGAGGCGATCTTACAAAAACGGCTTCGCCTAAGCGCGATGGAACAGGGCGTAACCCTTCAAGCCCCGGAAACGGTTTTTTTAAATGCCGACATCAGCTTTGGCCGTGATGTGATCATCGAACCACATGTCGTTATTGGTGCTGGCAGCGTGATTGGCGAAGGTTGCATCATTAAATCTTTTTCGCATATCGAAGGCGCAACGCTTGGCGCATGCTGCATTATCGGCCCCTATGCAAGGCTTCGCCCCGGCACAAATGCCGATGAAGGCGTCAAGATCGGTAATTTTGTCGAAACAAAAAAAGCTGTCATTGGCGCCGGCAGCAAAGCCAATCATCTAACCTATATTGGTGATACTACAATTGGCGTTGGTGCGAATATCGGCGCTGGTACGATTACCTGTAATTATGATGGCTTTGGCAAATTCAAAACCCTAATCGGCGATGGCGCGTCGATCGGATCGAATACCGCACTTGTCGCCCCTGTCACAATTGGCGCGGGAGCGATTATTGGCGCTGGCAGCACAATCACCGCTGACGTGCCGCCTAACGCCATTGCAACGACGCGAAGCGCAGTTGATGTTCGCCATGATGCTGCCACCGACTATCGAAGCGTCCGCGAAAATGACACCAAGTAAATAATATCATCTGACGCCTGTTGAAAATGAGCCACCCGAATGAATGTTAACATCGCTAATGCCGCAAGATTGCTTTGCTCACTTCAAGCCAAAAAGGTACTTGTTCTTGGTGATCTGATGCTTGATCGGTTTGTCGATGGCACCGTGAACCGCATTTCACCCGAAGCCCCTGTTCCCATTTTAAGCCAAGGCCGCGTTCGTCAAATGCCCGGCGGGGCGGCAAATGTGGCCTGCAATCTGGCGCAGATGGGGTTACATGTGCATTTGATTGGCGTTTGCGGCGATGATGAAGCAGGCAAGGCCTTACATGACGAATTGGCAAAACTTCCCGCCATCCGCTTTGATCCGGTTACCATCACCGGCAGACCAACAAGCCTGAAAACACGGTTTCGGGCTGGCAGCCAGCAAATTTTACGCGTTGATGACGAAGTCACCAGCGATATTGACGCCGCCGCCGCCGAACAATTTTCCAAATATGCTTTGCCCGCAATTCAGGATACCGATCTGGTGGTGCTGTCTGATTATGCAAAAGGCGCCTTACCACTATTACTTCTTGAAAAAATTATTGCCCATGCCAAGGCCAAAGGCAAAATGATCATCGCCGATCCAAAACGCGCCGATGTCTCGGCCTATTCCGGCGTTGATCTGTTAACGCCAAATCTGGCAGAATTGCAAAACACCACTGATCAGGTATTGAGTTCAATTGAAGCGATTGGCCATGCAGCAGCCGCGCTTGCCAAAGCGTTTGGCATTGGCAGTGTTTTAACCACCATGAGCGCACGCGGTATGATGCTAAGTAAGGCTAATGGCGCCCAATTCCATGATCCAGCAAGCGCACGCGATATTTTTGATGTGTCTGGTGCTGGCGATACTGTGGTGGCAATGATTGCTGGTGCATTGGCTGGTGGTGCCGATTTAGAAGATGCTGTCCGGCTGGCCAATCACGCTGCCGGTGTTGCCGTTGGCAAATCGGGAACCGCCATTGTTGCGCCAGGTGAAGTTTTGGCACATTTAGCAGGCACGCCGCCGCCAACTGATTGGCCAAGCGTTGCCATGCAATGCACAAATTGGCGCGGTGCTGGTCAAAAAATCGCTTTTGCCAATGGTTGTTTTGATTTGCTGCATCCAGGCCATATCCATCTTTTAAGGGAAGCAGCACGCAATGCTGACAGGCTGGTCGTCGGATTGAATGGAGATGCGTCTGTAAGGCGTTTAAAAGGCGCCGGACGCCCGCACCAATCAGCCGAATTGCGAAGCACCGTCCTGGCTGCACTGCCCTTTGTCGATGCTGTAGCGGTGTTTGACGAGAACACACCCTTTGACCTTATTGCAACCGTGCAGCCTGATATCATCGCAAAAGGCGGCGATTATACCGCCGATCAGGTTGTTGGTGCCGGTATTGTGGCGGCACGCGATGGACAGGTGCTGATTATCTCGACCCTTGATGGTCATGCGACAAGCAAGCTGATTACCGCTTAGCCCATAAAAAACGGTGCGTTCCGCCATTGGCAAAACTCACCGCTTTATCGTCAGATGTTATGACTAGTCGATTTTTTGACTTTCCCAATGCGGCACATCTTTGCCTTTAAGAACCGCCTCGAATGATCGCAGGCGCTTGTAGATTGAAATCAACTCAACAATTGTTGACCAGCTGCGAACCAGAAATTGCAGGGATGATTCGACCCGTCCGAATGCCCGCACAATCTGCTGCATCACGCCAAGGGTGATCGCCCCAGCCACAATTGTTGGCGCCAAAGCAACATAAGGAACAAGAACACCAGCCTGCAAATAGGAAATCTTGGCAACATCAAAATAAAGATAATGGAAAAACAGGCGGTAATAGTTTTTGCGCACATTCCCGAAAAACTCATTCACAGTTGGTGGGTTGATCCGGTCTGTATCATCTTCACCATAAACCAATTGTTTGCGATAGGCCGCCTCGACCACCTGATTGTTAAATTCCAGCCCTGGCAGTTTGTAACCAACAGCGGCAAGAACAACCGTGCCAAACAGCGCAAAAACAATCGCCACATAAACCAGTGAATGTTCGACCACGCCGAAAAACGGCAGTTCGGTAACATTTTTGGACAGGCCCCATAGGATCGGCAAAAAGGCAAAAAGCGTCATAACCGAGTCAAGAAACGCAACGCCAAGCCCTTCCATAATCGCAGCAAAACGTTTTGTATCTTCTTGAACCCGCTGTGACGCGCCTTCGATATGATGCAGTTTCTTCCAGTTTCTGGTGTAATAATCATTCATCGCCGTACGCCAGCGAAACACCCAATGTTTTGAGAAAAAGCTTAGCAGCGTTGCGATGACAACATAAATGCCGGCAATCTTGAAAAAGCTAAGCAAAGCGTCGAAAAACTCGGCTTGCGTTACCGCATTTGGCGTTGTTAGGGCCTTTTGAACCATATCATAGAACTGGCCAAACCATTCATTGATCATCACATCGACTTGCACCTGATAATAGGTGCCGCCAACAATAACCACCATGCCAACCCAAGCCCAAAGCGCCCATTGCCGTGATCTAAAAAAAGACGAAAACATTTCAATTCCTCGCAATCTGAACAGATGACGTGCCAACAACGACTATCGTTATACCGGACGGCTGATTTTATATTTAATACACCTAAATTAAAATAAATGCGCGTTAATGACGATAGTCAAAGATTTTCCTAGCTTTGCCGCCGATCATGCACAATGGCACTGGCAACGATACCAAAGCCAATGAAGACCGTTAGCATTGAGGTGCCGCCATAGGAAATCAGCGGCAATGGAGCGCCAACAACCGGCAGCAATCCAGTCACCATTGCCACATTTACGAACATATAGAAAAACACCATCATGCCAATGCCGATGCAGGTAAGCTGGGCAAAACGGCTATTCACGCGAAAACTAATCCGCAGAATTGAGATGGTTAGCAACAGAAAGATCAGCAAAATAAAGATATTACCAGCAAAGCCGAATTCCTCGCCAATCATCGTAAAGACAAAATCGGTTTGTTTTTCGGGAAGATAATTTAGCTGGCTTTGACTTCCCATCAAAAACCCTTTGCCAAAAAGCCCACCCGACCCAAGGGCAATTTTCGATTGCGCGATCTGATAACCCGCGCCCAAGACATCAGATTCAGGATTCAAAAAGGTCATTACGCGGGCCTTTTGATAGGCCTTGAGTTGCAACCATAACAACGGAACCGCGGCCAATACCGCCGCCAGCGACCCAAACACATATCGCCATGGTAAACCGGCCGAAAACACCACAACAAGCCCGCCAAATACCAGCGACAGTGCCGTTCCTAAATCGGGTTGTTTCACAATCATCACAAATGGTACGGCAATAATGGCAAAGGCTGGAAGATACCACATAAAGCTGCGCATCCGCTCATGTGACTGGCTGCTGAAATAGCGTGCCAATGCCAGAATAACCGCCAGCTTGGCAGGCTCGGATGGTTGAAAATTCACCCCGCCAATGCTGATCCAGCGCGAAACACCCTGTCCTGTACCGATAACCATAACCGCCAGCAAAACCAATATCGCCGCGGCCAGAAATACATAGGACATACGTTTGATAAAATCAAAATGAATAAAGGCGATACAAACAACAAGCGCCATGCCAACAATCGCGCGAACCGCGTGTCTGCCGGCCCATGGCTGCCATGAACCTTGCGATGCAGAATAAAGCGCCAGCGAACCAACAAGCACCAACATACCGGCCAAAAACAACAAATGCCACGGAATGCGAAGCAGGATTTTGAAAACGGTCATATCTAGCCCTGTTTCTGCATTAATTTGGTGAGAATATCGCGGGCAACAGGCGCGGCGGTTGATGATCCGCTTCCGCCATGTTCAACCACCACCGAAATGGCATAACGCGGCCGCTTTACCGGCGCATAGGCAACAAAAAGCGCGTGGTCACGTTCAGCCCATGGTCGGTCGATATTATTGACAATTCCTTCTTTGCGCTGCGCTTTGGTGATGCGTTTAACCTGAACCGTTCCGGTTTTTCCGGCCATGCCGCCAAGCGATTTATCCAGATCATAATTGCGTGCAGTGCCAAGCCCGCCATTCACAACTTTTAACATACCCTCGCGAATAATCGCCAAAGCATAAGGTTCAATATCCAATGGCGCAAAATCAGGCGCCGCATCGCCAACCAATTTGACCAATCGCGGCGTTACCTGTTTGCCATTGGCAAGGCGCGCTGTCATAACCGCCAATTGCAGCGGTGTTGCCAGCACATACCCTTGACCAATCGACGAAACCACAGTTTCCCCCAGTGTCCACACCCTGCCGTGATTGGCCAATTTCCATTCATGGCTTGGAATAATGCCCCGCTTTTCGCCTGGAAGACCAATCCCCGTCACATCACCAAGACCCAGCCGATGCGCCATATCCTTGATTTTCTGAATACCGGTTTTCAAGGCAACTTCGTAGATAAATACATCACATGATTGTTCAAGCGCCGAGATGATATTCATCATCCCATGCCCACCCTTGCGCCAGCAATGAAAGGTCGCATTGCCAAGTTCCATATCGCCAGAACAATTAAATTGGGTATTTTTTGAGATAACGCCCGCCTCGATTGCAGCCAAGCCCACCACCATCTTAAAGATCGATCCGGGGGCATATTGGCCCGACGTCGCACGGTTCAGCAATGGTGTACGCGGATGTGAATTTAGCCGTCGCCAATCACGCGTAAGCAGGGTTCCGGTAAACAGGTTCGGATCAAACATTGGCGCCGATACAAGCGATATGACCTCGCCGCTATCGATCGCCATGACCACAACCGCCCCCGATTCTGGTGGCACAAGCCGGTCTTTTGCATCCCGCAAAACCAGATCATCGCCAAGCGCGATATGAGCCTGCAAGTCATTATTTTTGGCAAGGGCACGCTGAACGCTCATTGACCCAAGCTCAACCGGTTCAAGCTGACCGCGGCGCAAAATTTCGGCGGCTTGAAGCTGGACACCAATATCAATCGAAAGCTGCAAATCCTTGCCCGACATGGCATCAATATCACGAAGCACACGGATAGGCTGGCCCTTTGCATTCACCTCGATACGTTCACGTCCGGGCAGCCCGCGCAAAGAATCTTCATGCGCAAATTCAACCCCTACCTTGCCAGTGCCAAGATAGGGGGTTTTCTCCAATGACTGGTTGCGTTCAATTTCACGCGCTGTCACTGGCGAGACATAACCGGTAATATGACAAGCAAGCGACCCCTGCGGATAGATGCGCCGCAATGATTTACCAAAGCTGACCCCACCAAATAGCGGGCTTCGCACCGCCAGCCTGGCCAATTCGCGCTGCGATAGATCATCACGAACGATAATGTCACGAAAAGACGGGCCTTTGCGCGCGGCAACCAATACAGCCTCAATGTCTCTTTTGGTCAATTCGACAATTTGCCCAAGCGCAGCAAGCGTTTGTTTAAGATCATCAACATAAAGCGGGGTGATATAAAGCTCAAACGAATCAGCGTTGCCGGCAAGAAGCCGCATTTTCCGGTCAAATAAGCGGCCCCTTGTTGGCGCCACAATCCGTACATCAAACTGATTGCGGTCAGATAGGCGCTGATATCGATTATTCTGCGCCAACTGCAGCTGGAACAGCCGTGTTCCCAGAAGGCCGGTTAGCAAAGCCGAGCCGCCAGCAAGAAGCAACCCGCGGCGGCTCATGGTACGCCGTAAATCTTTTGTCTTGGCGCGGAACATCAGACCATCTTCACCTTTTGCAGCAAACGGTGAACGGCAAAAATCAGCACAAAGCCAATCGGGAACAGAATGAGCGTTGCCCCAATTTGAAACAAAATTGGGCTAAGTGATGGAATGGCAAAATTCACCGCCGAAAACAACAATAGCTGAAACAGTAATACCGCCACACAGCTGACCGCAAAATCAACCCATAGCTGGCCAAAATCGCTTTGCTGTAGCCGTACAAGCCGAAGCTGCATCACATAGGCAAACAACATAAAGGACGTTGCCCGCCCACCCAAAAGATCAGACAACAGAAAATCGCCAATGATGCCCATCAAAAATATCGTGAAAATCGGCATATATTTGCCGTGATAGATGATCATGCCATAAATGAATATTAACGATAGGTTCGGCGCTGATCCGTAAAAAACCGGCCATTGCGCAACCGCCAATTCCAGCAAAACAAGGGTCAAACCAAGTGCAGCCGTCAAAAGCTGAAGCGGCAAATCCGATTGAAAATCGGCCTTTTCAAAATAAGACCGCTGATCCTTCATTTGCGTTTTCCTGATGAATTCAAGCCTTCAAGAAGTCGCGTTGAGTCGTTAATCGGCATTGGCGTGTAAAAATCGGCAAGATCGAGGTTGCTGTTATCAATACCATCAAGCCCGCCAACCAAAACCGACAAATAACTCAAATGCCGAAAATCAACCGCTGGCCGAACGCGAATTTTGCCACCTTCAATCTGATCAATCCGCCCGACCGGCAAACCGTTTGGCAAAACACCGCCATGACCTGACGTCAGCACTAATTCGCCGATTTTTGGCTTGGCCTCATCAGGCAGAAATTGCAAATCAAGAAACTGGCCGTTTTGGCCAACAGTCAGACCCGGCCATGATGATGAGGCCAGAATGATCGGAATCCGCGCATTGATATCACTTATCAACAGAACGCGGGCATAGGCTCTGCCAACATCAATGACAATACCAACCAATCCATCGGCGGTAACGACCGGATTACCCCGCACAATGCCTTTTTCACTGCCAATGGCAATCAACACCGTATGCGCAAAGCCACCACCGGGAGCAGTCACCGCACGCGCGGCAATCGGCGTTCGGTTTTCAACCGTTGCGGCCCCTGTCACACTTCGCAATTGGCGGTTTTCACTTTCCAAAATTTCGGCGCGGCGACGCCAGCGTTTCAGCAAATCATTTTCACCTTGAAGCCTCACATTTTCGGCGCGCAAAGATGCCACTGTCCGCACGCCTTCAATCATCGTTTCAATGCCGCGGATGGGAGCCGAAACAACATCGACAATCGGTGCAAGAAAATCATTGCTTCCCATACGCAAATTGCGCAAAGCAGCTAAATCTGCCTTGCCAAGAAACATCAGGGAAAAACTTATAAGAATAAGAACGCCATGCACGATACGTCTTTGTCTGACTCTGGCTTTATCAGACACGCGCATAACGCTCTCCTTTGTCTAGGCGCCGATTAGAACGTTCCGAAGGGTTTTCAGTTCCTCAAGGCAACGTCCGGTGCCAAGCGCAACACAGCTAAGCGGGTCTTCGGCAATTGAAATTGGCAGACCCGTTGCGTCACGAAGCACGCCATCAATATCACGCAGCAAAGCACCGCCGCCAGTCATCACAATGCCTTTTTCAACAATATCCGCCGCCAATTCGGGTGGTGCCTGCTCAAGCGCCATTTTCACCCCTTCAACGACTTGGCGAACCGGATCTGAAATCGCTTCGGCAACCTGTGCCTCGGTGATGCTGATTTCCTTTGGCACGCCATTGACAAGGTCACGGCCGCGAACTTCAATTTTGTTGCCGCTGCTTTTTTCCGGCTTACGCGCAACGCCAATGCTTTTCTTGATCCGTTCTGCAGTAGCTTCACCAATCAAAAGGTTGTGCGTGCGGCGCATATAGGCAATGATCGACTCGTCAATCTTATCACCACCAACACGAACCGAATGGGCAAAAACGATATTCCCGAGCGACAAAATGGCAACTTCGGTTGTGCCGCCACCAATATCAACAACCATCGAACCCGATGCTTCGGTCACTGGCAGATTGGCGCCAATCGCCGCAGCCATTGGCTCTTCGATCAAGAAGACCCGACGCGCACCGGCAGCCTCAGCCGATTCTTGGATGGCACGGCGTTCAACAGCGGTTGATCCTGATGGTACACAGATAATGACTTGCGGGCTGGCAAATGACATACGGCCATTTACCTTGCGAATGAAATGTTTGATCATTTCTTCGGCAACTTCAAAATCGGCAATCACACCATCTTTCATAGGCCGGATGGCGCGGATATTTCCGGGTGTCTTTCCAAGCATCATTTTGGCTTCTTCACCAACGGCAAGAACATGAGTTTTGCCTCTGATTTCGGCCATAGCAACAACCGATGGTTCGTCAAGGACAATACCCCTTCCCTTGACGAAAACCAACGTGTTCGCCGTTCCAAGATCAATACCAATATCAGCCGAGAATAGTCCAAGGAATGCACCAAACATATTCCATCTCCAAATTTTCAGCCGGTGGTAACGGCAGAGCAGTCATAATACAGTCACGCGAAGCGAGAACTACACATCAACATAAAGTATTACTATATCAAAAATCTGGCAAAAACTAGTTCTTTGCCTTGTCGACGAGGCGGTTTGCACCAATCCATGGCATCATTGCCCGCAATTCAGCGCCAACCTGTTCGATCGGATGCTCGGCATTGCGACGACGTGTTGCTTTAAAGCTGGTCTGGCGGGCTTTATTTTCAACCATCCAGTCACGGGTAAAGCGGCCAGCCTGAATATCTTCAAGAACGCGCTTCATCTCAGCTTTGGTTTCATCAGTGATGATCCGTGGGCCAGTGACATATTCGCCATATTCAGCGGTGTTTGAGATCGAGTAATTCATGTTGGCGATACCACCTTCATAAATCAGGTCAACGATCAGTTTTACTTCATGCAAACACTCGAAATAGGCCATTTCAGGCGCATAACCAGCTTCGACAAGTGTCTCAAATCCAGCTTTGATCAATTCGCAAAGACCGCCACAAAGAACAGCCTGCTCGCCAAATAGATCAGTTTCACACTCTTCTTGGAATGTGGTTTCGATGATGCCTGAACGTCCACCACCAACAGCCGATGCATATGACAAGCCGATTTCATGCGCATTGCCTGATGAATCCTGATGGACAGCAATCAAACAAGGCACACCGCCACCACGGGCATATTCAGACCGCACTGTGTGACCTGGGCCTTTTGGGGCAACCATAAAGACGTCGATGTCGGTGCGTGGCTCGATCAGGTTGAAATGAACATTCAATCCATGCGCAAATGCAATTGCAGCGTCCGGGCGGATATTTTCAGCAATCTCTTCAGCATAGATATCAGCCTGCAATTCATCAGGGGCCAACATCATGATGACATCGCCCCACCGTGATGCTTCGGCAACATCCATAACCTTGAAACCGGCATCGCTGGCTTTGGCGCGGCTTAAAGAATCAGACCGGAGCGCGACAGCAACCTCAGCAACACCACTATCCTTAAGGTTTGCTGCGTGAGCATGACCCTGGCTACCGTAACCAACGATAACAACCTTCTTTTTCTTGATCAGCCCAACATCGGCATCACGATCATAATAGACACGCATTGACAGTTTTCTCCTCATTTGACGGCTGATCTGGTGCTGGCCCAACTGCCAGACACTCATGACCATCCTATTTAAAATATATAGTCACACCCCAAATCATTGCGGTGTGATCTAACATATTGCTTAAACTCGCTAACGTCACCGGTTTATTTGGCCGTTAAATCGATCCGGTTGCCGCGCGAAATGGCTGAAACACCTGTCCGCGCAATCTCGACATCACCAAGCGACTGCATCAAATCAATGAAGGCAGCAACCTTTGACGAATTTCCTGTTACTTCAAATACAAAACTATCTAGTGTGCTGTCTAGTGTTCTTGCACGGAAAGTATCAGCGATGCGCAATGCCTCGATCCGGTTTCCGCCATCATTGATAATTTTGACCAGTGCCAGCTCACGTTCAATGGCGGCGCCCATCTCGGTTAGGTCACATACCGAATGGATCGGCACAAGACGCGCCAATTGCGCCTTGATCTGTTCGATAACCATTGGCGTACCTGAGGTTAGGATAGAAATGCGTGATAGACCACGATCACATTCCACCTCGGCAACGGTCAGGCTTTCGATATTATAGCCACGACCAGAAAACAGCCCGATAACCCGCGCCAGAACACCTGGTTCATCATCGACCAGAACGGAAATGATGTGGCGTTCCTCTGTTAAATTGATGCTCATCTCGACATAGCTCCTAAATGGCTGGCCTAGACCAACACCATACCTTCTTCAGAAATTGGCTTTGCAGCCTGATCATCCGGCCCCAAAAGCATCTCGTTATGCGCTGCCCCAGATGGGATCATCGGGAAGCAATTTTCTTCTTTAGCAACGCGAATATCAGCAATAACCGGCCCCGGTGTTGCCAGCATTTCAGCAATCACCCCATCCAGATCATCCGGCTTTTCAGCGACCAGACCAACCATACCAAAAGTATCGGCCAGCTTGCGGAAATCAGGCAATGAGGCGCTGTAGGATTCAGAATAGCGGCCACCATGGATCAATTCCTGCCATTGGCGCACCATCCCCATCCATTCATTGTTGATGATGAACATCTTCACCGGCAAATTATATTGTGCCAATGTCGATAATTCCTGCATATTCATCATGAATGATGCTTCGCCAGCGATATCAATCACCAATGATTCTGGATGCGCCACCTGAACGCCAAGCGCCGATGGCAAACCATATCCCATCGTGCCAAGCCCGCCCGATGTCATCCACCGGTTTGGCTTTTCAAAATCATAATATTGCGCAGCCCACATTTGATGCTGGCCAACCTCGGTTGTAACATAGGCATCATGGTTACAGGTCAATTCGCAAAGCCGTTTGATAGCATGTTGCGGCTTGATAACATCGGCGCCTTGATCAAAACCAAGACAATCAATGCTTTGCCAGCTTTTGATTTGTTCCCACCAGCTTGTCAGCGATGGTTGATGCGGGATAAAGGATTGCGCTTTCATTTCGGCAATCAGCATTTCCAGAATAATCGTCGCATCACCAATGATTGACAGATCAACCTGAACATTCTTGTTCACCGATGACGGATCAATATCAATGTGGATTTTTTCAGATTTTGGCGCAAAGCCGCTAATCCGGCCGGTGACGCGATCATCAAAACGCGCGCCGATATTCAGCATGATATCGCAATCATGCATCGCCCAATTGGCCTCATAAGTGCCATGCATCCCAAGCATGCCAAGAAAATGCTTGTCTGATGCTGGCAAAGCGCCAAGTCCCATAAGTGTCAGGGTTGTCGGCCAGCCGGTCATATCAACCAATTGCCGTAACAGACCCGAAGCCTTTGGTCCAGAATTGATGATGCCGCCGCCGCCATAGATAATTGGGCGTTCGGCCCGCTTCATCATCGCAACGGCTTTTTTGATCACTTCCGGATCGGGTCTTGTTTGCGGGGCATAACGCTTTTGCGCCGCAACAGCAACGCCATCTGTTTTATAGCCATATTCCCCCATCAGAATATCTTTTGGCAGGTCAATCAACACCGGCCCTGGCCGGCCCGACCTTGCCACATGAAAAGCTTCGGCAACAGTGTGCTGCAAAACGTCACCATCTTTGACCAAATAATTATGTTTGGTGCAGGCGCGGGTGATGCCGGTTGTATCGGCCTCTTGGAACGCATCATTACCAATCAGATGCGTTGGCACCTGTCCGGTTAAACATACAATCGGCACTGAATCCATCAGCGCATCCGTTAAACCTGTCACCGCATTGGTTGCCCCGGGGCCAGATGTTACCAGAACAACCCCAACCTTGCCTGTTGACCGTGCATAGCCTTCGGCAGCGTGAACCCCAGCCTGCTCATGGCGAACCAGAATATGTCTGATCTTATTGTTTTTGAACAAAGCATCATAAATGGGCAATACCGCACCGCCAGGATAGCCGAAAATCACCTCAACTCCTTCATCTTCAAGAGCCTTGAGCAGAATTTCCGCACCAGCTAACGCCAATACGCCATTGTACGATGCCGCCTGTTTGCGGTCTGTGGGGGCGGATTTAGCCATTATCTTGTTTCCCATATTATGTCTACGCAATTGCTGGCCTCACATTTTGTAACCAGCTCAAATAACGTAAACCAATCGATTCCATGGGTCAAAAATATCGCCATGGCGCGTTATCAAGCAAAACGTCATCACAAAATCTTCAATTTCTAGAGAGCAGCTTGTTTTATTTCAATGTTTTGCCAGTTTTTACCCGCCGGGTCAACCATTTTTAACGAATAAGTGAAAAGATACTTTGCATAAAACTTTCTGATAATTTCGTATTTAGTGTAATTTTTGTATTATAATTATTTCGCAGCCATGTCATTTGCCGTTTTGCATAATGGCGGCTGTCGCGTTTGGCGGTATAGGCCGCCTGATCAATTGTCATTTTCTGATCAAGAACCGCCTTTAGCGCGGTGACGCCAAGCGCCTTCATCAATGGCAATGATGGATCAAGCTGCCTGTTAATTAACTGTTTGGCCTCGTCCATCGCGCCTTGTCCCAGCATCACATCGAAACGCGCATCAATCCGGGCATACAGAACATCGCGCGGCGGCAGCATCGCAATTTTTACCGGCCTGCCAATCAGCGCGCCTTTATGCTCGGCTTTCTGAAATTGGCTAAGCACGATGCCAGTGGCGTTAAAAACCCCCATTGCGCGGATCAACCTTTGGCGATCACCATCGGCAAGACGTGACGCAACCAGCGGGTCATGAAGCGCCAGCTTTTGCCGGAATGCTGCCCCGCCAATAGCGTCAAACAGCGCCATGCAATCTTCATGGGTATTGGCTGGCACATCAGGAATGGGCGCAATGCCATTTACCGCCGCATCAAGATACATGCCAGTACCGCCAATTATGATTGGCATTTTGCCACGCGCGCGGATTGCGCTCATCGCCGTTGCCGCCAATTTAAGCCATGCGGCAACCGACGCCCGATGCCCCCCATCAAGAACACCATAAAGATGATGTGGGATATCCTGCATATCGGCATTTGACGGGCGTGCTGTCAAAATCGACAAATCGGCATAAAGCTGCATCGAGTCAGCATTGATCACCTCGCCATCCAACTGGCAAGCAAGATCAACCGCAAGCTGTGATTTACCTGATGCAGTCGGGCCTGCAATCATGATATAACTTGCGTGCATCCCGTTTTTCAGGGCGTTTTGCGCTGCTTTTGACACATTTAACTCCAATATACCGCCAATTTGGCGGCTGGTGACTGCACTATGCACCATGCACTTGTTTTTTCAACCTCGAAGCATCCGTCAAGCGATGGTGATGCGGCATCATGGCTTGCCGATCTTGCCGATGATTTTGCCTTTTTGCATCCCTTGGACGCGCCATATTGGCTTTATCAAGGCTATGCGGCTGAACTGCTTTGCCAGCCTGATGACGGTTCTGAGGCAAAGAATCTGCAGCATAACGACGCCTTTCAGACATTGCGCCGCCACGCCGCCGACAAGCAATTAGACGTCAATATCGTTCCCGCCAACCGGCGCCGCAAACAAATTCTGATTGCCGATATGGACAGCACGATCATCACCAGCGAATCTCTTGATGATCTGGCTGCTCTTGCCGGTCTTGGCGATGCGGTTACCGCCATCACCAAACGAGCAATGGCTGGTGAAATTGATTTTGAAGGCGCGTTATTTGAACGTGTTAGCATGCTTGCCGGCAAATCCAGTCGTCTATTTGATCAATTGATTGCCACAGCAACACCAACATCAGGCGCAATCGAACTTGTCCATACGATGCGAGCCAATGGCGCAAAATGCTATCTTGTGTCGGGTGGATTTGACGTCATCACCGGCCCAGTTGCCGCGCTTTGCGGATTTCATGACCATCACGCCAATCATATGCATGCGCGCGATGGCAAAATTCTGGGCACGGTTCAAACGCCGGTTCTCGGTCGCAACGCCAAAGCCGCCTATCTTGCGCATTATTGCAAACAGAATGGCATCGATCCGATTGACGCGGCAACCATTGGAGATGGGGCAAATGATCTGGCGATGCTGCAAGCCGCTGGCATGGGCGTGGCGTTTGAGGGCAAGCCATTGTTATTGGCCGAGGTGGCAATCCAGCTTAACCATACTGATCTTCGCGGCCTGTTATATCTTCAAGGCTATGAAAAGCGTGATTTCATCACAGATAAAATTTAGATTTTCAACAAATTCGATCCAGATAAAAGGGGCCGAAACCGGCCCCTTTGTTTTTGATAGCAAACATGGCATTTACCATTTCGCATTCCAGGAACAGCCTATTTCTTGGCAAAGCTGATTTGAATAAAGCGTTCACGGCCTTCCCGTTCGATCAGGATCAAAATCCCAGACCGCCCGCCTTTTTCGGCATCATTGATATCCTTGGCAAGGTCAGCCACGCCGTCAACTGGACGCTGGCCAAATCGCCGCAAAATATCACCAACCTGAAGCCCTTTTTCGGCGGCAGGACTGCCAGCAATCACCTCGCTAACAACAACACCGGTCTTTTCGGCATCAAGCTCCATCTCCCCAGCAATTTTTGGGGTTAGGTTTCGCACTGAAAAGCCAAGGCTTCCAAAGCTTTGCGTAGCATCGTCTTGGGCTGATTTATCACCACCAGCAAGGCCAACAAGCTCGGCTTTTTCCAGTTCACCAAGGGTAACTTGAACCGTCTTTTTCTTGCCTTGACGGAATAATTCGACATCAACCTTTGTACCAATATCTGTTTCAGCAACAATGCGCGGTAGATCACGCATTTTATCAATAACCTTGCCGTCAAACTTCAAGATCACGTCACCTGGCTGAACACCGCCTTTAGCAGCTGGGCTGTTTTCGTTGGTCGATGATACCAAGGCACCACCCGAATCTGTCAAACCAAGTGATTCGGCAATATCAGGTGTGACTTCTTGGATGAAAACACCAAGCCAGCCGCGACGCGTTTGGCCAAATTCAACAAGCTGGCTTGCAACCCTGCTTGCCAGGTTTGACGAAATCGCAAAGCCGATACCAACGGATCCGCCTGATTGCGAATAGATGGCGGTATTGATACCAATCACCTCGCCAGCAATATTAAACAAAGGACCACCAGAGTTACCGCGATTGATCGACGCATCAGTCTGGATAAAATCATCATAAGGGCCGTTGCCGATGTCACGGCCACGTGCCGAGACGATCCCGGCTGTTACTGTGCCGCCAAGACCGAAAGGGTTGCCAATTGCAAGCACCCAATCGCCAACGCGCAATTCATCTGAATTGCCAAAAGCAACTGCGGTCAATTTCGTTTCGCCCGGATCAATTTTCAGAACCGCAATATCGGTCTTTTTATCCTGACCCAAGACCTTGGCAGTAAAGCTTGTTTCATCAGCAAGAATAACGCGAACTTCTTCGGCATTTTCGATCACATGATAATTGGTGACCACAATACCTTCAGCATCGATGATAAAGCCTGATCCAAGCGATTGCGCTTTGCGCTGGCGGTTATTATCGCCAAAATTTTTGAAAAATTCTTCAAATGGTGACCCTGGCGGGAATTGCGGCATGTCAACGCTTGGCCCGTTATTAACAATTGTGGTGGTTGAAATATTGACCACCGATGGCGATAGTTTTTCAACTTCATCCGCAAATGAGCTGGGGCGCTGCGATGCAGATAGGCCAAACGAAACAAACATAATCATGAATGCCACGGCAAAGGACACCACAAGATCACTGCGCATGTGAATTAAAGGTTGCCGGATAGGCTGCAACAGTCTGACAAGCATAATAGACACTCCGTAAAGAATAATGAGATCGGTAAAATACAAAGAAAAACCAAAAATTTTCTTTGCTTAACTTTTTTTATCTAGCCACAACAGCATGACTAAAAAAAGGCAGTTTCGTGTTCTTTTTGGCCATTCCCCAAAAGCCACCAGAAAACCCCTAAAAAAGCGGCTGTAAAAAAGGGGCCGGTCATATTGATCAGCCAGGTATTTCACTGCACCTAATCAACCAGCCGCCCCCCTTAGCTTGGTTATCTAACCCTATTTAGATTTGGCAGGCGTACCGTCCTTATCCAAGAAGAAGCGGAAGAATGAACTGTTTGGTGACAGCACCATCGATGTATCCTTTTCGGTAAAGGATTTCCGATAAGCTTCCATTGACCGATAGAAAGCAAAGAATTCTGAATCCTGACCAAAACTATCTGCATAGATGCGAATGGCTTCAGAGTCACCGGCACCGCGTGTTTCTTGTGCGGTACGCTGGGCTTCGGAAATGATCACAGTACGGATCTTTTCCGCTGCCGAACGGATCTTCTGGGCTTCTTCTTCACCTGTCGCGCGGAATTCCTTGGCCTCTCTTGTCCGCTCTGACTTCATGCGGTTAAAGATATTCTGGCTGGTGGCGTCAGGATAATCGGCACGGCGGAGCCGTACATCAATGATCTGAATACCAAGTGACGAAACAGATTCGTTCACCTCGTCACCGATAGACCGAGTAATGTCGTTGCGCTGTCCGGTTAGAATTGACGCCAAAGTTTCTCTGCCAAGAGCCCGACGAACCGATGAATCGATAATCGCCTCAAGACGCCCTCGCGCACCCAATTCATTCCTAACTGTTTGATAGAACAGTAGTGGATCGGAAATTTGATAACGGGCATACGCATCCACCATCAAACGCTTCTGATCAGAAAGGATAACTTCCTGTGCATCCTGGGGGATCAGGCTGAGAACGCGCTTTTCATAATAAGTTACGTCCTGAATGAACGGCAGCTTAAAAGCAAGACCCGGTTCCTGAATGGTCCGTTTTGGTTCACCCAATTGCAGAACAAGCGCCTGCTGGGTCTGGTTTACGGTAAAGGCTGAGTTATAAGCTGCAAAAATGCCAGCAACCAACAACACAATAGTCGCTATACGAAATGATGCCATGTTACTGCCCCCCCGCTGACTTGTTTAATTCTTTCAGCGGTAGATATGGCACAACACCATTTCCGCCGCCCTGACCATCGATGATGACCTTTTCAACATTTGAGAAGATTTCCTCGACTGTTTCAATATAGATCCGTTCACGGGTCACAGCTTTATCTTGAAGATATGCCTGATAGATTTGGTCAAAACGCGATGCATCACCTGCTGCACGGTTGACCACCTCGGCCTGGTAGGCTTCGGCTTCGGCAACCAGTTTCGCCGCTGAACCGCGCGCGCGCGGCACGATGTCATTGCTAAAGGATTCAGCTTCGTTCTTGAGCCTGTCGCGGTCTTGGCGCGCACGCTGCACCTCGTTAAAGGCATCAATAACGTCTGCTGGTGGATCAACCGCCAAAAGCTGAACATCACGAACACGCACACCAACGCCATATTCGTTCAACAAATCTTGCAATTGCTGGCGAGCCTGAACTTGAATAGATTGGCGTCCTTCGGTCAAAACATTTTTGATTGGTGTCCGACCAATAATTTCACGCATTACCGCTTCAGCAGTCACTTTGATGGTTTCGTCTGGTTCGGCAAGATTGAATAGATACTCGCCAGCGTCTGAAATTCGCCAGAAAACTACAAAATCGATATCAACAATGTTTTCATCGCCTGTGATCATCTGACTTTCGTCCTTAATGTCACGGCGTGATGAAGAATTACCGGTCACATCCCTAAACCCGATTTCAATCCGGTTATCGCGTGTCACCTCTGGACGCAAAACCGATTCGATAGGAAAAGGAAGGTGATAATGCAGGCCTGGCGGGCTAGTACGAACCCATTCGCCAAAGCGCAAAACAACACCCTGCTGCTGCGGGTTTACGCGGTAAAAACCGGTCGCACCCCAAATCAGCGCAAAGACAATCGACAAAAGCAGAATCGAACGGCCACCGCCGCCCCCACTTGGCATCATCCGGCGCCAAGCCTCTCCAAATTGACGAATTACCGCGTCAACGTCCTGTGGAGGCTGACCGCCGCCTTGGCCCCATGGGCCGCCGCCGTTTCCGCCGCCACCTTGGCCGCCTTGATTATTCCATGGCATGATGCTTTCGCTCCCTCGCCCTTTGATAGCCGCGCTGCTGGTTCAATATCCCAACATCACGTCCAATATGTTTCATGGTACTGCAATTCTGGCCTTGTTATCACTGCTGCTGTATCAATTACCACCCTTAACTTGCAAAACGCTTGTCAAAAGCTTATGACACAGTCTTAACAATGCACCTTTTCATATTTGCATAGAAGCGGTTAATTTCAAGAATGACAAACGAATTGAACGAGAGAAAAATTATTGAAACCCTTTCCGGCGTCCTAATACCCGGATCTGACCGGTCGCTTGTCGATTCTGGCGCTATTTCAGGAATCGTGATCAAGGACGGCCATATTGGCTTTGCCATCGAAATTGATCCAAAAGATAAAGACAAGGCCGATGCGGTTCGCAGTTCGGCCGAAAAGGCCGTTCTGGCGCTTGACGGGGTGTTGTCGGCAACGGCAATGCTGACAGCGCATCAGGCCGGTCCAACCATGCAGCCAAAGGGTGACGATCGTGGCACGCCAATTGGCGCTGGCCAACAAATGCAGGCCGAACCGCATCAGCCAGCCAAATATGTCATTGCCGTTGCCTCGGGCAAGGGCGGGGTTGGCAAATCGACAACCTCGATCAATCTGGCCTTGGCGCTGGCAGCAACCGGGAAAAAAGTCGGTATTCTTGACGCTGATATTTACGGCCCGTCATTGCCGCGGCTTATTGGTGTGAACCGCAAACCGCAAAGCGATGGCAAAAAAATTGTACCAATCGAGGCATGGGGCCTGCAAACCATGTCTATTGGCTATCTTGTTGCTGAGGATGCACCAACCATCTGGCGCGGGCCAATGGTGATGAGCGCCATCGAGCAAATGCTTCGTGATGTCGCCTGGGAAGCGCTGGATATTCTTGTTATTGATATGCCGCCCGGCACAGGTGATGCGCAATTGACTCTGTCCCAGCGGGCCGCGCTGGCCGGTGCCGTGATCGTCTCGACACCGCAGGATCTGGCTTTGATTGATGCGCGCAAAGGATTGAATATGTTCCGCAAGGTGAATGTGCCACTTCTCGGGATTATCGAGAATATGAGCCATTTCCTATGCACCGAATGCGGTGCAAGGCATGAAATTTTCGGCAATGGTGGCGCCCGCGCCGAAGCAGCCAAATTGGGCGTGCCATTCCTTGGTGAAGTGCCACTGGAAATGGCGATCCGCGTAACCTCAGACGACGGCACCCCGATTGTGGCAAGCCAGCCAGACAGCCCGCATGCCGCCCATTATCGGGCGATTGCCGAGGCGGTTTTGCAAACGCTTGAGAGCAACGCACCAAAAGCCAGCCCAAAGATCATCGTCGAATAGCCGCCGAAACCATGGGCCAAGATGTGCCTACGCCATCGGTTTTGCGGTGGTACGCCTGATCGCGCGTTCATAGCGATAGGCGGGCACATCGCCAGCTGCATCAATTTTGGCCTCAATTTCGATGTCCCATTGATCGGCTGGCAAATCAGGAAAAAAAGCAGCATCTTTGCCGCCATCAACGGCGATATTGATGACGGTTCGTTCAACGCGTTGACAATAATCCAGCCCTTGGGCATAGATTTCGCCGCCACCAAACAGTACGATCTCTGGCCGTGCCTTGGCGGTGGCTTCAATCCAGCCACGCGCTGCCGCGATGGCTCCGGCCATTGTTGACACTCTAATGGCGCCATCAGCCGCCCAATCAGCGTTGCGCGTCATCACGATACTGGCACGGCCCGGCAATGGGCGGCCAATCGAGTCCCATGTTTTACGACCCATAATCAAAGGGCAACCCATGGTGAGCGTTTTGACCCGTTTCAGATCATCAGGGACATGCCAGATCAGCCCTTTACCATCGCCAATCAAACGGTTTTCGGCCATTGCCACAACAGCGGTCATATGGATCATCACCACAACCGTTAAACCGCAATTGGCGCGGCGATATGCGGCGCGGCGACATAATCAACAATTTCGAAATCTTCAAATTTGAAGCCGTCAATTTGATCGGGAATATTATGGATTATCAGTTTTGGCAGCGCCGTCGGTTGGCGGCCAAGCTGGGCGCGGGCTTGGTCGAAATGATTGGCATAAAGATGCGCATCGCCAAGCGTATGCACAAATTCACCCGCCTTCAGCCCACAAATAGCGGCGATCATATGCGTTAATAGCGCATAGGAAGCAATATTGAACGGCACGCCCAAGAAACAATCGGCACTGCGCTGATAAAGCTGACAGGACAAATGCCCATTCGCGACCTGAAATTGAAACAGGCAATGGCATGGCGGCAAGGCCATATTCGGCACATCAGCCGGATTCCAGGCGGTTAACATCAAGCGCCGCGAATCCGGATTGATTTTAATCATCTCAATCAAATCGGCAAGCTGGTCAATTTTGGTGCCATCAGGCGTTTGCCAATGGCGCCATTGTTTGCCATAGACCGGTCCCAAATCACCATTTTCATCCGCCCAGTCATTCCAGATCGACACGCCATTTTCCTGCAAATAGCGGATATTCGTGTCGCCACTGATAAACCATAACAATTCATGGATAATTGATTTGATATGCAGCTTTTTCGTGGTTAATAGCGGAAATCCATTAGCAAGATCAAACCGCATTTGATGGCCAAAAACCGCTCTTGTGCCGGTGCCGGTGCGATCGCTGCGATCAACACCATCATCCAAAATTCGTTGCAATAAATCCAGATATTGCCGCATTCGCAGGCCTCTCTTAGTCACTTGATTGACACTTTATCACTGCGCCTCACGCAAAATGTCACGATCACCGCATATAACGCCACGAAGGCATCTATTTGTTGTTTGGTTAAAATGGCATGGCCATACGTCACGGTGCAAGCGGATAATCGGATAATCTGCCTGCCGTGAATCTGGCCGTTCTTTTGTCCAAAAGTGGCAAATCATGCGGTTATCACCATGTAAAGACAATTCAGTGCAAAACTATCCTTTAAAATCGGCGTCATTGCTTCTATATTAAAAATGCTGGTTCGCCAGCTATGGCGATAAACGTGCTGTAGAATAAGCAGAGCGGACCCGGGGGCGGTACCCGGCGCCTCCACCATTTTAGCCCGATACGAAGGCCATCACGGCCAGCAGCTGAATTTGGGCTAAAAGATTGGGGGCGAAATAGGATCGACGCATGTGGTAAAGGCAGTATTTTTGCTCGGTATGGTACCCGCCGTTATCGGGCCATGTAGTAGTTGCAAATGACAACACTGCTCCGGTAGCAATCGCAGCCTAAAGGCAGCGGGAGTAACCGATCTTAAGTCCAGATCGATTGAGCTCGGTCTGGCGGGGTTTGGGGCGCACCTGGCAACAGAAGCGTTCCGCTTTACCTTGGCTAATCCATGATAAAAGTGCGTTTTCATCTGTTGATTTTCCATTACCCTGCCCGCTGCCACAGAAAGACCAAAACCTCATGACCGATAACAACATGGTGCAAACCGGCTTGAATTATGAACTTCTGGTAGAAGATGCGCTTCGGTCGGTGGTTCGCTCGTCGCTTAGCATTGTTCAAAAGGTTGGGCTGCCTGGTGAAACGCATTTTTATATAGGCTTTTCAACAATCGACAAAGGCGTTGAAATTGATGATCATCTTCGCGCCAAACATCCAGAAAATATGACAATCGTTCTACAACATCAATTTGCCGATCTAATTGTTGGTGAAGATGAATTTTCGGTCACTTTGTTCTTTGGCGGCAAGCCAAGTCCCATGATTATTCCCTTTGAGGCCTTGACTAGCTTTAATGACCCGTCCGTTGGCTTTGGGTTGCAATTTGGCATTGCCGATGATGATGATGACAGCGATGAAGATGATCATGATGACATCGCGCCATCAGATGATCAGCCACCGCAAAGCAATGATGATACCTCTGGCAATAGTGCCGATGTTGTGTCGCTTGACACCTTCCGAAAAAGACCGACAAAATAAAAATCCAATGATCAGCTGGCATGCCGCTATGTGCATGCCATGCCAAAAATCTGTTCATTTACCATTTGATATTTACAGGATTTAGCCATGGCCGATTTTGCCTATAGCCCGATGTTTCCAACAACCGCCGACACAACCGAATATGAGCTTGTGTCCAGCGATCATGTCCGGCTTGTCGAAATGGAGGGCGAAACCTTCCTTCGGGTTGATCCAGAAGGCCTGACCCTTCTTGCCGAACGTGCGTTTACTGATATTTCACATCTGCTTCGAAGCAGCCACCTTGGTCAGCTTGCCGATATTCTAAAAGACTCCGAAGCCACCAAGAATGACCGGTTTGTGGCGTTGGAAATGCTGAAAAACGCCGTTATTTCTGCCGAAGGCCTGTTGCCAATGTGCCAAGATACTGGCACGGCGCTGGTAACTGGTTATCGTGGTGATCATGTTTTGGTCAATGGTGATGATGGCGAGGCGCTATCACGCGGCATTTACAACACTTATCAAAATTGCAATTTGCGCTTTTCACAGCTTGCAGCGCATAGCATGTTTGAAGAAAGCAATACTGCCACCAACCTTCCGGCGCAGATCGAAATCAACGCCGGCAAAGGCCTTGAATATAAATTTGCCTTTATTCAAAAAGGTGGCGGATCAGCAAACAAAGCCTTTTTGCATCAGAAAACCAAAGCGGTTCTCAATCCTGAGTCGCTTCGTGAGTTTGTCCGCACCGCCATTCTAGAGCTTGGCACCTCTGCCTGCCCGCCTTATCACCTTGCGATTGTGATTGGCGGCACATCAGCCGAACTGACGATGAAAACGGTCAAAATGGCATCAATCAAGGCGCTTGATAATCTGCCAACAGAGGGCAATGCGCTTGGTCATGCATGGCGCGATCTCGATTGGGAAGCAGAAATCCTGCAAATCTCCCGCGATCTTGGCATTGGCGCGCAATTTGGCGGTAAATATTATTGCCATGATGTACGCGTCATTCGCTTGCCACGTCATGGCGCATCTTGCCCGATTGGCATTGGCGTGTCTTGCTCGGCCGACCGGCAGGCTTTTGCCAAAATCACACCCGAAGGACTGTTTATCGAAACCTTAGAGCGCGATCCGGCAAAATTCTTGCCCGATCTATCCGATCAGCCCGAAGATGATGTTGTTGCCATTGATCTGAACAAGCCGATGAGCGAAATTCTGGCAAGCCTTAGCGCCCATCCGGTTGAAACACGGCTTGCGCTCAGCGGCCCGTTGATCGTCGCGCGCGACATTGCCCATGCCAAATTGCTGGAACGGCTAGATCAAGACGGCAAATTGCCCGATTACTTCAAAAACCATCCGGTTTATTATGCGGGGCCAGCAAAGACACCCGAAGGCATGGCATCGGGATCATTCGGCCCAACCACGGCTGGCCGCATGGATTCCTATGTTCCAACTTTTCAGGCCAAAGGCGGGTCAATGGTAATGCTTGCCAAGGGCAACCGGTCACGCATTGTTCGCGATTCATGCAAAGAACATGGCGGGTTTTATCTTGGCTCAATTGGCGGAGTTGCCGCCAAACTGGCACTTGAATCGATCAAAAAAATCGAAGTTCTGGAATATCCAGAGCTTGGCATGGAAGCCGTCTGGAAAATCGAAGTTGAAAATTTTCCAGCCTTCATCGTGATGGATGATAAGGGCAATGATTTCTTTGATCTCGGCTAGCCGCATCACCTAACAGCGCGTGATGAAACCAGCCGGTATCATTCAGGCCTGACTCGTTCATACAAGGATCATTAAAGCCTGCGGCATAGAGCAGATCCAAAGGCTGGCTTTAATTTTGACACAGACATGACGCCAATCTTTTGCCAGCCGCTTTTTCTGACTGTCGATCAGAATGAAACGGTTGTTGCCGATCCTCCCTCGATTGCGCGGCGCATGGCCACTGACGCCAGCGCCAGATCCTGCAAACCAACGCCGGTGCCGTCAAAAATGGTGATTTCATCATCGCTTGTCCGGCCAGCATGATCTTTATTGATAACCCTGCCGATTGGCACAATTGCCCCTTCGGTAACAAGACCTGCGGCAATGGCATGCTGCGCCTCGCCAATCGTCACTGATTGCGCCACTTCATCGGTAAAACAGGTGCCAACCGAAAATAATGCCGGATCGATTTCCTGTTTGCCCTTGGTATCGGTTCCCATACAGACAAGATGCGTTCCCGGGCTGACATGATCGGCCATCAATAGCGGCTGATGCGAAGAGGTGATGGTGATGATCACATCGGCTTGTGTCATTGCATCCGGCGTTACCGCCTCAAACGGAATTGCATGTTCATCCGCCAGCTTGGCAAGACGCGACAAGGCCTCGGTTGACCGGTTCCAGCCTAAAATCTTACTGAACTGGCGCTGTTGTAACGCCGCGCGTAGTTGGAAAAGCGATTGATGCCCAGCCCCCATCATGCCTAGAACCGACGCATCGGGGCAGGCAAGATGACTTATCGAAACCGCTGCGGCGGCGGCCGTGCGAACCGCGGTTAAATGATTGCCGCCGATAATGGCTTGCAAGCGTCCAGTATCGGGATCAAACAGAAACACACTGGATTGGTGGTTGCTAATGCCCGCATTGGCAATATTTTGCGGCCAATATCCGCCTGATTTCACGCCAAGCGCCATGCCAGCCCGGTCAAAGCCCGATTTAAAGCCATAAAGCGCATCAGCATGGCCAATCGCCTCGCGCACAACCGGAAAATTCACCGCATCGCCCGCCGCCATCGCCGCAAAAACACCTTCAACCGCGACAAAGGCATCCCTGTCATTCACAACATCACGGCACACATCTTCACGAACGATGACAACGCCGTCGCTGGTTTTCATCATGATATCAAATTTCCTTTTTTGCGGTGCCTTTGGCCGTTATTTCCAAGCCTAGAACGCCTTGCCGCGTGCAGTAATTGGCCAAAGAGCTTCGACCTTGCCATTGCGGACACCAACATACCAATCATGGACATTGCAGGTCGGGTCACAATGACCTGGCACCAGCTTTAATTTGTCGCCAACTTTCAGCACGCCGTCAGGATCGGCAATCACCCCATGTTCATCTGAACATTTGATATATTCGACATCGGTTCGGCCAAAAATAACCGGCAGACCACTATCGACCGATTGGGCTTTTAGACCAGCGTCACAGATCGCTTTATCGGCTTTGGCATGACTCATCACCGAGGTTAGAAGGAAAAGCGCATTTTGCCATTCGCCCTGATCAATCCGTTTGCCGTCACGATCCAGAATACGGCCATAATCAGCATCCATAAAGGCGTAGGAGCCACATTGCAATTCGTTATAGACGCCCGATTCACCTTCAAAATAATATGATCCGGTGCCGCCACCGCCAACAATATCACATTCCAGCCCAACTGATTTCAGCGCCGCAACAGCGTCGGCCACCATCGCAACCGCAACCTCAATCTTGGCTTTGCGTTCCTGATAGTCATCAAGATGCTGCATTGCGCCCTGATAGGCCTGAAGTCCGGCAAACTTCAACCCTTCAGCCGCATCAATCGCCGTGGCAATCGCCACCACATCTTCGGTCGACTGAACGCCGCAACGCCCTGCACCACAATCAATCTCAACAAGACATTCAATTTGGGTTCCGTGCTTTACCGCGGCTGCCAACAAATCAGTGATATTCGCCAGATCATCGACACAGCAAATCGCCCGCGCACCCAGTTTTGGCAGACGTGCCAACCGGTCAATTTTGGCCGGATCACGAACCTGATTAGACACCAGAACATCCTTGATACCACCGCGCACAAACGCCTCAGCTTCGCTGACCTTTTGGCAGCAAACACCGCAACTGCCACCAAGCTTTTCTTGAAGCAGCGCCACATCAACCGATTTATGCATCTTGCCATGAACACGGTGACGCATGTTCTTATCTTTGGCGAATTGACCCATCTTGATGACATTGCGCTCTAGCGCATCAAGATCAAGAACAAGACAGGGTGTCTGGATATCGGCCTCATCCATGCCAACCATGGCGGGAATGTTATAGCCAACTTCTAATTCTTCGGGTTTTATCTGCATATTCACTGTTTGTCTCCTGTAGCTGTGATCCAGGGTAATTTATCCAAATCAACATTTCCGCCCGTAATAATCACACCAACTTTTTTGCCGCGAAATAGATCGGGGTTTTTCAAAATAACCGCCAATGGCACGGCGCAGCTTGGCTCGATCACCATTTTCATACGCTGCCATGTCAGTTTCATCGCATCAATGATTTCCTGTTCACTGGCGGTTAGAATGTCAGTCACATGGTTCGATACGAAATGCCATGTCAAATCCTTGAGCGGCACTTTCAACCCATCTGCAACCGTTACCGGCGCATCATCGGCAATAATATGCCCTGCCTTGAAACTGCGATAGGCATCATCCGCCTGTTCAGGCTCGGCAGCGTAAATTTCAATCGATGGCGCAAGATGGCTTAAGGTCAGGCAAGTACCCGAAATCATGCCGCCGCCGCCAATGGGCGCAACAACACAATCAAGATCTTTTACCTGATCAATTAATTCCAATGAGCAGGTCGCCTGCCCGGCAATCACCCGTGGATCATTATAGGGATGCACGAAATCAGCACCCGTCTTGGCAACCACTTCGGCAAATACCGCCTCGCGGCTTGTGGTTGACGGCTCGCATTCGACAATTGTGCCGCCATAGCCGATCACCGCATCTTTTTTGGCCTGTGGTGCGGTTTTTGGCATAACAACCGTACAGGGAATCCCGCGCCGCCCCGCCGCATAGCTTAGCGACAACGCATGATTGCCCGATGAATGCGTGGCGACCCCTTTCGCCGCAGTTGCATCATCAAGGCCAAAAACAGCATTTGACGCCCCGCGCACCTTAAACGCGCCTGCCTTTTGAAAATTCTCGCATTTGAAAAAAAGCTTGGCACCCGTTTTTGCATCAAGAAACTGGCTTGTCACAATTGGCGTGCAGTGAATATGCGGCGAAATCCGCTCATGCGCTGTTTTGACATCGCTTAAGTCAGGAATATTCAATTTTTTCTGATCAGTCATTTCGATCTCAAACGTCAAGATTTATGTCGGCTGTCGCCTGTCTGTTAAGGTAATCATCAAGAACAAAACACATCTAAACCTATCCCAAGCAAGGTGTGGTTCATTTACCACTAATTTCAACCCGAATGCAGCAAGATGATATCTTGGATTAGCGCGGATTAGGCCCACCGGTTGCCCAATCAATGAACTGAACCGTATGGCATACCGGCAAATCTTTCCGGTTTAACTGCGTGATACAGCCAATATTGCCAGCGGCGACAAATTGCGCGCCGGTTTTATCAAGGCTGTCCAATTTACGAGCTTTTAATTCATCAGCCATCTCGGGTTGAAGAATATTATAGACCCCTGCCGAGCCACAGCAAAGATGGCCATTCAGCGGTTGCACCACATCAAATCCAGCCTGACGAAGCAAACGCAACGGCAAATCATGAATCTTTTGCCCATGTTGAAGCGAGCAAGCCGAATGATAGGCAATCTTGCCGCGTCCCTCGGCAGGCGCTGGCTGCAAAATCGACTCGACATCAAGATTATCAAGCAATTCAGAAACATCGACGCATTTATCCGAAACCGCCTTGGCGATACCGGCAAGCTCGGCATCATCTTTCATCATATGGCCGTAATCCTTGACCATTGTTCCACAGCCAGACGCATTCACAACAATTGCATCAAGACCGCCCGATTTCATTTCATCATACCATGCCAGAACCGCCGCCCGAACCGTGTGATGCGCCCGATCAGTCTCGCCAATATGATGCGCCAACGCACCGCAACAATGCGCCTCAGACCGCACAACAACCTCGACACCAAGCCGATTAAGAACGCGGATTGTGCTTGCATTGATCTCGGGATCAAGTGCGCGCTGCGCACAACCTGCTAGCAAGGCAACGCGCTTAACCGGTTTTTGGTCGGGCGAAAACACCGCATCATGGCCACCAACCTGATCAAATGGCTTTAACTCGGACGGAATCTTGGCCAAGGCCGCGCGCATGGCCGCCGGCATCGCCCAGCTAAATAGCCGCCCGATCCGCGCCAGCGCGATCATTATCCGAAACCGGCCAGCATAAGGAATGATCATACCAAGCATGCGGCGCATCATCTTGTCGGCAAATGGCCGCGGCACCAGCTTGTCCAGCTTTTCACGACCAATATCGAGAAGATGCGGGTAATCAACACCCGATGGACAGGTGGTTGCGCAAGACAAACAGCCAAGGCACCGGTCAATATGATAGCTGGTGTTGGCTGATACGGTTTCAGGGCTTTCCAGCACTTCACGCAACATCCAGATGCGGCCACGCGGGCTGTCACGCTCATCACCCGTGATCACAAAGGTCGGACAGGTGGCCGTGCAGAAACCGCAATGAACACAATTGCGAAGAATGGCATCAGCTTCGGCGATTTGCGGATCGGCAAGCTGGTCAGCGGTAAAGTGAGTTTGCATAAACCTTGCCCCTTAGATGCCGTCGTGCATAAGGCCAAAATTAAGAACCGACCGCGGGTCAAACGCTGCCTTTACCCGCTTGTGAAGCGCATAATGCGCTGATGACAGGGGTTGCAAAGGGGCAATAACGCCTTTGCTATTGCCGCTATCGCGGATCAATTGCGCATGTCCATTACCATTTGCCGCCAATGCCGATCGCATTGCCATACCAAATTCCGCCCCTGACGGCCCAGCAAGCCATAATAGCCCGCCAGCCCAATCGGCAAAAAACTGAAAAACAAACTGGTCGAAAAGCGTGGCAATAATTGCCGGTGCCGAAGCCGGTGCACAGGATAATTTCCAGATATCGCCATCGGCATCTGCCAGCAAATCAACATCTCGGATTTGCTGCCATAGCGCAGTGCTGGCATCGGTATCAAGCTTTACACCCTCTTTATGCGCTGCCAGCAAATGCGCGGCGCGATCAGCAACTGAAACATCAATCCCCTCAAGCCGGATAATGGCCAGCATCGCACCGGCAACATTAACCCCCGCTTTTGCCGCAATGGCTTGTGGCAGAATGGCGGCGGCATTAGGTTCATGCGGACTGGCAAAAATACCGGCAATGCGGGCAACAGCCGCACTAAGATCATCACAAGGAAATAGCAGGCTGATATTGGTTTCCGGCTTTGGCAGCGTTTTTAGCGTCACCTCATCGAAGATGGCCAATGTGCCATAAGACCCGCAAATCAATTTTGACAAATCATAGCCAGTGACATTTTTCATCACCTTGCCGCCCGATTTGAATCGCTCGCCACGCCCCGAAATGGCATCAAACCCAAGTAAATAATCACGCGCGGCACCCGCGGTCAGGCGACGCGGCCCACTGGCATTGGTTGCCAGAACGCCGCCAATGGTTCCCGCCGACTGGCTGGCCAGAATTTTATGAAGGTCAGGCACTTCAAATGCCAACATCTGATTTGCGCTGGCCAATGTCGATTCAACCTCATGCATTGGCGTGCCAGCGCGCAAGGTCAGGATCAATTCATCAGGCTGATAATCGATAATGCCGGAAAAAGCCGAAACATTTATCATTTCATCATAATTAGCATCGCGGCCAAGCGCGGCCTTTGTTCCCATCGCTTGTACGCCAAGATGCTGTTGCTGTTCCATCGCATCGGCAATGACCGCAGCAGCGTCATCAAGCCCGGTTACGTTTATCATCTCGAAACTCACCCTTATCACCGCGGCAAAACCGGCAGTGGACAAAACCCTTAAAAGCGCGGCAGATCAGGAAATGGCATTTTGCCCTTATGGACATGAAGCCGCCCCAATTCGGCACAACGATGCAAATGTGGGAACATTTTGCCTGGATTTAGCAGATGATCAGCATCAAAGGCGCATTTCAGCCGTTGTTGCTGTTTCATGTCATCTTCGGTGAATTGAATTCCCATCAGATCGCGTTTTTCAACGCCAACGCCATGCTCACCAGTAAGAACGCCGCCCATTTCAACACATGCCCGCAAAATATCAGCACCGAAATCTTCGGCACGTTGCAATTCATCGTGCTGGTTGGCATCAAACAGAATCAGCGGGTGAAGATTGCCATCACCAGCATGAAAGACATTGGCAACGCGCAATCCATATTTTTGGCTAAGCGACGCCATCCGTACCATCATATCTGGCAGGCGGCGGCGCGGGATTGTGCCATCCATACATAAATAATCGGGCGAAATGCGTCCAACAGCGGGAAAAGCTGATTTCCGGCCAGCCCAGAATAGGTTGCGCTCTTCTTCGGAATTACTGACTTTAAGTGATGACGCACTGGCGCTATCCATAATTTTGGCAACGCGATCAATCAATGTATTGACCTCGATTTCTGGCCCATCAAGCTCGATAATCAGCAGCGCGGCTGCCCCGCGTGGATAGCCTGCATTGGCAAAATCTTCAGCCGCGTTAATCGCCAGCCCATCCATCATTTCCATACCAGCCGGAATAATACCCGCACCAATCACATCGCCAACGGCTTTTGCCGCTGATCCGGTATCATCAAACCCGACAAGAAGCGCACGCTGGGTTGCTGGCTTTTGCAAAATCCGCAATGTCACTTCGCTAACAATGCCAAGCAAGCCTTCAGATCCGGTCATCACGCCCATCAAATCATAATCGCCAGCATCAAGATGCTTGCCGCCAAGCCGCAGAATTTCTCCATCAATGGTGACAAGCTCGATCCCTAAAAGATTATTTGTTGTCAGACCATATTTCAGACAATGAACACCACCTGAATTTTCGGCAACATTACCACCGACGGAACAGGCAATCTGGCTTGACGGATCGGGCGCATAATAAAACCCATCAGCCTGAACCGCATGGGTAATGGCAAGATTGGTCACGCCCGGCTGGGCAACGACACAACGATTCGCATAATCAACTTCAAGAATCCGGTTAAATTTACCAAGCCCAACAAGAACCGCATCAGCCAGAGGCAAAGCCCCACCAGATAGCGATGTGCCTGACCCGCGCGGCACCACTTTAATGCCTTCGCTGTGACAATATTTCATGACGGCGGCAATTTGCTGGACGGTTTTTGGCAGAACCACGGCGAGCGGAAGCTGGCGGTAGGCAGACAGGCCATCAGCATCATAGGCGCGGCGCCCTTCGACCGAATCAATCACACAATCGGCAGCGACCAATTCGCGAAGGTCACGACAAATGGTTTCGCGGCGATCAATAACGGCCTGATCTGGTTCTGGCATCTGCATGATTGGCTCCTGAGCCTCTATATCCTCAAAAAAACTGATAGCACCTTACTTATTCATTCCGCCCTTCAAGGCAAATATTTACCATAATGCAGAACAGCCCAAGGTGACCCAATCGGAAATTCGGTCAAAAGAAACGGCCGGGAAACCCGACCGTGCCTTGGATATTCTAAAAGCTTTGGATAAGCTGGCGGCGCGATGTGCCAAGCAAAGCCTTAACCCTGACGAGCCTTGAGGCGCGGGTTCTTCTTGTTGATTACATATACTTTGCCGCGACGACGCACCACCTGACAATGACGATCACGCGATTTCAGCGTCTTGAGTGAACTAACAACTTTCATAATTTGGGGCTCCCAAATCGGCGGCCAGAGGCCTAAATACTTGATAATGAGGCCAGAACCTAACACCACCACGACCGAAGGTCAATCCTTGCATCCCGCTTTTCCCAAGCCTTTTTCGATCTTTTTATTTTCGCCAGCCTAGCCTGCCGAAACACCAGTTCCTCGAAGGCCACAATAGCCATTTGGCACCTTATGCAAATATTGCTGATGATAATCCTCGGCATAGTAAAATTGATCATTAACCGCGATCTCGGTTGTGGTCTGGCCGAATCCGGCTTTTGCCAGCGCCTTTTGATATTGTTCGGCACTCGCGGCGACGATGGCTAGATCATCATCATCCATCGCAAAGATCGCCGACCGATATTGCGTGCCGCGATCATTTCCCTGCCGAAACCCTTGGGTGGGGTCATGCGCCTGCCAGAATGTTGTTAAAATACGGTCAAGCGCCAGCTTGGCGGGATCATAAACCAGCAAAATAACTTCAGTATGACCGGTCAGCCCGCTGCAAGTTTCCTCATAAGTAGGGTTTGGCGTTACACCGCCAGCATAACCAACCGCCGTGACATGAACACCGGGCAGCTTCCAAAACAGCCGTTCGGCACCCCAAAAACAGCCAAGACCAAGGACAATCTGCTTCATCCCCTTCGGCACAGAACCGATCAGGGCAGTGCCAAGCACCGCATGATTGCCGCCAGCAAAAACTGCCGTGGCGCGGCCGGCCAAAGCTTCATCGGCATTTGGCAAACGCGATTTAAACGGATTATCGAAAAACATGATGCTTGTCCTTTATGGCAATCCAGCCCTGCCCTATGACCAAATGTCTTGTGACCAAAAGTTTTATAATTACGCTTTTTGGCAGTAATGGCTAGTCGATACGCAGCGCCTCAACCCCGGGTAAGCGTTTGCCCTCAAGCCATTCGAGAAACGCGCCGCCTGCGGTTGATACATAGGAGAATTGGTCATTCACCCCAGCATTTGCAAGTGCCGCCATCGTATCGCCACCGCCGGCAACACTCATCACGCCATCATTTTGCGTTTTCGCTGCAACAGCGCGCGCCAAAGCCGTGGTTGCCGCATCAAAAGGCGGAATCTCAAACGCGCCCATTGGCCCGTTCCAGACAATTGTCGAACAGCGATCAAGAAAGGCCATTGCCGCAGCAACCGATTCGGCACCAGCATCCAAAATCATTTCGCCATCGGCAACATCATCACTGCTGACAAGGCGATGCGCGGCACCAAGTTTAAATTCAACCGCTACAACCACATCTTGGGGAAGCAGAATCTGGCAATTATGCGCGGCAGCAACATTCATAATCCGGCGCGCCGTATCCACCATGTCAGGTTCGGCAAGCGAGGCGCCAATTGGCTTTCCCTTCGCCAGCAAAAATGTATTGGCCATCCCCCCGCCAAGCACCAGCCCATCAACCTTGGTAACAAGATTTTCCAGCAAGGCCAGCTTTGACGATACTTTTGCACCGCCAACAACCGCCCCAAGTGGGCGCACAGGCGATGATAGCGCCGCATCCAATGCCGCAAGTTCGGCCGCAAAAGACCGTCCAGCCGCCGATGGCATCAAACGCGGCAAGGCATCAACCGATGCATGAGCCCGATGCGCACAGGAAAAAGCATCACCAACATAAAGATCGCCAAGCGCAGCAAGGCTTTTGGCAAAGGCCAGATCATTGGCTTCTTCTTCAGGATAAAAACGCAGATTTTCCATCATCAGAATGTCACCATCTGCCAAAGCTGCCACGGCCTTTTTACCACCTGGGCCAATGACATCACTTTCCACCGGCACCGGCTGGCCAATAATTCCGGCCATTGATTGCGCCACAGGGCGGACGGTCAGGGCTGGCACAAAGGCGCCTTTCGGCCGGCCAAAATGCGTCAAAACAACAACTTTTGCACCGCGCTCAAGAAGGGATTGAACCCCCGGCATGACACGCCGGATGCGGGTATCGTCGCTAACCACTCCATCAGCAAGCGGAACATTAACATCGAGCCGAAGAAGCACAGTTTTGCCGGCGACATCCATCTGGTCGGCAAATTGGAAATTAGCTGTCATGATCGCTAGCCTTTGGCAAAATATTCGGATGATAGGTTCGGTTCGGCCTTAGGAAGTACCCAAAACGAACGCGAATTGCAAGATTGCTAACCACGCATTTACCAGCAATCAAATTTCACGCCTATACAACCAAAGATTCGGCGATTACTTGCTAATTCCTTGCCCTACGCTATCATGCCGCTGATCAAAACAAGCCCTCTTTTATATAGAGACATTTTGCCATGCCAAAAGCCCAAAACAGCCCAAAGGCCAGCCAAAACCTGTCGGCAGGAAGCGAGTTCTGGGCTGGCGTTCACGAGGAAATGCCCCTTATTTTTGGCGTCGCGCCCTTTGGCCTTGTGTTCGGCGTTCTTGGTCTCGAAAGCGGGCTGACACCGTGGCAAACAATCTTGATGTCAAGCATCCTGTTTGGTGGAGCCAGTCAAATTGTATTTGCCCAGCTATGGGCGGCCGGTGTGCCGGCCTTGGTTGTTGGCGGGTCGGTTTGCGTGATCAATTTGCGCCATGTTCTCTATAGCGCATCCATCGCCGCCTATTTGCGTCACCTGCCGCTGCGATGGCGTATTTTACTTGGCTATTTGCTGACCGATGAGGCCTATGCCATCTCGATCAGGCGATTTCAGCATGACCCCCCCGGCCCTAATCAGCATTTTCACCTACTTGGAAGCGGTATGCTGCTTTGGACAAGCTGGCAATTTTCAACGATTTTTGGCGTTCTGGTTGGCGGCACCATTCCCGATTCATGGTCATTGTCATTCGCCATCCCACTTACCTTTATCGCTATTGTTGCGCCGATTCTAAAAACACGCGCCGATCTTGCCGCGGCGGCCACTGCCGGAACCATTGCCATAATCGGCCAACCATTGCCGTGGAATTTATGGCTTATCACCGCTGCCATCGGCGGCATTCTGGCGGGCTGGCTTGTTACCCGTCTTAACCATCAAGCCGGAGCCATATCATGATTTGGTTCATCATGATTGCGACAGGCCTGTTTACCTTTGCAACTCGTTTTATCATGCTTAGCAATGGCATTAGCAATCGGCCGCCACAATGGCTTGTCGATGCTTTGGGGTTTGTGCCAATTGCGGTTTTAACGGCGATTATTGTCCCTGCCATATTGATTGATCCAGCAGACCAGACAATTGCCCTTTGGGATAATCCACGTCTACTTGCCGCCGCGCTGGCGATCATTGCGGCCTTGGTGACGCGGCAGATGATCACCACAATTGGGGTTGGTATTGTCGCGCTATGGATTCTTCAATGGGCGATGTGATGGACAGCCCCGCGCCGCTGCAAGCCGGATCGGTCTAGGCCTTTAACCCGCTATCAACGGCAAGCTGATCACAAGTCTTTGCCATTTCCAGATCAAGCGCGGTAATGCCGCCGCACGAATGCGTTGCCCAGCGGATCGTGACCTGACAATATTGATTGTGAAATTCGGGATGGTGATTGGCGCGTTCGGCCATCAGGGCAACCCGTCCCATAAACCCAAAAGCGGCGTTAAAACTCTTAAAGAAATAGGTTTTTTTAATGATTTGCAAAGACGCATCTTCAGGCGCCAATTGCCAGCCTTGCCTATCTTCAAGACCGGTGATAATCGCGGCTCGATCGAGGGGGTTAGTCATATCTATTCGCCCTTTCCTGCCAAAACCAGCATTGGCTATGGTGCCTCTTGCATAGCAAGCTGCATGCCGTAAATCGAGCCAACAAGTTGGCTATCATTGCAATATAGCCAAAACAGCCTAAAGTTTCACCCATGTCAAAAACCCTATTGATCATTGCCCATACGCCATCGCCAAATACCGCCGCGCTTGTCAAGGCGGGGCTTGATGCCTGCCTTGGTTATGATGGCTATGATCATGGCGCGGTCAAAACGCGCTATGTTTCGCCCTTTGATGTGACCAGCCCCGATCTATTGGCCGCCGATGCGGTCATCATCGGCACAACCGAAAATATTGGATATATGGCTGGCGCAACAAAGGATATGTTTGATCGTTGTTATAATGACTGGCTGGATCACAGCGATGCCAAGCCGGTTGCGATCTATATCCGCGCCGGATTGGACGGCACCGCAACCAAGCGCGCGCTGACAAGCATTTGTGGCGGCCTGAAATGGCGGCTGGTGGCCGAGCCTTTGATTCTGCATGGCGATTGGAATGACGGATTTTGCGAGCAGGTTGGCGATCTATGCCTTGGCGTGGCGGCTGGGTTGGATGCTGGCATCGTCTAGGCTGGTGGCCGTGCGCATGATGGCTATGCTAATTGCTTTTCGGCATATCCATTGAATGTGTTGAAGATGAATGCGCGTCGGGCGTATGAGGGGCGGGCATTTTCAAATCGGAAGGGCGTTTGGCAAGACCGGTCAGTTTGACTTTTCCCGCCTTTTCAAACACGAGCGTCACTTGGTAATTTTCGTCAGCATTCAATGGTGCTGTCAACCCGATCAGCATCACATGAAACCCACCCGGTGCCAGCTGGATGGTTTTGCCAGCCGGAATAGCAATGCCGCCGTCAATCTGACGCATTTTCATAACGCCATTTGTAACGTCCATTGTGTGAAGTTCGGTTTTGCGGGCAAGGCTGCTTTCAACAGCCAGCAACCGGTCAGCCATAGCACCATGATTTGTGATCAACAGATAGCCGGCGCTGCTGGGTATTGATCCGATCGTCGCCCGAAACTGCAATCTCCCAAACATCAGATCAGACGCCATCGCTTGTGACAGCATCATCAGACCCATTAAAACAGCAGCAAATATCCGTTGCAGAGCCAAAGACAGCATCACATCACCATTCTTGCGCTAAAAACAACCTAGCCGCGGCTAGCCATTTCCAAGCCGCTTGACCTCATCAATCGACGACAGGCCAAGCTGCGCCATTACGTCGCGAACTTCTTCCAAAAGGATTGAGGCCGCATGTTCGCCGCCTTTATTGCCAAGCGCGGCAACGGCATACATGAAGCCGCGGCCAACAAGCGCAAAATCAGCGCCTGCCGACAATACCCGCACAATATCAAGCCCCGACATGATGCCACTATCGACAATCAGTGGTACGTCCTTACCAACCGCAGCGCGAATGGCTGATAGCTGGGCCAAAGGTGGCGGTGCCGCATCTAATTGGCGGCCACCATGATTTGAAACAACAATTCCATCGACACCAAGCTTGACCGCCCGCGCCGCATCTTGTCCATGAAGAACCCCTTTGAGATAGATTTCACCATCCCATTCGGCACGAATTTCAGCAAGATAGTCCCAATCAAGCGAGCCGTTTAGCTGATCACCAATGAATTTGGTGATGCCCATCGTCCCATTATTCTTGGCATAGGGTTCCATATTGCGAAAGCGCGCCCCGCCATTCAGCAAGGTTCGCACCGCCCATTCCGGACGAAGCATGCTTTGCCAGATAACGCGCGGTGAAAAGGCCGAATTACCTCGGCTGCCAAGCGGCGCGCCCGCAATCCGCATGCGCTCGCGGCGGCTTGGTAATGGTACATCAGCGGTCACAACCAAAGTTGTATAGCCACAGCCTTTGGCACGCCGCAGCAAATCACGCATCAGATCACGGTCACGCGGGGCATAAAGCTGAAACCAGCCCATTTCACCCGCTGATTCGGCCACCATTTCGATTGATTCACCGGCCACCGTGCTTAGCGTATAAGGAAAGCCGTGTTTTTTGGCGGCGCGGCCAATAATCGACTCCGCCCCGGGCCAGATCAATGATGACAGGCCAATAGGCGCCGCACCAAACGGCGCTTTGAATGTTTTTTTGCCAAGCTTGGTTGTCAGATCGGGATCAACCCGCCCTCGCATGAATTGCGGCGTCAGCTCAATCGAATCAAGAAAGGCTCTGTTTTCGTCTTTGGCGCGATCATGGCCTGTTCCTGAATCAAGATAGGCAAACACAAATTTTGGAATGCGTTTTGACGCAGGTTTTTTCAAATCCGACAAGCGCGGATATTTGTTCATCAAATCCATGATCTATTCACCGTAATAAGCTCTAAAACAGGGCCGTAGCCCGCAAAAAACCGAAACTAAAGCCCTCACATAAGAGGACATCAGACTATTTTGCTGATTTCAAATAGGCGATCACATTGGCAATGTCGGATTCTTTTTTCAGACCAGCAAACGACATTTTGGTGCCTTTCAGATATGCTTTCGGCTTGGCAAGGAAACCGGCCAAAGTTACCTCATCCCAAACCAGACCTGATCCGGCCATCGCTTTGGAATATTTGAACCCTTCAACCGCACCAGCTGCACGGCCAACAATGTTCACCAGATGCGGGCCAGATTTGTTCTTTTCCTGATCAACGTAATGGCAGGCTTTGCATTTCTTGAATACTTTTTCACCCGCAGCTGCATCACCAGCCTGCACCGGAGCTGCCAAAAGAAGCCCTGCTGCTGCAATAAAAACATAATTTTTCATAAAATCCTCACTACGTTCCATAAATTAGTAAGACTTGTTTACAGCGTTTGACAGCGCTACACAATAACCTGCGCTGTCTTGCCGCGACCCGAAATTTACGGCAAACTATTGCATGTTTCTAATCTTCTGGTAAGCAGCTTTATCAAACCCCTGATGATACGCATCAACGAGGCATCCATGTCACCCAAAGCCAAACGGTTATCAATCATCGCGGTGATCGCAGCATTGGTTGGCATTGCGGCCATGCTTGTGCTTGGCGCGCTTCGCGACAATATCGTTTTTTTCTATACGCCAACCGAAATCACCACCTCAGGAACAAAGGCGGGGCAGGCGTTGCGGCTTGGCGGGCTGGTCAAAGATGGCAGCGTCACGATCGACGGATTACAATCTGTTTTCACCGTAACCGATGGCACAACCGAAATCAGCGTCCGCTATGACAATGCGTTGCCAAGCCTGTTTCGCGAAGGCCAAGGCGTCGTTGCCGAAGGGTCACTCGCCAATGGTGAATTTATCGCAACCAATGTTTTGGCAAAGCATGATGAAAATTACATGCCTGCCGAAGTTGCTGAAAAGCTGAAAGATACAGGCGTCTGGAAAGGCGGCAAAACAGACTAGGCGGCGTTGCCATCGCTTCTTATGGGCTTAATCTTTTTAATTTAGCTCTTTTGCATCCATATCTCGCGGTGACTCATCGGCTGGTTCTGCAATCGCGGCGGTTGCCGGCATCGGGCTTGACGTAATCACGTCAATGGATTGGACATTTTCACGATAAAGCGTGTAAAACCCGCCCGCCAGAATAAGCGTCATTCCAATCATAACCATCTGATCCGGCCATTCATCCCAGATCACCACACCCCAGAAAACACCAAACGGAATCGCGACATATTCAAATGGCGCAATGACCGATGCCTCTACCGAACGGTAGGCATTGGACGATGCGTAGGACAATAGCAGAACCGAAAAGCTACAAATCACCAGATAGCCAAGGTTGGTCAAAGACATCAGTGATGGCGCGCGAAGCAGAAAATCAACGGTCGGATTGCCCGATTGATCAACTGGCCAAATCATATTCACAAGCATGAACAGCGCGCCAATCGTTAAATAGCAAATATGCTGAACGGCAACCATCCCCGACAGATTGCCAAACGATTTCAGGCGTCTTGTCCATATCTGAAAGGCGGCATAGCTAAAGGCCGACATCACAACAAACAAGGTTTCGACCTGAAACTGAACCCCGCCGGGCCGGATGATAAACAAAACCCCAGCCATGCCAGCTGATACCGCGGCCAAACGATGAAGGCCAATTTTTTCACCAAGAAATGGCACTGATAGAATTGTAATGATCAATGGTGATACAAAGAAAATGGCGATTACATGTGCCAGCGGCAGCGTCCCTAGCGAAACAAAAAACAGCACCATCGCCAGCACTAGACACATGCTACGGGCGAAAAACAGCCAGAAAATCTTGGCTGGCAGCGCAAACATTGCCTGAATACTGCGGCTGAAAATGCCAAGCATGATCAGCGTCATTCCTGCCCGCAAAGCAACCAACTGGCCAAGCGAAACATCACCACTCATCAATTTAATCAATGCGTCATTAAGGGGAATAATTCCCATTGCCAAAGCCAAAACGCCAAGGGCAAAATAGGGCATCGACATACGATCCGTGATCATTTTCATTCGCTGCCGTCCTTTACATGACATTACGAAACTATCAGACCAATAGGACATGATATTCGTATCACTTAAATCCCGCTTATCAGGAAAAGACAAGTCATGCAAATGATTGCCAAAAAACAGATATACCCAGATCAAGTAAAGGGGTTGTATTCAAACCCTCTCTCGGTCAGTCTGACCCATGCTAATCAAGTGAATTCTTGCAAATATTAGCAACATGAAAGGCGCGAGAAACCATGTCAGAAACCGGACAGAATTTTATTGCAGGCGCGTGGTGCGATGGGCAAAGCACAATGGCCAATATCAACCCATCCGACCTTAGCGATCAGATCGGCCATTATGCGCAGGCAGACAGCGCCCAGCTTGACCGCGCCCTAGATGCCGCCCAAACCGCCCAGAAAAAATGGGCCACCACCGGTCTTGAGGCGCGTCAAACCACCTTGATGAATATCGGCAATGAATTGATGGAACGCCGCATCGAGCTTGGCACCCTTCTTAGCCGTGAAGAAGGCAAGCCATTGGCCGAAGGTGTTGGTGAAATCTATCGAGCCGGCCAGTTCTTTACCTATTATGCTGCCGAAGTGCTTCGTCAGATCGGTGACACGGCAGATAGTGTTCGTGACGGCATTGAAATTGACGTTCGGCGCGAACCGGTTGGGGTTGTTGCCATTATCAGCCCCTGGAATTTCCCGACCGCAACGGCGGTCTGGAAAATTGCGCCAGCGCTGGCTTTTGGTAATGCTGTCATCTGGAAACCGGCAAATCTGGTGCCGGCGTCGGCTGTTGCCTTAAGTGAAATCATTTCGCGGCAAGATATTCCACATGGGCTGTTTAATCTGGTGATGGGACCGGGTGGCAGCATTGGCCAAAAACTTGTCGAATCTCCGGCGATAAACGCGATCAGCTTTACCGGCTCGTTAGATGTTGGCAAACAGATTGCCACCGCCGCAATTGCCAATCTTACCAAAGTTCAAATGGAAATGGGATCAAAGAACGCGCTTGCCATTATGGATGATGGCGATCTTGATCTTGCCGTGGCAACCGCACTTGGCGGCGCTTTTGGCGGGACGGGTCAAAAATGTACCGCCTCATCACGGCTTGTTGTGCATGAAGCCATCCATGACGAATTCGCTGACCGGCTTGTTGCTGCAGCATCGGCTATGAAGGTTGGGCATGCCTTGGCCGATGGAACGCAAATCGGCCCCGTGGTTAGCGCCGGACAATTGGCCGAAAACCTGCAATGGATGGAAACAGCCAAACAAGAAGGCGGCGAGGTTCTGTGTGGCGGCGAGACGGTTAGCCGCGACCATGATGGCTATTACATGACACCTGCAGTTATTGGTGACACGAAAAATGACTGGCGCATCAACCGCGAAGAAATGTTTGCGCCAATCGCCTGTATCATCAAGGTCGGCTCGTATGATGAAGCTCTGAATGTCGTGAATGACACTGATTTTGGCCTGACATCGGGAATCATCACCCGTTCGCTGGCGCGGGCAACGCATTTCCGCCGCAATGCCCAAACTGGTGTTGTTACAATTAACCTGCCAACCGCAGGCACTGATTATCATGTGCCATTTGGCGGACGCGGTAACAGTTCATATGGCCCGCGTGAACAGGGAAGCTATGCCGTCGAATTCTATACAATCGTAAAAACCAGCTATATTGCCGCTGGCAAGCCGGAATAATCTGATGCATCTCATCGACAATCTTCAATATGCAAATTGGTCAGAAAAGATCTTTCGGCAAATGCGCGAAGGCGGCGTTGATGCAGTTCATGTGACGATTGCCTATCACGAAATGTTTCGTGAAACTGTTACCAATATCGAACAATGGAATCGCTGGTTTGAACGCTATCCCGATCTGATTTTTCATGGCACCACTGGCGATGATGTGCGGCGTGCCAAACGCGAAGGCCGAACCGCGATCTTTTTTGGATTTCAAAACCCGTCACCAATTGAAGATGATATCGGGCTTGTTGAAATTTTCCACAGCCTTGGTGTTCGCTTTATGCAGCTTACCTATAACAACCAGTCGCTTCTTGCCACGGGATGTTATGAAGATGAAGATACCGGCATCACACGCATGGGCCGCCAAGTCATCAAGGAAATGAACCGTGTTGGCATGGTTGTTGATATGAGCCATTCGGCCGAACGATCAACATTGGAAGCCATTGAAATTTCACAACGCCCAATTGCCATTACCCATGCCAACCCCTATTTCTGGCATCCGGCCAAACGCAATAAATCGGATGATGTGCTTCGCGCGCTTGGCCAATCGGGTGGCATGTTGGGTTTCTCGCTTTATCCGCATCATTTAAAGGACAAATCAGATTGCAGTCTGACAAGCTTTTGCCAGATGATTGCCGACACTGCCGATTTGATGGGAATCGACAATATCGGCATCGGATCCGACCTTTGTCAGGATCAACCTGACAGTGTGGTTGAGTGGATGCGCGTTGGCAGATGGACAAAAGAAATTGATTATGGCGAAGGATCAGCCAGTAATGCAGGCTTTCCTCCAATGCCAAGCTGGTTTATAAATAACCGCCATTTCGGGGCAATTGCAGCAGGGTTAAGACAGCAGGGATTTTCCAAAAAAGACACAAATGCCGTTATGGGTGAAAACTGGCTTCGGTTTTATGATGAAAATTTTGGCGCTAAAACGGCCTGACTAGGTTTCTTGGCCCCAGCAAGCAAAGTGGTTTGATTGATGAAAAAACCAAAGATGAAACAAAGTAATCCTGCCGCATCACCGCCGCCAGTGCCATCTGTTGCGCTTCGTCCTGCTAGTCAGGTCATGACCTTTGCACGGATGGGGTCATTTCATCAAAGCCGTCTTAGCTTTATGCGCGTTTTGTTGCGCCACCTCAAGGCTGAGAATTGGCAGTTTAAACAAAGCCGGTGGTTGATTGATGCCAAGGGTGTTGGCGTTGCCACCTATGAGGCCATTGGCCCCGAGCGAAGCTATACATTGGTTGCCTTTGCGCATAATCTGCCAGCCGAAAAACGCTCAGATCGGGTCATCGCCAAAGCATGGGATGCCACCTTTACCCTTCATGATGGCACCATAAGCGATGCTGATATTGAACGGCTTAGACAGAATGTTCCGCTGCAAGAGGCTGGCCGTATTTCAGATGATGAATTTGTGCTGTCACGGGCAAACCGGTCGGTTCGGCTATTTGACTATGTTCGTGATTGCCTTGCCGCTGGCACCCAGCCCGACCCTGCGACGATCGAGCCAGTTGGTTATTTAATGCGGACAACGGCCGTTTACGGATCAGGGAAATTTGGCGCTGCCGATCGTGATATCTGGGCAAACCGGCCTGAATTTTCGGGCTCGTTCCAGCCTGAATTGCTTGCCGTCTGGTTAATCCGGTCATTTACCATTGATATTGTCGAACATATGGCTGCGGTAAAAGCGCCAGCAAAGGCGGTCAAGCTTGATCCCGATATTCGCCGCCGCATCGGTGTTGGCAATTCAACCGGTCTTGGCATGGCACCATTCTTGATCAACCATCCATCATTGATTCACGCATGGATCAATGCGCGTGAAACCGCTTTGGCACGCGTGCGGGCGCTTGCCGCAACCGATCAGCTTGGCCTCGCCAGTTTTTTGACGATGATTGCCAAAGCTGCCAAAAACGCTGATGAATGGACAACCGACAGCCCTTATCAACAAGGCAAAACCCAGTCATTGCGGCATGATCTTGTCCGGCTTGACGCTTTTGTGCGCGGCCTTGACGCTCATATCGACCAGCCTTGGGACAGGATCTATCGCTGGGGCGAGGCCAATCTTAGCCTTGAAGGCCAGGAACAGCTTGTATCGCTTCTGCTTGAAGATCATGGAGACCTGATTGACGATTTGGCAATCGGCATGGCGGCTGATGAGGCCGCGCATTTCCGAATTGATGGGTCAATGCCCCTATCACGGCTGCGCCAGATGATGGACACCGCCTATTGCTGGACCAAGGGCATTGATTATTCGCAAAGTGATGCGCTGGCGCGGGTCTGGTATGTGTCTGAAGAAAAGCTTGAGCCGCGGCTTGGTGAACGGTTTGAAGAACCAATCGAGCCTTATGAGCAACCGCTTGCCCCCGGCCGTGATGCCGTTCGGGCGATGAAGGCCATTGATCAATGGATCGAAAACCCTGTTAGATCAGGCGACGATAATGTTGCCGTGTTTTTGCTGAAACATCCAGAACACCGGCATATTGTTCGCCGTATGCAAACCGTTTTTACCCTTCCCTATGCCGAAATTCAGGACAATACGATTTCAGCAGAAATGCAGCCAATTGATTTGCTTCGCTGTAAATTGTCCTTTTTCGGCGCGTCAAAATTTGACCCGCGTTCGGATCGGTGGTTGCGAATTACAATGTATCAAGGCGCGCCCTTCCCCGATGAGTTGGCAATGCTAGACCCCGATAGCCTGTTTTATCCACAGCTTGCCAGCAAAGGCAGACCGGATAATGAAAGTGCATGAGCTGGTCACTTGGTGAAATTGCTGCCCTAGCCACCAAGGCTGCACGCGGAAGCGGCATGGATTGGGGGCTTGCCGACGAAGCTGGCTACGCCGTGAAATGGCTTCAACGCCGTCAATTGCCCGGTGTTGCCGCGCTATGTCGCTATCTAAGCTGGCGGCAAGCTGGTGAAATCACCATCTGGCCCGATGATACAGCGCGTGATGGTCATTATTGTCCAATTGCCACTGGCGCTGCCTATGGGGATGGTGCGTTTGGGGATGATGTGCAATTTGCCCGCGTCCGAACGCCGTTATTGCTGATCCCCTTTATCTCGCTTCGCGCCGCAAACAGCCCTGTTTGCCTATCAATGGGCAATGCTGTTTTTACGCTGACCCAAGACAAATTTGGATTTTCAAAAAATGATACGGCGATTTTAATGGACTCGTCAGCCTGCCAAATTTACGCCGCATCTGATGATGAACTGCCTGCGATGATCACCATCGCCAATGCCGCAATTCCCCGCGTTCCGGTAACAGCATCAGCCTGCATCACGGTTTTGAACAGTTTTGCCAAAAACACCTATGCACCAGCAACCGAGGCGTCACGCCTTGCCGGTGCTGGTGCTGGGCTGAATGACAATGATTAGACCCGTCACTGATGCAACTGACACAGCTGCATTGGTTTGATCTTCCCCGATAGGCGATCCTAGACAATACCGCTGATGGTTTTGATTTCGAGAAATTCTTCAATCCCCCAAAACCCGCCTTCACGGCCAACACCTGACTGCTTGTAGCCGCCAAACGGGCTTCCTGCGGCACGCGAAGCACCATTCACCTGGATCATACCAGCGCGCAACCTTGCCGCAACCCGCTTGGCGCGCTCTTTATCACCCGTCTGGATATAGGCCGCCAGCCCATAAGGCGTGTCATTGGCAAGGGCAATGGCTTCTTCTTCGCTGTCAAACGGCATCAACGCCAGAACAGGGCCAAAAATTTCTTCGCGGATAATCGTCATATCGGCTGTCGCATCGGCAAACACCGTTGGCTTTACAAACCAGCCGCGATTCATGCCCTCAGGGCGGCCAACGCCGCCAGCGACAAGGCTTGCCCCTTCATCAATGCCAGCTTGGATCATGCTTTGCACCTTGTTGAATTGTGCTTCAGATACCAAAGGCCCGATGTGATTTCCCGAATTTGACGGCAGATCAACCTTGGTGGCATTGGCTTTGGCGGCGGCGATTTCAACAGCCTGATCATAGACGCTTCGCTGAACCAGCATGCGTGTTGCCGCATTACAAGATTGGCCTGTATTATTGAAACAAAAGGCCGCGCCCATGCGAACTGCCTTTTCGATATCGCAATCATCAAAAACCAGATTTGGCGATTTGCCGCCAAGTTCAAGCGAAACGGTTTTCACAGTATCAGCGGCCGCCTTGCTGATCAAAATGCCGGCCCGTGTTGAACCGGTAAATGACACAACATCAATATCTGGATGTGATGATAAGATCGTGCCAACACCGGCACCATCGCCATTAACCATGTTAAACACACCCGCCGGAAACCCAGCCACATCAATCATTTTGGCAAAAAGAATGCTGGACATTGGCGCAATTTCAGATGGTTTCAGCACCATTGTGCAGCCTGCTGCCAACGCCGCAACAACCTTCAGAACAACCTGATTCATCGGCCAATTCCACGGGGTAATCAATGCGGCAACACCCGCCGCCTCAAAGGCAATATCTTGGCCTTCGACACCTTGACGCAATGGCCGTTGAAATTCCATTGTGCCAAGCGCCCGGATAAATGCCTTTAAATGGTTGATGCCAGATCCGGCCTGATCACGGACCGCCATATCAATTGGCGCACCCATTTCAGTTGAAATCGTTGCGCCCATTTCATCATTGCGCGCGATATAGACATCAAGCAATTTTTGCAAATAGCCAGCACGTTCAGTCGGGCTTGTCATCGACCATGCTGGAAAGGCGGCTTTGGCCGCGGCAATCGCCGCCTCGGCATCTTTGACACCTCCAAGCGTAATTGTGGCAAACGCACCTTCGGTGGCTGGATTCAAAACAGGAAAGCTATGCCCATCTTGTGATGGCACCCAAGATCCATTGATGTAAAATTCGGTTT
>CAWUWE010000034.1:0-7844 GCA_963926175.1 uncultured Alphaproteobacteria bacterium | reverse complement strand
ACTTCGGTAACGGTCATGCCGGTGATGCCAATATCCAGCAGCGCATCATGCACCGCTGTCAATTTTCCCGGCTGGATGATTGCGATTATATATTTCATGTCTCGTCCTTCCTTGACGTCTGTCCGGCAACTCTGATGCCGTCCTGAGTCAGCCCGGTGCCAGCCCCGTTCTGGGTCGCCGTTTTCCGGGAGGTAATTCGTGACGGTCTTTTAGAGGAATCGGGCGCCGTCAGTCCCGCGGTTGTGAGCCGATGAGCAGGTGATAGCAGCTGTTTGATGAAAAAAATTCTGCTAGTTTTGCATAATTGTGATGCATTTTTTGCATCACGTAGCTAATCTGGCGTTATATTCTTGAGTTTTAGCCAGTTTTTGAGGTGTTTTCTGATATGCGCTTTATGACGCCATTACGCTTTATCGATGCGGTTGCCCGTGAAAAATCAATTCGCAAAGCCGCCGAAAAACTAGCCATCACTTCAACCGCGCTGAATCGGCGGATTCTGCAAATTGAAGATGAGATTGGCCAACCTCTGTTCGAACGTTTGGCATCGGGGGTCAGGCTGAACACCGCTGGTGAATTGTTTGTCCAGCATATTCGCACCCAAACCGCCGAATTGGCGCGGGTGCAATCGCAAATTGCCGATCTATCGGGAATCCGGCGTGGTCATGTCCGCATTGCCAGCGGCGCTGATACAATGCGCTATTTCCTGCCTGAAACCGTTGCCCGCTATCGCGGCGAACATCCGGCGGTTACTTTTGATTTGGTTCGCCAATCAGGTGATTCAGCCGAACAGGCGCTTCGCAGACTAGAGACTGATCTGGCTTTGATTTTTGAACCGATCAAAAGTGCTGATTTCCAGACAATGGCCACCGCCCGTCAACAACTTTACTGTATGATGTCAGCCAATCACCCTTTGGCCAAAAAACCGGTTATCCGGCTTCGCGATTGCGTTGGGCAACCCGCCATTCTGCCGCGTGCCGATGCCGGATTGCGGCAATTACTGAATGTTGGCCTGATCCGGCGCAGTGTCGAACTTGGAACCGCAATCGAATCAAACAGTCAAGAATTTCTACAAAATTATCTGACTCATGAAATGGTCATTTCCTTTCAAATTCCTATCGCTATGCCAAGCGACCTGATCACCGCCCCCGCAAATGACAGCAAAATTGTGGCAAGGCCGGTTGATCTTGCCGATGTGCCAGCCGGTATTTTGCATATTGGCCAGCTAAAAGGGCGCGTCCTACCTGTCGCAGCGGCTAAATTTCTGGACAGCATCATCACCGAACTTGGCTCACGCTATGGCGATGATATCGACCAGTAAAACAGTCTGTTATGCTGCAATAAGCTAGATTTCAGTGATCAAGCCCGCTACTCTCCGGCCCAAGCTTGGCAATCTTTGGTAGATGAATGACAAAACCTGATCGGAGCAGACTGACATGACGGCAACGCAACTTCCCACTTATCTGGCACAACGTTACCTTGGCTGGAAAGCGACAAAATTTCAGGAAAATAAAGCATGGTTCCGGCATCTTGCCGATATGGGTCAGCATCCGCGTGCCATGGTGATTTCTTGCTGTGACAGCCGGGTTCATGTCACAGCGATTTTTGGCTCGGATACAGGTGAATTTTTCATCCACCGTAATATTGCCAATCTGGTGCCACCCTATCAGCCCGATGGTGACCATCACGGCACCTCAGCCGCGGTTGAATATGCGGTTACAACGCTTAAAGTCGCACATATTGTGGTTCTTGGCCATTCCAATTGCGGCGGGGTGAATGGCTGTTATGAAATGTGTTCGGGTGCAGCGCCTGAACTTGAGCAATCCTCAAGCTTTGTTGGCCGTTGGATGGATATCCTTCGTCCTGCCTATGAGCGCGTCAAGAATCTTGGCTCACGCGAAGAACAGCTTGTCGCCCTTGAACGCGAAGGGGTGCTGGTATCGTTGAAAAATCTGATGAGCTTTCCGTTTGTCCGCGAAGCCGTCGAGGGCGAAACCATGTCAATTCACGGACTTTGGAACGATATTGGCGATGGCAGCCTGCTCTATTTTGATCCCGAGCATGCTGATTGGCGGCCAGTTGAATAGCCATGATTGAATGGCTGTTATTGAACGGCAGCGATTGAACGGTTCCTGCACTTTAGCGCCTGTCACATACCCCCTGTTTAATGACCTCTTTTAAATGCTGACTGTGAAAAAGTGACTGTGAAATTGCCATTCTGGGGCTAGGCATTTTGTCCGGCAACAAAGCCAGATGACCATGCCCATTGGAAATTATAGCCGCCCAAATGGCCAGTTACATCAACCACCTCGCCAATAAAATAAAGGCCTGAAACGGTTTTGGCCTCCATCGTCTTGGATGACAGGCCAGTTGTATCAACCCCGCCAAGTGTCACTTCGGCAGTGCGATAGCCTTCGGTGCCGTTCGGGATCAATTGCCAATCATTCACCACCTTGCCTAAGTGGCGAAGATGCTTGTCACTGCGGTCGGCAAGCTGTCCAACAACTCCAACAAGATCGCATATTTCCGCGGCCAGCCGTTTTGGCAGTAAATCAGCAAGGCAATTCGCCACATCCGCCTTTGGCTGTCTGGCCTTGCCACCAAGAAGATGCGCCACCGCGTCATGCTGTGGTGCCAGATTTACCGAAACCGGCATTGCATCCTGCCAATAGGATGAAATTTGCAGAATCGACGGGCCGCTAAGGCCGCGATGCGTGAATAACAGCCCTTCGGCAAAAGCCGTTGACCGATAACCAACCTCAGCCTCAACCGACAGGCCGGACAAGGATTTGCATCTTGTCAGCACATCTTGATCAAATGTCAGCGGCACTAGGCCGGGTCGTTGCGCAAAAAGCTGTAATCCGAATTGCTTGGCAAGCTGATAGCCAAAACCCGTTGCGCCAATTTTCGGGATCGACAGGCCGCCTGTTGCCACCACCAGTGATTGCGCTCGAAAAACCCGTGTATCAAGGGTGATATGAAAACCGTCTTCGCGCTTTTCAACATTGTTGATTTTGCGCCCCATTTGCAAATCAACACCCGCATGCTGGCATTCAAGAACCAGCATATCAATGATTTTTTGCGCCGAACCATCACAAAATAGCTGGCCAAGTTTTTTTTCGTGATAGGCAATCTTATGACGGTCAACAAGCGCGATGAAATCATGCTGGTCATATTGCTGAAGCGCCGATTTGCAGAAATGCGGGTTGGCTGACAAAAACGCCTCTGGCGCTGTATAAAGATTGGTGAAATTACACCGCCCACCGCCTGAAATACGAATCTTTTCGGCGAGTTTCGTTGCATGATCAACAAGGAGAACACGCCTACCACGCTTGCCAGCGGTACTGGCACACATCAAACCAGCCGCCCCTGCCCCGATGACCACAACATCAATATCGGTTGCCATCATCACTTTGCCCGAACCATTCTCAAACCCAAAATCCCCAAAAACCCTGTTCGGTGCATCCGCCATGCAGCCAGACACGCCAGCATGCTGGTAAATATCACCCTGTCCGCTATGCTATCGCAAAACCATGTGATGGGTGATGCGTTTATGGACTGGCTTATTTATATCGTCGAATGCCGTGACGGCAGTCTTTATACCGGCATCACCAATGATCTGCAAAAACGAATTGAGTCACATAATGCCGGAACTGGTGCCAAATATACGGCGGCGCGACGACCGGTACGGCTGGTCTACCGTGAAGATGCCGCCGGCCGATCAGCCGCCAGCAAACGTGAAATCACCATCAAAAGGCTGACCCGAAAGGCCAAACAGGCGCTTTGCTTTACGCCATAACCTGATCAAGCGCCGTTTCAAAATTGCGCACTGTGCGATCAATATGATGAAGCTTTTCAAGTCCAAACAGGCCAATGCGAAAGCTTTTATAATCTGGCCCCTCACCGCATTCCAGCGGAACACCAGCAGCAATTTGAACACCGGCGGCGGCAAATTTACTGCCATTCTTGATCAGATCATCATCGGTAAAGCTAACCACCACACTTGGCGCTTGAAACCCTTCGGCTGCAACTGACCGGAAACCCCGGCTTTCCAACGATTTGCGGATGGCTGCGCCAAGCGCGATTTGTTCGTCACGCACTTTTTCAAAGCCATATTCCTGTGTTTCAATTAGCGCATCACGGAAGACCGCCAAAGCATCAGTTGGCATGGTCGCATGATAAGCATGGCCGCCATTTTCATAAGCCTGCATGATGCCAAGCCATTTTTTCACATCGCAAACATAACTATTAGATTCGGTTTCGCCAACGCGTGCCACCGCCCCCGCCGACAGCATCACAAGTCCGCTGCAAGGCGATGCGCTCCAGCCCTTTTGCGGGGCGCTAAGCAACACATCAACACCAAGCGCCTTCATATCAACCCAAAGCGTGCCTGATGCAACGCAATCAAGAACAAACAAACCGCCAACCGCATGAACCGCCGCCGCCGCCTGTTTGATATAATCATCGGGAAGAATCATCCCTGCCGAAGTTTCGACATGCGGCGCAAACACAACCGCAGGCTTGTCGGCCGCGATGCAGGACGTGACTTCATCAATTGGCACTGGCGCGAAAGGCTCTTGCTGATTACTGCCCGAAGCACCCGCCTGACGACGCGCGCTTAGCACTTTTGTGCTGGCAGCAATTTTACCTTTTTCAAGGATTTCCGACCACCGAAAGCTGAACCAGCCATTGCGGATAACCATCACATGCTGATCACCGGCAAACTGGCGGGCAATCGATTCCATTCCGTAGGTGCCGCCACCCGGAATCACCGCCACCGCATCAGCATTATAAGCCGTCTTTAGCGCAGCCGAAATATCATTCATCACGCCCTGAAACGACTTTGACATTGAATTAAGCGACCGGTCAGTAAACACCACCGAATATTCAAGCAATCCATCCGGATCAATGTGGGGAAGCAATGATGACATGATAGTCTCCTGAAAGGCACGGCATTGAACCGGACGATTTATCGCTTAAATATAGACCTCGTATCGGTTGATTGCAATTAGGCAAAAACCATCTTTGGCAAAAACGACTTTGCCAGTTTACATCACGCCCGAAAAATCATCTGGTAATGTGAAGGGAACGCCATATATCCAGCCCTCTTGCTGCGCTGCGACTTTGATATCGGCCGAAAGGCAAAAGCCTGATGCCGTGCTAAAATGCCGCAAAGCCGCCGCCGCGATGATGGCATCAGCCTCATCAGCATCATGCCCCATCGCCCGAAAATCGGCTGGCACGCCATCGCTGCCATAACCGGCAAGCGCCTGATTTAGAAAAGCCGTATCGGCAGCAGCCTTTTTTGCTGGCACCATGCCAAGCCGGTAAAAATAAAAGCTGGGAAAAATTTCCACCAAAATCAGATTGGTCTGCCCAGCAACAATGGCGTCAAAAGGCCAAACCGAAAGCCGCGCCCCCAATTGCTGTTTTAATTGGTGAAGCAACCGCATACCGGCAAGCGAACCTGTTGACACATTATCGGCACCAACCGCCTTAAAAGTTGGTGAAGGGCTTCGCCCCGCCGCTCGCGCCGCAATTTCAGTGACACGGCGGCGGCTGGCATAATGCCGCGCCTGATAATTTGGCGGTGCTAAATAATAATCGCCCCATACCGCATGCCGAAACATTGCCCCGCCATAAAGATCAGGCTGGCCAGCATTCACCTGATCAATCATAGCCCATAGCGAAACGACATCGGCAGGTGACAAATCATTTTCTGGAAAATAGCTGTTCTTATCGGCAAACGGATGGGCAAACGCAAAATCGATACCCACCAAAACCGGTTCTTTTCCTTTGGCATTTTCAGCTATTTCAACAAGATAATCAAAAACCTGCTGGCGTGACCAATATTTTGACAAAGGCGGTGATACCCGCAATGGCACCCCATTTCCAGGGATGGCATGCGCAAGCTGCAATCCGGCATGGCTTTTTGTCTTGGCACCTGACCAATCGATTCCAAGAAAAGCTGAAAAGCCAAATGAATCCGCAGTTCGGCTTTTCATATGAGACCGCAAAAATCTATGGTATCACCAAGCATGAAAAGTCCTTTTGCAACTGCTATCTAAATTGTTTTGCCTGTAGGCAAAGTTAGCCCAGTTGGCGGGTGCTGTTAAGTCATTTGATTTTAGGTGTATCTGTCGTGAACTCATCACAAAATCCAGCATCTTCCCCAACCAAAGCCGCAGCCAATACGGCCTTGTTTGACCTTCTTGTTCTTGGCAGCGGTATTGCCGGACTTGCCGCGGCCCGATTGGCAGAAGATGACGGCAAATCGGTTTTGGTGATCGATAAGGGGCGACGGCTTGGCGGGCGGGTATCCACACGGCGGCAGGATGGCTTTATGTTTAATCACGGCGCCCAATTTGTAACAGCAAAAGGCGCCGAATTTGCCAGCCTTCTGGACATGGCAAAAGCGGCTGGAAATCTCAGAGACTGGCAAATCAGTGATGATAAAATCGTTCAGATCGGCAGCCCAACAATGCGTGATCTGCCGCAATTCATGGCAACTGAATTGATGATCCGCCAACAAACCGAAATCACCCAAATCACCCATCATGGGAGCCATATTGGCTTTTTTGATAAGGATGGTCTGGTTGCCACTGGCCGCCTGGCAATCATTACCGCACCAGCAGCGCAAACCGGCAAGCTTTTGGCCGACATCTATCCAGAACTTGCTGATACCGCTGGCCTTGCCAGCTATGATCCTTGCTGGACAATCATGCTTGGACTTGAGGATAATCATGGTCTTAGCACTGTACCATTGCGTGACGAGGCGGCTGGCATCGCGCTTGGCGTTCCGGAAATGGCCCGGTCAAACCAACAACCCGGCCTTGGTGCACCCGCCCTCACCATTCAGGCAACTGGCGCATGGAGCCAGCAGCATCTGCAAGATGACCCACAAATAGTGATCGAAAGCTTGTGTCAAATCTGGCAAAATCTTAGCGGTAAACCACTTGGCAAAATCATCACCTCCACCGCGCATCGTTGGCTTTATGCCAAAGTCACAACAGCCGCGCCAAGCGATGCGTTACGCCTTAGCCATGATAGGAAATTGGCGATTGCCGGCGATTGGCTTGGCGGCCCGCGGGTTGAGCAGGCTTTTGATAGCGGCCAGCAAGCCTATCATCATCTGCGCTGATCATACCGGATCACGGCACCAGCATATGATATCGGCTGGCAAAGCCCCTAGCCCATAGCCGTGGTCGCCGCCGCTATGCTATAGACACCAAAACCGCCATAACGAAAATTGGTTTCATGATTGACGTCCTAAATATTTCGATTCCGTTCTTTGCGCTGATCTTTCTTGGGCTTGGCGCGCATGCAATCGGGTTTATCGACGCGGCTGGCGCTCGCACAATGTCGAGATTCGCATTTTATGTCACGCTGCCGCCCTATATGTTTTTGAAAGTATCAGCAAGCGAGCCATCAAGCATTCTGAACTGGGGGTTTGTCTGGCGCTATAAAAGCGGCACGATCATCATGTACTTGACCGCCGCCGCGATCGGCTATTGGCTGTTTCGTCTCAAACGTCTGGAAAGCGGTATTTTCGGGTTAAATGTGGCCTATCCAAATTATGGCTATATGGGCATTCCGCTTGCCATTCTTGCCTTTGGTGATGCCGCGGCTTTGCCAATGGCATTGATCTTATTTGCCGATACCATCGTGCTTTTGGTGCTTACCTCTTGCTTTGTCGCTGGCAATGATGGCGGCGTTACCGAGTCCGTGAAACGGATTGCCATCACAATGGTCAGCAACCCGCTGGTGCTGGCGGTTATGGCGGGGCTGTTATTTTCCGCATCGGGTCTGCCCCTGCCAAAGATTCCCCAGCAATTTGGCAGTCTTTT
>CAWUWE010000033.1:0-16155 GCA_963926175.1 uncultured Alphaproteobacteria bacterium | reverse complement strand
GATGCGGCAGATTCATGACGATCCGTCATCAATATTTGCCAAAATGCCGCCAATTCCGGCAGTAAATTGCCCCAGTAACACCTAAAAAGACGAGATTTTAGCGGCATTTGCGCATGGCTATAACGTGCTATCTATTTTTATGAAATTTAAATTAGTCAGTGGGGTTGACTTAAATAATTATTAATCGCATATACTGCAATGCACCAAACGAAAGTTTGAGTGTTCCTCCCTAGACTCGGTCGTGAGCTTGCTCACGACCTTTTTTTTGGTACGCATCTTCATAAAATCTAATTTGAAAATTTATTGTTTCCATTATGTGCATAATAAAACAGGCTATTTTAAATTGCTGCACCGCACCATAATCGAATTCCTGCCCGCCTCGACATCGCATCTAATGTGCTAAACCATGAAAACAAAATAAAAGTTAGGCATGGTTGGGACGGCGAACCATGCCAAGCCAAGCCAGCGCCATGGCGATAATCATCACCGGCCCAAGGGCTGATAAAACCATTACTTCCCAGCCAAATTGGCTATGCAACGCGCCGGCGGCCAAGGATGCCGTGGCAACCGATGTTGTGGTGACCAGATCGGCAATGCCTTGAACCCGCCCGCGTTCTTCAGGGTTGGCCACGCTTGCCACAAGCGAGCTGCCACCAATATAAAGAAAATTCCAGCCAAGCCCCATACAGGCTAGCGCCACAAAATACCACCAGAACCCATCACCAAGAAGCGCGCTAGCAATGGCTGCCAGATAAATCAGCACGCCACTTGTCAGAATGACTGGTGCGCCAAATCTGGCAATCAGATTGCCAGTAAAAAAGGCAGGCGCAAACATAGCCACAACATGCCATTGAATAATGGTCGCATTAGCCGAAGTTCCAAGCTTGGCAACATTGACCACCTGCAATGGCGTGGCGGTCATCATATAGCTCATCATCGCATAGCCAATGGCCGCACTGATCACGCCAACAACAAAAATCGGCATTTTGAAAAAACGGCCAATCGGCCGCCCACCCGAACCCGTGCGTTCCGGTTTTGGTATCTTCACCCCACTTAAAAACCCAAGCGAGACAAGCTGTACCGCGGCGACGCTGAAAAAACAGCCCGCATAAAGATGCCCGGGCACGAAATCAACCGCATTACGAGCAATTTCCGGCCCCATGAACGCCGCCAGCAAGCCGCCAGCCAGAACATAGGAAATGGCCTTTGGCTTTTGTGATTCTTCGGCACTATCAGCGGCCGCATAGCGATAAAAGCCCGCACAGCCATGCGCAACGCCAAGAAACATCGACGCCACACAGAACAGCCAGAAATTTGAAATGAGAATGGCAATGCCTTGGGTAAGGGCAGATGCAGCCGCGATCATCACCCCACCCATAAAAACTGGCCGACGGCCAAATCGCACCATCAGCAAAGACGCTGGCAAGGTGGTTAGCATTGAAGTTACAAATTGCAGCGACAGCCCCAGCGTCGCTAGCCACGGCAAAGGCGATAAAAGACTGCCGACAAGCGCGGTATTGATGATATTCACATTCATCGTTGTCATTGATAGGGCCTGCGCCGCCGCAAGCCTAATCACATTGCCGGTATTGCTTTTAGCCTGCATAAAAATGATGTCCAAGATAGGAGCCAGCCATAAAGACATAGACCAGCATAGCGTATGAATAACAAAGCCAATACCATCCGATAACGCGATTTCCATCGAAGCACAATCAACGGTCATCAGCGCAAATGACAGGCTAATGCTATCGGGCAAAACCCTCGCATTGATTTATATTCAAGATCTTCATTGAAAACTAGGTTTTTAATTTCCGGCCGAACAGCTCAAGACGGTGATCAACAAGTTCATAGCCCATTTCACGAGCAATCTGTTCTTTCAAGGCTTCCAGCTCGGCATGGCAGAATTCGATCACTTCGCCGGTTTCAACATCAACAAGATGTTCATGATGTTCGCCAGATTCTTCATAGCGGGCACGTCCATCACCAAATTCCAGCCGGTCAATAACCCCTGCCTCTTCCAACAATTTTACGGTTCGATAGACGGTGGCAATTGAAATTGTGCGATCCTGTTCAACAGCGCGCCGATATAGCTGGTCCACATCGGGATGGTCTTCCGACCCTTCAATGACCCCTAAAATAATCTGCCGCTGGCTCGTCATGCGAATGCCATTATTGAGGCATTTTTCAATAAGCCCGCTTGTCATGGCATCACCCATTTGTTGTGTTGGTTACAAGATAGCTTAACTATAAGCCGGATAGATAAAGCAATCCAGCCCCAAGCGTGATTTTCACCATTACGCTTTGCCCCAACCAAATTCAATTGACCTTGATCGAGTTTGCAGCAACTGTTTTGCCCATGATACCTCCAGCATCAAATCGTCTAGGCAATGATAACGCAAGCACGACAAGGGGCATTTTGCAGCTTTGTGCGGCCATGCTGTTTATTCCGATCCTTGATGTTTTTGCCAAGCTTCTTGGCCAAGCATTAGACCCTGTCGAAGTCACCTTCATGCGCTTTGTCATGCAGATTTTGCTGATGGCGCCATTGGTCATTTGGACGCGTCAATGGCATGTTCCGGCTGGCACTTTGATGATGCAATTTGCCCGCGGCATTCTGTTGGCAATTGCCACCGTCTGTTTCTTTGCCGCGCTTCAGCATCTGCCGATGGCCGAGGCCATTTCGATTTATTTTGTCCAGCCATTAATCCTGACCGCGCTATCAGCACTTTTTCTGGGCGAGCAAATCCGACAAAGGCGGATTATCGCGATCATCATCGGGCTTTTCGGGGTGGTGGTGATTTTGCAGCCAAGCATCGTGATTTTTGGTGCGCCAGCCCTGTTTCCACTGGCAACAGCGCTGGCTATGGCAGGCTATGTTACGATCACCCGCCGCCTCGCCGGCAAAGCGCATCCGTTTCAAATGCAGTTCATTGTTGGCATCACAGCGACAATCGCACTTGGTGCTACCATGCTGATTGGCCAGATGTTTGATCTTGCTGGCACCGGCTTCATCATGCCAAATGCGCAACAATTTGAATGGATTATCTATATGGGGATTGTCGCCACCATTGGCCATATCTTTATCGTCTGGGCAGCCAATAACGCACCAGCAAGTGTCCTGGCACCATTTCAATATACCGAGATTATTTCATCGGTGATTTTAGGCTATCTGGTTTTTGGCGATCTGCCCGCCAAAAGTACAATTCTTGGCGTTTGCATCATTGTCGGATGCGGCATATATCTGTTTCACCGTGAACGCATTGCCGCGCAAGAAGACCGCCAAGCAGGCCGCTAGCTTGTTTTGCTGCCTTCATATTGCCGGCGTTCGCGCAAGAACTGCAATGTTGATAGCGGCAGGCTAAGCGTATAGATCACCACCACCGCCATATAGGTGAACCAAGGCTCGGTCACTGCAGCAGCGCCAAGAAGGCCAATCCCCGCCAAAATCGGAAGTACCGACTCGACTGGCAATTTCACCCGCTTGCCGGCAAAGGTTGGAAGCGAACTAACCGCGCCAGCACCAACCAGAACCAACCATGCCGCCACCCAATTTGCATCACGCGCAATTTCCAGATTGAATTGCAAATCAATAACAATCGGCAATAACACAAGAAAGCCAGATGCAGGGGCGGGAATACCGGTAAAATAGCCTTTGGCATAATCAGGTGGGTCAGGTAGTTCAGAATCAAATCGTGCCAGGCGAAGCGCAATCGAAACTGCATAAAATAATGTTGCCCACCATGCCATCGTGCCAGCATCTTGCAAGGCCCAGATATACAGACATAAAGCCGGAACAACACCAAACACAACCAGATCAGACAAGCTGTCAAGCGCGGCGCCAAAGGCGCTTGAGGTTTGAAACCGGCGCGCGGTGCGCCCGTCAAGCGCATCAAAAACAGCGGCCACACTGATCAAAATAATCACCCCAGCCCATCGTCCATCCATCGCAAATCGCAAAGCAGTTAGGCCTGAGGCAAATCCGGCAACGGTCAAAATATTGGGCAAAAGCCAATAGATCGAAACTGACCTGAAACGCTTTTTCTTTTGAGGGCGATCGCTCATTACCGGCAAACCCCGTCGGTGATTTCAGCGGTCTTGCCCGATAAATCGGCAAGGATGGTTTCGCCAGCAATTGTTGTTTGACCCGCCAGAACATAAACTGGCGTCGAGGCTGGCAACCATACATCAACACGGCTGCCAAATCGGATAATGCCATATTGCTGGCCGATATTCAGATAATCGCCAACCGCTGCTTCAAGCAAAATCCGGCGGGCAACAAGCCCCGCGATCTGCACAACACCAACAGGCTGGCCCGATGCCATTTCAAGAACCATATTCTGGCGTTCATTCTGCTCCGAAGCTTTATCGAGGCTGGCATTTAAAAAAGCACCCTTATGATAGGATGTGGCTATCACCTTACCGGCAACAGGCGCACGGTTCACATGAACATCAAATACATTCATGAAAATCGAAATGCGCCGCCATTCGCCTTTTGGCAGATCAAGATCATCGGGAACGGGAACAATACCGGTTGATAGCACCCGCCCGTCAGCTGGCGCGATCACAAGATGGTCGGTCACTGGCGTGGTGCGCTTTGGATTACGGAAAAAATAAATACACCATAACGACAAAAGACTTCCCGGAAGCAAAAACCCTGCCCAGAAATAAGTGATGATTGCCGAAACAAGGATGAACAGGAAAATGAACGGCCAACCAGCAGGATGGATTGGCACCAGAACTTCATCCTTGACGCTTTTGAAGATATTCATCTGTTAAACCTGTTTTCCAACAACCATTATCAGCGGCTGGCGCGCTTGCCGCGACCAAGCCAAAATTTGTTGCTGGCACCATATCCATTTGCAGCGCAAACGTCATCAAATAATTAACCAAGCGGCATTAGCCGGTCTAGCGAAGCTGGCGACGACGATCATCGGCAAAGCGCATCGCCGCACGAACCGACTCGCGGGCAATTAAGCCGCGTTCATAAAGATCATTCAGCTTGCCATGAAATGCGCCACTATTCAGCCGCCGCGTTGTGCCAAGTGACGGCACCTCGACATAAATGGCAAATTCGTCTATTTGCGGCGGGTCAATGAGCGCAGCTGCAGCAAGTTCCTGCGCGGCCAAAGCAGGCACCATTTGCTGTGCCTTGGTTTGAGCTTGGGCATTTTCACCCTGCCCCGCCGGCTGATTTGCCGGATAATTTGCCGAACCATCCAAAGGCACGCGACCATTTGCGCCAGCGGCGCCAACCGGTGCAAAATCGGCCGGAACGATATCGGGGCTGAAATTTTGCGGGACTGCTTTTGCCTCGCTTGGCGCTGAGCAAAGCGATTCGGCGCCAGATACCGACGGCACCATCACTGTTTCTTCTTCTTTGTCACTCCATATCTGGCTTGATGCAGGCATCGCAATTTTTGTTGGCCGAACACGATACAGCCCGATTTTATCGCCTTTTGGACGTTGGCGTGGCACCGATCGGATGCGGCCGGATGACCAGGCCAGAAATTCACCAACAAGCTGTTTTGACGTAACGTCAGCCTCGATCATCCATGCTCGTTCGGCGCGGGGCAAAGAATCGATAAAGATGGCGCGTTTGCCAAGCCATCGCGCCTTTAACGTCGTTTCACGTTGCCCGCCTATTTTCCGTTTTTTGGCAAATATCTCCAATCGCTGGCTCATAACCTGCGCGATATGAACCATTTCAACAGCAACCGCATCCAAAGCCGCCCGCATGCCGGCGGCCGATGACACTGTCATCTCAAACAGGCGGGGCGGGCGAAAGCCAAACAAGCCTGATTTACCAGCAAGCATATCAAGGCTGATTGGCCCGCGCACCGGCTTGGCAGTGAATTCAATAAAAAAGCTAAGGTGTTTTTGCTGTTTGCGGGTTAACAGCCGGTCGGCAAAAAAATCTGCCGCAGCCGCCAATAATTCAACTTTACCTTCAGATGTTCCTGCATCAGATCCAGTTTTGGCTTGGCGTGACGTTACTGCCAGAATCACCTCAATCATCTTTATCCTATCCCTTTAGTCACATCCCACATCACATCGAACCGAATACAGGGCAGGCAATTTTTGAAATGAAGGCCCTGTCCGCTATTTTGCAATCAATGATAGCCCGACTTTAAGTTTACTCCAATTTACTAATTTAAATGCTGCAAATTTAAAAAGAAGCTATGATTTATGGCCTGATCAGATGATCAGCTTTGCCATGGAAAAACCCTATTGACTGACTGGCCGACTGTCCGCAATCTTTGTCGACCACAATCTTAATTGATTGTCAGGTCTAACAAAAATGACCCACAAAACAAAAACGGCCGATTCGCGCCGCCAACCTCGATAACAGAATGGGAAAACCATGGATAAAGATCTATTTGAAACTGGCCTTGAAAAACGCAAAGCAACCCTTGGTGCCGAATATGTCCAAAAATCGCTTGATGGTGCTGATGATTTTTCACGCCCCTTTCAAGAGGCCATGACCGCTTGGTGCTGGGGCTTTGGTTGGGGTGATGAGGCGATTGACGTCAAAACACGGTCAATGATGAATCTCAGCATGATTGGCGCGCTTGGCAAAATGACCGAATGGGAATTGCATTGCCGTGGCGCAATCAAGAACGGCGTCACACGTGAAGAATTGCGCGCGATCATCCATGTTATCGGCATTTATTGCGGCGTACCGCAGGCACTGGAATGTATGCGTGCGGCGCGCAAAGTGCTCGATGAGGCTGAATAAAGTCAACCGCCTGTAACCGCCAGACAAAGACCGGCACAAGAAACGAGGCGTTACGCCAACCGGGCTTGTGCCTTCTTCCCTTGCTGTGACAAAAATTTATCTCTCTGACTATAAAATCCAACAGAAAACCGCATGATCGGGAAAAACACCTGATCATTTGCGGTTTTCTGCATTTTTCACTTTCCTCAGAAGAAAAATCGAGACACAATTAATCTCTTATGAAACAAGTATGGTTATATCAATTTGTTGATTTCCGGCGTGGTCAACGTCCAAACCATAACTTGACCTTCATTCATCCCCACAACTTCCCTTCGTTAATGGAGTATTGTCATGCGCATGACCGATCATGACTCACGGCAGGATTGCCGCGTCATTCCTTTCGTAAGGCCTGTCAACAATGAAGATAATGTTGTGACAAGCAGCATTGCTGCCGTCATCGCCGTCACGATTTTGCATCATGAGGGCGAGTCACCCGAAGAACGCCTTCTTGAAATTATCGAAGCATCCGGTGAAGCCGAGGTTCTTGATATTGCTGATGTGCTGGAAGAATTTGAAACGCTTGGTAATGCACCAATGCCGTTTGGCCAGCCAGCGAATGACAATCAATATCTAACGCGCATTTAAGCTAGGATCATAAAAAAACGCTCCGGCAAATGCCGGAGCGTCATATTAGCGTTAAGCGATTGGCCAGCTATTGACTGGCAATTAGCCAGACAATAAGTGGGTAGCAAATTCTGGCTATTTCTGCGCAGATTTCACCAATCGCCATGCCACCGGCATCAAACAGGCAGCAATCACCAGCTTTAACGCATCACCATATAGAAATTTGGCCATGCCAAGCATCAGCGCTTTTTCCATGCCGATAAAGCTTGTTAGCCATGATACGCCCATTGCATAGATCACGGCATTACCAATCACCATTGCAATCACCGTGCTGATGACCGAGCGGCCCATGCCGCGTTCGGCCAAAAAGCCCATAACAACCGCCGCGACTAAAAAGCCGGCAAGATAGCCACCCGTTGGTCCGACCAATGCTGCCATACCTACAGCAGCCCCCGCAAAAACCGGCAATCCCATCGCTCCTTGAAGCAGATAAGCCGCAATTGTTGCCCCGCCAAGGCGCGTGCCATAGGTCATGCCAATCAACAGAACAACCAATGTTTGCCCTGTTACCGGCACGGGATAAAACGGAATTTTGATTTGTGCCGACACTGCCAAAAGCAGGCTGCCAACCACAACCAGAAATGCCTTTGCCACAGGCGCGGACAGCGCTTTTCCTGCAAAGGGGCCAAAAAGAATAGCATCTGTCAGCACATGATGGCGCATCACTGCTGTCGTCGATGACGCGGATTTATGCATTAATCGTCTCCTGCCGGTAAAATATATCAGGCCAAACTATAGGGCGCGGCGTCACACAAAGCAATAACGGCACATCCGATTTCAATCAGGGCTGTTTTGACCATCATCCAGATTAGACAAAGGCTGTTTATTCATTTTTTTTCGACACGCCCGCAAATTCAAGCTGGCAAATCTGCCATTGCCATCGCCGCATCAAGCATCGCATCAAATGCATTAAAAGGTGCCATCACCACATAGCCATCACCAGCACCAGCCACAATCGAAACCGGCGCGCCATTCACCCGATTCGAGGTGCCGGTTCGTTTGCCAAACGCCATCGTGACGTCATCCAACGGCCATTCCAACCCGTGCGAGCGCAAAAAATGCTGCGTGCCGAGTGGCAAGACCGAAAACCGGCTTGCCAGCGGCAATGTCATTTCAAAATCACCCCGCAAACGCAATAAAACATCATCACCACCAACCAATAATACCGGCCGGTCATGCGGCAATCGCGCCAGCGCGTCAAGCGCCGCCAAGGAATGATCAAACCGGCCATCAAGAAAGCCGATGCCAAGGATCAAAGGTGCCGAAATCAAATCAAGCGATTTTTCAAAATCCGTGTCATCTTGTCCAGATCGTTTTATCTGGCGAATATCATCGGCAAGCTGATCAAGATCATTTACCGAATCCATATCGCCAATCACCGCTTGTGGGCGCAACCCCCATGACAACGCCGTACCAAGCCCGCCATCTGCCGCCACAACTGGCCAGTTTTGACAGCGGTCAAGACAAGACAGCAATGATCCGGGGATTGGAGCCGCACCAAATAACAGAATTGGAGCGGTAAACAGCAATTGATCATCTTGGCGATATGCCATGTTGGAGCCCCCAAAATATCGGATTTAGCGATGCCGGATGAAACGATATCAGATTTTCAGCATCGCACCAAATTTACATATCGGGCAAGCTTGCATTAATCGTGATATTAGCCGTTGTGATTAAAGTTAGAAGCTGCTAAGTTTGTGTTATGGATCAGAACTTGTCACCATTAGCAAACGCACAGCCCGCATCAGGTGGGCCACGCGATCCTGCGACCGTATTTCATAGCCTTTTGATTCTATTTCCGGTTCTGCTGGCTGGATATGTTATGACGCATGTCGAATCTGAATTTAATGGCATTCTGTTCAAGGCGATTGCCGATGCCTATATCCAGGTCAGCACCTTTGTTGCTGGTACATTCTTCATTTTCTATGGCATTGAACGGGTTTTGAATATTGATGCCGCTGCGGCGCTGCGCAAGGCGACCGTCTGGCAAGTGCCTGTTGCCGCCGCGCTTGGTGCGCTTCCCGGTTGTGGTGGGGCCATTATTGTGGTGACGCAATATGTATCGGGCCGGCTTAGTTTTGGCAGTGTTGTTGCGGTATTGACCGCGACAATGGGCGACGCCGCATTTCTTTTGATTGCACAACAGCCGCTTGTCGGCCTTGCGATGGTCGCTCTTGGGTTTGTTGTTGGCACATTAAGCGGCTGGATCGTCAATTATATTCATGGCCGTGATTTTTTGCGCGGGTCGCTTGGCGATGGGCATGATGTCGACCACATGAACGAGGATGCCAGCACGCCATGGCTAGACCGGATCTGGTTAATCATCATGCTTCCCGGGCTGGTTCTTGCCGGTCTTGTTGCCTTTCAGGTCGATGTTGATGCGTTATTTGCAAGCGATTATCTCGACAAACCTGCAAGCCTTCTTGGCGTGCTTGGCGGCGTTTTGGCCGTTACCATGCGGTTGGCACCACGATTTGGCATTCGTGGCGATACCGCCTTTTCGGCAAGCGGAACGATCCTCCGGCGCACTGTTGCCGATACTAACTTTGTGACTGTCTGGGTAATCGGCGCCTATCTGGTGTTTGATTTATCGGTTTATTTCTTTGCGATTGACCTGAAACAGGTCTTTAGCGGCTTTACACTTTTCACCCCGATGATCGCCATTTTGATTGGCTTTTTACCCGGATGCGGGCCGCAGGTTTTGGTCACGACAATGTATCTTGCTGGTATTCTGCCGCTGTCGGCGCAGATTGGAAACGCGCTTAGCAATGATGGTGATGCGCTGTTTCCAGCCATTGCGATTGCGCCTAAAGTAGCGGTGGTGGCAACCCTTTATTCCGCCGTGCCAGCTGTGATCATTTCCTATGGCTGGCTCTTTTTGGTTGAATGGTGATCGCCTTGATCTGTATCACTTTCAATCAGCACCGCCGGTTATCAGGGCTGGCAAAAGGCAGGCAATCACTTATGCTTTTAAAAGGGTGCTTTGAAAAAGGCGGCCCGCCGCCGTTAATGTTTTACGATAGCGGTTTTACGGCGGTGATTTAGCCACCTCAATTATCCAAGGCATTGTCATTGATGTTTGAGATCATTTTATTTGCGCCGCAAATCCCTCCCAACACCGGCAATATTATCCGGCTGTCGGCCAATAGCGGTAATCGTCTGCATCTGGTCAAACCGCTTGGCTTTACGCTTGATGAAAAATCATGTCGGCGTGCGGGGCTAGATTATCACGCGCTAAGCGATGTTCATATTCATGATGATCTGGCGGCCTGTTTGGACTGGCTTGACCAGCCACGGCTTTTTGCGATTACCACAAAAGGCGAAGGCACCATATATGACCGCACCTTTACCCCGGGCGATGCTTTTCTATTTGGCTCAGAAATCTCGGGGCTGCCAGCCGATATTCATGCCCGCATCGCGCCAGATCACAAATTACGTCTACCGATGGTGGCAAATAATCGGTCGCTAAATCTTGCCAATGCCGTTTCGATCGTGATTTATGAAGCCTGGCGACAGCATGACTTTGCTGGTAGCTAAGTTCAAACCTGTGGAAGGCTATTCATCACCCCTATAATATACCCCATAGCATGAAGGTCTGTTTTTGATCCCTATCCAGTAATTATCCAACCCTTGCCTCATCATTTTCGCGCCATTCTGGCTGCACAAGAGTAACGCACATGCCAAACATGCCAAACCTGTCAATGCCCCCTCTTGCCATAAGTCCGCCAAAAGCTGGTGAAATGGTGGCGCTTGCTGATGATCTTTACTGGATGCGTTTTACCCTTCCTTTTCGGTTAAACCATATCAATCTTTACGCCTTTGATACGAAAGATGGTTGGCTGCTTCTTGATTGCGGCATTCAAAGTCAGGCCATTGCCGATCAGTGGCAGGTGATGCTAGCAGGGCCCTTAGCTGGCCAGCCGGTAATTGGCATTATCGTATCGCATTATCATGCTGACCATGTTGGCTATGCTGGTGCGCTGGCAGCGATCACCGGCGCACCGATCTATATGGGCGCGATTGAACATGCGCAGGCAAGCTGGAGCCTTGCGCAATCTGATGCCGCATTTGGCGCGATCATGGGTGACACCTATTCTCGTTTCGGGCTGGATGGCGACATTGTCGATCGCATCCGGTCACAGGGCAACTATTTCCGAAAATTATCTGGCGATCTTCCTGCGGTCACAATCATTGATACCGATCACCGTTTTCACAGCAAATCAGGCATCTGGACACCACGCTTTGATACCGGCCATTCGCCAGGCCATATGAGCCTGTCTGATCATGACCGCAAGCTTCATATCTGTGTTGATTTTCTATTGCCCCGCATCTCGCCGAATATTTCGGTCAGCCTTCGTTCTATCGAGATTGATATGCTTGGGCATTATTACAGCTATCTCGATCAGATGCGCCATCTGACTGATGACTGGTTAATCATTCCGGGGCATGACTGGCCATATTTTGGCGGCGGTGTGCGGGCGGCTGATCTGATTGAACATCATAATACGCGGCTTGATCTTTTACGCGGCGCTGCGGCCAATGGACCCATTACAACGGCAGGTGCAATGCATGCGCTTTTTGCCTTTGATCTGACTGACCATGAATTGTTTTTTGCTAGCTGCGAGGCGCGCGCGCATCTAAACCATCTTGTTGCCCGCAATGAGATGCAAATTCAGACCAAAGACGGAATTGATTATTTTCACCTTGGCTAACCATCAAAAACAGCCTTCGCATCCTCTAGCTTTTGCATTCGCTGGTTTTGGCATGCTTTAGCCTCCGAAATAATCCATCAGTAATGCCCTAATCGACTTGGCCTCATTGACTTGGCCTCATTGATTTGGCCTCATTGACTTGGCTTGCCGAAGCGGGCAGAAAGAATGTATCAAAACATCAAAAAAGGCGGCTTAAGATGAGCGGTGACTATAAATTTGACACGTTGAGCCTACATGCAGGTCATGTGCCTGACGAACGTCATGGTTCGCGCGCAGTGCCAATCCATCAGACAACATCCTATGTGTTTCAAAATACCGAACATGCAGCCGCGCTTTACAACCAAGAACTTGGCGGCCATCTTTATACACGCATCTCAAACCCAACTGTTGCCGTGCTTGAACAGCGTGTTGCCGCGCTTGAGCGCGGGGTTGCAGCAACCGCAACCGCATCGGGCATGGCGGCGCTTTCAACCGCGCTTTTAGTGCTATGTTCGCAAGGTGATCATATCGTTTCGTCATCGCGCATGTATGGTGCCAATATCAATCTGCTGGAAAACACGCTTACGCGCTTTGGCATTACCACAAGCTTTGTTGACCCGTCAGATCTTGCTGGCATCGAAAAAGCCATCCAGCCAAATACCAAATTGATTTTTGGTGAGGTGATTGGCAATCCGGGTCTCGACATCATGGATGTTGAAGCCGCTGGGAAAATTGCCGCCAAAGCCGGCATCCCATTGATGCTTGATTGTACATTTAACACTCCTTGGCTGTTAACGCCTTTCGAGCTTGGTGCCAATCTGATCATTCATTCATTAACCAAATGGATTGGTGGTCACGGCGTTGCGATTGGCGGGGCCGTGGTTGATGGCGGTAATTTTGATTGGGGACAGAATGACAAATTCCCTACCATTGCAGGCCCGCATTACGCGATGGATGGCATTAATTTTTACGAAGAATTTGGCCCTGCTGCCTTTACTGCAAAATTCCGCGCCGAGGGCATGTATAATTTTGGCCCATCACTTTCGCCAACAAACGCCTTTCATATTCTGCAAGGCATGGAAACTCTGCCGTTACGAATGCAGCGGCACATGGATAACACTGCCAAGATGCTGGAATTTTTAAGCGGCCATGAAGCGGTGGCTTGGGTACGCCATCCCAATCTTGCCGATCATCCGGGGCATGAATTGGCAAAACGCATGATGCCACGCGGCGCAGGCTCGATCATTGTATTCGGCCTGAAGGGTGGGCGCGATGCCGGACGCAGCTTTATTGAATCGGTCGAATTAGCGTCGCATCTTGCCAATGTTGGTGACGCCAAAACGCTGGTGATCCATCCGGCAAGCACAACCCATTCGCATATTTCCGCCGAAGCGATGATCGAAGGCGGCCTGTCCGATGATATGATTCGCCTATCGGTTGGGCTGGAAGATTTCGACGATATCAAAGCTGATTTCGAAATGGGATTTCGGGCAGCCGCCAAATTTGCCAAGACCAAAGACTAACCGCACGGTCGATCAAGGGGCAGTCACGATGAAACATCAGCTATTCGACACACAAATCCATATCGCCACTGGCGGGCGATCCTTTGTCAATGATGGCGAGGTACTTGTTCTGCTTCATGGCAGCGGCCAGAACCATTTGACATGGGTTCTGCAAAGCCGGTATTTCGCCTATCTCGGCTATCAGGTTCTGGCTCCTGATTTCCCAGCCCACGGCTTGTCTAACGGCACGCCATTGGAATCGATCGAAGATATGGCTGATTGGGTGATCGCCCTTCTTGATAGTCTGGATGTGAAAACGGCCTGTCTTGTTGGCCATTCCCAAGGCTGTCTTGTCGCCATTGATGCCGCGGCGCGCCATCCAGACCGTGTCTCGCGCCTCGGCCTGATTGCTGGTGCCTTGGCCATTCCGGTGAATGATCAGCTTTTGACAATGTCAGACAAGGCTCTTGGCAAGGCCATTAGCGTGATGACAAGCTGGGGGCATGGCCCAATGGCGCATATGCATGACAATACCCAGCCCGGCCATTCGTTTCTTGGTTATGGAAACCGGTTGATGGCAAGCAATCATGCCGATGCGCTTCGCCATGATTTGACAGCTTGCAATAATTACAGTGGTGGCAAGGCCGCAGCGGCAAAAATCACCCAGCCCGCCTTGTGTATTTTGGCCGCATCTGACCGGATGACGCCGGTAAAATTTGGCAATGCAATGGCTGATAGTCTGGTCGATAGTGACCGCATCATCATGAATGGCGCCGGCCATATGTTGCCAGCCGAACGGCCAGCCGAAGTCAATGACGCGCTTCGCCGCTTTCTGGCCAGCTAGATAACAAGAACCTGACAACAGGCCGCTATTTTAAAGGATGATCAAATGAGCGCTGCAAATTTTCGTAATATTGCCGTGATTGGCGCTGGCACAATGGGAAGTGGCATCGCCGCACAGATTGCCAATGCTGGTCATGATGTTTTACTGCTTGATCTGGGTGCCAAATCGGCGGGTGAAAAAACACCGGCCGAAAACGCTATTGACCGGCTTTTGGCATCCGACCCGCCACAATTGATGTCAAAAAAGAACATTGCACGCATCACCACTGGCGTCATTGATGATGATTTTGAAAAGCTGGCCGATTACGACTGGATCATCGAGGCCGTTGTTGAACGGCTAGAGGTCAAAAAAGCGCTCTATCGCCATCTTGATGCGGTGATCGACGCTGACTGTATTGTCAGCTCGAACACATCAACCATCCCGATCAAGCTTCTTATCGAGGATATGCCAAGCGCGTTTCGCCAGCGTTTCGCCATCACCCATTATTTCAATCCGGTTCGTTATATGCGGCTTCTCGAACTTGTTCGCGGCAGTGAAACGACCAGTGATGTTATTGACCGCCTTGCCGATTTCAATGACCGTGTTCTTGGCAAGGGGGTTGTTCGCTGCGCCGATACGCCGGGCTTTCTTGGCAATCGTGTTGGGGTGTTTGCGCTTCAGGTTGGCATTGACGAAACCTTGAAATGCAATCTTGCCATCGAAGATGCTGATGCGTTATTCGGGCGGCCAATGGGCATTCCAAAAACAGGTGTCTTTGGTCTTTATGATCTGATCGGCATTGACCTTATGGCCGATGTTGTTGTCTCGCTTGGCAATATTTTACCTGCCGATGATGCGTTTCATGCGGTTGGCGCTGCCAATCCAGCCATTGCCGCGATGATTGCGGCTGGCTTTACCGGCGATAAGGGCAAAGGCGGTTTTTACTGTTTGGATAGCACCAAGCGCATGGCACGGCAATTTGCCGGTTTTGATGGTACTGGCATGCCGCCCTTAAAACCTGTCAAAACAAAGCTTCCCGCCGCAGCGATTGCCGCTGCCGAAGCCGCTGCCCGTCAGGATGAACCTTTGTTCATGCTTCTTGATGGGCATGATGATCAGGCCAGATTCTGCCGCCGTGTCCTTGGACGGATTTTGCATTATGCGGCAAGCCTTGTGCCATCGGTGACAACAACACCGCAGGATATTGACGATGCGATGAAGCTTGGCTTTAACTGGCAACGTGGTCCGTTTGAAATGATTGACGCCATTGGCCCGCAGCGTTTTGCCGCGCTTCTTGATGAATGTGGTTTGACGGTGCCGGCATTTCTGGAAGATGGCGCGCCCAATTACAGCGTTCAGGCAGGCAGCTTGATGGTTCGCCATGCCGATGGTTCCCGCCAGCCGGTCAATTTACCCCAAGGAGTGATGCGCTTTCATATGACGCGGCGCACCCTTCATCCGATTTTGACAAATGACGCTGCCAGCCTTTTTGCGCTTGATGGCGATTTGCGGCTTGTCGAATTTCATTCCAAAGCCAATGCGCTAACCGATGCTTCGATGGAAATTGTTGCTGCCGCTGCCAAGGATCATGGGGCGGGGATCATCATTCATAATGACGCGCAGCATTTTTCGGCTGGTGTTGACCTGAATGCGTTTCGCCGCATGATCGAGGCGGGTCAATGGGATGAAATTGACGGTTTTCTTTTGCGGTTCCAGACGGCTGTTGCCGCTTTGAAATAT
>CAWUWE010000032.1:0-5134 GCA_963926175.1 uncultured Alphaproteobacteria bacterium | reverse complement strand
GGTCATCTGGTATGAATCGCGGGCGAGGCGCGAACCGGCAAAAAGGCATTGGATTTTCCACTGTCCAATTGCCTTGATCACCATGTCATGTCTAGTTGCAACGGCAACTGCGCCCTTTGCGGCACAGCATTTTGGCACAGTCACCCCTTGGGAGCTGGTCGCAATATTATCGGCATACCGCTTACCCGCCTCTGTATCATGCCAACTGGGATGATTTTAACGATTAGCGGCCTGTTCGGGCTGGATTGGTTGATGGCACCTTTGATGACGGCCGGTCTTCACGCGCTTTATCATCGGGCAGATTGGATTGCCGGTTTTCCGCTAGCTGGGTGGAAAGTGGCATCGCCCGGATATGTCGTTTTACGGGTTATGGTGACCGGCATGATAATATCGCAGCTTTTGACCAAGCCAATGGCGCGTATTGGTTTAGTTCTGGTTGTAATCGGGGGGGGTACATGGGCGGTTAGTACGGTTCCTGACGGGGTTTTGTTCGCGGTTGGTCGCGCGCCGCAATTGGTGTTGGCAGGGAATAATGGCACGGCACTGTCCTATGCACCGCTTTCCGATTTTCTGGCATCAATGGCCGAATTGCGGATGGGGAAGGGCATTGAACCGGCTGATCAGGAGCAATGTTTGCCAACCTGCAAACATGATTTTTCAAACGGCACCAGCGCCAGCATTGTTTTGAAAGCAAAAGGTTTGACCGCAGCGTGCAGGGATTTGGGAACGCGTTTGTTTTGACAAGCGTAACGCAGCGTTATCCTGGCTATAGCGGGAAACCAATTTATGGTATCGGTCAAAAATCAGGATATAATTACCTGATCTTTATCGATAAAAATAAACTACAGCTAATTAATAATTTCGGATCAAGCCGGCAAGCTTGCCCTGCACTTCAACTTCGCCCGTGCTGAAATAACGCGTTTCGTAACGCGGGTTAGCCGCTTCCAATCCAACACGCCCTGGTTCTTTTAACAAAGTTTTGAGCGTTGCTTCTTGCTGATTGATCAGCGCCACGACAATTTCGCCATGCCGCGCGGTTTCGGCGCGTTGGATCACCACAGTGTCACCATCTAAAATACCAGCGCCAACCATCGAGTCACCGATAATTTCAAGCGCAAAATGTTCACCGCTACCAACCATGCTTGCCGGAATTTCCAGATGATTTGTCGGGTCGCTTAGTGCCTCAATTGGCGTGCCAGCCGCAATCCGCCCCAAAAGGGGAAGGCTAATCAGATTAGAGGCTGTTTCAACAGCTCGCGTGACAACACTGCCAGCCGCCGCCGTTACCGGCTTTAAAATCTCAATGGCACGCGCCCGATTGGCAAGTCGTCTTATATAGCCGCGTTCTTCGAGGCCAGAGACAAGGCGATGAACCCCCGATTTTGACGCAAGGCCAAGCGCGTCACGCATTTCGTCAAAAGACGGCGGCACATCATGCTGCTGCATATGATCGCTAAGATAGGTCAAAAGCTCACTTTGTTTGTGTGTAAGCATATTAATAATCTGCCTGTTCTATTTCGTTCTTTATATGTTCTATCAATGTTCTGGTTCTGGCGCAAGCCCAAATTGAACGAAACGAATGATGGCCTGAATGAATGGCTTTGGATCGAAACCTTATCAGCGCAAAAGCGTTAGCCTAAATCGGGTAAAGGAATGACCGATACGAGTTCACCTTCAGCCTTGGCAGGATCAAAAGGTGGGCGGACAATCAGCGCATTCACCGTTGCCAGAACCGACATCATCGAACTGTCTTGACGTGGTGCTGGCATAATCACCTGAACACCATCTTTGGTTGTGATCTGTGCGCGAATATAATCTTGGCGTTGATCATTGATGCCAAGATCAACAGCAAGCGGCATTAAAAATTGTAATGATGATGCCGTGCCGCGAGTCATATGGGCAATGGCTGGCCGTAAAAACACCAAGGCGCAGACGGCGGTTGATACCGGATTGCCGGGTAAACCAATAAGCGGGATGCCATCAACATTACCCAAAATAAGCGGTTTTCCCGGACGCATGGCGATTTTCCAGAAATGAAGCGCATTTTGCCCGCTGCTTCCCAGATCTGACACGATATGGTCATGCGTGCCAACCGACGCGCCGCCAGTGGTCACAATAAGATCAAGGTTGCTGGCACGCCGCACCGCGTCAAGCATGGCCCCAGGCACATCGCGGGCAATGCCAAGATCGACCGCTTCGGCACCGCAGGCACTTACAAAATTAGCAAGAAAGCTGGCATTTGAGCTGATAATCTGACCGGGGCCTGGCAATTCGCCGGGGGAGACCAATTCATCACCAGTCGATAAAACCCCAACACGCGGGCGCAATCGAACCAAAGCTTGGGTAAGACCGGCGGCAATGGCCAATCCAATTGCTCGTGCCGACAATAATGTTCCGGCGGGTAAAATCACCTGACCTGCGGTAATATCAAGACCGGCAGGGCGGATATAGCAACCGGCAATTTCGGCACTGCGAACGGTAATTTCAACATTGTCCTGTTCTGCGACCGGATCGACATCTTCTTGGATAACAATCGTATCGGCGCCGTCAGGTATCGCCGCGCCGGTGAAAACACGAACCGCCTGTCCAACACCGATTTTACCTGTCCAAGGGTGACCGGCAGCGGATTCGGCAATGCGGGTCAATTTACAAGGGAATGATGTCACATCGGCAGCCCGAACCGCATAGCCATCCATCGCCGATACCGCTTGTGGCGGTAAAGTAAGAACCGCAACAAGGTCTTCGGCAAGGGTGAATCCAAGTGCCTTATCAAGCGGCTTTGTTACGGTGTTCGTTTGCGGTAATAGCGCCATTATGGCGGCCAAGGCCTGATCAACCGGCAATAGAGGCGGTTTTTTGTTTGATTTTGATTCGTCTGGCCTATTCGGCATCATAAACGCCTGATTTGCCGCCTGATTTATGGGTCAGCCGAATATTGCCAATTTCCATACCGCGATCAACCGCCTTGCACATATCATAAACGGTCAACGCGGCCGTCGAAACAGCTGCCATCGCCTCCATTTCCACACCGGTTGGCCCCGATACGGCGCAGGTTGCGGTGATTTGCACGCCGGGCAAGGCCGCGTCTGGCACCAGATCAAGATGAACATGGTCAAGCCCAAGCGGGTGGCATAGCGGGATCAGATTTGAGGTTTGTTTTGCCCCCATGATGCCAGCCAGCCGCGCAACCCCCAGAACATCACCCTTTTTGGCAGTTCCATCGGTAATCATGGCCAAAGTTTCAGGCTGCATCCGGATATGCCCTCTTGCAATGGCAATGCGTTTGGTGTCGGCTTTGCTGCCAATATCAACCATATGTGCGTTACCGTCATTGTCGAAATGGGTAAATTCAGCCATAGCCATTTTCTTCCTTCACATCAAAGGGCATTTTAACCGGCAACAGGATTAGCCAGAATGGTTTTTGTTGCCGCAGCAACATCATCGGCACGCATTAAAGATTCGCCAATCAAGAAACAGCGTGCGCCAGCAGCCGCCATCCTTGCAAGATCTGCTGGTGTGAACAAGCCACTTTCAGCAATCGCAATCCGGTCTTTTGGCAAGTCAGGAAGCATCGCCGCGCCAACATCAAGCGATATGTCCATGGTTTTTAAATTGCGGTTATTAATTCCCATCAAAGGCGAGCGTAATTTCGCCGCTCGCGCCAGTTCAGCCGAATCATGACATTCGATCAGAACATCCATTCCATAATCAAAGGCAACCGATTCCAGTTCGGCAGCCAGCACATCATCAAGCGCGGCCATGATCAGCAAAATGCAATCAGCACCCAAAGCGCGCGATTCAACGATTTGCAAAGGATCAATCATAAAATCTTTGCGCAGAACGGGAAGGGTAACAGCATCGCGCGCCGCAACCAGAAATTCGGGCGCGCCTTGAAACCATTTACGGTCGGTCAAAACCGAAAGACAGCTTGCGCCACCATCTTCATAAGCTTTTGCCAGACTTGCCGGATTGAAATCGGCGCGGATCAATCCTTTTGATGGCGAAGCTTTTTTCAGCTCGGCAATCAACCCATAGCCTTTGGCGCTATCACGCGCCAAAGCCGGGGCAAAGTCTCGAACCGGTGACGCCGCCTTGGCCGCCTGATCAAGCGCGGCAAAGCTGGTCGCGGCGGCAAGGGCGCGAACTTCATTATGTTTTTCATCAATGATGGTGGCCAATACATTTTCCATCAGATCAGGCCTTTCCATTGGTGATGGCGATCAAACCATCAAGCGCGGCAAGTGCCTTGCCCGAGTCAATTGACGCCTTGGCCATCTTTGCCCCCTGCTGTAAATTAGCAACATGCCCGCCAGCAACCAATGCGGCGGCGGCGTTGAATAAAACAATATCGTGATAAGGGCCGGTCTCACCTTCAAGAAGGGCGCGAAGATAGCGCGCATTATGTTCGCCATCACCGCCGCGAAGCTGGTCAAGTTGGGCGGTTGGCAAGCCGATATCTTCAGGCGAAATGGTGAATTCGCTTACTTTGCCATGAACAAGGGCGGCAACATGCGTTTTACCGGTTGTGCTTACCTCATCAAGCCCGTCGGCGCCATGAACCACCCAGGCATGGCTGGTGCCAAGACGTGCCAAAACATGCGCAAAGGGCGCGCAATAGGTTTGGTCAAAAACACCAACCATGATGCGTTTGACAAGCGCTGGATTGGATAATGGGCCTAGCAGATTGAAAATTGTTCGCACGCCAAGCGCGGCTCGAACAGGCGCAACATGACGCATCGCCGCGTGATGGCGCGGTGCCATCAAAAAGGCAATATTGGCTTCGGCCAACGCGCGTTCAACAAGCACCATATCGCAATCAAGCTTGATCCCGAGCGCTGATAAAACATCGGCTGCACCGCTTTTTGACGACACGGCCTTATTGCCATGTTTGGCAACTGGAATACCGCACCCTGCAATGACAAAGGCGCTTGCTGTCGAGATATTATAAGTGCCAAAACCATCACCGCCAGTGCCGACAATATCCATCGCATTGTCGCTTGCCTGAATCGTAAGCGCCTTGTCGCGCATGACGCTTGCCGCCGCGGCGATATCATCGACCTGTTCACCACGCATTTTCAGCGCGATCAGAAAGGCCGCCATCTGGACTTCGCCGACATCACCATCCATGATTGCG
>CAWUWE010000031.1:0-10488 GCA_963926175.1 uncultured Alphaproteobacteria bacterium | reverse complement strand
CGTCGGCTGGCAGATTTGCCATCAATAAATCACGATCATGCCAATAGGCCCCGGCACCGGTCATCAGCAAAAAGTCATTTTCGGCAAGGCGTGTAACCGTCATCTCGGTCAGAATTTTGCCTTTTGGCGAGGCAAAATATGCCAACCCAATGCGCCCAACACGCGGCATATTGCCGGTAATTTGCTTGGTCAGCCATTCATCGGCACCATCGCCAGTAACATGAAATCTCGAAAATCCAGTTAATTCGAGAATGCCAGCATGTGACGCAACATGACGACATTCATCACCAACCGCGTCAAACCAATGTTGACGATCATAACTATCAGCCGGACGGCGGTCAGACTCATTGGCCGGGAACCAATCAGCGCGTTCCCATCCGCCATAGCTGCCAAATTCGGCACCTGCAGCCACCAGCCGGTCATAAAGCGGCGAACATTTTGATTTGCGACCAGCTGGCCACTGAATTTGCGGGAAATGCATCGCATATTCATGGCTGTATGTTTCGATGGCTTTTGCCGCGGTATAGGCGGTATCAACATGATCGGTAAAACGACGCGGATCAACAGCCCAACTGTCACTTTCGGCTTCGCCTTCAATGATGATTTCAGCAAGCAGCTTGCCAGCGCCACCCGCCTGAACAATGCCAAAGGTAAAGACACAAGCCTCAAACGCATTTGGCACACCAGGCATCGGCCCAAGCAGCGGCAACCCATCGGGCGTATAGGGAATCGGGCCATTGACCACGCGCGTAATTCCGGCCGTGCCAAGAATTGGCACCCTTGCGCACGCATCTTCAATATACCATTCCAGCCGTTCCAAATCGTCATTATAAAGTTGGAACGAAAAATCATCCGGCATCGGGTCATCAGACGACAACCAATGCGCCCGACAGTTTTTTTCATAAGGGCCAAGGAGCAACCCATCTTTTTCCTGGCGCAAATAATAAGAGCTATCAGGATCACGAAGCAACGGAAGCTTTTCATCGCGCGCGGTCAATTCGGCGATTGGCTCGGTGATCAAATATTGATGCGCCAATGACACGCAAGGCACGTCACGGCCAAACATCTTGCCAAGCTCGCCAGCCCGATAGCCAGCTGCATTGATCACATATTCAGCCCTGATTTCGCCATTTGGCGTGGTTATTTTCCATTCATCACCATTCCATTCAACCGCCGTCACCGGACAAAAGCGAATAACCTTTGCCCCGAGATCGCGCGCACCTTTGGCCAAGGCTTGGGTCAATTGCGCCGGATCAATATCGCCATCCAACGGATCAAACTGACCACCATAAAGATCATGCGTTTCCAAAAATGGATAGATTGCCTGCATGTCGCTATTCGACATTTCCTCAAATTCAACACCCATATGCCGACCCATTGCCTGCACATGTCTGAATTCTTCCATGCGCTGGCGGCTATGCGCCAAACGGATGGCGCCGGTCACATGATAATTCATAGGATAATCAACAAGATCACCAAGCTTGCGATATAGCTCGGTCGAATAGGACTGCATTTTCATCATTGTCCATGAGCCGACAAAATTTGGACAATTGCCAGCCGCATGCCATGTTGATCCTGATGTCAGCTCGTTCTTTTCCAGCAAAACACAATCGGCCCATCCCATTTCGGCAAGATGGTATAAAACCGAACAGCCAACAGCCCCCCCACCAATCACCACCACACGCGCTGATGCGGGCAGTTTGGCTGATGCCTGTAATTCCGTGTCATTTGCAGCGGCTGTTTGATTTGTCATATCAAAGTCTCTTTCCAAAGGTTCAACCAAAATTTGTGGCCTTCTTTTTCATTTCGCCCGCAGTTTTAATAAACTGGCGGCGCAATAACCCATATCAAGACCGCATTGGTCTTGCCCTCATTAATCCATGTGATTTCTTCACCGGCAAAATGGAAACTATCCCCCGGATAAAGCTCGAAACGAACGCCATCAATAAACAGCACTAGACTGCCTTCAAGCACATAGCCTGCCTCTTCGGTTGGGCGCACAAAAGGTTCGGGGCACGCCGCCCCTGGCGCAAATACCGAATGGACAATTTCAAAAGCACCGCCCAAATCAGGCGATAACAGGCTTTCCGCCAGTCCTTTTGGCGCATCACTCATGATACGCCGCGAGCCGGCCCGAACAATATAGGCGGCCTCATCACTTACAGCGGCATCGGTAAAGAAAAAGCTGACCGGCAGCAAAAACAGGCCGGCGATTTTACGAATATCGTCAAGCGCAGGTTCAGACACATTGCGTTCAACCTGCGATAGCCAGCCAACCGAACGGTCAAGCTGTTCGGCAAGATCATTTAATGTCCAGTTGCGCGACCGACGCAATGCCCGAATATCACTGCCAATCTTGCCACTTGAACGTAACGGCGCTTTTTGCGGTGTCTTTTGCCGCATCGCCGCCTTGTCACTATTCGTTAAATCAATCAGCATCATGTCCCCTTATTCGTCCAAAATACCTTGAGCAGAGAAAATGAAATTTTCAATGATTTTTTCATAACCGCATAATTATTTCTGATTTTTTCACAAATAAAGACCAAATACGGCCAACCGCCGGCGCGGGCTAGCCGGGTTTTTGATGGCCATCGGGCAACAGGTTACATGCGCTGTCACGCGGTCTTTATGTTTTTAAAATTTTGCTGATTTTAACCCGACAATATAGCGGTGATCTGACCGCCATCTCGCGGTTTTTTAACGGTCAAATGGCTTGTCGGCCGAATCCTGGTCGGCGACAAACATGTCCTGTCCAGTTGCGCCAGTCATCCAGATAAGCGCGATAAAGACCCCTTTGGCGCGGGGCAAAACAAAATAAACCCCTACAAGCGTTACCAGCGCCAGAATGGCAATGGCAAGCCATGGCGAAATTGTTGCATCGCGGCCAAGCATAATCATCAATGGCACAACCGCATGGCCAACAACCAAAAGCGTTAACCAAGCTGGCCCATCATCAGCGCTTATATGGCTAAAATCTTCACCGCAATGCGAACAGCAAGGCTGTGGCTTTAAATAGCCCGTCAAAAGCGGCCCAACACCACATTGCGGGCAATGTTTCAAGATCCCGCGCCACAAAAGCGCAAAGGAAAATTGACGCGCCGCAACGGCTGTGTCGGCGTGACGATTTTCGCCGTGGCGATCAAGGCGGCGAGATGCTGGTAGTTTTGTTGATTTCATGCTTTGTTGTGTAGCATGCAGCGTTAAAAAATGAAATGCGACAGACGCGCACGCCCCGCATATGGAAATGAACGCCGTACAAATCGTGATAGGGCTATATGCTGCCCCCTCAAGCGCCACGAATGCCCATATGTACCAATGATGAAAGAGACGAAATATGAGCCGTTTTTTTGAGGAGCTGGATTACCAGCCAACCGCCATTGGCCCCATTTCATTGCGCCGACGCCGCGAATTGCGACTTGATGTTGATGTGTTGGAAATCCTGCTTGGTGATGAGCATCTGATGTCCGATCTTTTCACCACATCCGAGGTTGCGCTTGCTGAATGCGGGCTTGGCGCCATAACCGATGACAAGCCTTTGTCGGTGGTGGTTGGAGGGCTTGGCATGGGCTTTACCGCCGATGCCGCATTGAATGACACGCGCATTGAAAGCCTTGTTATTGTCGAAAAGCTGGCGCCGGTGATTGGCTGGCATGAAAGTGGCCTGATCCCGCTTGGCAAACGCTTAGGTGATGATCCGAAATGCCGGTTTGTTGAGGGTGATTTTTTTCAGATGGCGGCTAGCGATACCGGTTTTGACCCTGTTGAACCAGCGCGGAAGTTTGACGCCATTTTACTTGATATAGACCATGCGCCTGATTTTCATCTTGCGCCTGCGCATGCCGGGTTTTACCAGCCCGACGGCTTGGCGAAATTGCAACAGCATCTGGTCGATGGTGGTATATTTGCGCTATGGTCAAACGACCCGCCCGATGCGGCATTTGCCGCAAGGCTGCAATCGGTGTTTCGCGTGGCAAATGCCGTTGAAGTGCCGTTTTACAACCCGCTTCAAGATCGCGATTTCATACAAAGCATCTATATTGCGCATCGCTAGATCGTGTGATTTATCCGGTCACGCACAATCAATACAAAGCGTGGCCGCCGGATCAACCGCCAAACGGCCAGCAGCAATCTTGTCATCACATTCCAGGCAATAGCCATAAACACCCGAATCAACCCGTCTTAGCGCCGCAGCCAATGCGGCAAGGCGTTGCTGGCGGCGTTCTTCGGTGGCAAGTTCCATTGATTGTTGCTGCATGGCATCCATGCGGGACAACCAGCCAACTGATTGTTGATCCAATGCAACCGGCGCACGGCTATCTTTTGCCGTTTCACTTAGATGTTTCAATTGATCCATTTCACTGCGAATCATGGTCGCCCGATGATCAAGGTCATTATTTTCGTCTGTCATTACCTGCTCATTACTTATGGCCGCGCCTGACTATCGCCAATGGCTTGCCTTTCCTTGCTGATCTTGCTGACCTTGTTTGGCAACGGGCTTAGCGACGGGCATGGCCCTTGTCATAAAGGGTCAAACCGAAGCATAGTAATGGCGGCGTCCTTGTTATCAATCTCTCACCACAAATGCCAAAGGCCGGTCACATCATGTTCTGCTCCCATATAATCAAATCTGTTATGTTTAAATATATTTGGCAAGTGGTGCGGCGTCATTTGGTGCAACGTGATTTCGCTGGCCAGCTGATACGCCTTTGCATGATTGGCTTGGTTATTCTTGGCGGGCCAATAGTCCCCGCAGCCGCAGCCCCATTGATCCAGAAAATTGGTGCGCCATTATCACATCCGTGGGGCATGGATTTTCTGGATGAGCGGCATTTATTTGTGACCGAGCGCAGCGGCAATTTATATCTTGTCGATCTGTTTACCGGCACCCGAAACAGCATTGGCAATTTGCCGGCAATTGCGGCTGCGCAACAGGGCGGTTTGCTTGATGTTGCGGTTTTCGCCAACCAAGATAACCAAGACGAAAATGATGCCATTATCTATCTATGTTACAGCCTCAAAATTGGCAGCCAAACCGTCACTGCCATTGACCGCGCAGGATTTGATGGCACCAACCTGACCAACAGGCAAACAATTTTCCAAGCCAATAATTCGACAACGCGCGCAATCCATTATGGTTGCCGCCTTGTTCTTGATCAGACCTATCTATATGCCAGCCTCGGCGAACGCGGTGCTCGCCATGATGCGCAAGACCCATCACGTCATGCGGGGGCGATTATCCGGCTGTTTCATGATGGCAGTGTCCCTGCTGATAATCCAAAACGGGCTGGGTGGGCACCGGAACTATTTTCCAAAGGCCATCGCAACCCGCAAGGCCTTGCCATCAATCCTGAAACGGGCGCTATTTGGGCTCATGAACATGGGCCACGCGGCGGTGATGAAATCAATATCATACGGGCCGGACAGAATTATGGCTGGCCCAAAGTCAGCCATGGCGAAGAATATAGTGGCGGCAGCATTGGCAGCGGCACATCGGCGCCTGGCCTAACCGATCCGGTATGGATCTGGACTCCATCTATTGCGCCGTCGGGAATGGCTTTTTATCGCGGTGCTATGTTTCCCAATTTAAACGGGCATCTACTTGTTGGCTCGCTAAAATTCAAGCGGCTTTATCTGGTGCTTTTGGAAAAGGGGCTGCCAGCTCAAGACGCAATCATGCTGGATGGCGCGATTGGGCGGGTTCGCGATGTTGCCATTGCCGCCGATGGCAGCGTTCTGTTGCTAAGCGATGAAGATGATGGCGGGCTTTACCGTATTGCCGAATCTGGTCAATAAACCGCATCAGCCGCAGCACTGGCGTGATCAGCAATCAGACGCTAAAACCGGTTAACCAGCCAGCGCAGTACAAACAATCCAATGGCGACCAGCATTAAAGGCCCGCCAATCATTTTCAACAGATTGGCGAGACGTGCGTCTTTGTTGACTTTGGCCGCTTTCTTGGCAAGGCTTTCACCGGATATATAAAGCGCATAACCGGCACCAGCCGCTGCCATCAAGATAATTGTTAGCGAACTCAACCCATCCATAATTCCGGTGCCAAACATATATTTTCTGCCTTTTTTGATCATCAGATTGCCATGTGCAGGCACGCTATCGCGAAAGTCACGCCTGCCGCAACAAAAAGACGATTGAAACCAACGCTATTGAGGCGTAATCAATCGAAATGACAAAAACACATGATCTCACAACAGGCTCGCTTTCTGGACATTTTCTGCGGCTTGCCGTACCGGCTGCCATCGGCATGGTATTTTCAACACTCTACAATGTTGTCGATGTGTTTTTTGCAGGCTTGATCAGCACCGATGCACAAGCTGGCCTCGCCATCTCCTTTCAGGCCTTTTTCGTTTTTGTCACGATTGGTTTTGGCCTTGGGTCGGCAATGACCGCGCTTGTTGGCAATGCCATTGGCGCAAAAAACAACGCCAATGCCAGCAAAATTGCGATGCAGGGCATTGGCTTTGCAGTTTTGGCGTCAGCTTTGCTGATTATTATTGCGCTGGTGCTTGGCCCGCATTTATTGGAGTTTATCTCGACCGAAGGCGCCTATCGCGACGCTGGCACTGCCTATTTCACCATCCTGCTTTTCAGCCTTCCCGGGTTTATTATGGGATATGGATTAAACGGCCTTTTGCAAGCGCGCGGCGATACGGTTTCGATGCAATATGCGCTGATCGGTGCTTTTTTTGCGAATATCGGGCTGAACCCGCTGATGATGTTTGGCATTCCGGGAATATGGGACGGGATGGGGTTTGACGGCATTGCCGCCGCCACAGTGATTAGCCAAACCGGCGTTATGGTCTTTATCGGATTTCGGCTTGCCGGATCATCGCTAATCGAGCAGAAAAAATTTGTCGATATTCTTCCCGATTTGACCATTTACCGACAAATTCTGGCGCAACTTTTACCGACAACATTTACCATGCTCGTGATGTTTACCGCCGGATTCATCGTGCAATTCTATTTGAAAACATTTGGCACATCTGCGGTTGCCGCTTACGGCGTTGCGCTTCGGGTTGAACAGTTATTTCTATTGCCAGTCTTTGGCCTGACAGGCGCATTATTGCCGATTGCATCGCAGAATTTCGGCGCTGGCGAGAAAGAGCGTGTTCGCATTGCATTATTCACCTGCTGGAAATTTGGCTGGCTATTTATGTTTGTAGCCTGCCCGATCCTGTATTTTGCCGCGCCTTTTTTGATGCGCACCTTTACCCCTGATCCGGCAGTGATCGAAATTGGTGTCAGCTATCTTCGGGTTGATGGATTTATTCTGCCGATCTATATGATGCTATTTGCTATCAATTCCCTTTTACAAGCGCTGAAAAAACCAATCTGGACATTGCTTATCGGCATTTATCGCCAAGCTTTTGGCGTGGCGTTTTTCAGCTATATCTTTGTTCATATCTGGGGGTTTGGCGTGATTGGCGTTTGGTATGGTATTGCCACCAGTGTTCTATCTGGCCTGATCTTATCCTTGATCCTTGCCCATCATGCGGCAACACCACTGATTGGCGGTCTTTTCAACCGTAAAAGCAAGGCTGAAAAAACCTGCTAGCTGTGGCCTTCCGGCATGGCCATTTCATGCATCATCAACGTAAGGGCATCAGCTGTATCAACATCGCGCAAAATAGCTGGATCATCACATGGTACAAGATTTTGCACAGCCTGATGGTCATCAAGCAATTGTCGCCCGCCAGAATCCCCGGTCATGGCCGCGAGTTCCGGGAAAAACGCCTTTCCCCAAAGCACGGGGTTACCGCGCTTACCATCGCTGGTCGGCAAGGTGATACAGCGGTGATGATCTTCACGGTCAAGATGGCTTTGCACCAGCCTATCCAGTAATGGCGCTGATAAAAGCGGCATATCACCAAGCGCGATCAACAGATCGGTTACATCAGCGTCCAGCGCGGCAACCCCGACCCCGACCGAACTTGCCTGACCCTGCGCATAATCAGGATTAAACACCAGATGAACCGGCAACCCCTCCAAAGCGGAAGCAACCTTATCTGCCTCATGGCCAATGACAACGACCAACGGCGATAAACCCGCTTGGACCAACGCTTCGGCAGCGTGCCGGATCAGCAGTTTTCCGGCAATCGGCGCCAATAATTTATTGACTGCCCCCATGCGGCGCGATTGACCCGCAGCCAACAAAATACCGGCCATTTTATCTTCGGTATGCGGGATTGTCGCAAGCACACGCGGCATCGGGCGCGACGCAATCTCCATCAGCAGCCCGCCGGCCGCCATTTCGGCAAGCTCACCGCGGCTAAGCGGTATATCGGCAAGCACCAATTGCAGCACCCAATCAAGCCCGTTTAATTTTGGTGAACGCGCACATCCCGGCATGCCAATCACATGATGATGCCCAAAATCACTGCCAAGCTTGCCAATCATCAGCAAATTTCCTGGATCGACAGCAAGGCCGAATTGATCGATTTCACCGCCAGCGAGAACCAGCGCTTGTGGCAACTCGTCCTGACGATCAATGATAGCCGACCCGCCACAAACCAAAATAATTTCGGCACCAGCAGCAACGGCTAGGCGCATTTCGGCTGCAACCACCGCGCGATCATGAGCGCAAATACGGCTATCGACAAGCCGGCTTCCAAGCTGGGCAAGCCGCGCCTCGGTCACTTTTTGCGTGGCGCTGAACAAACGATCCTTTTGCCCCGCAAGACGCGTTTGAATAAGTCCAAAATTACAATTACGAAGAGCATGAAATGAAAACGCCACCCGATCAATAAACAAATTTTCAACGGCAATAATTGATGATTCCGCGACAAAAAAGGGAATGATCTTCAACGTCGCAGCCATCTGACTCGCATCAAGAAGCTGGTTATGCTGAACCAGCGAAAAGGTAATGGCCTCGTCAATTTCATTTAACTGGCGGATCAGGTCGCGATCATAGCGGATGATGCCGCGTTGCAGGGTACGAATATTGACCCGACCTGTTGCGGCACGAGTGAACGCAACCGTCGCTGGCGACAAGGCCCGCGCCAAACGCTCGGCCGCCACATCTTCATGAATATCGCCATCTTCAGGCTTGGCGCAAACTAATGATGTGACGCCATCTTCTTTTAATTGCGCCGCCATTTTTGCCGTCAGGATTGTGCCTTTTTTCAGATTGCCGCTACTCCCTGTTTGGCGATGTGCCAAAACAAGGCCAAGACAATCTGCAAGCACAAAGTTTGCCAGCTTCATTACGCTATCTTTCCGCGAAAGGCCGCCACCAATTCGGCCAGAACCGAAATGGCAATCTCGGCCGGCGTTTTCGCGCCAATATCCAATCCAGCAGGGCCTTTGATCTTGGCGGTCACGTCAACGTCAAATCCGGCCGCCGCAAGCCGTTCCAGACGCGCCGCATGGGTTCGCCTGCTGCCAAGACAGGCAATATAAAATAACGGTTTACCAAGAACAAGATGAAGTGCAGCATCGTCAATTTTGGGATCATGCGTCAAAGCCACAAGCGCAGTTTCCTGATCAAGCGCCATCTCGCCAAGAACGCGGTCAGGCCAATCGAAAACAAGCTTTACGCCCGAAAACCTGGCCGCCGTGGCAAAGGTTCGCCTTGGATCAATAACGGTTACGTCAAACCCGCTTTGCGTTGCCATTGATGCCAGATGCTGGCTGATATGAACCGCGCCAATGATAATGATTTGTGGCCGCGGTGCCTGTACAAACCAGAATTCATCGTCAACCAGCGCACTGGTCGCTGGAAATGACGCCGATTGTCGCGCTGGCCCGCCATGAACCGGAAGACAAAAACCAACCGGTAATCGGTGCGCTAGCGATTTGGCAGCATCGGCAAGAAGAACCGGCGCAAAGCCGGTTTCAGATACCGCCATCACAAGCACCGAAATTTTGCCACCACATGACAAACCAACTTCCCAAGCGGTTGCATCGGCAACGCCAAAATCAAGCCGCTGGCTGCCGCCAGTTTTGATAATCTCTTGGGCGGCATCAATAACCGCGCCTTCGACACAGCCACCCGATACCGAACCGGCAATTTGCGAATCTTCGCGAACCAGCATCAAAGAGCCAATTTGTCGCGGTGATGATCCCCATGTGTGAATAACAAAGGCCAGCGCTAGACGATGACCTGCGCTCTGCCAGCTCGCAGCTTTTGCCAACAATGCATCATCAGCAAGCAACAGATTCCGATCCAGATGATTGATTGGTTGATCGCTCATAATGCAGTTTGTCCCTTTTCCTGTACATAAGCTGATGCCAAATCTGCGGCAAGGCCCGCCCGCCGCGCCGCGGCCTGCCAGTCAGCCAATTTAGGATCCCGCCGAGTTTGTATCTTCGCAAGGCTGGCCGTCAAATCCATCATCGCCTGCAGCGAATGAATTGGCAGGAAATGGTCGACATGCTGGATCATTGTCCTCACCGAATGGCTTTTTGGCGCATAGCCGTCAAACCGCAAAAGCGGGTTTAACCATAATAGTGCGGCTGTTGATTTATGCAGCC
>CAWUWE010000030.1:0-114980 GCA_963926175.1 uncultured Alphaproteobacteria bacterium | reverse complement strand
CCCCGCCTTACGGGAACGGAATGTCTTAAAGGGCTACTCAATCAACGTCACCCCAAAAGGTAAGACAGTGAGTGGTCAGGGAAAGGAGCTTTAGATATGGCGAAAGTTATTGGTATTGATTTGGGAACGACAAATTCCTGTGTTGCCGTTATGGACGGGTCCGAGCCACGGGTGATTGAAAACGCCGAAGGCGCACGGACCACACCATCAATGGTGGCCTTTGCAAATGGTGAGCGTCTGGTTGGTCAGGCCGCAAAACGCCAAGGTGTTACAAACGCGGAAAATACACTTTTCGCGATCAAACGTTTGATTGGTCGCCGGTTCAAGGATAAATCCACCAAGGCATTTGCCGATCTGGTTCCGTTTGAACTTGTTGGCGCCAAAAATGGCGATGCATGGGTAAAGGTCGAGGGTGAAGAATATTCACCAAGCCAGATCTCCAGCTTTGTGCTTCGCAAGCTGAAAGAAGATGCTGAGGCCTATCTTGGCGAGATTGTCACACAAGCGGTGATCACGGTTCCGGCCTATTTCAATGACGCCCAGCGTCAGGCCACCAAAGATGCAGGCAAAATTGCCGGTCTTGAAGTGTTGCGAATTATCAATGAGCCAACAGCTGCAGCGCTTGCTTATGGCCTTGATCGCAAGGAATCAGGCATTGTTGCGGTTTATGACCTTGGTGGTGGTACGTTTGACGTGTCCATCCTTGAGGTTGGCGATGGTGTTTTCGAGGTGAAATCAACCAATGGCGACACCTTCCTTGGTGGTGAAGATTTTGACCATGCCATCATTGGATTTCTGGCTGACTCATTCAAATTGAGTGATGGTATCGATCTTCGCGGTGACAAATTGGCATTGCAGCGTCTTAAAGAGGCGGCTGAAAAAGCCAAGATTGAATTGTCATCTTCGATCCAAACCGATGTGAATTTGCCATTCATCACCGCTGATGCGACCGGTCCAAAGCATTTGAATGTCAAATTGACCCGGGCAAAGCTGGAACAGCTTGTTAGCGGTTTGATTGCCCGCACGATGGAGCCATGTAAAGCGGCGCTGAAAGATGCTGGCATCAAAGCGTCAGAAATTGACGAAGTGATTCTTGTAGGCGGCATGACCCGCATGCCGAAAATCATCGAACAGGTCAAAGACTTCTTTGGAACCGAGCCGCATCGCGGCGTCAATCCGGACGAAGTTGTTGCCTCTGGTGCGGCGATTCAGGCTGGTGTTTTGACAGGTGATGTAAAAGATGTGCTGTTGCTTGATGTCACGCCTTTGTCACTTGGCATCGAAACGCTTGGCGGCGTATTTACCCGCCTGATCGATCGTAATACAACCATCCCAACAAAGAAAAGCCAGGTCTTTTCAACCGCTGATGACAACCAATCGGCGGTGACTATTTCGGTTTGTCAGGGTGAGCGCGAAATGGCTGCTGATAATAAGGCACTTGGCCAGTTCAACCTTGAAGGCATTTCTCCAGCCCCGCGCGGTGTGCCGCAGATTGAGGTGACGTTTGATATTGATGCCAATGGCATTGTAAAGGTCAGCGCCAAAGACAAGGCCACTGGCAAAGAACAGGAAATTCGGATTCAGGCATCGGGCGGATTGGACGATGGCGAAATCGAACGGATGGTTGCCGAGGCCGAGGCCAATGCCGAATCTGACAAAGAACGCCGTGCCGAAGTTGAAACCCGCAATCAGGGCGAAGCCTTAGTTCATGGTGCCGAAAAAGCCATTGATGATCTTGGCGATAAGGCCGATCCACAGGCAAAAGCCGAAGTCGAAGCCGGAATTGAGGCACTTCGCGAAGCCCTTGATGGTGACGATATGGAAGCGATTTCATCGAAATCAGCCGAATTGTCAAAAGTGATGATGAAGATGGGCGAGGCTGCCTATCAAGCCGAAGCTGATGCCGATGGCAATGCTGGTGAGGCCGGTGATGATGAATCGGTTGTTGATGCCGAATTTGAAGAGGTTGACGCCGATTCAGATGACGGCAAAAAGAAAAGCAAATAAGCCAAAACAAAAAAGCCAGAGCCGTGATTGGCTCTGGCTTTTGAATTTTCACGGCAAAAGTGGCAGGCATGAGCAAACGCGATTACTATGACGTATTGGGTGTTGAAAAAAACGCTGACGACAAAGCTATAAAGGCGGCATTTCGCAAGCTTGCGATGGCTAATCACCCTGATCGTAATCAGGGGGATAATGCGGCCGAAGACCGGTTTCGCGAAGCCAATGAAGCCTATGATATTTTAAAAGACCCCCAAAAACGTGCTGCCTATGACGGGATGGGTCATGCCGCTTTTGACCAATCCGCTGGCGGTGGTGGCGGTGGTGGCTTTTCCGATATTTTCGATCAGATGTTTTCCGAATTTTCCGGTGGCGGTGGCGGGCGGCAGCGCAATCAGGGCGGCAATGATCTTCGCTATGATATGTCAATCTCGCTTGAAGATGCCTTTACTGGATTGAAGCAGGATATTTCAATCACGGTACCGTCTGAATGTGATGGCTGTTCAGGCAGTGGCGCGGCTGATGGCAGCACGCCAAGCACATGTGGAACATGTGGCGGTGCTGGTCGGGTTCGAGCGCAGCAGGGCTTTTTTGCTGTTGAACGCACCTGCCATGCCTGTCAGGGCATGGGTCAGGTTATTTCAGACCCGTGCCGGACTTGTGGCGGTGAAGGCCGTGTTCAACGCGCCAAAACATTGGCGGTTTCGATTCCGGCCGGCGTTGATACCGGAACCCGGATCAGGCTTTCGGGCAAGGGCGAAGCTGGGCTTCGCGGTGGGCCGGCTGGTGATCTTTATATTTTCGTCAATGTTGATCCCCATCCGATCTTTGCCCGTGATGGCGGTAATCTGCATGCGCGAATCCCCTTGCCGATGACCGTTGCCGCGCTTGGTGGCAGCATTGATGTGCCAACGCTTGAAGGTAAAATGGCGCGGTTAACAATCGAGGCTGGCACTCAATCGGGGCGCAAATTCCGTATGCGGGGCAAAGGCATGCCAGCCTTGCGACGCGGCAATCCGGGTGATCAGATCATCGAGGTTCAGGTGGAAACACCAACCAACCTCAATAAAAAGCAAAAAGAGCTTCTTGAAGCTTTTTCAAATTCGGGCAATACCAGCCCTGAATCATCAAGCTTTTTGGAACGTGTCAAACGCATCTGGGCGGATAGCTAATTCTACCCGATTATTGAGCCGCTAATCCTGCAATTATGCCTTTTGATCGGATGTTGTTTTGGCACCGATATCATTTGAGGGCTTGCCCAAACATGCCGGCTATTTATATGCTGGCGGCGTGCGGGCGAAGCCGCCTATAATATTGCCAACAACAAAGATAACCGATAGCAGGCAAAGATGGGATGCGACCGATAAGGCGCCGCCGTCAGGAATCGAGGCAGGATCATGATTAAAATTGCAATTCCGGGAAGCGCTGGGCGCATGGGCGGGATGTTGATTCGCGCTATTGATGCAGCGCCTGATCTTGAACTTGTTGCCGCGACTGACTTGCCCGACAGCCTTTTTATTGGGCGTGATGCTGGTGAGGTGGCGCAAATTGGTGCGAATGGGGTGATGATTGGCAGTGATCCTGAAACGTTATTTGGTGCAGCCGATGTTGTGATTGATTTCACGAGTCCTGCAGCAAGCCTTCACCATGCCAGCCTTGCTGCGGCAAAAGGCACCGCCATGGTGATTGGCACAACGGGTCTTGGTGCCGAAGAAGAGGCAGCGCTGAAGTCAATGGCAAAAGACAATATAATTATCTATTGCGCCAATACATCGGTTGGCGTCACTTTGCTGACCCAGCTTGTCGAAGAAGTGGCGGCCAAGCTAACTGATGGGTGGGATATCGAAATTTTGGAAACGCATCACCACCATAAGGTTGATGCGCCATCAGGAACCGCGCTCGCGCTTGGCAAAGCTGCGGCAAAGGGGCGTGGTGTTGCGCTTGATGATGTTGCCGATATGGTTCGAAAAGGCCAGACCGGTGCGCGCAAAAAGGGCGATATCGGTTTTGCTGTTTTGCGCGGCGGTGATGTTGCGGGTGAACATTCGGTGATTTTCTATGGTGATGCCGAACGTGTGGAAATTTCCCATCGGGCAACCGACCGTGCTATTTTTGCCCGAGGTGCCATTCGCGCCGCGCGGTTTGCGGCAACGGCCTCATCTGGATTTTACGATATGACGGATGTGCTGAAAGGCTAATCATGCCGGTAAAAATGAAACTTGCGGCAATTGATATTTGTTTTGAACGTTTGTCGCAACGTCAACCTGATCCGCAAACCGAACTTGATTTCACCGATCCTTTTACGCTTCTTGTGGCGGTTGTTCTCTCAGCGCAGGCAACCGATGTTGGGGTGAATAAAGCAACAAAAGGCCTGTTTGCCGCCGCCAATTCGCCAGCGGCAATGGTGGCGCTTGGCAGTGACGGGATCAGTCATCATATCCGCACCATTGGCCTGTTTAATACCAAGGCCAAGAATGTGTTTAAATTATCGCAAATTCTGCTTAATAAGCATGATGGCGAGGTGCCGCAGGATCGTGCCGGGCTTGAGGCATTGCCCGGGGTTGGCCGGAAAACGGCGAATGTGGTTTTGAATGAGGCTTTTGGCGCGTCAACAATCGCTGTTGATACGCATATTTTTCGCTTTGGCAATCGCACCGGCATGGCGCCTGGAAAAACCCCTGATGCGGTTGAAAAAGAGCTGCTTCGCCGTGTGCCTGACCGCTGGAAAAAGGGCGCGCATCACTGGATGATTCTGCATGGTCGTTATGTCTGCAAAGCGCGCAAACCTGACTGTGTTGATTGTGTTATTGCCGATCTATGCCTTTTCAAAGCCAAGACTTTATAGGCCGTATATTTGATCTGGCATATTTGATCTGGCGTAGGGCGCTATTTATGATCCAGCAACTAGCTTTTGATGATGCCGATCCATCGCTGCAAGGCAGTTACCTTCATTAACTCTGCCGCCAATCACCACGCTTCGCATATCCCAATCTTTAATGATCAATTGTGATGATCCTTGGCTTGCGGGATAGAAAAAGAAATCAACAACACATGCGGCAAAACGATATTGCCAGATTTCAATCGGGCCTTCCTGCCGGATCATAGTGGCAATGCCAAGATCGCGAAGTAATATGGTTGATGCCGAGCCGATCATCGCTTTGGGACGAAACGGTGGCTGAACCAGCGGTGCTGCCGGAATGGCAGGAATCACTGTTTCTTCGGCGCTGTCATTGGTGCCAGAACCAGAATCAGTGCCAGCCTCGTTATCAGCGGCTTTCGTGAATGTGCTGACGACAAGGTCAATTTCGGTTTGACCTTCAGGGGCGACGGTAATCGCGGGGGTTGCTTTGTTATTGACTATTGTTGGCGTCACCGGTTGGCACGCCGCGACAAGTGCGGCAAATCCAAACAGATAAAAATGTAAGTGACGCATATTTCGCACCGCGTTAGCAATATTGACGACCTATGGCCTAGCTGAAAAAGCCCATCATTGCACTAACTCTTTTGGGTTTTGATTGCCATTTACCTTGTTCTTCGATCATGTCCGGCCTAATGTCGCGTCGCAGAATTTGGAATGAGGATGTGGTGATGCGGGTAAAATCTCTTGATGTGCTGGCGGTTGGCAATGCCATTGTTGATGTATTTGGGCAATGCGGCGATGATTTTTTGCAGGCGAACGGCATTGAAAAAGGGGTGATGACGCTTCTTGATGCTGCCGGATCAGCAAGGCTTTATGCCGCGCTTAGCAAAATCGGTTCGCCGCAATTAATTTCGGGTGGATCGGCGGCCAATACCGCGGTTGGCGTTGCGGCCCTTGGCGGTTCGGCCAATTTCATTGGCCGCGTTCATGATGATGATCTTGGCGCAGCGTTTCGGCATGATATCAAGGCAGCCGGTGTCGGTTTTGATCAACCGCCAGCCAGCAGCGGATCACCAACCGCATCATCAATCATTCTTGTGACGCCCGATGCGGCACGATCAATGAATACGTTTCTTGGTGCCAGCATCGAATTTGAAGCTGGCGATCTTGCGCTTGCTGATGCGGCATCGGCAAAAATGATTTATCTTGAAGGTTATCTTTTCGACGCGCCAAACGGCCCTGCCATCTTTGCCGAGGCGGCGCGTCTTGCCGAAAAGCATGATGTTAGGCTGGCGCTATCACTTTCGGACCCATGGTGCGCCAAACGGCACCGCGCGGCGCTATCCAGCTTTATTGCCGATCATATCTCGATCTTGTTTGGGAATGAAGAGGAGGTCGCCAGCTTATATCAATCAAGCAGCCCAGATGCCATTGCTGCCTTGGCTGGCAAGATCAATGAGTTGGTGGTTACGCGCGGGCCAGCTGGTGCCTTTATTGGCGCAGGATCTGACCATCACGAAATCCCCGCCATGCCGCAAGGGCCGGTGATTGATACAACCGGTGCTGGTGATTTATTTGCCGCTGGCTATTTGTTTGGCCGCACAAATGGATTTGATCTTTTGCAGTCAGGCCGTCTTGCCAGCCTTGCCGCCGGTGAGGTTATTTCGCATATCGGCGCGCGGCCGCAAACCGATTTAAAACAGCTTGCGACCATTTTTTAACGCCCATTTCTTGCTCCTGCGCTAGCGAATGGCATCATGCGCGGCAAGCACGGCGGTTTGCACGATATCGCTAACCGATGCGCCCATCTGCACAATCTGGAACGGATGCGCGCCGCCAATCATAATTGGCCCAATGACTGAAACATTGCCTAGCTGATGCACCAATTTGAAAGAAATATTGGCTGAATGTAGCCCGGGCATCACCAAAATATTTGCAGGCCCGGTCAGGTTACAGAACGGATAGCGCGACTTCATCAAATCATAATCAAGCGCGATATCTCCGGTCATTTCACCGTCAAATTCAAACCCGACATCACGGCTTTGCAAAATATCAACCGCGCGGCGTGCCTCGACACTAGTGCGGGATTCTGGATTGCCAAAATTGGTGAATGACAAAATAGCAACACGCGGCGTATGACCCATTTGCCGCGCCTTGGCGGCCAAGGCAACGGCAATATCAGCCATTTCTTCGGCATCGGGACGTTCGGTCACGGCAATATCACCAACAAAGACCGTCCGGCCTCTGGAAATGATCATCGAGGTGGTCATGAATTTGCTGCCTTCGGCAACATCAATCACCCGGCGGATATGCTCTAGGCTTGGCTGGAAAGCGCGGGTTACTCCCGTGACAAGCGCATCGGCATGCCCACAGCTAACCATACAGGCTGCAAAGACATTGCGATCAAGATTCACCATGCGCTGGCAATCGCGGTAAAGCGATCCACGGCGTTGAAGCTTGCTATAAAGTAAATCGGTATATTCGGTCAGATGCTCGGATATCTTGGCATTTGTGATTGGAAAATCTTCAGCACCATCAAGACCAAGACGCTGGATCGTTTCCTTGACCCGATGTTCGCGGCCAAGAAGAATTGGATGGCCATAACCGGCATTGCGGAATGCCAGCGCGGCACGGATCACCCGCTCTTCTTCACCCTCGGCAAAGACGATGCGCTTTTTATTGGCGCTAACGCGTTTAAAAATAGATTGCAAGGCACCTGCGGTTGGATCAAGACGCGCCGATAATGACCGGCGATATTCATCAAGATCATCAATTGGCCGGCGGGCAACACCATCATTCATTGCCGCTTCGGCAACGGCTGACGATACAGCCACAATCAGGCGCGGATCAAAAGGTGTCGGGATGATGTAATCTTCACCATAGGTAAGCGATTGGCCGCCATAGGCATCAGCCACCGCATCCGGCACATCTTCGCGCGCCAGCATCGCCAACGCATTTGCCGCCGCGATTTTCATATTTTCGGTGATTTTGCTGGCGCGTACATCAAGCGCACCACGGAAAATATAAGGAAAGCCAAGAACGTTATTCACCTGATTTGGAAAATCTGACCGTCCGGTTGCGATAACCGCATCAGGGCGTACTTCTTTGGCTTCGGCTGGCCAGATTTCCGGAACCGGATTGGCCATTGCAAAGATAATTGGCCGTGGTGCCATTTTTTCAACCATGCTTTTGGTCAAGGCACCGCCTGATGACAGGCCAAGGAAAACATCCGCCCCAACAAGCGCATCTTCAAGGCTGCGGGCATCGGTGTCGACGGCATGCGCTGATTTCCATTGATTCATCGACCCTTCGCGGCCTTTGTAAATCGGGCCAGAGCGGTCACAGATGATGATGTTATCGGCTGGAACCCCCATAATTTTCAGCAATTCAACACAGGCAATCGCGGCAGCACCTGCGCCATTGCCAACAATCTTGACGCTTTTCATGTCACGACCGGTCAGGTGAAACGCATTGATCAGGCCGGCAGCGACAATAATGGCGGTGCCATGCTGATCATCATGGAAAACCGGAATATCCAGCTTGTCACGAAGCTGCTGTTCAATCACAAAACATTCGGGCGCCTTGATATCTTCAAGATTGATCCCGCCAAAGGTCGGCGTCATCAGCTCGACTGCGCTGACAAAAGCATCGGTGTCGGTTGTATTTAATTCCAGGTCAATACCGTCAATATCGGCAAATTTCTTAAATAGAACAGCCTTACCTTCCATGACGGGTTTGGCCGCAGCTGCGCCGATATCACCAAGACCAAGAACCGCGGTGCCGTTTGAGATAACTGCAATCTGATTGCCCTTATTGGTGTAATCATAAGCCGTATTGATATCAGCAGCAATTTCAAGACATGGCGCGGCCACACCTGGCGAATAGGCAAGCGATAAATCATGCTGGCTTGCCAGCGGCTTGGTCGCGGCAATTTGGAATTTTCCGGGGCGGCCATTGGCGTGAAAGGCAAGGGCTTCGGCATCAAGGAGTTTATCTTTATCTGTCATGTCTCAAATACTTTATCACGGCGTTCAAAAACGGCCATGTGGGTTAAAATTTCAGTCTGGTACAAACCAACACAAGAATAATTATCTATAACGCCCGACTAGAACCGGTTCGATCTTGTTCTAAAGATCAAGTTAGGGCAATGTCAAAACGCTATGACATCTCAATCTTCTACAGCAAATGCGCCAAAAGTAAAAGCACCCACCCCAATGATGGCGCAATATTTGCGCGTCAAGGAATCGCATCCTGATTCTTTGCTTTTTTACCGGATGGGTGATTTCTATGAGATGTTTTTTGACGATGCTGAAATCGCCGCCAAACAGCTTGGCATTACGCTAACAAAACGCGGCAGCAAAGATGGGCTTGATGTGCCAATGTGCGGCGTTCCGGTTCATTCAGTTGATGGCTATCTTGCAAAATTGATCCGCGCTGGTCATCGGGTAGCGATTTGCGAGCAAACCGAAGATCCGCAAGAACAAAAACAGCGCGGCGGCAAAGGCCTGCTAAAACGTGATGTGGTGCGGGTGCTGACCCCCGGCACCCTGACCGAAGATGAATTGCTGCCAGCGCGAGCGCATAATTATCTTGTTGCGCTTGGCCGGGCAGAAACCCAGCTGGCTTTGGCATGGGCTGATATGTCGACAGGCGATTTTCTGGTTCAAGAAATGGCCGATGATGGTCTTGAAACCTTGCTTGCGCGTCTTGATCCGGCCGAATTGATCTATCCGCAGGGGTTTGATCTTCCCGACTGGTTTCAGGCCAGCCAAATCTGTGCAACCGAACAGGCGGCATCTTTATTTGATTCGACGCGTGCCAGACAGGCACTTGGACGATTTTATCAGGTTGCAAGTCTGGATGGCATGGGGCATTTCAGCCGTGCCATGCTGTCGGCCGGCGGGGCGCTTCTTGGCTATCTTGAGGCAACACAGGTTGGCAATATGCCGCGGCTTTTGCCACTGACTGCGGTCAGTGATGCTGGTTTTATGGAAATTGATCCGGCAACAAGGCGGTCTTTGGAATTATCGCGCACTTTGACTGGCGAACGACGCGGTAGCCTGCTTCATGCGGTTGATCGCACCTTGACCGCGGCTGGTGGGCGGCTTCTTGGCGAACGGCTTGCTGCGCCGCTATTTGATGTTGCGGCGATCGAGTCACGGCTTGATTTGGTGAGCTGGTTTCTGGCCGAGACGGCTTGTGGCGATAAGGTGCGATCGCAGCTTCGGATTCAGCCGGATATTGAACGGGCTTTGTCACGCTTATCGCTTGGTCATGGTGGCCCGCGCGATTTGGCGAATATTGCCAATGGTCTTGATAGTGCTGGCGAGATCGCCGCGCAGATAAAGGCGGTTGTGGCAAAGGGCATTGGTGGACTTACCCTGCCTGATGGCTTGCCGGATTGCCTTGATATGATGTTGTGTCCGCGCGGGCTAAGCGATGAATTGGCACCTGCGCTGGCAGATGAATTACCGCTTTTGGCGCGTGACGGTGGCTTTATCCGTCAAGGTTATGATCTTGCGCTTGATGATTTGTGCGGTCTTCGTGATGAAAGCCGCCGGTTAATTGTCGCCTTGCAAAGCCGCTATGCTGATGAAACCGGAATCGCCTCGCTAAAGATCAAACATAATAATGTTCTTGGCTATCATATTGACGTGCGAAGCAATCATGCTGGCAAATTGATGGATCATGAAATCTTTATCCATCGGCAAACCACCGCGCAGGCGGTGCGGTTTACCACAACCGAGCTGGCGCAAATGGAACGCGATATGGCCAGTGCGGCCGATCGTGCGCTGGCGCTTGAATTGGAAATATTTGACCGATTGCGGTCATTGGTTTTGCAGGCGGCACATGATCTTGGCAATGCGGCCCGCGCGCTTGCCGAAATTGATGTTGCGACAGCCGCAGCGCAGCTTGCGACAGCGAATCATTATTGCCGCCCGCAATTGGTTGCCGAACCGGTATTTAACATTACCAAGGGTCGCCATCCGGTGATCGAGCCGATGCTTGATTCGCAAACCCCCTTTATTGCCAATGATTGCAATCTGGATGATGGGCGGTTATGGCTTTTGACCGGCCCAAATATGGCCGGAAAATCCACCTTTTTGCGACAGAATGCGCATATTGCGATTATGGCGCAGGCAGGGCTTTGTGTTCCTGCCGAAAAGGCGGTTATTGGGCTTGTTGATCGTTTGTTCAGCCGTGTTGGCGCGGCCGATGATCTGGCGCGTGGCCGTTCGACCTTCATGGTTGAGATGGTTGAAACCGCGGCAATTTTGAAGTGGGCCACCAATCGGTCATTGGTTATTCTTGATGAAATTGGTCGTGGGACGGCCACTTATGACGGTTTGGCGATTGCTTGGTCGACGCTTGAATATCTGCATGATGCCAGCACTTGCCGAACGCTGTTTGCAACGCATTATCATGAATTGACGCATCTTCAAAAAACCCTTGATCAGCTTCGTTGCCATGCAATGCAGGTTCGCGAATGGCAAGGATCAATTGTGTTTTTGCATCAGGTTGTTGCCGGTTCGGCGGATCGGTCTTATGGCGTTCATGTGGCACGGCTTGCCGGATTGCCAGCCGCGGTTCTTGGCCGTGCCGAAACCATTCTGGGCGAACTTGAAACCGGTCAGCATGGCGCGGTTGATGCAGGTATGATGGCCGATAATCTGCCGCTGTTTGATTATCAAAACAAAGCGCTGGAAACGCCAGTGACGCCGGATGAAATTGGCGCAGCGCTTGATGAAATGCAACCTGATAGCCTTACCCCGCGTGAGGCGTTGGATATGCTTTACCGGCTCAAGGCATTAAGCCATGACCCAGCTTCGCCGCCGCTGCGATCAGGTGATAAAAAATGACCAAAATTATAGATCAAGTGCCGTTAAAATCGCAATCGGCCAAATCTAGCCCCGCCGGCATGCCAGATAGCATTGCATGGCATCGTTGGCTATTGCCCTTGCAAGGCGCGATGGCTGTCAATCAGCCACCGCTTGAGCGGCAGGCGATCGAGGCCGAACTTGATTCATACACCACTGGCAAAACACCAGTAGACCGTACCAAGCTGTTAAGCTGTTTGCGAACCCATCTTGATCAGGCAAAGGCCAACCTTCGCGAGTCGTTTTACCGCAGCAATGATGGCGCTGTTTATGTTGGCACGCATGCTTGGGTCATTGATATTTTGCTGCAAAGCCTTTACGCGCAAACGCAAAAACAATGCGCTGGAGGTGACGAGCTGGCGCTGATTGCCGTTGGCGGTTATGGGCGTGGTGAAATGGCGCCATTTTCCGATATTGATATCATGTTTCTGATGCCGAAAAAGGCAACAGAAACCCATACGAAATTTATCGAATTCATGCTGTATATTTTATGGGACCTTGGCTTGAAAATCGGCCATTCAACCCGCAGCATTGCCGAATCAATTGATGCGGCAAATGACGATCAGACAGTGCTGACAAGCCTTCTTGAAATGCGTCATGTGGCTGGTGATGATTCAATGTGGGTGAAATTGAATCGGGCGGTTCAGCGTAAAATTGCCAAACAGAAACCGCTTGCCTATGTTGAAGAAAAGCTTGGCGAGCGCGACCTTCGCCATAAACGATTTGGCGATACGCGCTATGTTGTTGAACCGAACGTCAAAGATGGTAAAGGCGGGCTTCGCGATCTTCATAGCCTTTTCTGGATTACCAAATATGCCTATCGTGCCAACAGCATGATCGACATTGTCAAAAAAGGTGTTCTTCGTGATGGCGAGGCGCGGAAATTTGCCTTGGCGCAGCGGTTTTTATGGACGGTTCGCTGTCATCTTCATCTTCATGCTGACCGGCCCGAAGAACGGTTGGATTTCGAAGCGCAAATGGTCATTGCACCGCGTCTTGGCTTTGCCGATCGGGGCGGACTTCGTGGTGTTGAACGGTTTATGAAACGCTATCATCTGGCAGCGCGGAATGTCGGCAATCTGACGCGTATTTTTTGCGCGGCGATGGAAACCGATTTTCGCAAAAGCCTGATCAATTGGCGGCCTGATTTTCTGCGCACCCGTGAGCTTGATCCGTTTCATATTGAAAGCGGCCGTGTCCGGCTTGTTGATGACGCCTTGTTCCGTGATGCGCCGGTTCGGCTGATTGAATTATTTGCCATTGCGCAAAAACATGACGCTGATGTTCATCCAAGCACGCTTCAACGCGTTACCCGGGCGTTATCGGCACTTGATTCAAAAACGCGTGATGATGCGCAGGCGAACCAATTATTTCTGGATATTCTGACATCGCGCAAAAACCCTGAACGGGTGCTCCGCCTGATGAATGAAAGCGGCGTTTTTGGCCGCTTCTTGCCCGATTTTGGACGGATCGTCGCGATGATGCAATTTGATATGTATCACAGCTATACGGTTGACGAACATACCTTGAAGGCGATTGGCATTCTTCACGGGATTGAGACCGGCGCGCTGCGCCAAGCCGCGCCGGTTGCGACTGAGGTGATGCCAGAAATTGGATCGCGGCGTGCGCTTTATGTTGCTATGCTTCTTCATGATATTGCCAAAGGGCGTGGCGGCGATCATTCGGTTTTGGGTGCCGAGGTGGCATTGGCGGTTTGCCCGCGTCTGGGGCTAAACCATGAAGAAACCGAAACGGTTAGCTGGCTGATCCTGAATCATTTGCTGATGAGCAAAATCGCATTTCGCTATGATCTGAATGACCCGCAAACGATCGAGGATTTTGCCAGTATTGTGCAATCACCCGAGCGGTTGAAACTGCTTTTGGTTTTGACCGTTGCCGATATTCGGGCGGTTGGGCCGAATATCTGGAATGGCTGGAAGGCGGCGTTGATGCGCGATCTTTATTATCGCTGCGATGCCGTTTTGCGCGGTGCCGATCCGGCGGTCATCGCGCTTGGCAATGCCGAAGAGGCGCGTCAGGAGGCGGCGGCGAAACTAACCGATTGGGACGCAGCGCGGTTTGCCGCGCATGCGGGGAATATGCCGCTGACCTATTGGACGGGATTTGATTGCGAAAGTCAGGTTCGTCATGCGCGGCTTTGTGATGAATTTGCCGATCAGGATGCGCTGTTATTGATTGATTTCAAGCCTGATCCGGCGCGGCGCATAACTGAATTGACCATTCTAACCATTGATGATCCGGGGTTGTTTGCGCGGATTGCCGGTGCGGTGGCAGCGGCGGGTGGGAATATTGTCGGCGCGCGCATTACGACCTGTCATGATGGCACAGTTCTTGATGTTTTCTTTTTGCAGGATATGAATAATCAGGCGATTGAAGATCAAGATGAATTGGTGCGGATTCGCACAACGCTTGAACAATCGCTAACAGGGTCATTAAAACTTGAAAAGGCGCTTTTGGCGCGCTGGCAGCAAACCCCGCTTCGGTTGCGGCAAATGCCGGTTCCGTCGCGCGTTCTTTTATCGAATAAAATCAGCAATACCCATAGCGTGATTGAAGTTAATGGCCGCGATTTTCCGGGCTTGCTTCATAAAATCACGCTTTGCCTTGCCGGTCTTGGATTGCAAATCCAGACAGCCACCGTTTCGACCTATGGCGAGCGCGTTGTCGATGTGTTTTATGTGAAAGATATTTTCGGTCTACAAATTCAAAGCGAAACGCGCCATCAAACCATCCGCAACCAGCTGTTGGCGGTTTTTGATGATGCCGATGAGGAAGCGGTATGACCGATCAACCAAATGGATCAAAGCCCGTAAAACCCACTTCGCTTGGCCGCGCTTTTCAACAGATTGGCAGCCTAACAGCGATCAGCCGTATTGTTGGATTCATGCGGGATATCGCCTTTGCCAGTTTTTTGGGTGCAGGGCCGGCCGCTGATGCATTTTTGGTGGCATTGAAATTGCCGAATATGTTTCGCCGTCTTAGCGCCGAAGGCGCGATGACCAATGCCTTTCTTCCCAGCTTTGCCAAAATACGCGAAACAGACGGGCGCGATGCGGCGCTTCGGCTAGCATCTGAAGCACAGATTTTTTTGATCGTTGCGCTTTTTGCGATTGTTGCGCTTGCCGAGATTTTCATGCCCGAAGTTATTGCGTTTCTTGCCCCGGGCTTCGCGGCGACGCCTGATCGTCTGGCCGCGGCGGTTGATCTGGCGCGGGTGACGATGCCCTATCTGCCGATGATTTCCGTGGTTGCGCTTTGGGGTGCAATCGCCAATGCGCATGACCGGTTTATGGCTGCCGCCGCCGCGCCGATTTTGGCGAATCTTTGTTTCATTGCCGGGGCGATTTCGATTCCAATTTTGGCGGCTGATTTCGGCATGTTCAAAGCCTTGCCAATTGCCATTGGCCTTTTGGTTGCTGGGTTTTGCCAATTGCTATTTTTATTTTTTGTTCTGCGCCGCCTGTCGGCAGTACCAAAATTGCAATGGCCGCGCCTATCGAATGCGGGCAAACATATGTGGCGCAAATTCCTGCCAGCGGCGCTTGGCGCTGGCGGTATGCAGCTTAATCTTTTGGTCGATTTGATTTTGGCATCAATGCTGCCGGTTGGTGCGATTTCATGGCTCTATTATGCTGATCGTGTGGCGCAATTGCCGCTTGGCATTGTTGGCATTGCACTTGGTACGGCATTGCTGCCCAGATTATCAGCTGCCGAAGCGGCTGGTCAAAAAGATGAAATTACCAAAACGCTCGATGAGGCGATTATCTTTGGCGGATTCTTTGTCGTGCCAGCGGTCATTGCGCTAATCCTTCTTGCTGGTCCAATCATTGAGGGGCTATTTGCCTATGGCGCTTTTTCGATTGATGATGCGGTGATGGCGGCAATGGCATTATCGGCCTACGCGCTTGGTCTTCCCGGATTTGTTATGGTGAAAATTTTGCAACCCGCCTTTTATGCGGCAGGCCAGCCAGGCACGGTTTTGAAAATATCAATCATGACAGTGGTGATCAATATAACAGCATCATTGGTGATGATGCCCATTTTTGGACATGTCGGGCTGGCGCTGGCAACGTCATTATCAGGATTGATTGCGGCAATTACCATGGCGATTTTATTGCGCCGCCGCGGCCGTCTTGGCGGTGGTTGGCTTGGCATGATTGGCCGGATTTTTCTTGCCAGTCTGATCATGGCGATGTTGCTTTTGACGATGATTTGGTTTGCTGGAGGGATAAGACAATTTTTGCCCGCGGCAGGCTGGCTTGCCTATTTGGTTGTCATTGGCGGCGGCGGGTTTTTCGTAGCCGCATGGTGTTTTCGGGCAATTCCAGCCGGATTTGTCCGCCGATTGGGCAACTGAAAGACTTGACCGCGGCCGCACAAGCGGGGATAACGCTGGCATATAATTTCAATTGCAGATGTGATGATTTGGCACTGGCCTGTGCGCATCTGATCAGGCTTGGTGGATAGACCAAATGACCGATTCAACAATGCAGACATCCGCAGGAAAAGGCCGCATCTTTTCCGGCATCCAGCCAACCGGCAATTTGCATCTTGGCAATTATCTTGGTGCCATTCGCAATTGGGTTGCTTTGCAGCATGATTTTGAATCGATCTATTGTGTTGTCGATTTGCATGCCATCACCGTTCATCAAGATCCGGCTGATTTGCGAAAGAGCACGCGCGAAGTGGCGGCAAGCCTGATCGCGGCGGGCATCTCAACCGAACAATCAATCTTGTTTAATCAATCTTGCGTGCCGCAACATGCCGAATTGGCGTGGATTTTCAATTGTGTGACCCGTCTTGGCTGGCTGAACCGGATGACTCAATTTAAAGAAAAGGCAGGCAAAAATCGTGAAAATGCATCGGTTGGTCTTTATGCCTATCCAACCTTGATGGCAGCTGACATCTTGACCTATCGCGCAACACATGTTCCGGTTGGTGAAGATCAAAAACAGCATCTTGAATTAACCCGTGACATCGCACAGGCCTTTAATTCAACCTATGATAAAGATGTGTTTCCGCTTCCCGAACCACAAATTTTCGGAAGCGCAACACGGGTGATGAGTCTTCGCGATGGCCGCGCCAAAATGAGCAAATCTGACCCGTCGGATAATTCACGGATCAATATGACCGATGATGCCGATATGATCATGCAGAAAATCCGTAAGGCAAAAACCGACCCTGATGCTTTGCCATCAGAAATGGCTGGCCTTGCCGATCGGCCTGAAGCCAGGAATCTTGTTGGCATCTATGCCGCGCTTGCCGAATGCAGCACCGATGATGTTCTTGCTGAATTTGGTGGGCGTGGATTTGGTGATTTCAAACCGGCTCTTGGCGATATGGCGGTGGCGAAATTATCGCCTACCGGTGGGGAAATGCGGCGGCTTCTTGAAAATCCTGCCGATATTGACGCCATTCTTGCTGATGGCGCCGAACGTGCCGCGGCCATTGCGCGGCCGATTCTTGCTGAGGTGCGTGATATTGTTGGGTTTTTAGGATCAAGCACAGATTGTTAGATGGGCTTGTGATAGCTAGATGCGCTGATCACTAGCCTAATCGGTGCAGATATGCGATCTTGGTTATGTTTTGGGTTGTAATTTTAATGGAAATCCCCATATCATGTTGATGGGGTTCACACAAATTATGCGATGGCATGAAGATGATTTTGGGGCGGTGCTTCATCCGTCTGAGCCAAGATTGCGAATTTAGCTGAAACGGCAAAAGATTAATCCGTTGCTGCCCTGAAATGGGCCTTGCTGATGGCAAATTTATCGCATCGAAAAGGAATGATTAGATGTTTATTCAAACACAGGATACGCCGAATCCGGCAACATTGAAATTCATCCCCGGTGTTCCGGTGATGGCGCAGGGAACTGCTGATTTTGCCGATTCTGATAGCGCCAATAAATCACCATTGGCACGCCGCCTTTTCCAAGTTGATGGCGTAACAGCGGTTTTTCTGGGTGCCGATTTTGTTGCCGTGACCAAAGCTGAAGGGCTTGACTGGTTTGCGCTCAAGCCGGGGATTCTTGCTGGCATTATGGAACATTACGCATCAGGCATGCCGGTCATTGAAAAAGACGCTGAACTTGCTGATCCGCATGCCGAAGATGGTGACAGCGATACGGTCCAGCAGATCAAACAGCTTTTGGATTCGCGCGTTCGTCCGGCAGTGGCAATGGATGGCGGCGATATCGTGTTTCAGGGCTTTGATGATGGTGTTGTCACATTGCAGATGCGTGGTGCCTGTCAGGGCTGTCCTAGTTCGACAGCAACCTTGAAAATGGGCATTGAAAATATGCTTCGCCATTACATCCCTGAAGTGCGTGAGGTTCGTGCGGCCGAGCTGTAAGACAGTCACAACTGCGCCAATTATAAATGCTCAGATTTAAGGCTTAGGTCGTGATATCGTCGATTTTCAACTGGCTGACCAATAGGCGGATCGTCTGGATCGCTGCGGCTATTGCATTTTTAGGCTTTACCGGCCCCGGTCTTTTTGGCCTGTCACCACCGCAATTTTTTCAGGGCCATGACGCGGTTACTGAACAGGCAAAGACAGATGATTTGCCATCTGGAAAACATTTGGCGCCTGTTATCGCCCCGCAAGTGGCGCAGTCAGACGCATCGCTTGCAATCGCCGCAACGCCCAAAACCAGCCGTGACGCCGCAGATGCCACGGCTGGCGTGATGCGTGATGCGCCTGATCAAACGCCTGAGACGTCCCTGCTTGCAAAGGCACCAAAAACGCTAAAAGGGCCGAATACAAGCCATATTGAATTTGAATCTACAAAGCTGGTTCTGGCCCCCCTTTTGGTGCCACGCGATTTTTTTACCCATATTCCCGACTCGCATTTGGCTTTATCAGGCACAGCGCAAAAGGATTCTTTCATCAAAATTGTGCTGCCGCTTATTTTGGCGAGCAATGAGGAAATCAGCAAACGCCGCGAGGCGATTAAGCGCGGCTTTGAAAATGGCGATCGGACGACATTGGAAAAATGGGCGAAACTTTATAAAATTGATGTGACCGATCAGGATAAAAAAGTCTTGATGACGCGATTGCTTGAGCGGGCTGATACAATTCCGGTGGCATTGGCATTGGCGCAAGCGGCAGTTGAGTCAGGCTGGGGAACATCGCGATTTGCCATTCAGGGCAATGCGTTATTTGGGCAATGGGCATGGCGTGATTACGCTGGCATCAGGCCGCTTGATGCCAGTGATGACCGCGCTGTTGTGCGCAGTTTTGGATCTTTGCTTGGCTCGGTTCGCGCATATATGCATAATCTGAACACGCATTCGCATTATCAGGAATTTCGCAAGGCGCGTTTGGCATTACGCAACCGCCCAAAGGCTGCCGAAGCCAAAATGCTGGTCAAATATCTCGATCGCTATGCCGAAATTGGCCATGCTTATGTGAAAAAGCTGGAGGTCTTGATCCGCAGCAATGATTTTGGGCGTTTTGCTTTGGCGTATCTAAGCTAGGTTTACCGCTGCCTTTATGGCACCAGAAATTGTTTGCCAAACCAGCGCCAGCGCCCATCCGGGCCGGGCATGGTGCAATTAACGCGGGCACGACCCGAAGGCAGGGGACCAGGAAACCGCACTTCGGCACGCGGCCCTAATCGGCTGATTTTTAAATGGTCATAGGTGTTGTTGAAACAGCGTAATTGGCTATTTGTGGCAACCTCTGGCGCCAGCGTAAAACCAAAATCAGGCGGGTTTTTCGCAATCACAACATCGGCAGGCAGAATCTGATTGGCTTTGAGCGGCAGGCCGTCAATCGCCAATGATAAACGACCCATTGCACCATAACGTTCATTCATGGCAAAACGTGGCAGTTCAAAATAGCCATCATAGCCATGCGCAATACCCGAATTTTGACCAAAACCTGCAATGAAACCAGCCGCCTTCACGCGCTCGATAACAGCCAGATTATATTCGCCATAGGGATAGGCAAATAGATTTGGACGAAGGCCAAGCTCGGTTAGAAACCGCTGGTTTGACTTTTGTAATTCGGTGTCAACATCGGCAAGGCTGGATAAATGCATATGCGGATGACTGGCAGTCTGGCTGCCAATGCCAACCCCATCAGCCTGTAATTGCCGAAGCTGATCCCAACTCATATAGCCGCGATGTTTGCGATCAATCGGATCGGTGGCAACAAAAACGGTAAAGGGAAGTCCCTTTGCCTTTAGTCGTGGCCATGCTTCGGTGAAAACTGATAGATAGGCGTCATCAATGGTAATCGCGACTGTGCGGTCGGGAAGCGGCATATCTTTTTGTAAATAATCGACAATCTTTGCCAAAGGCCAGACCGAATAATTGCCATTTGATAGTTTTTCAAGATGCGCATCAAATTGATCAAGGCGGATATTCGTGCTTGGAATCTGGTCTTCACCAAACCGGTGATACATCAAAATCACCGAATGATCGGCGGCAAAAGCCGATCCCAGAAAGGACAGCAGCAGAACCGACATTGCCACAAATCTGCTGCCAAGATAGGCAAGCCAATTACAAGCATTTTGATAATGTCTTATGTCCATAGCAGATTTTCCAACTAAAAAATGATATAACCCTGACTTTACCGGCGCCGTTGTCAATGTTAGAGCGAACTCATTTAACGCATCTTGGTGAGATGACGCAACCCGATAAGCCGAACTGGATAAAGGATAAGCCGATTGAAAACGCCCAAACGCCCCGATGCCTTGCCGGTGATATTAGCCTTTGAAGCCAGCACCAATCAACTGTCAGTTGCCGTCCATGCTGATGGGGTGATCCGCGCCATAAAAATGGTTGAGGCCGCCTTTGGGCAGGCCGCATCATTGGTGCCATTGGCGGTTTCGGCTTTGGCCGAGGCAGATGTTGGTTTTGCCATGATCAGCCATGTTGCTGCGGGTCGTGGTCCTGGATCATTTACCGGCCTTCGTGTTTCACTGGCCGCGGCCAAAGGTGTTTGTCTGGCGCATGATTTGCCTGGGCTTGGCATTTCCGGCCTTGAGGCGCTTGCTTATTCTTGTGGTGATGAAGATGGTGATTTGCCAATCTTATGTCTTGCTGATACGCGGCGCGGTAATGTTTATGCGCAGTTTTTTGCCGCCGATATGACACCGCAAGGTGATATTTTTGAAGCGCAGATCGAACAATTGCCATTGCTTGTGCCGTCGGCGCTTGGCCAAGAGGCAATTTTGCTTGCAGGTTATGGCGGGCAAGTCGCCGCTGCGGCCTTTATTGGCGCTGGCAGGCAGGTTCGCTTGGCGGGTGGCAGAATGATATCATCTGTTGTGGCTGATCAAGGGTTTGATGATATATCGGTTGATGCTGGTATGATTGCTAGGCTTGCCGCGCATCATCTTGTACGCGGCAAGATTTCGCCGTTGACGCCGCTTTATCTCGCCGATCCGCGTCTTGGGCCGAAAAAGAAAGCATCGGCTTAATGATCCGGCGCATTGCTACGGCTGATTGCGATGCAATTGCTGCGCTTGAGGCCAGATTATTTACAAACGCGCTTGATCAGCCGCGCCTGATGGCATTGCAGACCAACCCTGTTTTTTGCGGCTTTGTTGATATGGTGCCCGATCAAGATCAGCCACAATCCACATCAGCCGATGATTTGGCTTCATATCTTGGCGGTTATCTTCTTGCCACGATCATTGATGATGAAGCTGAAATCCTGTCAATTGGAGTTACGCCAGACCGGCAAAGACAGGGTGTTGGCAAACGGCTTTTGCAGCATTTTTTTGATTATGGTGCCAGCCGAAATATGTCTAAGGCTGTTCTTGAAGTCGCCGGAGATAATGTGCCAGCGCTTGGGCTTTATTGCGATTTTGGTTTTGCCGAATTTGGCCGCCGCAAAGGCTATTACAAACAAGGTAATCAGAAAATCGACGCAATCATGATGAAGTGGTGTCGTGCTGAGGCTTTTCCTTGACCATCTTTGCTTCTAGGCGGTACAAGGGACTTGGATTTGCACTGCTGAAATGTGATATAGCGCTCTTGACCAAAAAACTCTTTATCAAAACCTATGGCTGTCAGATGAATGTTTATGATTCTGACCGTATGGCCGATGTTCTGGCACCGCTTGGCTATGCGCCAACCAGTATGGCTGATGGCGCCGATATGGTAATTTTGAACACGTGCCATATTCGTGAAAAAGCGTCTGAGAAGGTGTTTTCCGAACTTGGCCGATTGCGTCAACTCAAAGAACGCGCTGCTGATCAGCAGGGGCGTCAGGTCACGATTGCCGTTGCCGGATGTGTGGCACAGGCCGAAGGCGAAGAAATTATCCGCCGCGCACCATGGGTTGATATTGTTGTTGGGCCACAAACCTATCACCGACTTCCCGAATTGGTTGGCAAGATTGATCCGGCAAGTCGCAACCGGATTATTGATACGGATTTTCCCGAAGAAGTAAAATTTGATTTCCTGCCGGGCGAGCATGCACCGCGTGGCCCAGCCGCATTTTTGAGCGTTCAAGAAGGTTGTGATAAATTTTGCGCCTTTTGCGTTGTACCTTATACACGTGGCGCTGAATTTTCGCGTCCGGTCAAAACTGTTTTGGAAGAAGCCAAACGGCTGGTGGCAAGCGGAACGCGTGAATTGACGCTTCTTGGGCAGAATGTGAATGCCTATCATGGCGAGCATGATTCCGGTAAAGATTGGACGCTTGGCCGTTTGATTCGTGCGCTTGCCGAGGTTGATGGGCTTGAGCGTATTCGCTATACGACGTCGCATCCGCTGGATATGGATGATGAATTAATCGCCGTTCATGGTGATGTGCCGCAATTGATGCCGTATCTGCATTTGCCAATCCAGTCTGGATCAAACCACGTTCTGCAGGAAATGAACCGCCGTCACACAAGTGACGTTTATCTGGCGGTGATTGACAAGCTTCGCGCCATTCGCCCGGATATTGCCATGTCAGGTGATTTCATTGTTGGTTTCCCCGGCGAAAGTGATGCTGATTTTGCTGAAACCTTGGCACTTGTCAGCAAGGTTGGTTATGCATCGGCCTATTCATTCAAATATAGCCCGCGCCCCGGAACACCAGCGGCAACGGCTGAAATACAGGTTCCAGAATCGGTAAAATCCGAACGGCTTGAAAGCCTTCAGCAATTGCTGAAGGCCCAGCAATTTGCCTTTAACAAAGGAACCGAGGGCAAGATTGTGGATATTCTTGTCGAGCGCGCCGGTGGCCGTGATGGTCAAATGGCTGGTCGAAGCCCCTATATGCAGGCGGTGAATTTCATTGGGAATCCTGATCAGATTGGCCAGATTGTGCCTTGCCGTCTGTCCGAAGCCCGTCAGAACAGCATGACTGGCGATATTGTCAATTTGAAGGGGGCGGCGTGAACGCGGCAAAAGCCAATAGCATCCGTATGGAATTCGAAGATAATGGCGTTTTAGCGCTATTATCAGGTGAACATAACCAGCATCTGGCGCATATCGAAAAATCCTTGGATGTCACGCTGGATTCTTTTGGTAATAGCATCAAAATTTCAGGTGCTGGCAAAGCTACCAAAACCGCCCGAACCGTGATTGAGGATCTGTATCGCCGTCTTGCCGATGGCAAGCGTGATGATATCGATAAATCAATGGTTGAAGATGCATTGCGATGGGCGGTGAATGGTCATCAGGCCGATGTGGTAACCGCAGGCGAATCTTTTGATACCTGGAAAAAGAAAATCATCGGCAAAACCAAAGGCCAAAATGATTATCTGAAATTACTGCGTAGCAGTGAAGTGGTGTTTGGCCTTGGGCCTGCCGGTACGGGCAAAACCTATATGGCTGTCGCCCGCGCTGTTGAAGCGTTGAAAAAGCGCGAAGTCGAACGCATCATTTTATCGCGTCCTGCTGTTGAAGCGGGTGAACGTCTTGGCTTTTTACCAGGCGATATGAAAGAAAAGGTCGATCCCTATCTGCGGCCGCTTTATGATGCACTATATGATATGATGCCAGCTGATAAAGTTGATCGTATGCTGGCCAGTGGCGAGATTGAAATTGCACCGCTTGCTTTTATGCGCGGCCGCACCTTGACCGCAGCGCATGTGATTATTGACGAGGCGCAAAACACCACGCCTGTCCAAATGAAAATGGTTCTAACCCGGCTTGGGCAGGATTCACATATGGTCATTACGGGTGATCTAAGTCAGGTTGATTTGCCAGTGGGCCAACCGTCCGGACTTGCCGAGGCGGTTTCGCTCTTAGACAATATTAAAGGCGTTGGCATTATCCATCTGTCTGGCCAAGATGTGGTTCGTCATCCGGTAGTGGCGCGCATTTTGCAGGCGTATGAAGCTGGACAAAAGCAGCAGAATACGTCCAAATAGAGCATGAAAAGGCGTGCGTTATCGCGGTCGCTTGTGCAACAGGGAATGAAAATAGCTCATGACGAGTGAAATGAATAATGGCGACAGCGCTCTGGAACCTGACAGTCCAGAGGATAATCAATTTTTAAGCGATGAATGGACGTCTGGGGCTGGCGCCTTGATTGAGGTCAGCATTGATCCATCTAGCTGGCATAGCCCCCTTGTTGCAGATTTGAAAAAACGCGGGCCAGTGATGCTTGATCACGTCGGATCACGGCTATCGCTTGATCCGCAGATGGTCAGTCTTTTGCTGTGCAATGATGTTGATATGCGGTCAATGAATTTTCTGCATCGCGGTTTTGATAAATCAACCAATGTTCTGTCATTTTCGGCCGGTGATGATTTATATCTGGATGATGATATGCCGGAAATGGATGGCGGCATTGGCGATATTGCCATTGCTGGTGAAACGGTAATGCGCGAAGCCGCCGAGGCTGGCATTGCAGCGGGTGACCATCTATTGCATCTGTTTACCCACGGTGTTCTGCATTTGCTTGGCTATGATCATATTGATGATCAGATGGCAGATGAAATGGAAGCGCTGGAAATTGCCCTTCTTGGCCAGATGAAGATTGCCAACCCCTATCTTGATGATGAGCTTGCGCTTGGCACGCGGGAGGCCGGATAATGATGACGTTTCTTGGGAGGTTTTTTCCCTCATTTGCCCGTCCATCATCGCGCCGTGATGAACTGACCGAATTGCTTCAGGAATCGCTTGATGACAAGACCAGCTTTGACAGCCATGAAGGCATGTTATTGCAAAATTTTCTGGGGCTTCGCGATATTACCGCTGCCGATGTGATGATTCCGCGTGCTGATATTGTCTCAGTTGCGCTTGTCGATGGTTTTGATGACATTATCCAGCAAATGAGCGATGCCAATCACAGCCGCGTGCCGGTTTACCACAACACGCTTGATGATGTTGTTGGCATCATTCATATCAAGGATTTATTTGCCCATCTTCGCAATGGCCACACGCCTGAAGTTGAGAGTCTTTTGCGGCCTGCCCTGTTTATATCGCCAACAATTCGGCTTCTTGATCTGCTTCATGAAATGCGTTTGCGCCGCCGCCATTTGGCGCTGGTTGTTGATGAATCTGGCGGGGTTGATGGTTTGATCACGATCGAAGATCTGGTCGAAGAAATTGTTGGTGAAATTGAAGATGAACATGACACCACAGCGCAATTGCGGTTTGAGCAAAAGGACGATGGCACGGCCATTGCCGATGCTCGGCTCGAAGTTGAAGCGCTTGAAGCGATTACCGGCCCTTTGCTTGATGATGATGAACGTGACGAGATTGATACGCTTGGCGGATTGGTCTGTGCGCTTGCTGGGCGTGTGCCCGGTCGCGGCGAGGTTGTGCGTCATCGCGGCGGGTTGCAATTTGAAATTCTTGAAGGTGACCCGCGCCGTGTCACTTTGTTAAAACTTCGTGGATTGCCGCGTGCCAAAACTAGCTCTAGCAAACCGGACTAAGAACCGCTCCCTTGTGCTTTTCTGGCATTTGCTTGCCGGTGCATTTGCCAGCCTGTCCTTGCCGCCATTATTTTTATTGCCAGCGATTTTTGCGTTATCGATTCCGCTTCTTGCCTATTTAAAAGCTGAAAGCCGGATGCAGGCTTCGATGATTTTTGGAGCGGCGGGGACTGGATGGTTTCTGGCATCAACCTATTGGGTGTCGCATTCGCTGATTGTTGAATCGCCATCACTTTGGGTTTTGGCGCCATTTATGGCGCTGGCACTCGCGCTTATTCTAGCGGTTTTCTGGGCCAGCGCGGCAATGGTTTCATGGTCATTTGGGCGGCGACCGGTGGCGCGCCTGTTCTGGTTTGTTGCATTTTTCAGCCTTGGCGAATGGGCGCGCGGCTTTGTGGCAACCGGATTTCCATGGAATCTGACCGGCAGTTTGTTTGCTGTCGATCTTGCCAGTCTGCAAGCGGCCAGTGTGATTGGTGCTTATGGGCTATGCGTCATTGCGATATTTTTTGCATTGGTACCAGCATTCTGGGTTTTGGGGCATCGGCGTTTTGCCGTGATATTTTTGATATTGCCTCTGGTGCTTGCCGCCTTTGGGGCGGTGCGGCTTGCCAATTTATCTGATGGTCATTCTGCATCATCGGGATCAATGATCCGGCTTGTACAGCCGGCGATTCCACAAGCCGATAAATGGGATCGAAGCAAACGCCAGCTCCATCTCGACAGGCTTGTCAGCTTGTCGCGTCAAGGTGATGCGGTGCCAAAATTGGTGATCTGGCCGGAAACAGCCTTTGCCGGGTTCGCCAGCCGCAGTCAATCATTGCTCGACACAACCATTCGCAATGCCACGCAAAATGATGGTGTGGTGATTACCGGTATTCCGCGATTAGGTGGCGGTCGCACATTGCTGAATTCGGCCATTATGATTGACCATGATGGTGCCATTAAAGCTGTTTATGACAAACGCCATCTTGTGCCTTTTGGCGAATATATGCCATTTCGTAAATGGCTTCCATTCCTCGAGCCAATTGTTGGCCCGATTGATTTTGTGCCTGGCAAAAATAATCGCCTGATGCGTCTTGATGGTTATGGCAGCATGCAAGTGCTGATTTGCTATGAAGTGATTTTTGCCGGCGCGGTTATTGGTCAAGAGATGCGCCCAGATATGATGATCAATATCACCAATGATGCTTGGTTTGGCCATAGTGCAGGGCCGTGGCAGCATCTTGTGCAAGCACAGATTCGCGCGGTCGAAGAAGGCTTGCCACTAATGCGGGTTGCCAATACGGGCATCACTGCCGGGTTTGATTCCTTTGGTCGTATTCTTGGACAGATGGAGCTTGGCACGCAGGGTGTTCTTGACCTGCCGGCGCCCCCGGCCCTACCGCCAACGCTGTTTGCCCGTTTTGGTAATTTGGGATTCTTTGCGTTTATTTTTTTGATCATTGTTAGTGCTGCATGGCTTGACCTCTCTCGTTCCATCAGGCAATAGATATTTTCAATAAAAATTCAGGGTTCCAACCATGACCTATATCTTTACATCTGAATCTGTGTCAGAGGGGCATCCCGACAAAGTATGCGACCGTGTTTCGGATACGGTTCTTGATCTGTTTCTGAAACATGAACCAGAAGCGCGTGTTGCTTGTGAAACTTTGGCAACGACAAACCGTGTTGTGTTGGCTGGTGAAGTGCGGGCAAGCGAGTCTAAATTGACCCAGATCATGGCCGAGATCGAGCCGGCAGTGCGGGCGGCGGTCAAAGATATCGGCTATGAGCAAAAGGCGTTTCATCACGCCAATTTCGAATTTCAAAATTACCTTCATGAACAATCTAGCGATATCGCGATGGGTGTTGATTCAGGTGATAATAAAGATGAAGGCGCTGGTGATCAGGGGCTTATGTTTGGTTATGCCTGTGATGAAACCGATGTTTTGATGCCTGCGGCAATTCATTATTCGCATCAGATCCTAAAAGATCTTGCAACCGTCCGCAAACAGGATGCCGATTCAATCCTTGGCCCTGATTCAAAAAGCCAGATCAGCCTTGTTTATGATGATGCTGGCCGTCCAACGGGTGTGCATAAGGTGGTTCTATCAACGCAGCATTCTGAAAAAGCAACACAGGCCGATATTTTGGCGCTGGTGACGCCGGTGATCGCCAATGTTCTTCCCGATGGTTGGATGGTGACAGGTGATGATCTGCTGGTAAACCCAACTGGACAATTTGTGATTGGCGGGCCGGATGGCGATGCGGGTCTTACCGGCCGCAAAATCATTGTTGATACTTATGGTGGGGCTGCGCCGCATGGTGGCGGTGCCTTTTCGGGAAAAGATCCGACAAAGGTTGACCGATCGGCTGCCTATGCTAGCCGCTATTTAGCAAAAAATGTTGTCGCGGCGGGCTTGGCATCGCGTTGCACAATTCAGATTGCTTATGCGATTGGCGTTGCCGAGCCAGTATCACTCTATGCGAACACACATAGCACTGGCACAGTTGATGATCAAAAGCTGCAAGAAGCGCTTCGCGATTGCATGGATCTTACTCCGCGCGGCATTCGCCAGCATCTTGGCATGAATGCGCCAATCTATGCGCCAACCGCAGCCTACGGGCATTTTGGCCGTATTGCTGGTGAAGCAGGGGTGGGCACATTTAGCTGGGAAGCGACCGATCTTGTTGACGCGCTTCGCGCTGCGGCACGATAGGATATCGCTTGCTGAAATAGCTGATCGAATATCCGATCAAATACGCGTTCACACACGGGACAGATTTTGCAATGGCCGATCATGACGCTGTTACCAAAAACGGGGTTATAAATGATGGGGCGCCAATGGGGCCGCGTTTTTATGGTCGGCGTAAAGGCCGCCCGCTTCGAGCCTCGATGAAGCGGCTTCTTGATGAAGCTTTGCCGCAATCTGCCTTTGATCCGGCGCGGCCGATTGATGATCAATTTGGCCGTAAAGCCGATCGCTATCTTGAAATCGGTTTTGGAGGTGGTGAGCATCTGGCTGGCCTTGCCGCGGCGATGCCTGATTGTGATTTTATCGGTGCCGAACCTTTTATCAATGGCGTTGCCAGCCTGCTTCGTCATATTTATGAACAACAGCTTGGCAATATCCGCATCTGGCCAGATGATGTTCGGTTGATCATGCCTAGTTTTGGGGTGGCAAGCTTTGCTGGTGCCTTTATCATGTTTCCCGATCCATGGCCGAAAAAACGCCATCTGGCGCGCCGCATTTTGCGAACAGCGCTTCTTGACCAGCTTGCGGTGATGATCCGGCCGGGTGGGCGGCTGGTTCTGGCAAGCGATGATCCAACGGCAAAAAGCTGGCTTTTGCAGGCTGCCACCGCGCATGCTGATTTTATGTGGACAGCGCGCGGCCCCCAAGATTGGCGTCAACGACCCGCTGAATTGCCCGAAACGCGCTATATGAAAAAGGCCGATCGTGCCGAACGCCAATCATCATGGTTTCTGTTTCAGCGTTGCGGGCTGATCCGATGATTTTGTAACGGGATGAATGACAAATTAGCGTCACAGGCTTGCTGCCCCTTGCTTTTTTGCTTATTACCGCTTATGATAAAAATTGAATAAAGCTGTCGCAGTCAGACGGTGGGCCACTGGCCCACTTTTTTATTGCCTTTTTTGAGGGGCTTATTGTCCTTTTTAAGGGGTTTTGGCCGGTTTTAAAAAAGCGACACAGTTAGGGTTAGCGTTACGGCAATTGCCCCTATGGGCACGCCAATATTTAGGGTTTTAGGAGGCGTTTTGGTCGAAGCCAAGATAAGCCAAATTATCGAAGATGCGATTACCGAGCTTGGCTTTGGCCTTGTGCGGGTTCAGTTTTCAGGTGGGCAAACGGGTCGCAACCAGTTGCAGATCATGGCCGAGCCGAAAGAAGATCGTGAGATGACCGTCGAAGATTGCCAGATGCTAAGTCGGCATATTTCGACATTGCTTGATGTTGATGACCCAATTGCCGCTGCCTATGTTCTTGAAGTGAGTTCGCCTGGTATTGATCGGCCTTTGACGCGGATTGAACATTTTGAGCGGTTCAGTGGTAAATTGGTGAAAATAACATTATGCATGATGCTTGATGGGCGGCGGCGGTTTCAAGGCCGGCTTGCCGGCCTGTCGCAAGATGGCAAGATTGGCCTTGAAACAAGTTTTGGCAGATTTGAATTTGCCTTTGATGATATTGAATCGGCACGGATCGATTCAAGTGAAATTTTTGAACGGCGCAGCTAGGACCGAAGCAGCGATGAATGAAGGTTAAAAGAACAAAGAATTTTCGTGATAAATGCCGCGCTACATATGGTGCAAAGATAAACCAAAGGTGAGACGACTATGGATACATCATCAATTCCTGGCCTCGAGCTAATTCAAGTTGCCGATGTGGTGGCGCGTGAAAAATCAATTGAGCGTGAAGAAGTCATGCTGGCGATGGAAGAGGCCATCCAAAAGGCTGGTCGGGCGAAATATGGGCTGGATCGTGATATCCGGGCGATGATTGATCGGAAAACCGGTGCCATTCGTCTTGAGCGTTGGATCGAAGTTGTCGAAGAAGTTGATGATGAATCGATGCAGATGAGCGTTGCTGAAGGTGCCAAGCAAACCCCGTCATTGGCCGCTGGTGAATTTTGGCGCCAATCTTTGCCGCCAATCGAATTTGGCCGGATTGCCGCGCAAACAGCAAAACAGGTTATTTCACAAAAAGTACGCGATGCCGAACGGGCGCGCCAGTTTGAAGAATATAAGCACCGGATTGGCGAAATTGTTGTTGGTACGGTCAAGCGGGCTGAAAGCTATTCAATCACGGTTGATCTTGGCCGCGCCGAAGCGGTGATTCGCCGTGAGGAAATGATTCCGCGGGAAAATCTGCGCCAAGGCGATCGGGTTCGTGCCTATATCATTGATGTTCGTGAAGAGCTGCGCGGCCCACAGATTTTCCTGTCGCGGGCTTGCAATGAATTCATGGCCAAGCTGTTTGCCCAAGAAGTGCCCGAAATCTATGATGGCATTATTGAAATCAAGGGGGTTGCCCGCGAGCCTGGCAGCCGTGCCAAAATTACCGTTCTGTCAAATGATCCGAGCATTGATCCGGTTGGTGCTTGTGTTGGTATGCGCGGCAGCCGTGTTCAGGCCGTTGTTGGCGAATTGCAGGGCGAAAAAGTCGAAATCATTCCCTATATTGAAGATCCAGCCGCTTTCGTGGTGAATGCATTGGCACCTGCCGAAGTCGCCAAGGTGGTGATGGATGAGGTTGCTGGCCGGATGGAAGTTGTTGTTCCGGACGATCAATTGAGCCTTGCGATTGGACGCCGTGGCCAGAATGTGCGTTTGGCGTCGCAATTGTCGGGTTGGTATATTGATGTTCTAACCGAGGCGGAAGAATCCGAACGCCGCCAAGAAGAGTTCAAAACCCGTTCAACACGCTTTATTGATGCGTTGAATATTGATGATGTGATTGCGCATCTTCTTGTTGCTGAAGGCTTTGTCTTCCCTGAAGAAATTGCCGAAAGCACATTGGAAGAGCTAGCCGCTATTCAGGGCTTTGACGAAAATATTGCTGGCGAATTGCAGAATCGCGCCATCGAATTTGTCGAGCGTGAATCAGATCGGATCAATGCTGCGCTTGATGAGATGAAGGTCGCTGATGATCTTCGTGCTTTTGAATATATCAGCCTTGCAATGTTGTTGACCCTTGCCAAAAATGAAATCCGCACGCTTGATGATCTTGCCGGTCTTGATAATGAAGAGCTTGTCGAGTTTTTAGGTCAACATGGTCTTAGCGATGACGGCGAAGCTGGTGATATTATTATGGCAGCACGGGCGCATTGGTTTACAGATGAAACCGCTGACAGCACAGACACCGACGATGCGTCGGCTTCGTCTGACAGCTAGGCCATGAGGGGTTATCTGTCATGGCTGAGCGCACCTGTATCGCAACTGGGCAAACGCTTCCCCCGCACAAGCTAATTCGCTTTGTTGCGGCACCGGATGGTTATGCTGTTGCCGATCTTGCAGGACGTCTGCCCGGCCGTGGCGCGTGGGTGACAGCCGAAGAGTCTGTCATTCGTAAAGCCGATCAAAAAGGTCATTTGAAACGCGCTCTTGGTATGGGGTTGAAATCAGTTGATGCCGATATTGCCGCCATTGCCTTAGGGTTACGGGCGCGTATCATTGCCACAGCATCAATGGCACGCCGCGCCGGCATGCTTCTTGGTGGCGGCGGCAAACTATTATCTGAGGGTCATTTTGAAGGTTTGCTTGCGGCGGCGGATGCATCGCCGCGCGAACTTGCGAAAATGAAATCCAAGCTTGATGTGGATTGGGTTAGCCAGTCATTCAGCGCATCCGAACTTGGCCGCATTTGTGGCCGTGACAGTTTGGCTTTTGTCGGGTTGCGGGCATCGACTGGCATTGGTTCAGGAAAATTAGTACGCACGGTTCATGAAGATATCATGCGTTTAGACGGGTTTTATACAACAGCGGGTTGTAATGACCTGCCTGACCGGTGTATCACCTAGACGAAACGGTTTGACCAGCGCATGGGAGATTATGCGGTGGTGAATACTAAGAAAGGTTCGAAATGACTGACGATAGCAGTAAACCAAAAAAACTGAGTCTCTCAGGTAGCAAATTGACGCTTGGCAATATTGACGCCAGCAAGTTACGTGCAGGGCCATCAGTTGGTGGTGCGCGCAAAACGGTTCAAGTTGAAGTCCGGCGCAAACGTGCTCCGGCTGCGCCGCAACGCGCTGGAGAAACAGTGCCTGAATCAGTTGTAACCGAACCCGTACAAACCGCCACTGCGCCTGCCCTATCGGCACCTGCTGCTGACCGGTTGACAGCGCATGAACGCGCTGCGCGTGTTCGCGCTCTGCAAAAAGGGCTTGCCAAGGCCGATGCGCCAGCTGGTGAGGCAAAAGTTCCAGCTGATGATCATGCTGATGCGCCAAGCGAAGCATCGGTCGAAACACCGGTTGAAGCCGCTGCACCAGAAGCCGCACCCGAACCCGAAGCGCCGCTTGATCCGGTTGCCGCGCGCCGCGCTGCCGAACTTGCTGAATTGCAGGAAATCGAGGCTGGTGAAGAGCGTCGCCGTAGCGAAGAGAATAAAAAACATACCGATGTGCATGCAGCGCGCCGTCAGGTTACCGAAGAAGCGCCAAGCAATACGGCGCCAGCGGCCAATAAATTTGGTCCAACGCCAACCGAGATGCAAAATCGCCGTCGCCGCGAAGCTGAAGAAATGGCACCGCGCCGCCCAGCACCACGCCGCGAAGCTGCGGGTCGCCGCCAATCAGGTAAAATGACCATTACACAGGCTTTGTCGGGTGATGACAGCCGTCGTCAACGTTCGCTTGCTTCGGTCAAGCGCCAGCGTGAGCGGGCACGGATGCGCGAAGAACAACCGCAGGTCAAACAGCTTCGTGATGTGGTTATTCCTGACAGCATTACGATAAGTGAATTGGCAAACCGGATGGCCGAGCGCACCGCTGATGTGGTCAAAGAGCTGATGAAGTTGAACATCATGGCAACAGCAACACAGGCCATTGATGGTGAAACCGCTGAATTGGTCGCTGTTGAATTTGGGCACCGGATTCAGCGTGTATCCGAATCGGATATCGAAATTGGCCTTGGCGGTGATGACGATCCGGCGGAAAGTTTGCAACCACGTCCGCCTGTCGTGACCATTATGGGTCACGTTGACCATGGTAAAACCAGCCTTCTTGATGCCATTCGCCGCACCGATGTTGCGGCTGGTGAATCAGGAGGAATCACCCAGCATATCGGCGCCTATCAGATTAAGACAGCGGCCGATAATGTCATTACTTTCATTGATACGCCGGGCCATGAAGCCTTTACCGAAATGCGGTCACGCGGGGCGAATATCACTGATATTGTGGTTCTGGTTGTGGCGGCTGATGATTCGGTCATGATGCAAACCATCGAAGCGATTAACCATGCCAAGGCGGCAGGCTGTCCAACGATTGTTGCAATCAATAAATGTGACAAGCCCGCCGCCGATCCGGCGCGTGTGCGAAGCGATTTGTTGCAGCATGAAATCATCACCGAAGATTTTGGTGGCGATGTTTTATGTGTTGATGTGTCAGCGCACACAGGAATGGGTCTCGACAAGCTCGAAGAAGCCATCATGTTGCAGACCGAACTTCTCGAATTGAAGGCCAATCCTGATCGGCTAGCCGAAGGTGTTGTTGTTGAATCAAAGGTTGAGCGCGGCAAGGGGTCGGTTGCTACATTGTTGGTTCAGCGTGGCACCTTGAAGCAAGGCGATATTTTTGTCATTGGAGCCGAAAGTGGCCGTGTTCGCGCGTTGCTTGATGATCGTGGCAAAACCTTGCAATCAGCGGGGCCGGGTCAGCCTGTTGAAATTCTGGGTCTGAACGGCACGCCGATGGCAGGCGATAGCTGTGTTGTTGTTGAAAGCGAAGCGCGTGCGCGTGAAATTGCCGAATATCGGACACGCCGCAACCGTGATCACGAGGCCGCCCGCGGTGCGCGTGGATCGGTCGAGCAGATGCTGTCGGCAATTGCTGCTGGTGAAGCCGAAGAATTACCAGTTGTGATCAAGACCGATGTTCATGGCTCGCTTGAGGCCATTCGGGTTGCGTTGGAAAAGCTGGGAACCGAACAGGTGAAGGTGCGTCTGTTATCGGCCGGTGTTGGTGCGCTCAGCGAATCTGACATCAGCCTTGCCGCCGCTTCAAATGCCATTGTGATTGGCTTTAACGTTCGGGCGATTCCGCAGGCGCGTGATCTGGCAAAACGTGATGGTGTTGAAATTCGCTATCACTCGATCATTTATGAACTTATCGATGAAGTCAAAGCGGCAATGGGCGGTCTTCTTAGCCCTGATACGCAAGAAGATTTCATTGGTTACGCCGAAATTCGTCAAGTCTTTGGTGTGTCAAAAATTGGCAAGATTGCCGGTTGTATGGTGACCGAAGGTGTTATCAAACGTGGCTGCAAGGTTCGTCTGCTGCGTGATAATGTAGTGATTCATGAAGGTTCGCTCAAAACCCTGAAGCGCTTCAAAGACGAAGTCAAAGAAGTGCGCGAAGGTTTTGAATGCGGAATGGGATTTGAAAATTATTCCGATCTTCAGGAAAAAGATATGATCGAATGTTTCGAACTTCGTGAAGTTGCGCGAACACTTGATTAACACCGGCTAAGTTGGTGACAGGATGTGCTAGTTTGGCCTGTCTTGACACTTGGTTAAAGGGATGAGGGTCATGCCGTCAAAATCGCGTCGTCCGCAATCTGCAAAAGGGCCAAGCCAGCGTCAATTACGCGTTGGTGAAACATTGCGCCATGCTTTGTCGGAAATTTTGATGCGCGAAGATTTCTTTGATCCTGATCTTGCCAATGTGTCGATCACCATTTCGGAAATTACCGTCAGCCCTGACCTGGCCAATGCGCGGGTCTATACAATGCCGCTTGGTGGGGTCAATATTGAGGTTGTTTTGCCAGCCTTGAACCGGCTAGCACCTTTAATTCAGTCGTTTGTTGCCAAAAAAGTGCATTTGCGGCGTACCCCACGCCTGCGGTTTCTGCTGGATGAAAGCTTTGAAAATGCAGCGCGGATGAACGAGCTTTTTGCCGCCATCCGCCAAGGCTGATTGTGCGATGGCACGCAAACGCGGACAGCCAATTCATGGCTGGGTTAATCTTGATAAACCAAAAGGCATAAGTTCGGCCAAGGCCGTGGCGATTGTTAGGCGGGTTTTTGATGCTGCAAAGGCCGGTCATGGCGGCACGCTTGACCCGCTGGCAAGCGGTGTTCTTCCCATTGCCCTTGGAGAGGCAACCAAAACCGTATCTTTTGCAATGGGCCAGCAGAAATCCTATGAATTTGAATTGGCCTGGGGAAGTGAAACTAGCACTGATGATAGCGAAGGCAGCGTCACCCGCCAGTCGGATCACCGCCCGGATGCGGCCGTGATTGATGCGGCGCTAGCGCATTATCAAGGCCATATCCAACAAGTACCGCCGGTCTATTCGGCAATTAAGGTCGATGGCAAACGCGCCTATGATTTGGCGCGAAAGGCAGGAGATGATGCGGCGGCGATCACGATGGAATCGCGGGAGATTTACATTGAATCCTTTCGCCGGATTGCGTCAGACCAGAACCATGTCCAGTTCTATGTTGCTTGTGGCAAAGGCGCCTATATACGGGCGTTGGCGCGCGACCTTGGGCGCGACCTTGGCACGGCGGCGCATGTCACCGCGCTTCGGCGGCTTTCGGTCGGACAATTTTATGCCGATCATGCGATTTCACTGGATTTTTTAGAGAAGCTGCCGCATAGTGCCGCCGCTTTAGAGCATTTGCATCCTGTTGTGAGTGCGCTGGACGACATCCCGGCGCTACCCATTTCAGGGAATGAGGCAACCAAGCTTCGCCATGGTCAGACGCTTCCGGCGATCAGTGCATCAGCACAAGATCGTTTTCAAGCGCTTTTGACTGGAGCAACCGCAATCGCCATGGAGGGAGACCGTCCGGTGGCTTTGGTGGTGGTCAAGGCTGGCGCGGTCTGTCCTATTCGTGTGCTGAATATTTAACTTAAACCCATATAGGAGGTTTCGATGTCGATTACGCAGGAACGCAAAGCCGAATTGATCACAGAGTTTGGTAAAAATGACAAGGATTCAGGATCTGCATCAGTTCAGGTGGCTATTTTGTCTGAGCGCATTCGTAACCTGACTGAGCATCTAAAAGAGCATAAAAAAGATTTCGGGTCACGTCGTGGCCTTCTGGCCATGGTTGGCCAGCGTCGTAGCCTTCTTGACTATATCAAGTCGGGCGATGTTGCGACCTATAAGGCATTGATTGAAAAGTTGGGCTTGCGCCGCTAAGCCTTCTTGACAGAATGCCTACAAAAACCGTCCTGCCATTGGTAGGGCGGTTTTTGCATGTGGTGCATTTTATTTGCTTTTTTCAAGATTGCGTGCGAGAAAAGCGGTGATCAAAGGGATTCAGAATTAACAGGGCACGAACAAGGCCGATTGAGGGTGCCCCCCGACAACCAGATGCAGACAGAGCCCTGGTACGACGAGACAACCTTCAAAACATTTTAATTCCTTTGTCACAGCAATGTTCATCATGAGGATGTGCGTTGTATTTTTGCTGTTCTCTCGTTGGATTGCTGGCGTTGAGATGAAATGAAAGAGATGAAATAGATGTTCAAGTTATTCCGCAAAGAATTGGAATGGGGCGGTACAAAGCTGGTTCTTGAAACCGGTAAAGTTGCCCGTCAAGCTGATGGCGCCGTTATGGTCAGCCTTGGTGAGACAAAAGTATTATGTACAGCTGTTGCGGCGCAAAGCCCAAAGCCTGGTCAGGATTTTTTCCCCTTGACCGTCAATTATCAGGAAAAAGCCTTCGCAGCGGGTAAAATCCCCGGCGGCTTTTTCAAGCGTGAAGGCCGTCCTTCGGAAAATGAAACCCTCGTTTGCCGTTTGATTGACCGCCCGATCCGTCCGTTATTCCCAAAATCATTCAAATGTGAAACACAGGTTATCTGTACTGTTCTGGCGCATGATATGGAAAATAATCCTGATATTGCCGCGATGATTGGTGCCTCGGCAGCTTTGACTCTGTCAGGTGTGCCGTTCTTTGGTCCAATTGCCGCTGCGCGCATTGGCTGGATTGATGGGGCCTATGTTTTGAACCCAACAGTCGACCAGATGGATGAAAGTGAACTTGATCTGATTATGGCTGGAACGCATGAAGGCGTTTTGATGGTTGAATCAGAAGCCAAGGAACTGTCAGAAGAAATCATGCTTGGGGCGGTGAATTTTGGCCATCAGGCAGTCAAGCCGGTAATTGATGCCATTATCGAATTGGCTGAATCATGTGCAAAAGAGCCGCGCGCGCTTCCCGAAGAGCCAGCAGAAATTGCTGATATCAACAAGGTTCTAAAGGGTTTTGCTAAGGGTTTTGAAGCCGCTTATAAAATTGCCGATAAAACCGATCGTCAGGCAGCTTTGAATGAAGTTCGCGCCGAAGCAAAAGCCGCAATTGGCGATGATTATGATGCCGTTCTTGTTGGTGGCCTGATCAAAGGCATGGAAGCCGATGTTGTTCGTGGTGCGATCTTGAAAACTGGCGTTCGGATTGATGGTCGTGACACAAAGACAGTTCGCCAGATTGTTGCTGAGGCCGGATTCCTGCCGCGAGCGCATGGATCATCTTTGTTCACCCGCGGTGAAACACAGGCGATGGTTGTTGCCACGCTTGGCACGGGTCAAGATGAACAGATCATTGATGCATTGGTTGGTGAAAGCCGGTCTAGCTTCATGCTTCATTATAATTTTCCGCCATACTCAGTTGGCGAGGCTGGCCGTGTTGGTTCGCCTGGTCGTCGTGAAATTGGTCATGGAAAATTGGCATGGCGTGCGCTTCGTCCGTTGTTGCCAACCAAAGACGAATTTCCATACACGATCCGGCTTGTTTCTGAAATCACCGAATCAAACGGATCATCTTCAATGGCGACCGTTTGCGGTGGTTCATTGGCGATGATGGATGCTGGTGTGCCATTGAAACGTCCGGTTGCTGGTATTGCGATGGGATTGATCAAAGAAGGTGATGATTTTGCCGTTCTGTCCGATATTCTTGGTGATGAAGATCATCTTGGCGATATGGATTTCAAAGTTGCCGGTTCACAAAATGGTGTGACCTCATTGCAGATGGATATCAAAATCACATCAATCACACCTGAGATCATGCAGATTGCACTTGATCAGGCACGCGATGGCCGGATTCATATTCTCGATGAAATGGCCAAGGCATTGACCTCGGCGCGTGATGATTTGGCCGATAGCGCGCCAAAGATCACCACCTTGAAAATTCCGGTTGATAAAATCCGCGACATCATTGGCCCGGGTGGCAAAATCATCCGTGAAATCTGTGAAGAAACAGGTGCCAAGATTGATATCGAAGATGATGGCACCGTCAAGGTTGCAGCCGTTTCAGGCCCATCAGGCGAAGCCGCTGTTGCGCGGATTCGTGATATCGTTGCCGAGCCAGAGCTTGGCGTGATTTATAACGGTACTGTTGTCAAAACCGTTGATTTTGGCGCGTTTGTCAATTTCCTTGGGGCAAAAGATGGGCTGGTGCATATTTCTGAGCTGCAAAATGGCCGCACTGAAAAAACTACCGATATCTGTAAAGATGGTGACTCAGTTCAGGTCAAGGTCATAGGCTTTGATGATCGTGGCAAGGTAAAGCTGTCAATGAAGCGTGTTGATCAGGAAACCGGTGCCGATCTTGAAGCCGCTGCTGAAACTGCTGAATAAGCCACTATAAGAACCGAACAAGACGAAAAAAGGCGGTGCCATTGGCACCGCCTTTTGTTTGTATATGGTTTTTACAGTTTAGGATTCGCCTGGAATACCAACGCTATTATAACCACCATCAACAAAATGCACTTCGCCGGTTACGCCTGACGACAGGTTTGAAACCAGATAAAGACCGGCACGCCCAACCTCATCAAGTCCGGGATTGCGTTTGAGTGGTGCATAATGTTCGGCATGGCGGAAAATATGCCGCGCACCCGTAATCGCCGCGCCAGCAAGCGTGCGCATTGGCCCGGCTGATAACGCATTGACCCGAATATTTTGACCACCAAGATCAACCGCAAGATAGCGAACTGAGGCTTCTAAGGCAGCTTTGGCAACCCCCATGACATTGTAATTTGGCATGCTTCGTTGTGCGCCAAGAAAGCTAAGCGTTACCAATGCGCCACCATCGGGCATCATGTCACGGGCGGCACGCGCGACCTCGGTAAAGGAATAGGCCGATACCATCATGGTATTTTCGAAATTTTCGCGGCTCGTATCCATATAGGCGCCTTTTAATTCGTTCTTGTCGGAAAATGCCAAGGCATGAACGACAAAATCGATTGTTGGCCAATGCGTTGCCAATTCGGCAAAACAGCGATCAACCGCGCCCTCTTTGGCAACATCACATTCGATCATGATGTTTGACCCAATGGATTCGGCCAAGGGCGCCAGCCTTTTGCCAAACCCTTCCATTTGATAGGAAAAGGCAATTTCGGCACCCTGTTTGGCGGCGGTTTCGGCAATGCCCCATGCGATGGATTTGTCATTCGCAACACCCATCACAAGGCCGCGTTTGCCAGCTAGTAAAGCTCCGGGCTGCATATTATACCTTTCGCAAGGCCAATGTGGCGTTGGTGCCGCCAAAGCCAAATGAGTTGGAAAATGCCAGATTGATTGAAAAATCATCCATGCGTGTTTGTGCCACCGGTATATCGCCGATAGCCGGATCGGGCGTCTGGATATTGGCGGATGCGGCAATGAATTTATTCTGCATCATGATAATCGTATAGATGGCTTCTTGAACCCCTGTCGCACCAAGCGAATGGCCGGTCAGCGATTTAGTTGAAGTGACAACCGGAAGATAACCACGCGGGCCAAAGACAGTGCGAACCGCGTCAAGTTCTTTTACATCGCCAACTGGCGTCGAGGTGCCATGCGCATTGATGTAATCCACTTTTTCGGTAAGCTTGTTGCCATCAAAACCGGCAAGCGCCAGCTCCATGCAGCGCACCGCGCCTTCACCGGATGGTGCAACCATATCCGCACCATCTGAATTGGCACCATAGCCAATCAGTTCAGCATAGATTTTTGCACCGCGTGCCACGGCATGATCCATATCTTCAAGAACAACCATGCCGCCGCCGCCAGCAATCACAAATCCATCGCGGTCGGCATCATAGGGGCGTGAGGCCAGTTCTGGCGTGTCGTTATATTTCGAAGACATTGCTCCCATCGCGTCAAACAGAACGGACAAGGTCCAATGCAGTTCTTCGCCACCACCGGCAAAGACAATATCTTGGCTGCCACTGCGAATGGCATCAGCACCAGCGGTGATACAATGTGCCGAGGTTGAACAAGCCGAGGAAATCGAATAATTGATGCCGCGAATTTTGAAAAAAGTAGCGATACAGGCCGAAACGGTCGACGACATGCAACGTGGCACCATATAAGGCCCAATTCGTTTTGGTCCTTTTTCGCGGGTAATGTCAAAGGCGGCAAGCAGATTGGCCGTTGATGGCCCGCCCGAACCGGCTACAAGGCCACTTCGCTCATTTGATACATGATGATCTTCAAGGCCGGCATCGGCAATGGCCTGTTCCATGGCCAGAACTGCATAGGCTGCCCCTTCGCCCATAAAGCGAAGCTGTTTGCGATCGACATGGTCGGCAACATCAAGCTTGACGGTGCCATGCACCTGACTGCGGAATCCAAGCTCGGTATATTCCGGCGCGGCAACAATGCCCGAGGTTCCGTTACGCAACGAGGTGGTAACTTCGCTGACATTATTTCCAATCGAGGAAACGATTCCGATTCCGGTAATGGCAACACGGCGCATGATCTTTAAGCTCCTTCAGGGGTAAATAGGCCAACGCGGATATCATTGGCTTCAAAAACAACTTCGCCATCGCAAAGCACTTTGCCATCGGCAATGCCCATCACAAGGCGGCGCATGATGACGCGCTTCATATCAAGACGAAAGGTCACAAGCTTATTGCTTGGTAGAATCTGACCGGTGAATTTTACCTCACCTACCGACAGGGCGCGCCCCCGTCCAAGCCCGCCTGACCAGCCCAGAAAAAAGCCAACAAGCTGCCATAGCGCATCCATGCCAAGACAGCCCGGCATAACCGGATCGCCTTCAAAATGGCAGGGGAAGAACCAAAGATCGGGGTTCAGATCAAATTCAGCGTCAATTTGGCCTTTGCCAAATTCGCCACCATTATCATCAATGCGTGTAATGCGGTCACACATCAGCATTGGCGGCAATGGCAATTGCGGGTTTCCTGGCCCGAACATCTGGCCTTTGGCGCAGCTGATTAATTCATCATAGGTAAAAGAGTTTTGATCTTTGGGCGACATCTTAACTTCCTTGTTACAAACGGGCTCGCACCTAAGGCCAAAATGACCTTGCAGGCCTGCCGATTTTGACTTTCCTGCTATGCCGGTGAAATCGGTGAAAACACCGAAGATAGGCAAGGCCAACAGCAAAAAATTACGTGGTTTCCTGTCTTTTGCTACGACGTAAAGCGCAGCTTTTAACGTACTATAGAAAGCACGAAATACCCCTCCAAGCCAAGGCATTATTGACATTTGGCCGGTGACCGCTCATTTTGACCCAGCAATGACAAAGATGAGTAACAAAAATATGACCCAAAAGGACAGAATGGCGCCAAAGGCGCATTTTGCCGAAAAACTGCGCCTTGTCGGTTTGCGGCCAACGCGCCAGCGGGTTGCAATTGCCTCGCTGCTTCTTGATGGCCGTCATCGACATGTAACGGCAGATAGCCTGACCGAAGAAATCACCACTGCTGGCCTGCATGTGTCGGGCGGGACGGTTTATAATACATTGAACCAATTTACCGAGGCCGGCTTGCTTCGTCGGGTGATGGTTCATAATGACTATAGCCTGTTTGATACCAACACTGATCATCACCATCATTTCTATGAAGCGGAAAATGACCAGCTTTTCGATATTCCCCATGATGATGTGATTCTGGCACGATTACCTGCCGCGCCTGATGGACATGAAATCAAAGCGGTTGAAGTGGTGGTCCATATCCAAAGCAAAAATTCCTGATCGCTGATTTGGCATTAAATCTGCGCTTATCTAGTTTAAAATCATTCTAAAGAGCCTTGACCTAACCAGGCTTCATACCTATCTTCTGACATAGATAAACCTCGCGTATAAGGGCTTTGTAATTGCCGGAAAGTCAACGGCAGTCTGACTATACGCACAAGATCTAATCGGAGAGACAGATGGACGGAAATAATGTGGGCAAATGCCCGGTAATGCACGGGGCTGTTACAACCAACAGCGCTAGCGGCACCTCAAATCGCGAATGGTGGCCGAACCAGTTGAATATTGGCATTCTTCACCAGCATGATCAAAAGTCAAACCCGATGGGCGCGAATTTCAATTATCGCGAAGAATTCAAATCGATTGATTACAAGGCCTTGAAAAAAGACCTTCATGATCTGATGACTGATTCGCAGGATTGGTGGCCAGCTGATTACGGTCATTATGGCCCGTTTTTTATCCGCATGACATGGCACGCAGCCGGCACTTATCGCAGCGGCGATGGTCGTGGCGGCGGTGGCACAGGTGCGCAGCGTTTCGCGCCACTCAATAGCTGGCCGGATAATGGCAACCTTGATAAGGCACGCCGCCTTCTGTGGCCGATCAAACAGAAATATGGCAATAAAATCAGCTGGGCTGATTTGTTGATCCTTACCGGCAATGTCGCGATTGAATCAATGGGTGGCAAAACCTTTGGATTTAGTGGTGGCCGTGACGATATTTGGGCACCTGAAGAAGATATCTATTGGGGCGTTGAGAATGAATGGCTCGACAATAAGCGCTATTCGGGCGACCGCGAATTGGCCAACCCGCTTGCCGCGGTGCAGATGGGTTTGATCTATGTCAATCCTGAAGGCCCAGACGGCAATCCAGACCCACTTGCCAGCGCAAGAGATGTTCGTGAAACATTTGGCCGGATGGCAATGAATGATGAAGAAACCGTTGCCCTTGTTGCCGGTGGCCATACTTTTGGCAAGGCGCATGGCGCGGGTGATGCTGGTCTTGTTGGTGCCGAGCCAGAAGGCGCAGCCATCGAAGAAATGGGTTTTGGCTGGATAAGCAGCCATGGATCGGGCAAAGGAAACGATACCATCACAAGCGGTATCGAAGGTGCGTGGACAGCGCATCCGACAAAATGGGATAATGGCTATTTTGATCTTCTTCTTGGCTATGAATGGGAATTGACCAAAAGCCCAGCCGGTGCGCACATCTGGCATGCGGTCGATCCAAAGGAAAGCGATTTGGCACCAGATGCCGAAGACGCCTCAGTCCGCGTTCCAACCATGATGACAACAGCCGATATGGCGATGCGCGAAGATCCTAGCTATCGCGAGATTTCCGAGCGTTTCCATAAAAACCCTGATCAGTTTGCCGATGCGTTTGCACGCGCTTGGTTTAAATTGCTGCATCGTGATATGGGGCCAAAAAGCCGCTATGTGGGCCCAGAAGTGCCAGCCGAAGAATTGATCTGGCAAGACCCGGTCCCTGCTGGCAACGCCAATTATGATGTTGATGCGGTCAAAACCCGCATTGCCGCCAGTGGCCTAAGCGTTCAAGACATGGTCGAAACCGCATGGGCAAGCGCATCAACCTATCGCAGCTCAGACATGCGTGGTGGTGCCAATGGTGCCCGGATTCGTCTTGCACCCCAAAAAGATTGGGCTGCAAATAAGCCTGATCAGTTGGCGCGCATCTTGTCGGTTCTCGAGCCAATCGCTGCCGAAACAGGCGCATCGGTTGCTGATGTGATTGTCCTTGCAGGTAATGTTGGTATCGAACAGGCATCGGGCGTGAAGGTTCCATTTACACCTGGCCGTGGGGACGCAACACAAGCGCAAACCGATATTGAATCATTCGCGGTTCTTGAGCCGGTTGCCGATGGGTTCCGTAATTTCCAGAAAACCGACTTTACCATCAGCCCTGAAGAAATGCTGCTTGATAAAGCTCAGCTATTGGGTCTTACCGCACCGGAAATGACCGTTCTTGTTGGTGGTATGCGGGCTTTGGGCATCAGTGAAAACAACCATGGTGTCTTTACTGAAACACCGGGCAAATTGACCAATGACTTCTTTGTCACCTTGCTCGATATGGGTGTTGAGTGGAAGCCAACAGGAAGCAATTCTTACGAAGCGCGTGATCGTGTCACTGGAAAAGTGGTGCGCAGCGGTACGCGGGTCGATCTTGTCTTTGGGTCAAATTCCCAGCTTCGGGCGCTTGCCGAGGTTTATGCAACCAACCAGTCACATGACAAATTTGTGACCGATTTCGTGGCAGCCTGGACCAAGGTGATGAATGCTGATCGGTTTGACATTGCCTAAAATGGCAAATCTTTAACCGGCCTAGATCATTGCGGCATCCCATTAAAAATGGGGTGCCGTTTTTCTTTTTGAAAAATGCAAAAACTCAATCGAGGCTTTCGGTTTCGAGAAGGCCCCAAACCGCCTGCCGCTTGATCCAGCCGCGAACATCATTATTTGCCACACGGCACCACGCTTTTGGACAGGATTGCAATTCCATCAGCGCCAACCGTTCGGCAAGAGCGATGACATTTGATGTTTCATCGGGATTGGCATGGATTTTTGCCATACTCTTTTGCACGAGCGCCATGCGCCGAAGCGATATAACCGATCCATGCATCCATCCTGCGGTGCCATCATGGTCAATCACTTTGCGCCAGATGCCGAATTCAGCATCAACCAAAAGCGGCAGACCAGCTTTTTGATATTGCCATAGAACCGGATATTCCCGCCCGGGGCCAGCCCGCAAATTGGCCTCGTCAAATTTCAATGTCACATAGCGCGGCACGGGCAAACCACTGCCGCGAACCGTCAATTTGGCCTCTTGAGCGTGCGCCATGCCATGTCCGGCTGGCAAGCCAACCGGCAAAATCATGGCTGGTAATAGCCAGAAAAGGCTAAAAATCAGCGTCATGATCAGCGATTTTTGAAATATCACAATAAATTTTTTTGTCATGCTGCTCGTTGTTCTGGTAGAGTTTTGACGGTATTTGGTGCAAATTGCTGCTGGTTAAAGAATTAATTCAATAGACCCTTTATTTCGCGCCGCAAGCATAGGGTTTTTTCGGGCCAATTGCCAGCCAGAGTTCGTTATTTGTTTTTAATTTAAGAGAGCCATCAATGAGTCAAAGCAAACCAAAAGTGATTTTGACACGCAAGTTTCCGGAGACAATCGAAACCCGGATGCGTGAACTTTTTGACGCGACTTTAAATGATAGTGACAAGGCGCTAAGCCGTGATGAGCTGGAAATCGCCGTCAAGACAGCTGATGTTCTTGTGCCAACCGTTACCGATAAAGTTGACGCTGATTTGATTGCCAAGGCTGGAAGCCAGCTTCGTCTGATTGCCTCATTTGGAACCGGCGTTGATCATATTGATCTTGCCGCTGCAAAGGCGCGTGGCATTACCATTACCAACACCCCCGGCGTATTAACCGAAGATACGGCTGATGTCACGATGGCGCTGATTCTGGCGGTGCCACGGCGGGTTGCCGAAGGCGATGCGCTGGCACGATCAGGTCAATGGCAGGGCTGGTCACCAACAGGCATGCTTGGTCATCGCATTAATGGCAAACGGCTTGGCATTGTTGGTATGGGCCGGATTGGCGAAGCGGTTGCACGGCGTGCGCGTGGATTTGGCCTGTCGGTGCATTATCATAACCGGAAACCGGTTCACCCCGAGACCGAAGCTGAACTTGAGGCAACATATTGGGAGTCGCTTGAACAGATGTTGGCACGAGTTGATATTGTGTCGGTAAATTGCCCGCATACGCCTGCAACAAATCATCTGTTATCGCGCGAAAGGCTGTCGCTGATGCAGCGCTCGGCCTATCTGGTGAATACATCACGTGGCGAGGTGGTTGATGAAGTCGCGCTTGCCGATCTTTTGACGCAGGGGGACATCGCTGGTGCCGGACTTGATGTTTATAGCAGTGAGCCGGAAATTCCGGCTGGGCTTCGCGATTTGCCAAATGTTGTTTTGCTGCCCCATATTGGATCGGCGACCATTGAGGGGCGTTTGCAAATGGGTGACAAGGTGATCATCAATGTGCAGACATTCTGGGATGGTCATACCCCGCCGGATCGGGTGATTGAGGCCATGCTCTAGCTATATCTGGCTTGTGGCATTATCCAGCCGGATCTGCCATTTTTGGGTCAATTGAGTTTGAGCCAATCAATAGTTTCTGGTTCAGTCCGCAAATCGGCGAGGGCCGATTTTAATCCGCAGTGCCAGATGCCGTGCCGCAACAGCTGCAATCAAGCCGCGCGACGGTTTGAATTTCCATAAAATCGTTTCCCGCCGCTTCAATCAGCAAAAGCCGTCCGGTCAGGGTGCGTGGCTTGCCAAGAATAATCTTGATGGTTTCAAGTGCCTGCAATGTCCCAACCAATCCGGCAACAGGCCCAAGAATGCCCGCTTCGGAACAGCCCGGTGCCTGTTTTGCATCGGGCATGGCCGGAAATACGCATCGATAGCACGGGCTGCCAAGATGGCCTTTGACGCCGCTCTGAAAGACCGAGACCTGTCCTTCCATGCGCACCGCCCCGCCAAAGACAAGCGGCTTGCTTGCCGCATGCGCCGCATCACCAAGAAGATAGCGCGCCTCGGCATTATCGGTGCAATCAACAACAACATCATGCGCTTTTAATAATTGTTCGACATTGCCACTGCTGAGCCGTTGGCCAAGCTGCGAGATATGGATTGCCGGATTGATTGCGCTTGCCGCTATCGCCGCTTGCCGAGATTTCAGCAGGCCAACATCGCTGTCTTTATAAATGACTTGCCGGTTTAAATCGGTTCGCGAAACATGATCATCATCAATAATGGTGATTGTGCCAATACCGGCAGCGGCGAGATACATGATTACCGGCGCGCCGAGCCCGCCAGCGCCAACAACAAGCACCCGTGCTGCCAATAATCGTTCCTGACCATCCTCGCCAATTGCGGGCATGATCGCCTGACGGGCATAGCGTTCTAGATCTTCATCATTCAGCATAATGCCTCACAAACCTGTTGAGCCAAAACCGCCAGCGGCACGCGCGGTATCGTCAAGATCATTGGCTTCGACTGGTGCCATGATGGTGACAGCGGCAATCACCATCTGCGCAATCCGCATGCCGTGGGTAATGGTAAAATCATCAGTGCCATTATTCACCAAGATCACCGCAATTTCGCCCCGATAATCACTGTCAATCGTCCCGGGGGCGTTGGCAACGGTAATTCCATATTTCAATGCAAGGCCCGATCGCGGCCGGATTTGCGCTTCATAACCTTCGGGCAATGCCATGGCAAATCCGGTTGGAATGGCCTGACGCATATTTGGCTTGAGACAGATTGGCTGGTCAATTGCGGCGGCAAGATCAAGTCCGGCAGCCCCGCTGGTGGCATATGATGGCAAGGCAAGATCGCCCGCATGCACTAGCCGCAGAAATTTTACTGCAAGTCGATTCATTTGGCAAATTCCGCTTCGATATGATCAACCAGCGTTTTGGCAAGGTCGGTTTTTTGCATTTGCGGCCATTCCTCAACACCCGTCGCGGTTAACAGCATAGCCTGATTTAAAGGGCTTCCAAAAACCGGATCGGCATCACCGCCAACCTGATTGGCAATCATCCAGTCGCACCCTTTGCGCTGGCGTTTTTTGGTGGCATTCTGCAATAGATTTTCGGTTTCCGCTGCAAAGCCGATAACCAATCTTGGCCGGTTTGGCGCTGTTGATATATGCGCCAGAATATCGGGATTTTGGCATAGCGCTAACGTCATGTCAGCATTCGGGTCTTCCGGCTTTTTCAATTTCTGATCCGAAACTGACTTCACGCGCCAGTCAGCTACCGCTGCTGCGCAAATGGCGATATCGGCAGGCAAGGCAGACTTGCAAGCGGCCAACATGTCATCGGCAGTTGTGACATGAACAATCGTGACAAGATCTGGCGTCGGCTCGTTTACGGGCCCGCTAATCAAAGTCACATCCGCACCGCGCTTGGCAAGGGCGCCAGCAATCGCATGGCCTTGCTTGCCAGATGATCGATTGGCGATAAAGCGCACCTTGTCAATTGGCTCGATTGTTGGGCCCGATGTGACAATGACTCGTTTGCCTGCAAGCGGGCTGTTGCCATGGTCTTTCGCTTTGATCATATTCTGCGGGGCGATAAGCTGCATTACTGCTGCGGCAATAACGGCTGGTTCGCACATCCGGCCTTCGCCTTCTTCGCCACAGGCTGTATCGCCACTGACCGGCCCAATCATTTGAACACCGCGCTGGCGAAGGCTGGCGATATTATGCTGGGTTGCCGCATGTGACCACATCGCCGGATTCATCGCTGGCGCCATCGCCACCTTGGCCGTGGTCGCAAGAAGAATGGTTGTTGCCAGATCATCGGCAATGCCAGCATTTGCCCGCGCCATAAAATTGGCCGTAGCCGGAACGACAAGAACCAGATCGGCTGACCGCGCCAACCGGATATGCCCCATTTCAGCTTCATCGGTTAGTGAAAATAAACTGTCATAACATTTCTCACCGGTAAGGGCGGCAAGGCTAAGGGGGGTAATAAATTGTTTGGCGCCATCGGTCATCACGCCGGTGACATGGGCGCCGAGCTGTTGCAATTGGCGTGCGGTTTCCAATGCCTTATAAGCAGCGATGCCGCCAGCAACGATGAGCAAAACCCGCTTGCCGAAATGGGCGACATTATTCTGTGCCTGCGCTGATGTGGCGGGTGGGCCAGCCAGAATTTCAAGATCATCAGCGCGAACCTGATAGCCCTTCTGGGTTAGCGCAGCATAGATAATTGGTTTGGCGCGTTCAGGTAAATGACCACGGGTCACATAATTGCTGATCGCGCTTGGCCCCACATTCAAAAGCTGCTGAATGGCATGGCGGCCGCCCAATGCGGTAATGATTGCCGATAAATTCACTGAAATTTTTACCTTCGCCGCTTATCATTAAATAGTGATGAAATTATCACAAATATTCACACAATGGCCATTATAGCAAAATTTAATGAATATTTGTGAAAAAACTTGCAATGGCAAGCAGAAGCGCAAGCAGGGCAGCCCGCCCGGGCCACGTTGGCGGCGGTGGCGCAGTTGGCCTTTGCTGTGCGGCTTCGAAAGCGTTGAGTAATTTTGGCACGCTTGCAATGATTTGCATTATTTCATCAACAAGCTGTTCGGCGCGTTTTTTCACCCCTGCCTCATGCTGCATCCATGATTCGGCCATTGGCCGTGCTAATTGCCACATATCGGCTTTTGGGTTTAATTGCCTGGCTACGCCTTCGGCCATCATCATGGTTTTCTGCAAAAGATTATATTGCGGTTGCACCTCGATTTCAAAGCGGGTTGCAAGCTGGAAAATCTGTCCTAGAACAACGCCAAGCGAGACTTCGCCAAGCGGTTTGCCCATCACCGGATCAGCAACCGCGCGAACCGATTGTGAAAATTGATAAACCGAACCCCCCTCGCCAAGCATCCCAGCCTCTTTATGTAATTTGGCAACCATATCATAATCGCGGTCAAGCATTGCGCTGAGCAACCGCGCCAGAAACACCCGGTCTTGGAAATCAAGATAGCCCATAATGCCAAAATCAATTGGCACCAACGTACCATCGGCGCGAACGAAAATATTGCCAGGGTGCATATCGGCATGGAAATAGCCGTCGCGAAACACCTGATTGAAAAAGCTGCGCGCCGCAAATTCGGTAATTTTTCCGATATTATGGCCAGCTTTGGTCAGGCGCTCGACATCATCAATCCGGATGCCATCGATCCATTCAATGATTAACATGCCTTTGGTGCTGTTTTCCAAATCCACCCATGGCACATAAATACCCTCATCATCGCGCATATTATCGGCAAGCCGTCCTGCCGCCGCCGCTTCGAGACGTAGATCAAGCTCTATCTCTGAAAGCTGCTTGAACTGCTTCACTGCTGTTACCAGATGCAGGCGCCGAAGGCCGGGTGCCAGCCATTGCAGAATCTGCGCCAATGAATAGAAAAGCGCTGTATCCGACAGCATATTTTTTTCAATATCGGGGCGAAGCAGTTTCACTGCCACCTCGCGCCCGTCGAAAAGCGTGGCTCGATGCACCTGCGCAATCGATGCGGCGGCAACCGCCAAATCGTCAAACTGGCTGAATAATGTCTCGATGGGTTGGCCAATCTGTTGCGCAACCATCTGGCGCGCCCTTGCGGCGGCAAACGGCGGCAAACGGTCTTGAAGCATTGTCAATGACTGGCCAAGCTCGGGACCAATCAGATCGGCGCGTGTTGATAAAGCCTGGCCAAATTTGATAAAGCCTGGCCCTAGCCTGACCAAAGCCTGACATAACGCACCGCCAGCATCATTTACCGCGCTTTTCGACCGTACCGCCTTATCAAGAAGCTGGCAGCAATGCCGCAACCAGCTTGGCAAAAGCGTAATCTGGGCAACATGCCCCAAAACCCCTGCACGCCCAAGATGCCACGCAATATGCGGCAAACGCATGAGCGCGCGAATCATGGACAGGCTGCGCTTTGCCATTAATCAAGCTTCCAGCCAGAATGAATACAGGCGATTCCCGCTGACAGGCTGCGCACCCTGATTTGCGCAAAACCAGCTTCGGCAAACATATCGGCAAGCATTCCCTTGCTTGGGAAGGTGCGGATGGATTCGGCAAGATAGCGATAGCTATCTGCATCACCAGCGATAACCTGTCCCATTACGGGCAAAATATTAAACGAAAAACTGTCATATAACTTTGCCAAAGGGCGGCTTTGTACATGCGAAAATTCAAGACATAAAAACCGTCCGCCCGGCTTAAGAATCCGGTAAGCCTCATGCAGGGCTGCCTGCCGATCGGTGACATTGCGCAACCCAAAGGCAATGGTCACAAAATCAGCGCTATGATCATCAAACGGAAGCGATTCGGCATTGGCGACACACCAGCTAAGCCGATGCGCCAGACGCTGTAAATCACGCCGTCCACGACCCGCCTTAAGCATAGCGTGATTGATATCGGTGATACAGGCCTCGCCGCCGCCGCCGCGTAAAAACCGCAAACTGATATCGCCAGTGCCCCCAGCAAGATCAATCAGCTTTTGATGCGGTTGCGGTGCCATCCAGTCAATCATCGCCGCTTTCCACAGCCGGTGAATGCCACCACTCATCACATCATTCATAATGTCATAACGATCGGCAACCGAATCAAACACGCCGCGCACCATGCGCGCTTTGTCGGCACGCTGGATGGTGCGAAAGCCAAAATCTATGGTATCGTCATCGTGACCCGCATCGCGCGGTGGTGATGTGGTCTGATCCGCTTTGTCAAAAGCAGGGCCTGTCATAATCGAAATCCTAATATTGCGAAACGCAACCCTATCTATATCAGTCCGGAGCCAATTTCAAAATGATCTTCACCAATTCATTTAACGCTTTGGTCTGTCACCATGCGGTTTTTGTCATTTCATCGCCCTTTGCAACAAGGATCGTCTAATGCCTGAATTGCCCGAGGTGGAAACCGTCAAGCTGGCTTTGATCCCCGCTTTGCAGGGGCGAACCGTGGTATCGGCTTTTGTTGGTCGTAAGGATTTGCGCTGGCCTTTGCCCGAAAATATGGCTGAACGCCTGATTGGACGCAAATTTACGCGTCTTGCGCGGCGCGGCAAATATGTGATGATGACGCTTGATAAAGGCGAGGTGCTTTTGCTTCATCTGGGCATGTCGGGCTCGATACGAATTCATAAAGACAAGCCAGCACTTGGCAAACATGATCATTTCATGCTGGAAATGGCACCGGCAGATGATCAGGGAGGTTCATCCTATGTTGTGCTAAATGACCCGCGTCGTTTTGGCTGGATTGATCTTTTTGCCGAATCGGCGATGGCCGATCATAAATTACTGGTTAGCATGGGGCCAGAACCGCTTGGTAATGAATTTTCCGGTGCGCATCTTCAAGCCGTTTTCAAAGGCCGAACCGGTCCGGTCAAGAACGCGTTGTTAAACCAGCAGCTGGTGGCTGGGATTGGCAATATCTATGCGAGTGAGGCTTTGTTTTATGCGCGTATTTCGCCGCGGCGCAAGGCGGGTTCGATTCGCGGTCAACGTGCCGCGCGGCTTGCCAATTCGGTTGTCACGGTTTTGCGAGCCGCGATTGAAGATGGCGGTACATCGCTTCGCAATCATGTTCAACCCGGCGGTGAAATTGGTTATTTCGTGCAGCGTCTTGCCGTTTATGGCCGCGCTGGCAAGCCCTGTTTGGTTTGCGCCACTCCGATTAAAACCTTGATCCAATCAGGCCGATCCAGCTTTTACTGTTCTCGTTGCCAAGGCTAGGTTTCACCGCTAGGTTTATAGTAAGTACTCAACTAAACAACCGCGGTAATTTTACATGAATCTGTCCTGTCATAAAAAAGCATCAGCGTTAACCCGCGGTTTCGCCACGGCTTTGATGATGATGATGCTGATCGGTGGTCAGTTTCTGATTGGCCAGCCTGCCAAAGCTGAAACGCAGCAGCATCGTTGGGCAGGTGATGTGCCGATAATGCAGGGCTGGCAAATCGAGCCTGAATTGGGCTTTGCCTTTGATTCGCCAAATGGCCGTATCGTTATGATTTTTGCGTCAACATCGGCAGATGAAGATGACATCATGGCATTTTATGGCCAGACCTTGGCCCAGCTTGGCTGGACCGGTGTTGCTGGAAATTGGGTTCGCAACGCGGAAAAGCTGGTGATTGGCAAGGTGCAAACGGCACGCGGCGCGCTTTGGCGGCTGATGTTGCAACCGCGCTAGTCACGGTTAAACGCTGCATCGGGCGCTACAGCCAAGGCTGGCGCTAAAAGTCACATCACAGCAAGATGGCAAAAGCGCTTGACGATGATGGCAAAAAAAGCTTATAAGCCCGCTTCAGTTAAGTATTTATCGAACGACAGGGACGTAAAAATCCGATGGCAAATCACAAGTCTTCCAAAAAGCGGATTATCCGCAACGCCAACCGCGCCTTAATCAACGGCGCTCGTATGAGTCGGATCCGCACTTTTGTGAAAAAAGTCGAAACAGCAATCGCTGAAGGTGATGCTGGTGTGGCACGTGAAGCGCTTCGTCAGGCGCAGCCGGAAATGCAGCGCGGCGTATCTCGTGGCATTCTTCATAAAAACACCGTATCACGCAAAATTTCACGCCTTGCGGCGCGCGTTAAAGCCCTCGCAGCGTAATTTGCTAATCGCCTAAGCGGCGATTCCCATCCGATTCACAATCGATATTAAAAAGCCTGCTCCTCAAATTGAGGAGCAGGCTTTTTTTACCAGTTTTTGAGACTCAATATTCGGGTCATGCGGTGGTCTGGTGTTTGGCGCGCGCACCAGACCAACAGCAGTTAGCGACAAGGCTTCGCATGCAAGGTCACCTAATTTGCGATTCGGCAATTGATTGTGTTCAATTTTTTGTTGAATTGGTGGTTTTCGGGCAAGATTTATGTCAATAAAAATAACCACCCATTTGACAAGTTTATTTTGCTCCTGACGGGCTTTGGTCTCTTGCAACAAGGGCAAAAAAATCGTTATTCTGTATCCATCCTTCAAGTAGGTTCCGGGCGCAGCATTCGCTGCTACGCTTACCTCCAATTAGGGCGAAATTAACCGAAACCCGTTGGAGGCTTTGCAGATGTCTGGTGATATGTTGAACAATCCCGATACAAAGCCAGCCTCATATCCACAATATAGCAGCAGGCGAGACCAAACAGCGGCAACGCCACCGGCATCACCGTCACCAGTACCCAGCGAAGACCAGGCAATACAGGCCTGCTGGGGCCGGGTAAATCTGCGTATGCGAAAAGATATTGGTGATGCCGCTTGGCGTCACTGGATCAAACCTTTGCGCATTAGCCGCCTTGAAGATGGCACCTTGACCCTTGAGGCCGACTCAACTTTGGCGCGTGAACGTGTCAGCAGCCAATATGCCGATCGGTTGCGGGTTATCTCGGCGGCTGAATTCAATGATGTATTACCGTCGATTCGGCATGTTGAGGTGCGCCTTGCCAGCAACCGCGCCCGCAGCGGCCAGCCGCATCGGCTAAGCGAGCAGAAACAGGCGCCAGCTACGGCTCATTCGGCGATCACCGGATCCGCAACCGAAGGGCGTGATGATCTGATGGCGGGTCTTGATCCGCGCTATACATTTGCAAATTTTGTTGTTGGCAAGCCAAATGAGCTGGCTTTTGCCGTTGCCCGCCGAACCGCCGAAAGCGAGAAGGTGGCCTTTAACCCGCTATTTCTCTATGGAGGGGTTGGCCTTGGCAAAACGCATCTTATGCATGCCATTGCTTGGCATATCCGCCAGCAATCACCATCGCGCAAGGTATTATATCTGTCGGCTGAAAAATTCATGTATCGCTTTGTTCGCGCTTTGCGCTTTCGCGATACGATGTCATTCAAAGAACAATTCCGTTCGGTTGATGTTTTGATGATTGATGATGTGCAATTCATCAGTGGTAAAGATTCAACCCAAGAAGAATTTTTCCACACATTTAATGCGCTTGTTGAAGACGGACGCCAAGTCATTATCTCAGCCGATAAATCACCAACCGATCTTGAAGGTATGGAAGAGCGGCTTCGATCGCGCCTTGGCTGGGGCATGGTGGCTGATATCCATCCTGCCGATTATGAATTGCGGCTTGGCATCTTGCAGTCAAAGGCTGAACAGGCACCGGTGCAAATTGCCGATAAAGTGCTGGAATTCATGGCACATCGCATTGTCAGCAATGTTCGCGAATTGGAAGGTGCGTTAAACCGTATTTTGGCGCATGCCATGCTTGTTGGTCGGGAAATCACTATCGAAAGTGCGGCTGAATTATTGGCTGATCTGCTTCGTGCGAGCAGTCGTCAGGTCAGTGTTGATGCAATCCAGAAACGCGTTGCCGCACATTTTGATGTTCGGGTTAGCGAAATGTTCTCGGCGCGCCGGTCACGCGATATTGCGCGGCCACGGCAGGTGGCCATGTATCTTGCGAAAAATCTGACCTCGCTATCATATCCTGATATCGGGCGGCAATTTGGCGGGCGTGACCATACAACGGTGATGCATGCTGTCAAAACCATCGAATCACTGGCAAAAAGTGATGGTCAGCTTGCCGAAAATTTGCAGCTGTTAAAATCGATTTTAGCGGGCTAGGATTTGGCTTTTTTCATGGCCGAATCCGGCTTCGCGCCATGTCGGGCGCGAATCGGTAAAAATTCAATATTTTGATGCTTGTTTGTTAATCTCATGCTATATTTTGTTGATAGCGTGGATTGGCCGGAAACCGGCATAGTAAAAATACGACAAATGCCCTAAAAGAAGAGAAAGCTGATGAAACTGACCATTGATCGTATGAGCTTATTGCGGCCTCTGGGTCATGTGCAATCCGTTGTTGAACGGCGCAATACAATTCCCATTCTTGCCAATGTCGTGCTTCGTGCCGAAGAGGGTGAATTATCGCTAACCGCAACTGATATGGATATGGATATTGCCACCGAAGTTGGTTGTTCGGTGATAGCGTCCGGTGCAACCACCATTTCGGCGCATCTGCTCTATGACATTGCCCGTAAATTGCCCGATGGTGCCGAGGTTGAAATCGTGGTCAATGACGGCCATGCCATGGTTAGTGCCGGACGCTCTAGCTTTCGGCTGCCGACCTTGCCGGTTGAAGATTTTCCGGCGATCAGCAGCAATGAATTGCCGGTGAATTTCTCGCTTACCGCCGCTGATTTGCGCGATTTGATTGATGCCACAAGATTTGCTATTTCGACTGAAGAAACGCGCTATTATCTGAATGGTATTTATATTCACAAGGCCGAATCCGGTGAATTATGCGCCGTGGCAACCGATGGGCATCGTTTGGCGATGACCCGTCAGGCATTGCCGTCAGGTGCCGCGCAGATGCCGTCAATTATTTTGCCACGCAAAGCCGTCAGCGAATTGCGCAAGTTGCTTGATGATTTTGATGGTGATGTTCTTGTCGGTCTGTCCGAAACACGGGCTGAATTCCGGTTTGGCGTTGTACGACTGACCAGTAAATTGATTGATGGCACATTCCCTGATTATACGCGCGTTATTCCGGTTGGAAATGACCGCATCATGCAGGTTGATGTCAGCACTTTTGCCGCCGCGGTTGATCGTGTATCGACAATCGCTTCGGAAAAGTCGCGGTCGGTCAAAATGGGTCTAAAGTCAGGTGTTTTGACCTTGTCTGCCAGCAATACCGATGCCTCAAGCGCGACCGAAGAATTGGAAGTTAGCTATGATGGCCCTGAAATGGAAATTGGCTTTAACGCGCGTTATCTGTTGGATATTGCCGGTCAGGTCAATAGCGATATGGTTGAATTTGCGCTGGCTGATCAGGGGTCGCCGAGTCTGGTACGCGCCCCAGGTGATGAAGCGAGTTTGTTTGTTTTGATGCCAATGCGAGTGTGAGTGACATTTGACTAGCGTTTCGCCAAAGATAAAACCAGTTGTTGCCCTTGAGGTTGATAATGCGAATGCTTCTAAACGGAGTTGTCTGTCGCGTCTAAAACTGGATCATTTCCGTAATTACCAACAAGCCGATCTTGCCATCCATGCCGGGCAATTGGTGATACTTGGCGATAATGGTGCTGGCAAAACCAATCTATTAGAAGCAGTGTCATTGCTGGCACCCGGGCGCGGCATGCGGCGCGCTAAAACCGAACATCTGGCTTATCGGGCAAGTGGTTTTGAGACGGCAGCATGCGGCATTGCTGATAATGATGATGCTGACCGGCTTGATTGGGCTGTTGCGGCCACGCTGGAAAATGAAGATGGCACTGTGCAAATCGGCACAGGCGTTCCGCCATTGGCAAAACAAGGCAACCGGATCATGCGTCTTGAAGGTGTGACGGTTTCACAAGCCAATCTTGGCAGCCGTCTGGCGGTGTCATGGTTAACCCCGCAGATGGATGGTATTTTTTTGGATAGTCCAGCGGCGCGGCGACGCTTTCTTGACCGGCTGGTGATTGCTTTTGATCCGGCGCATATTGGCCGCATGTCGCGCTATGAAAAGGCACTTCGTCAACGCGCGCATCTGCTAACCGAACAACGTGGTGATGAGTCATGGTTCAGCGCGCTTGAATCGGTTCTTGCCGAAACCGCGGTGGCGGTAACCGCTGCGCGGCAATCGCTGATCAAGGCGTTAAACCAAGAAGCGGCGCATGGCTGGTTTGGCTTTCCAGGGGTTGAGCTATTGCTTGGCGGCGATACCGAAAACTGGTTATCGGATATGCCTGCGCTTGCGGTTGAAGATCAATTGATGCTTGCCGCCCGTACGACAAGGCTGAATGGTGATCTTGCCATGCCCGGCCCGCATGCCAGTGAATTTCAGGCTTTGCATCTTGCCAGTCAGGTGCCAGCAAATCGGGCATCGACAGGACAGCAAAAGGCCATGCTTATTGCGGTGATTTTGGCGCATGCCAGATTGCAGGATCGGAGACTTGGGCGGGTGCCGGTCATGTTGTTTGACGATGTTGCGGCCCATCTTGATGCCAAGCGGCGCGGCGCGCTGTTTGACGCGGTACAATCGCTTGGCGGCCAATGCTGGTACAGCGGTACCGATGATGGACAATTTAAAGAGCTTTCGAAAACAGCACAATTTGTGAAGATTTTGCCAGCAAAAATTGCTGGCGAAACACCAATCTTTGAGGTGATATGATGACTGACGATGAAACCCCGATCGCAGTAGAAGATTACGGTGCCGATTCGATCAAGGTCCTTCGCGGTCTTGATGCGGTGCGCAAACGCCCGGGAATGTATATCGGCGACACCGATGACGGGTCAGGCCTTCATCATATGGTTTATGAGGTGGTTGATAATGCCATTGACGAGGCGCTTGCCGGTCATTGCGATATTGTCATTGTAAAGCTGAATGCCGATGGGTCGGTAACGGTTACTGATAATGGCCGCGGTATTCCGGTTGATATCCATACCGAAGAAGGCGTTTCAGCAGCCGAGGTCATCATGACCCAGCTTCACGCTGGTGGTAAGTTTGACAATAATTCCTATAAGGTTTCAGGCGGCCTTCATGGCGTTGGCGTGTCGGTTGTGAATGCCTTGTCAGAATGGCTGGAATTGGTAATTTTCCGTAATCAAAAACAGCATCAGATCACCTTTAAAATGGGCGAAGCCGCTGGGCCGTTGAAAATCATCGGTGATGCTGTTGGTCAGAGTGGCACGCATGTCACCTTCATGCCATCGACCGAAATTTTTGCGCATATTAATTTTGAATTTAGCATTTTGGAACACCGGCTTCGTGAGCTGGCGTTTTTGAATAGCGGCGTTCGGATTCGGCTAGCCGACGAACGCAGCGCTGATGGCGCCGTATCTGAATTTTATTTTGATGGTGGCCTGTTGGCTTTTGTTGAATATCTGAACCGGTCACGCAATTCACTTCACCCCACGATTATCGCCAATAGCGAACGTGATGATATTACGGTTGAGCTGGCATTGGCATGGACGGATTCTTTCCATGAAAACACGCTTTGCTTTACCAATAATATCCCGCAACGTGATGGCGGTGCGCATCTTGCCGGTTTTCGTGGGGCGATGACGCGCGTGGTTAATAATTATGCCCAGCAAAGCGGCATTGCCAAAAAGGAAAAGGTGCAGCTAACCGGTGAAGATTCGCGCGAAGGCTTAACAGCGATTGTTTCGGTCAAGGTGCCGGATCCTAAATTTTCTTCACAGACCAAAGATAAATTAGTTTCTTCCGAGGTTCGGCCGGTGGTGGAAAATGCTGTTGCCGATTGCTTAAAGCAATGGTTTGAAGAACATCCCGCCGATGCCAAGCGGATTGTGTCAAAAGCCTATGAAGCTGCAGCTGCACGCGAGGCGGCGCGCAAGGCGCGTGATCTGACACGGCGTAAAGGGGTTATGGATATTGCCAGCCTTCCGGGAAAATTGGCTGATTGTCAGGAACGTGATCCGGCAAAATCTGAAGTCTTTCTGGTTGAGGGTGATTCGGCCGGTGGATCAGCAAAACAGGGGCGTGATCGCGCCAATCAGGCAATTTTACCGCTTCGCGGCAAAATCTTGAATGTTGAACGGGCGCGGCTTGATAAAATGCTGTCATCGGTTGAGATTGGCACGTTGATTACTGCGCTTGGTGCGGGTGTTGGCAATGCTGACATGGATGTTGAAAAAATCCGCTATCACAAAGTTATCATCATGACCGATGCGGATGTTGATGGAAGCCATATCCGTACATTGCTTTTGACCTTCTTTTTCCGCCATATGCGGCCCTTGATTGAAAAAGGCTATCTTTACATTGCCCAGCCACCGTTGTTTCGTGCCAAGCGCGGTCAATCTGAAGTCTATCTAAAAGATCAGCGTGAGCTTGATATCTATTTGATGGATGCTGGCTTGAAAGATGCTGTTCTGATCACCGCCGATGGTAATCAGATGGCTGGTGCCGATCTTGTCGATGTTGCCAATCTGGCGGTGGCGACAAGTCGTCTTATTGAAACGGTTGGTCGCCAGCTTGGCAATCGTGATGTGATTGAACAGGCTGCCATTGCTGGCTTGATCAATCCGGCTATGCTGGATAATGCCAAGGCTGCTGAGGATCTTGCCAACCGGCTTGAGGCCAAGGTTGATAGCCTTGAAAAAGGCTGGTCGGGCATGGTTGAACAAACCGATAATGGCCCTGCAATTGTCGTTCAACGCCGCCTTCGTGGCATTACCGAACGCCATGTTATTGATCGGCGCATCCTTGCAACTGGCGAAGCACGCCGGCTTGATGAGGCGGCAACCCATTTGAAAACAATTTATGGCAAGCCTGCCAGTTTGCGATATGCCAACCAGCAGATTACCATTAATGGCCCGTCCGAATTGTCGCAGTTAATTTTCCAGACTGGCCGCAAAGGCGCACAAATTTCGCGTTATAAGGGTCTTGGCGAAATGAACCCAAGCCAGCTTTGGGAAACAACGCTTGATCCTGAACAGCGAATTTTGTTGCAAGTGACAATCGAGCAAGAAGATGAAGCCGATAATACCTTTTCCACCTTGATGGGCGAAGCCGTTGAAGAGCGGCGTAACTTCATTCAGGAAAATGCGCTTCGGGTGGCTAATCTTGATGTCTAATGCTGGCTAGAAATCGGCAAAAATAAAGGACATATCATAATGATTCGGCAATATTACAAAGATGTCGATGCCGGTTTTGACAGCACCATTGATGTTGCGGTGATTATGACCATCAGGTGGGTGGCGATTATTGGCCAAGGCGCGGCGCTTTTATATACCCATCTGTTGTTAAAGCTTGATCTGCCATTATTGCCAGCGCTGTTTGTGATCAGCCTGTCGGCCGTGGTGAATCTGTGGCAAATCATGCAAAGCCCGCAAAGCAATCAACGCCATCGGCATAATTTCTTTGCGCTTGGTTTTGATGTGGTGCAGCTAGCCGCGCTTCTTTATCTGACAGGCGGCTTGTTAAATCCGTTTTCAGTTATGATTCTGGCGCCGGTGGTGGTGTCGGCAGCCGTGTTGCGGCGCAAATCAACCTTGATGTTGATTGGTCTGGTTGCCGCTTCGGTCAGTTTTTTGGCTTTTTTCAATCATCCGCTTGCATGGCAAGCGACCTTTGAATTTCCGCCCTATTATCTTGCTGGGGTCTGGATGGCGTTGATTTTATCAAGCTGTTTTCTGGGTGGATATACATGGTGGGTTGCTTCAAATGCGCGCCGCTTATCGACCGCATTGACCGAAGCCAGATTGGCCATTGCCGAAGAACAACAAGTGCGCGCGCTTGGCTCTTTGGCAACCGCAGCAGCGCACAAGCTTGGATCACCATTAAATACAATCACCGTGATTGGTCATGAGCTGGCGCGTGACATTTCGCCCGTTGATCCGATTTATGAAGACATCCAGCTTCTTCGTGCCGAAATTGAACGTTGCCGTGTGATTCTAAGCGAGCTTGATGTGGTTCAAGGTCGCCGCGCCATTGCCGAAGAACCGCCAGTGCCGGTAACGCTTCTTGTTGATGAAGTGATTTATCAGCGGCTTGGCAGCGACGCCATTGATTTTGTCATCACCAATAGCGGCACAGATGATCTTGAAATTCCGCTGGTGAAACACCGCCCTGAATGGCTTCATGCGCTGGAAAATTTATTACAAAATGCCAAACAGTTTGCAGTGCGTGAGGTCAATATCCATATAGATTGGATAAGCGATGATATTCGCATTGAAATTCGGGATGACGGCCCGGGATTTTCCGCTTCGATTCTGGCGCAGGCGGGCCAGCCCTGGAATAGTAGCCGCAGCGGAACAGGAGGGCATCGTGGCCTTGGTCTGTTTATTGCGCGAAGCCTGCTCGAATCGATTGGCGGCTCGGTGCAGTTTGGCAATGAGGCTGGCGGCGGCGGGCTGGTTGAATTAAGAGTGCCGCGTTCGGCTTTATAATGGATGCTGCATTTGGTTGATTAGGACGCGGGCTGGATTGACAAGGACTGCATTGACAATGATTCGGCTGTTAGATTGATAAATTGGTTTGGGTGGGCATGGCTGTGACGGATAAAACATTACTGATTCTTGACGATGATGCGCCGCTTCGCGGCCGGCTGCGCCGTGCCATGGAAGTGCGCGGATTTGAGGTCATGGATGCTGGCACCGTTCAAGAAGGTGTCGAGATGGTGCGTAAAACCCCACCTGCCTATGCCATTCTTGATATGAAGCTTGAAGATGGCACCGGCCTGACCTTGGTTCAAGAATTGCGCAAAAAACGTGCCGATTGCCGAATCGTGATGCTAACCGGTTTTGGCAACATCGCCACGGCGGTGGCAGCGGTCAAAGCTGGGGCGCTGGATTATCTGCCAAAACCGGCTGATCCTGATCAAATCACCACAGCATTAACGCAATCAGGCGATGAAATGCCACCACCACCGCAAGATCCAATGAGTGCTGATCGGGTGCGCTGGGAGCATATTCAGCGCGTTTATGAACAATGCGGACGCAATGTATCAGAAACGGCGCGCCGGTTAAGAATGCACCGCCGCACGTTGCAACGTATTTTGAGCAAGCACGCCCCGCGCGATTGACCTTATTGGCCTAGCGGATTAAACCTTCGCAATTGTGATCTTTCGGCAGTGATTGCGTCACAATTGACAGTTTTGAGGATTTTCGACATGAAGAAATCATATCGCTTTTTAAGTGGTGTCGATGACGCCGCCTTTTGTCAGCGTGTTTCTGACGTTCTTGCCGAAGGTTATATTTTATATGGCAATCCGGTTATGGTCATGGACAATGGTAATTGGATTGTGGGTCAGGCGGTGATACTGCCGGATATGACCCAAGACCATAAAACTTTGAAACAGGATTAATCATCGTGACTGATAAGGATTATCAAATAGCCACAAAACTGGTTCGTGGTGGCCAGCATCGTTCTGAAAATCGGGAAACGTCAGAAGCACTTTATATGACTTCGGGCTTTGTCTATGATTCGGCCGAACAAGCGGCGGCGGCGTTTCGCGATGAAATTGATACATTTGTCTATTCACGTTATGGCAACCCAACGGTCAAAATGTTTGAGCAGCGTTTGGCGCTCCTTGAAGGTGCAGAGGCTTGCCGCGCGACCGGAACTGGCATGGCGGCGGTATTTGGTGCCTTGGCATGTCAGCTTAAAAGCGGTGACCGTGTTGTGGCTAGCCGGGCGCTTTTTGGGGCCTGCCATGCAATTTTGACAAAAATCCTGCCAAAATGGGGGGTGAAGACCGAACTGATTGACGGCACCGACCTTGCTGCATGGAAAGCCGCATTGAAAACGCCTGCCAAGCTGGTATTTTTGGAAAGCCCGTCAAATCCGGTTCTTGAACTTGTCGATATAGCTGCGGTTTGTGATCTTGCCCATCATGCTGGCGCACTTGTTCTGGTCGATAATGTTTTTGCCTCGCCGCTTTATCAAAGGCCATTAGAATTGGGGGCTGATATCGTTATTTATTCAACCACCAAACATATTGACGGTCAGGGTCGGTTGCTTGGTGGTGCGGTTCTTGGCAAGGCCAGCTTTGTTGAAGATGTGTTTTTACCTTTTTACCGCCAAACGGGGGCTGCCATCAGCGCCTTTAATGCTTGGGTAATGCTGAAATCACTTGAAACACTGCCGCTTCGGGTTGCTGCGCAAACCGAAAATGCGGGGGATGTGGCGGCGTTTCTGCATGATCATCCAAAGGTGAAATCACTTAGCTATCCGGGCCATGAAAGCCATCCGCAACATGATCTTGCGAAACGGCAAATGAGTGGTTTTGGCAATATGCTTGCCTTTGAAATTGATGGGGATCAGGCGGCGGCCTTTCGCTTTTTGAATGCACTTGCGCTGATCGACATCTCGAATAATCTTGGCGATTCAAAATCGCTTGCCTGTCATCCTTTCACCACAACGCACGCCAATCTAAGCGATGCTGACAGGGCCAGCCTGAACATCACACCATCGCATATAAGGCTATCGGTTGGTTTAGAGGATAAAATCGATTTGATTGCTGATCTTGATTCGGCTTTGGCGGGAATAGGCTAGAACGGATTATGGCAGCCGCCACCTTTTTGGCCTGATGGGGGCTTGTACGTCAACCAGTCCAAAACCGGCCATATCAACCAATATGGAACCTGCCTTAGCTGCTTTATCTTATAGCTGGAAAACTGATTATGCGGCGGTGCTGGCACCGCCAGTAGCGGTTCAGCAAAAAGCGCATGCCGCCTGTGTTGAGCGTCAATTTGATCGCGCCTTTATGGCGTCACTTTCATTTGAGAATGATCAGGCAATAGCGGTTTTTAGTTGTCGCGGTGCCGATCTGTAATCTGTCACCAGTTTTTTAGCTATTTCCTCCATATGACCATGCTGTCTTTGCCTTGTGATGGCGAAGATGGCTGCTTATATTATGATCGACGGGCCAATGACTGTGATTAGCCAAAGCTTGACCTTTCGTCCACGCTGATCCGGCCTTTTTGTCATTGAAAATTGAAGGATAAAACTGTGAACTTTTTTAATGACATCCTGTCCAGCTTGTTTGATCGCAAGCTTGGTCTTGCTAACCGCGTTGAAGATGATAACAAGCCAATTGACGATCTGTGTCAGGCATTATTATCAAGCCGTGGCGATGTGTCGGGCATGTCGCTTGCGCAATTGATTCTTGACCGCTATGCCGATCTTGATGATGCCGGCAAGCTGGCTTGGTTTTCGCTTTTGGCAAATGACATGGATGTTCCTGCCGAGGCGGCGATTGCGGCAATCAAGGCCTATCAGGACGCACCATCTGTCAAAAGCTATGAAGCTATGATTGCAGCGGTTGAGCCTGCCCGATTGCAATTGATCCGCCGGTTGAACCAAACACATGATGCCACAGCCAAATTGGTGGCAATGCGCGAAGATTTGATCCGGTTTCTTCCCGAACACCCTAATCTTGGCAAATTGAATGTCGATTTCAAACATTTGTTTGCATCATGGTTTAATCGTGGGTTCCTTGTTTTGCGGCCGATCAATTGGTCAAGTCCGGCGCATATTCTGGAAAAGATCATCACCTATGAATCGGTTCACGAGATTGAAAATTGGGATGATTTGCGTCGCCGATTACAGCCTGAAGATCGTCGCTGTTTTGCATTTTTCCATCCAGCAATGCCTGATGAGCCGCTGATCTTTGTCGAGGTGGCGCTGACCAAAGGAACGCCAAATTCGATTCAAAGCGTCCTTCTTGAAAACCGCGATGCGATGGCGGCTGAAAAGGCTGATACGGCGGCTTTTTATTCAATCTCGAATTGTCAGGCGGGTCTTGCTGGCATTTCCTTTGGCAATTCATTGATCAAAACCGTGGTTCAGCATCTGCTGCACGAATTGCCCCAAATCCGGAATTTCGTCACCCTATCGCCAATTCCCGGGCTGGTAAAATGGCTTCGTGAAACTGGTAATTTTGATGCTGATGCCACGGCTGAAACCCATAGGCAATTGGCCGCGCATTATCTGCTGAATGCCAAGCATCATAACGGCCAGCCGCGTGATCCGGTGGCGCGGTTCCATCTGAATAATGGGGCGCTTGTTGGCACGGTTCATGCCAATGCTGACAAGTCGAAAAACGGCATGGAGCAATCTTGTGGCGTCATGGTAAATTATCGCTATGATCTGGCCCGGATCAGTGAAAATCATGAAGCTTTTGCCAATCAACAAACGGTGATTGCCGAAAAATTGGTAAAAACGCTGGCTGCCGAAATTGAAATTACTGACCGCGCTATATAGCGTTTTGTTGTTGACGTTATTTTTATTGTAGGAAATTTTCATGTCAAATTTACTGTATGACCTCTTGTTTGGGTGCCATCAGGGTGCACAAAAGCCATTTTTGATTTTTGCCGATGGGTCACAGCAATCCTATGACAGTTTTTTGCGGCAAACAGCACGATTTGCGAATGTCATCCAATCAATTGGACTTGATGTTGGTGACCGGCTGGCAGCGCAGATTGAAAAATCTGCCGAAGCGCTTGCGCTTTATGCCGCCTGTGTTCAATCAGGGGTAATTTTCCTGCCGCTGAACACGGCCTATACGCCAGCCGAAGTTTCCTATTTTGTTGGCGATTCAGGTGCCAAGCTTGTCGTTGCTGATCAGCATTTTGACCTTGCGGCCGTGGCAAGCGAGCATGGCGCGGCTCTGGAACGGCTGAATGCCGATGGCAGCGGCAGTTTTGCCGATCGTGCGGCAACCGCAAGCGACATATTTGCCACTGTCCCACGCGGTGCCGATGATTTGGCGGCTTTTCTATACACATCAGGGACAACCGGCCGATCAAAAGGCGCAATGCTGACGCAAAACAACCTTTTGTCAAATGCCGAAACCTTGATTGGCGAATGGCGGTTCGATGCGAATGATGTGCTTCTTCATGCGCTGCCGATTTTCCACACACATGGTTTGTTTGTTGCGACGAATATTATCCTTCTGGCCAAGGCAAGCATGATCTTCTTGCCGAAATTTTCGGCTGATATGGTGATTGATGCGCTGCCGAAGGCAAGCTCGATGATGGGCGTCCCAACCTTCTATACACGGCTTCTTGATGATCCGCGGCTTACGCCTGATCTAACCCGTCATATGCGGCTGTTCATTTCGGGAAGCGCGCCTTTGCTGGCTGAAACCCATATCCAATTTGAGAGCCGGACAGGGCACCGCATTCTTGAGCGCTATGGCATGACCGAAACCAATATGAACACATCCAACCCCTATGATGGCGAACGTCGCGCCGGTACAGTTGGTATGGCGCTTCCGGGTGTGGATATGAAAATCACCAATCCGGATAATGGCGAAACGCTTGTCGATGGTGATATTGGCCAAATCGAAGTGCGCGGGCCTAATGTGTTTATTGGCTATTGGAACATGCCCGAAAAGACCCGCGAAGAACTGCGTGAAGATGGGTTTTTCATCACGGGCGATCTTGGCCGAATTGACGAGCATGGCTATTTACAGATTGTGGGCCGTAACAAGGATCTTATCATTTCGGGTGGCTATAATATCTATCCAAAGGAAATCGAACTGGTTCTCGATGAACAGCCGGGTGTTTTGGAAAGTGCTGTTATTGGCGTGTCGCATCCTGATTTTGGCGAAAGCGTGATCGGCATTCTGGTTGCCGATGGCAGCCAGCCGGTCAATCTTGACGCGATTGAGGCCGACCTTGGCAAAACGCTTGCCCGGTTCAAACAGCCCCGCCAATTGATTCTTGTTGAGTCACTGCCACGCAATACGATGGGCAAGGTGCAGAAAAATATCCTTCGTGATAAATTTGGCTCAACCTTTCAGGGCTGAGCCAAATCACAATTGCGGTTATGTTGGGATAGGCCGCGCTTAGCCGGTTTCGGCAACCAGCCCAGCCGCAGCGATACCAGCGAGGGCGGCGGCTTCGTCATTATCTGATGTATCCCCCGAAATTCCAATTGCACCCAGCAAATTACCATCGGCATCACGAATCAAAACACCGCCTGGGACAGGAACAAATTCGCCATCAGCAAGCCCGTTCATGGCCTGAATGAAATAGGCTTGCTGTTCAGCGCGCGCCATCAATGCGCGGGTGCCCAAGCCAAGCTTGATTGCGGCATTTGCCTTGCCTTGTGCAATGCGCCAACGCATCTGGCTGACACCTTCTTCTGACAGACAGGCAACAAGCGATGTGCGTGGGTCCACAATAATAACGCTAATAGGTTTCAGACTGAGTTCGCGCGCTTTGGCAAGGGCGGCTTCGGAGATGATACGGGCTTGATCCAAAGTAACTGACATTGGGAATTCCTTTAAAATTGAGAGGCCTAAAAAGAGAGGACTAGTCTGTATCTAGGCCGGACGCAGTTTGACTGGGGGAAGCCTGTCCCTCTATTCATTATCTGTTTTAACGCTGTTGCCATTTTGGGGCAAGGTTATCTGGTCATATCCTGATCAACGCGCCAGCATGGCAATGGTTTTTTCACGCAGCTTATAGGCTGTTGACGTTGTTTCCATTTCAACATCATCAAGCGTAATGGGCTGATCTTTTTTGACTGGCCGCACCAGCTTGACATGATTGGCAAGCCCCAAAGGCAAATAGCGATTTGCGACTGACATAGCCGCAGGCCGCAACCCGCCATAAATGGTAAAGCCACCTTCACCATCAAGCATGCTGCCAGCACCAAGATCGGCTTTGGCAATGGCTGGCACATCAGCATTGAAACAGGTGGCCGCACCAGTCGGCTCGCCGCGAAGCCCGACCGAGGCAACCGACATGCCAAGCTCTAGCCCAATCAAATGCCATTTTTTATAGAGGCTCATATAGCGGCCGGTTGTGTCGGTGATGACTTTATATTCTTCAAAGCAATTACGCACATAATCATTATCGGCTTCGATGGCGACCCAAACGCCTTTGCGGATGTCATGCGGAATTTCGGCACCATCGGGTGTCAGGCATGATATCACCTCGACAAGACCTTCGGATTCTAAAACCCCGCCAGCCGATTTTGGCCGCATCAGGTTTGCAATATCATCAACACCGCCTGGCGGGAAAGCCAGCCCGTTTTGCGGAACGCCAAGGCCGGTAGCATTGGCAATGGCTGCCGATTCAATCGCCGGTTTTGACCCATCAAGAAATGAGTTAAACATTTTTGGATTTAACCTGCCACGTTCGGCCTGTTCGGCGGTTAGCCCCCAATAATTCCAGATTGTTTCAGGTGTTGAAAACCGATATTTGGCAAGCCATTTATGCCCGCGTCCGGCCGCCACCACTTTGAAGCCACAAGTCCGCGCCCAATCGACAAGTTCACAAGTCAGCGCTGGCTGGTCACCATAGGCCATTGAATAGACAACCCCCGCCTCGATCGCTGCCTGATTGAGACCCGCGCCACAAAAAGCATCAGCTTCAACCGTTGCATTGATAACATTTTTGCCATGTTCAAACGCGGTTATAACATGATGGACGGCGGCAGCCGGATTGCCTGTACATTCAATAATCATGTCAATTGCCGGATGGCTGACAAGGGCCTGCCAGTCGTCACCAACGAAACTAGTGCCGGTTTTTACTGCATCACCAAGCGATGTGGCAGCGTATTTTTCGGCTGACCAGCCAATATAAGCAAGATTTGAGCGGGCATTTGACGGGTCAAGATCGGCAATGCCAACAACATGAATCCCTGGAAGCCGATTTGCCTGCGCCAAAAACATACTGCCAAATTTACCAGCGCCAATCATGCCAATCCGGATCGGATTTTGTTCTGCACCGCGTTGTTGAAGTTTGGAAAATAAATTCATGGTTTTGGCTCCGGTGATTTTTACCAAACGGGATATCTGGCTGATGAAAAGCCTTATGGCTGCGCATTGGGAATGAGTGCTAGTTTAGGCTATCGGCCTTGCGGCAAACCGACAACCCGATAGTGGCGCAATTTCAAAAAAGCCGTGGCAAAGGCTTACATAAATCGAAACAGGGTCGTTATCATTTTGCAAGAAGACCAAAGACAGTGAAAACAGGCGTAAACCATTATGATGATCTGCCGGACATTGCGCGCCGTCTTTATTGGGCTATGGCTCAGCGGCTGTAGCGTCGTTGTTTTTGAAGATGGCCCTGCTTGTCCGGCTGATCGCACCTGTCCGGTTCCGGTAACACCATCTGCCAAACCCGCCTTGACAGCAACACCAGCTGATGCGGCACCTGCGAAAGCTGAAAACGCGGCTCCAGCCCAAACATCGGACCAAACCTCAGATCAAGCACCAATACCAGCTGCCACCAAACAGGCTAAAATTGATGTCAAAATTGATGGTTATCTTAGCTATTTTGATTATGACAGCGCGATTTTGAGCCAGCAAACCCTATCAGGTCTTTTGTTTGTTGCAGATTATCTAAAATCCAATCCGGCGGTTCAAATTTTGGTTGAGGGTCATTGTGATGAGAGGGGAACACGCGATTATAATATCGCGCTTGGGCATAAACGCGCTGATGCGGTTCGCAAACAGCTTGCCCGTATGGGTGTTGACCGGCGGCGGATCATCACCAAATCTTTCGGCAAGGAACGGCCAGCCATGCTTGGTACATCTCTTGAAGCATGGACTAAAAACCGGCGAACCGTTATTAGGATCCGCGGCGAATAGGCACTGATAACGCCTGTTTTACTCTATTAAAACCTTGCCGTTAGGATTGTTTCTTGCCAGTCTTTGACAATGATACAATGCCTTTATTTATCTTCAGCGCAATCGGCCAAAACTGCCCCAAAATTGGCAAAGCAGGATTATGATCATGGCTGATCCAAATTTGCTGATCATGGTTGGTTTGGTTTTTTGCCTTGCCGGTTTTGTCAAAGGTATGGTTGGGCTTGGCTTGCCAACGGTTAGCCTCGGTCTTTTGTCAATCATTGTCGATTTGCCAACCGCGATGGCGCTGTTGGTTATGCCATCTTTGGCAACCAATGTCTGGCAGGCATTGGCTGGCGGTCAGATTGGCGCGCTTTGGCGACGGCTTTGGCTGTTTTTGCTGATGGCGGTGGTGATGGTTCATCTTGGCGCCCAGCTTTCAACCCTTGTCGAGACACAATTTTTGCATCGTTGTCTTGGGGCGCTTTTGCTGCTTTATGCGATATCTGGGCTGATTGCAAAACCGCTGCAATTATCGCCGCGCCTTGAGATAATTCTGGGGCCAGTTTGTGGGACGGCAAACGGGCTATTAACTGGATTGACCGGAACACTATTTGTGCCCGGGGTGATGTTTTTGCAATCAATCGGTTTGCCACGTGATGCGCTTGTGCAGGCGATGGGCATGTTATTTGCCGCCTCAACAGCTTCATTGGGATTGGCGCTATACCGGCATGATTTGATGCCTTTATCGCTTGGCATCTTATCGGCGGCGGCGTTATTGCCAGCGCTTATTGGCATGCAGATTGGTCTTGGGCTTCGCCAGCGTCTGTCACAAGATTTGTTTCGGCAATTATTTTTAATCGCGCTTGGGGGGCTAGGCGGCTATATTTTAATCGTGTGATTGAATGAACGGGCTTGGCTTTTGCCCATTTATTCAAGCCCGTTTGTCGCAATTTCGGTGTTTGTCACTTTGTATTTTTTTAAAAGGATCTAACAATGTCTCACGTCATGATGCCGATTGATAATTTTTTCCGGTCGGCGGCACGGTGGCCAGATCGGATTGCCGTTGAAATCAATGATGGGGCGGATCAGCGCAAAGTCACCTATGGTGACTTTGCCGAATCGGTTAATGCGCTGGCAAACGCACTTCAGATCATTGATCCCTCGCCGCAAAGCTGTGTTGGCATTTGCGCCTATAATAGTTTCGAGCATCTTCTTGGCTGGCTTGCAACCTATGCTGCTGGCAAAATATGGGTGCCACTAAACCCGCGCAATGGTCGTGACGAGCTGGATCGGATCATTGATTTAACCGCGCCAAGCATTGTGATTTTCGATGCTGATTGTGATGAAAAATTCGGTGCCGTGGCCGGCCATCTTCTGGCCGGAAAAAATGGTGAGACGGCTGCCCGCGCCAACAGTTATATGGCGGCGTTACTAGCGGCCAATGCTGGCATGATGCCAAAGCGTCATCTGGCTGATAGCGACGATCTGCAAGCAATCAAATTCACTGGCGGGTCGTCTGGCGTGCCAAAAGGTGTGATGCAAAGCTACCGGGTTTTTAATAGCTGTATTGCGTCGATGATTGCCGCATTTGGGTTTGACGCCAAGGATCGTCATCTGTTGGCAGCGCCAATGACACATGGTGCCAATACGATGATTTTGCCGATATTCGCGGTTGGCGGCACGCAGCTATTTATGGGTCAACCAAGCCCTGGGGCGATTCTGGATGCGATTGAAACAATGCAAGCGACAACAATTTTTGTGCCGCCAACGCTTTGCTATATGATGCTCGAAGATGACCGGATCAATGATATCGACCTGTCATCACTTCGCCATTTCATCATTGGCGGGGCGACCATTCGGCCTGATGTTGTTGCGCGTGCCATGCCAATTTTCAATCATGCGATGGAAACCTGTTTTGGGCAAACCGAAGTGCCGCAAATTGCCATTTGCATGCGTTCCAAGGATTGGCAGGATCCGGCAAATCACGCTTCAACCGGCCGCGCCACTTGCATGACTGAAATTGGCATCATGGATGCGAGCGGTAAGCTTTTGCCAGCGGGTGAAGAAGGCGAATTGGTGCTTGCTGGTGATCTGTTGATGAAGGGCTATTATAAAATGCCCGAAAAAACCAGCGAGACGATCATCGATGGTTGGCTTCATACAGGTGATATTGGCTATATTGATGATCGCGGTTTTGTCTTTATCAAAGACCGGATTCGCGATGTTGTTGTCACTGGCGGATTCAATGTCTATCCAAATGATGTTGAAGCGGTTTTAGGCCAGCACCCCGATGTTGTTGAATGTGTCGTTTTCGGCCTTGCTGATGATAAATGGGGCGAGGCGGTTCATGCTGCGGTTGAGCTGTCAAAACAGGCCAGTATTGACGAGGCGGGCTTGATTGCCTTTGTCAAATCACGGCTTGATTCGGTCAAGGCACCAAAGCGAATTTACATCACTGATGCGCTGCCGCGAAGTCCAGTTGGCAAGGTGCTTCGCCGTGAAGCCAAGCTTGTGTTCGCCGATCGTTAAGGCAATTTGCCTACTCGGCAGCGGCGTGATCAAGCCGTTGATCGCTTTGCTGTTGTGGCAGAATAACCGATGCCAGAACAATCAAAATGGCAACAACACTCATCAAGCTGAACAGGGTTGTCATGGTAAAGCCAGCTTGCAGGATCAATCCGCACACCGGCAAAACGCTGGCGCCAATTGATAGATTCAGCAAAAATTTCACACTGAAAACACGGCCGCGCCACTCGTCGGGGACATAGCGCGACAAGATTGCATCCGTGATCGGAATTTGACCAAAAACAAAACTCATTGCCAAAAGCATTGCCACAAACAGCGCCAGATCATTAAATTGCGCTGCAAGATAGATGAATAAAACCTGCCCAACAGCCATGAAAAATAAAACATTTTTCGCTGAGTAGCGGTCAATCAACCAGCCAACGGCAATTTGTGAAAATGATGCAATCGCATAAACTATTGAAGCCAAAAGGCCGGTAATCGCAACCGATGTTGAAATATTGGTCATTGAAATTTCAAAATAGCGCGGAACGACAAACGTCATTGCGCCAAAGATAAAGCCGCCACTAGCTGTTGATAATGCCAACGCCGCCAAGGCGCGTTTCCAATTTGGCGCAAAGGAATCAGCCGCGCTGCTTCGTGGCTTTGCGGTGTCATCTTCATCAAGTTTCAGAGATTTGGCAAACGCCACACCATAGGCGAAACAAAATAATCCGGGCAGGATAAAACATATCCGCCAATCGCCAACGGTCAGCAACAATCCGGTGATTAACGGCGCGGCGGCAACCCCCATATTGCCAAACACGCCATTCACCCCAAGCCGGTAACCAATCCTTTTATTGCTTTTGACAAGCATTGGAATGCCAACAGGGTGATAGATTGCGGCAAAAATACCAATTACCCCAATGGCAGCGGCAAGGTGATAGATATTTTGTGACAGCCCAGCCAAAATTGCGCCAAGGCCCATGCCGAAATGAAAAATCACCATCAATAATGAGCGCGAGAACCGGTCGGCAAGCTGGGCGGCAATTGGCGCCATGCCGCCAAATAGCACAAATCCAACTGCGCCATAAACGATGATTTCATCATAGCCAAACCCGAAATGCCGACCAGCATCATAGGCGGCCTTGGCAAAAATAAGCATGATAAAATGATCAAGAAAATGGCTGATATTGATATAGATATCATCCACAGACTTGGCACGGAACGGGTGGGTCAAACTGTTAATCATCATAGGAGTCCTGTTTTATGGGGCTGATACAGCGCTAAAAAACAAAAAATTAGCCAAAATATCTCTCATTATGAAGCTTGGCCTGACTTTTGACGCGGTGCAAGCGTCTTGATCAATAATCTATAATGGCCTGATGAAATTGACACTCGGCGTTGGGGGCATGTTTTTCCCATTCACCATGCGGGTTTTCATGGTAATTGCCGACACAGTCCGGCTAAAGTGAGATCGTTAGAATGATGCAAGAGATGACAGGATAAACCATGCGTGAGGACGAGCCCGAACAGCCGTTAACCGAACATCTTGTTGATCAATTTGCCTCTTATTTTCTGATTACCATGGTGGCTTTTCATCTTGTCGCTTATATGAAGAAACAATGTGAAAAGCGCCATAGTGGGAAACCGCATAGTGACAACCGCCATAGCGGCAAACGCCGTCTCGATGACGCATAGATTTTATCCAAATCTGATGATTGATTTTTGATCTTTCCCTCTAAAAAATGTTATGGGAACAAAAGTGGTTGGAACAAAAGATCTGACCCAATTTACCACCGGCCATAACTTTTCGAGAAAAGGCTGTCAATTCAGTGACGATAGCAGCTAGTGAAATAGTACTTTATATTGCGGCGCTGTTTTTGCTGTTTCTGACGCCCGGACCGGTGTGGGTGGCAATGCTTGCACGCGGCTTGAAAGGCGGATTTGCTGGCGCTTGGCCATTGGCGCTTGGGGTTGCATTTGGTGATGTTGCCTGGGCCGTTGCAGCGCTTTTGACGCTGAATCAGATGGCCAGCTTTCATGCTGATTTGGTGTTCTGGCTGAAATATGTGGCGGTGTTTGTGTTTTGTGCAATGGGGGTCAGCCTCTTGCGGTCGAAAATAGAAACGATCAATCTTCCCAATCAATTGACCCGTCCGGGCATGCTGGCAGGGCTGTTTGCCGGCATTCTTGTGATCCTTGGTAATCCAAAGGCCATTTTATTCTATATTGGCATTCTGCCGGGGTTTTTCACCGTGGCGACGCTGCAGCCAATTGATATCGCTGTTATTGGCGGGCTATCAGCCTTGGTGCCATTTCTTGGCAATTTGGCGTTGGCGCTGATGTTTGATCATGTATCAAAAATGCTCAATTCGCCAATTTTGCGCCAGCGCATTAACCGCATTACCGGTGTTGTTTTGATCTGTGTTGGCGGGCTTATTTTCAAAAGCTGATGACGCCGGAATCCATGCTCAGTCGCTGGCTATGAATTGATGAATTGTTTGATCAATTCGGCTTCTTGTTCATATTTTTCCAAAAGCCGTTTGACGACATCGCCAATCGACACAATGCCAACAAGCTTGCCATCACGGGTGATTGGCACATGCCGGATGCGATGCTCGGTCATCAGCTGCATAAGCTGTGCTGATGTGACGTTATTTTCAACCGTGATCACCTTGCTTGTCATAATATTTTTGGTGAAGGTATCGGCTGTCGTGCCGCCGGTTGATAAATGCTGGATGATATCGCGTTCCGAGACGATGCCAATAACCTGATGGTCACGATCAACCACCACCACAGTGCCAATGCGGCGTTCGGCAAGAATTGTGATTAAATCATCAAGCGGACAATCGGCATGTGTTGTGACACAGCTTCGTTCAATTAATTTTGCAATAAATGGTGTCATAATTTGCCTCTATCTTTCCCCTTTGTCATTGCCATGACAGGTTGATCTATAGGCTGCGATGCTGATCCTATGCAGCAAAGCAATGGTCTTGGAAAGTCTGCCTTAGATGACAAATTCTGTCAATTGTGCGGCGTTTGGCTAATCGAGATAGGAACCACTCCGTAAACCGGCGCGTTCAAGGTGGATTGGCAAAACACGGCCATAAAGCTTTTTGACGCGTCTAGGCGTTCCCACCATATCTGGCTGTTCGACATAGGACAGGATTGCCACATAACGCGGCGGCGGCCCTTTTAGCGAGCTGACACGGTGAAGCAAATAGCGGCCTTTGAATAGCTGTAAATCACCCGGTTCAAGCGCAAGCGATTTCACCCGATCCGAAACACCATCAAGAACCGCCTTTACCGACTCAAAATTTTCGCAATCTTGCCGGATATTCGGGGCATATTCGAATAAACCGCCTTCATCGGCCGATTGAATGGCAAGGGTGATGGTGAAATTATTCGTGTCAAAATGCCATGGGAATCCATCACCAGCATAGGCCACATTCACAATCATATCGGCAAGCGGGTCGGCATAGCGATAAATGTCATGCTGGTGAAGACATGCTTTGATAAAAGGGTCAAATGCCGGTAAATGCCGGAATTCGTATATTTAGCCTAAAGAAAAACCCCCACCAACCGTTAAAGCTGATGAGGGTTCTCATCGGAGGTCCAAACCACTGCTAGTTCGCGTCAAATTCTCTTTTTGGGATGCTTTGCACGAATTAGGGGTTTGACCTTGGTGAGACCCCTGCAAATTCCATACCATATTTTTCGATTTTTGGCCGGCCCAAACCGGATTGGCCAATTTATAATGGCAAGGCAACCCCTGATTTTGGCAGCAGGCGCGATATGCGCTTATCTGAAATGGCTATTCGGCATTTTCATCAACCCAACTTTTTACCGCTTCGGGGAATTCAGGAAAATAATGGCTGATGGTTTTCAAGTTGAAGGCAGATTGAATCGCATCAACAGGTTCGCGTTCCAGCAAAAAGGTCAAGGCAAATTCAATAAGATGATCTTTATCGACACGGCTTTCGGTTAGCTGGTGAAGATCGGCATCGGTTACATTGACTTTGAAAATCGACTGTTTGGTCTTATGCAATTCTTCGCTATTCACAATAACGCCGAAATCATCGCGACTGCGCGCAATAATTGTAAGTTTCATCTTGTTTTCCCTCAGTCACCAGATGGTTTTCATCGTCAGGTAACAAGATGCTAGCATGAGCAAAACAGCTTCACAAATATTATAGGCGATAATGGCCGCCCCATCCGGTTTATGGGTAGGACAGCCGATGGTTGAAAAATCTGGATCAGCCTTGTGGGATTTCGCCCATATGTTTTGGTACATGATAGCCTTTTCGTACCGCATCGCGCGCTAGAAGGCGTTGATACCATGATCGTACATTCGGATAATCGGCAAGATTGACCTGTTGCCATTCATAGCGCGCCACCCATGGCCAGCAGGCCATATCGGCAATCGAATAATCGTCACAAATATAATCGCGCCCTTCAAGCCGGCGATCAAGCACGCCATAAAGCCGCGCAACTTCGCTGCGAAACCGCGCTTCGGCATAATCTGATTTGCCCGGATTAAAATGCAGGAAATGATGTGCCTGACCAAGAATCGGGCCAAACCCGCCCATTTGCCACATCAGCCATTCATTGACCTCGGCGCGTGCGATGCTGTCTTTTGGCAGAAATTTTCCATATTTTTCAGCCAAATAAACAAGAATAGCGCCTGATTCCATCAAACTCATACCATTGTCGCGGTCAATGATAGCTGGGATTTTGTTATTCGGGCTGATCTTCAAAAATGCAGGGCTATTTTGATCGCCTTGGGTGATATTGATGGAATGCACTTCGTAATCGACGCCAAGCTCTTCGAGAAGGATCGATACTTTGCGGCCATTCGGGGTTGTCCATGTATAAAAATCAATCATGCATCCATTCCTTTTTGCATTTTTATGATGACGCCATGTCTAACTGGAAATGAGTAACGCGGCAAATCATAGCGGCCTTTGACGCCTATCCAAAAGCAAATTTTTCAGCAAAAAGCGCAATCACCACATAGCGGGTGGTTTTTGCCAGCGCTACAATCAAAACAAAGCTTTTCAGAGGTTCTTTAAAAATGCCAGCCATCACGGTGATTGGATCGCCAATGATTGGCACCCAGCTTAACAAAAGTGTCCAGCGTCCAAATTTCTGATACCAGCGGGTAATCAACTGGTAGCGCGGTGAGGTTTTTATTTTTTCCATGCGCATAACCGATGATGCAATGCTGCGCCCGATGACCCAATTGACGATTGCGCCAAGCGTGTTGCCAAGACTGGCAAACAGGACCAACAGCCCCATTGAATATTTTGATGTAATCACCAAATATCCAAGTCCAAGCTCGGATTGCGCCGGTAAAATCGTGGCAGCAAGAAAAGCTGAGAGAAACAGGCCAAAAAGCGCGCCGGTTTCATTCATGATGTTTGATTTTTCGGGTGCAGTTTGGCATTTGCGATCATGATAGTCTATCTGGCGGGTCGGTCTCGCGACAAGTGAGAAACTCCTGTCTACAGTAATTGGAGCGATTAATCTATGACAGCCGATGATCATGCATTGCTCGAGGTGATCGAGGCCGATTACCGCTCAAATCATATGTATTGGATTGAACGGAAATTAAACAAGCGGTTTGAACGCTGGTTTCGCAACCGAACCAGCTATGAAATCAAGGATCTGCAAATAGAAGTTTTTGCCCATTATAACAAACTCGATTATGAACCCGTGACAAGATTATCACCGGCGCTTTACGAAAAATGGATCACCAGCATCATCATGGGATGGTTGATGCGGAAATCAGTGTCTTGCTGGTTAAAAATCAAGACGGCTAGCGCTGGCGTCCGCGAAGATTTGACAAATTAAGAGCCGCTTTTACTGTTTTCCATAGCGTTGTTCAGCTTGTAATCAGCATTGATTTTATCATGGATTTGCCTGACATCATCTGGCCATGTCGATTTGATATAAGACAAGGCTGCGATGATTTCTTCGTCTTTTAAAACATCATCATAAATTGGCATGCTGACCTTGTAGTCACTGCCAATCATTGCGGCAAATCCATATTTTGTCAGTTTGAAAAGCAACGCATCTGGATGGTGCCATGTATGGCCTGATTTATCATGTGGTGGGGCAAGCCGCATGCCATCGACCATCTTGTCGCGCCAGCCATCCTGCCCTTCCAGATTTACCCCATGACAGCTTGCGCATTGATCCATATAGATTTTTTGCCCAAGCTTTACATAGACTGGATCATTGGGGCGCAATTCAACAAGATCATCGGCAATGCTTGGCATTGGGGCAGAAAGCACCAGGGTCAGACATGAATAGGCAAGGGTATTTTTGCGCATCGCACTAATCCAACCTATATGATTTGTGACAGCTTTTGCAGGTTGCTGCGGTGGCTTTAAACGCATTTATCGCGGCCTCGGAATCGCCCGCTTTGGCGGCAATCACCAATTGATTAGCGGCTTGATAATTGGCATTGGTGGCACGCTCAAACCCAGAAAAATCCAACCAGATTTGCGGTGATGCTTTGGATGGTTTGCCATCGCTTCCCGCTGGAAAATAGGCTGGCATCTTTTCTGCCCAATCACGAATTTGCGTCGCAAGCGGAACAATCGCATCAAGATCACCATTCTGAAAATGCGTCTTGATGGCTTTAAGATTGTCCTTGCTTTGCGTGAAGAAATCCATCCGTTCTTTGACAATGCCGGTGGCACCGCTATGCGCATAGGCAAGCACGGAAAAACCGCATGAAAGGGCGAGGGCTGTGACAAGGGTGGTTTTGCGTAAAGCCATGTTGCGTAGAGTCATGTTAAGGGCGGGTCCTTTTGATGATTTGCAGTGAAGAGCCAAAATTGAAATACCTTAATCGTGATGCGGTGATCGCAATGCCATAGCCAAAGTGTGGTAATTTTAATGACAGGCTTTGCCCAACGCCTTTAGGCGCCAGTAATTATAGGGCAACGGCGTGATAAAACCGGCAACAAGCACAAGCGGCACTGCCCACCAAGTGAGCAAGGCCCCGCCTGTCAGCATAAAGTCGGCAAAATTCATCGCCACTTCCATTGAAATCATCGAAATCAAGGACATGCCAAACGCCGTTTTCAATGCGATTTTGAACGCCATCTGGCGCGTCAGAATGATTGTTTCCAAAATGATCGAGGTCAAAAGACCATTCATAATGGCAAGCGACATGATCCATAGAACTGGCCAGTCAATGCCCATGGTTTGAAAGTAAAATATCGTGCCCAGATCACCAATCGAACAGCCAAGCAAACACCAGCTGGTGTTATAGCTTGCGCGCTTCCATGTATGTTTGCACTGCCAATGGATGTTTAGCGTGTCGATTGTGATGGCCATAAATCTCTCCTATGGACGCACCATAGATCTTCCCCCAAGGGGAAGGTCAACAGGTTAGATGATGGGATTGCCAATTGGCAAAATCCATGAATGGTGGCGGCAATGTGAGGCCGGTATCTAGCGATGACAAGCCCTATGCCTATTACCCAAGAACAGCCATGTTTATTGCAAATATTATTCGTGGACGTAACGCTTCAGATAAACGCGACAAATCGTAGCGCAATATTTATGGCGTCTGAAGCAACATCAAAAAATCAGTTCCGCGACGAAATCTTGTCGATAGCCACGCCGATGAAGGGCGGTGGCATAGGGCTTACCGGGCTATGAATCATGCTTGATAAGTGGGCTTGTTCTGGCCGGTCGCTGCCAAACCAAAGCGGCAAATTCATCGCAAGCGGGACAAAATGCCTGCCAATCATCATGCCTGCTTTTGCAAGATGTGCAGTGCCACAGTGATTGGGTATCTTCATCACTGCCATCAAGATCGCGCGCCGCGTTGAATAGTCGTTCAGCCTCACCATCAAGACCCGCATCGCGTGCCTGTTTGGCAACCAGATAATAGGCCGTTTTCTGTTGGCTTGACTCAATCTGTGCCAACAGCTTGGTCAGCTTAGCGATAAATTGGCCATCATTGCTTTTCCATGCCGTCTTCAACCTTGTTGCAATGCTGTCATGGGGGTGAATTTTGAACGCGGTTTCCAGAATCTTCACCGCGCGCCCATGCGCTTTTTTATCAAGATAATGATCGGCAAGCATGGTCACGGCTGGCAGGAATCCTGGATCAATCTTTAACGCTGTCAAAAGCTCTTTATCGGCTGATTTGCGATCATCCTCTTGCAATTTAACAGCTTTTAAAAAATGCAGCGCGCAGCGTTGACGCGTAATGAGTGCCGATTGATCAGGCGCTGTTTTTGATTTGTTTTTTTTCTGCTGGCGCGCCATCACGTCCAACGCCGGAAGCGCCGCGTTCCAATTATTGCGGCCGGTCTCCAGCTTGAAAAGATGATTAGCCGCCAGCACCGAATTTGGCTTGAGCGTCAGCGCAGCTTTTGCCGATTGGCGAGCCTTGATCGGATCACGGTCATCAAGCGCCAATCGCATTAACCCGATATGGCCAAGAAAGGCTGTTTCGCGATCATCCAAAATCGAGGTGAAATAACGCCGCGCTGCTTGATGATCACCGGCAAGATGCGCTGCTTGCGCCACCAAAAGACCGGTGAGTTTTGGTTCTTTTAACAACCGCTCGGCGCGGCTGGCATGTTTGCGCGCCTCGGCCGGTTCGCCTGCCGATACAGCCATTAACCCCAATGTCAGCGCACGATGGCCAGCATCGTCACGGCGTTGACGAAGCCGTCCGCCAAGCCAGCGCGGCATCGCGTGGATGGCGCGCAAGAGCCGATCAAAAAACACCAGAATAAGCGCAAAGATAACAATCAGCGCAACAGCCAGACTTGTTGGCAATTCCATGCGCCAGCCAAGCCATTCGATCTGCACCGCCCCGGGCTGGCTGGCAAGCCAGCTTGCCGCAGCGGCGGCGGCAATGACGATCGTAAACAGAATCAGAAGCTTTTTAAACATGATCTAAGTGCAATCCAGCTTTCGGCATTATTGAACATCAATGGCAGTGGCAAGATAGTCTGTCACCAGCCCATTGACCGCCTTATCAAGTGTCTGACGCGCCTTGGCGGCGGCAAGCCAAGCATGAAGCGATGGCAGATCAGACCCCGACCATTGCCCCGCAGCTTTGATTGCGCTGTCAAGATCCTTTAACGCAAGCGCCGTTTCAAAATCACCAAGCGCGGCGGCATTGCCACCAGCGCCAATTGCCCGAAGCTGGACAAGCTGGCCAAGCTTGGCACCGGTTTTTTCAAAAAATCCGGCATTATCGGCAGCATGATTTAACGCGGCGGTCATTTGCGGCACCAAATCATAGGCCTTTTGCAGCAATTGATGCTGGCTGTCCGGCATCGGATTTGCTGCGTTTTGCAATGGCGCAAGGCCGGTTATGTTGGCACCGCGATCGGCAAGCCCCTGTAGCAATGACAACCATCGATCAAGCGGCTGGCCAGCCAGATTATCGGCAAGAAGGCCGCTGACAACCAAAAGGCCCGTTGGCGCGGTCATTTGCTTGCTGGTGCCGGAGGGTCGCGTGTTGCCCGCTGGCTGGCTATCGGCATTATCGCTAGTATCTTTCCTCGCTTTTACTGAAAGGGCTTGGTCGGCCAATGTCGCTTCAAGCGCGGCAAAGCGTTGATCCATATCATTGCGAATGTCGGCAATATCCGCCTTGGCATCACTGCCGAAATCATTATTTTGGCTGTTATCGGCGGGTGGTGGTGATGGCGCGGCCATCTGGTCTTGCAAGGCAGCAAGTGCCGATTGCTGGCTTTGCCGGTCGGCGGCAAGCTGGCTTTCAAGCGCAGCAAGCCGGTCAGCAAGATCCGAATTTGCTACATCCGCCAACTCCCCTGCATCACTGTTGCTAACCGGCAAAAGGGCGGCGATATCGGCTGTGTTCTGGCGTTGCTGCCAAATGGAAAAACCGGCAAGACCAACGGCAAAAACCGATAAGGCCAAGGCCGCAAATGTGATCAAAGAACCAGCGTTAGACGTTGAGGCTTTATGGGGTGATGCGGTCTGGCTATGTTTTGATGTGCTGGCATGTGGCGGCGCTGTTTGGTCTGCGGGTTTTTCAATCGCATCGCCGTCAATTGTATCGCCCATTTTGGCGGATGGTTGCTTTGATTTTGCCATAATGCTATTTGCCTTCCGTGATTGGATGCTATCTTTGGCAGAGCCTGTCCACGCAAATCATATCCCGGCAAATCATATCATAGCCGCATGACAAGATACTAGCGTCACCGCATATGGCTGATGCAAAATCTGCAGGTTGGTTTACCCCAGATCAAATTGCCGATGCCGCAGAACCGCAATTGCCAGAAGCCGGCTTCGGCGCGGATGGCGTGCTGCATAGACATGGTTCCATCCATCACCTGCGGCGGCAGTAATCGCGTCACTGCCAGCGATCAGGTCAATCTTGTTTCGGGCAGACCCCAGCCCAGCGGCGTCCATATTGGTACGCAAAATCTGGATTGATCTTGGCGACATCGCAATCACCGCGGAAATGCAATTTTTTGCCAGTGCTACACAAACTGATGGCGCAAGATCGGTATTGGCCGTCATCTGATAGGCTGGCAAACGCTGAACAGCGATATCATGGCGGCGCATGGTTGCTGCCATATCAAAACTAATCTCAAGCGCACTTGGCCATAATAAATTGGCCTTTTGTGGTTTTGCGCGATCGGCATCTGCTAAGGCTTGCCGGATCGGTTCAACCAAGCCGGCGCCTCCGCCACTGCCAATGATGATGTTTTTAAATCCGGCCTGTTTTGCTGCGGCGGCGGTTGCCAATCCAACAACAAAGGCTGGCTTTGGAATCCATGCGCCGGCATCGGCCGCCTTGGCAACCGCGTCAACCGCATGGCGGCTGGTAAAAATAATGCCGGTAAAATCTGCTGGATTGCCAAGATCATGCGCCAATGAGGCGGCCAAAACTGGCGCGCCAATCATCACCGGACTGGCAAGCGCTGGCACGCCATAGCGGTTTAGCCAGCCAACATCACGATCAGCGTCAGGTTGCGGCCGGATAATCAGGGTGAATTTTGCCATTATCATCCTTTTTGCGCCATTGAGGTTAAGACCGGTAAGTTTAAACTAGGTGAATTTAAACTTAGGTGAATTTAAACTTAGGTAAAGTTAAGGTAGGTTGAAATCATAATCACCTACCTAATCGCGGTGATGACCAAAGCCTCATTAAAACCAATCAGAATTAAACCAAAAAGTCGCGGCCACCGGCAAGGCCAATTAATTCAGCACCCAATTCAGCGCCCAAATTTTCAGCTTGATCGGCAGGCGCGCGCATTTGCTTTCGATACGCCGCACTGCCATCAGGGCGCAAAATCATGCCATCAAGCGTGACATGACCTGTTGCATCCAAAACCGCGCTTGCCGAAATAGGCGTTTGGCATGATCCATCAAGAAAGCTTAAAAGTGCGCGTTCGGCGGTGACTTCAACAAGCGCGGTTGGACAGATCAAAGTCGAAACAAGATTTTTGACCGCACCGGCGCGCGGCGTATTGGCTGCGGCGATCTGAATTGCAAGTGCGCCTTGTGCCACCGCCGATGGCATGATCTCGGCGTCAATCGGCGCATAAGCAATATCAGCCCCAAGCCGTTTGATGCCAGCAACGGCAAGAATAAGGGCGTCATAATCACCTGCCGCCAGCAAACCAAGCCGCCGGTTTAAATTGCCACGGATCAGGTTGATTTGAAGATCAGGCCGGTAATGAAGCAGGATCGCGGCGCGGCGTACCGAGGCGGTGCCAATGCGCGCGCCTTTTGGTAAAGCATCAAGGCTGCGATAGGGCCCGACAAGCGCATCACGGCGATCTTCGCGCACCATGACAGCCCCGATCTCGGTACCAGCGGCAAAATGCGTTTCCATATCTTTCATTGAATGAACAGCAGCGTCAGATTCGCCAGCCAGAATTGACCGTTCAAGTTCTTTGATAAAAAGCCCTTTGCCACCAGCCTCAACAAGCGAGCGATCGAGAATTCGGTCGCCTTCACTTGTTACCGGACGCACCGTCACTGCGGCCGGCTGAAGCGCGGCGCAAACCATCTCAGCCTGCACCATCGCCAGCTGCGACGCACGGCTTGCCAACCGCATTGGATTAGCATCAAAAAACGAGACTTCAACTTTCATAGCAAGCCATATCTAAAGGGCTGGCCCGCAAATGCAAAGCCAAAAAACCAGCTTTTCAGAAAAACCAGCATGTTTGGCAGTTTTGTTGACAGGACTGGCATCTCTATCCGGCTTCGGATATGGTGGGGCAAGTTTTTTAGAGGAATATCATTCATGGCTCAAAGCCCCGTAATCATGCTTGGCATTGAAAGCAGTTGCGACGAAACCGCAGCGGCAATTGTTGCGGCTGATAAAACCATTTACGCCAATGAAATTGCGTCACAAATCGAAACCCATGCCAAACATGGCGGTGTTGTTCCCGAAGTTGCCGCACGGGCGCATCTGGAAATGATTGATCAGGTAATTCGTGACGCGCTTGCCACGGCTGGTTTGACGATGGGTGATATCAACGCTGTTGCGGCAACCGGTGGGCCCGGGCTGATTGGCGGGGTTGCGGTTGGCACTGTCACCGCCAAGGCGATTGCCGCTGCACGGCAGATTCCCTATTTTGCGGTTAACCATCTTGAAGGCCACGCGCTTAGTCCGCGGCTTGCCGATGATGTGGCTTTTCCCTATTTGCTGCTTTTAGTTTCAGGCGGTCACACCCAGCTATTGGCGGTCGCGGGGCCTGGTGATTATCGCCGCTATGGCACAACCATGGATGACGCGGCTGGCGAGGCTTTTGATAAATGCGCCAAGGCAATGGGGCTTGGCTATCCGGGCGGACCGGCGATTGAAGCGGCTGCCAAATTGGGTGATTCCAAAGCAATCGCGCTGCCACGCCCGCTAAAAGGCAATGCTGGATGTCATTTTTCCTTTTCCGGTTTGAAAACGGCTTTGGTCAATCGGCTAAGCCAGCTTGGCGGGCCTGAGGCGGCACCGATTGCCAATCTTGCTGCCAGTTTGCAAGCGGCGATTGCTGATTGTCTTGCCGATCGTACCAAGGAGGCATTAACTCGCTTTCGCGAGGAGTTTCCGCATGATGATGCCAATCAGCCAGTGCTTGTCATTGCTGGGGGCGTTGCTGCCAATCAGCATATTTTTGCGGTTTTGCAGCGGGTTGCAACCGATGCCAATTTCCGCCTTTCGGTGCCGCCAGCAAAATTATGCACTGATAATGCGGCGATGATTGCGTGGGCCGCGCTTGAACGGTTTGACCGGCCTGATGATTTGGCTTTTGCGCCGCGCCCCAGATGGCCGCTTGATCCTGAGGCCAGCCCGCCACCCGGTCGGGGGGTGCGCCAATGACCCGCGCAATTGTGGCTCGTGCTGTTGTGATTGGTGCAGGCAGTTGGGGGGCGGCTATCGCCACCGCGCTGAATCGCGCTGGCCAGCAAATAATGGTTTTGGCGCGCCGTCAGGAAAGTGTTGATGCGCTGGCAATTGGTCGTTGTTTGCAATTGCCTGATTCGGCGCCAGCAGCGCCCATTGCCGCAACGCTTGATCCGGCCTGTCTTGATGATGCCGAGCTGATTTTTGTTGCGGTGCCTGTGGTTGCCAATCAAGCCAGTTTTATGATGATTGCCGAGCGTCAGAAAAATCACCCGCCGGCGGTGGTTAGCCTCTGTGCAAAAGGCATTGGCAAGGCTGATGATGGCAGTGGCGTGCTGCTTACCGACCTTGCGTCGCGATTGCTGCCAAACCATCCATTGGCGGTGTTTTCTGGACCTAGCTTTGCAGATGAGGTGTTTGCCGGATTGCCAGCTGCATTGGTTGCAGCGAGCGATGATCTGGCAACCGCCAACCGCATTCAAGACGCTTTTGAAGGCAGCAATTTGCGGCTTTACAGCAATGATGATCCGGTTGGTGTTGCGCTTGCCGGTGCCATGAAAAATGTCATTGCGATTGCCGCAGGCTGCGCCGTTGGTGCCGGATTTGGCGATAATGCCAAGGCTGCCATTCTGACACGCGGGCTTGCTGAAATCGCCCGATTTGCCAACTTGATGGGTGCCAAGCCGGATACGATTTTCGGGCTTGCTGGTGTTGGCGATCTGGCTTTGACTTGCGCCGGGCCCCATTCGCGCAATATGGCGTTTGGCATAGCGCTTGGCCGCGGCGAAGCAGCACCAGCCAAGCTTGCCGAAGGAAGTCGAACCGTTGCCCAGCTTGCCGCATTGGCAAAAGCCAAAGGGGTAGACCTGCCGATCACAAATGCGGTGGACAATCTGGTTAATGATGGCCAGAATTTACATGCGGTTGTGGCAAGCCTGCTTGCCCGCCGTGCCGGTGCCGAATAGGCGCGATGAACCGAAAATCAGCAAGACAGTATGATGCAATATTGGCTTATGAAATCTGAACCATCATCATGGTCATGGCAAAACCAGATGGATCGTGGCGCGGCTGGCGAAGGCTGGGATGGCGTTCGCAATTATCAGGCATCCAATAATATGAAAGCCATGGAAATTGGTGATTTGGTGTTTTTCTATCATTCGGTCGATGAAAAACAGATTGTCGGTATTGCTGAGGTTTCGGCGCTCTATCATCCCGATCCAACCGATACCAATGGCCGGTTTGGCATGGTCACCATTCGAGCGGTAAAACCGATGGCGGTTCCGGTGACGCTTGCGCAAATCAAATCTGACGACCGGTTGGCCGAGATGGCGTTGGTGCGCCAGTCACGCCTATCAGTCACGCCGGTTTCAGCCGAACAATGGGCGATCATTATGGAAATGGGCAAAACCAGCCTTTAGGCCGTATCACCTTTGGCGGCATTGCTTTGCGATTTTCGGATCAAAAACAGATTGCGAAGATAGATGAATAGGCCAAGCCCCTGTCCGCAAATGATCACCGGATCCTGCCGCCAAATCGCGTAAAGAAGCAAAACTGCCCCGCCACAAATCGAAAAATACCAAAAAGCAATCGGGATAACCGACCGACCCTGACCTTCGGAGGTTAGCCACTGCACAATAAAGCGCATGGCAAATAGCCCCTGTCCGGCAAAGCCAATTATGATCATGATCTGTTCGGGGTTGGTTGCAAGGCTGGCTGGTAAAAACGGAAATATTGCCAGCAACGCATTGGCAAAGCTGCGCACCACCATTTCAATTGATGCCGATAAAAAAGCGATCATTGCGCTGCTTCCTTTGGTTTGGTCTTTTTGTTTGCGGGCGGTGTCGCCAGCACTTCATGAACCGCACCTTGGGTGGGCGCGCGGCGCAATAACCAGATCACCCCCAAAACATCGGAAATGCCAACAAGCAACCGGTCAAGAATACGATATTTCGATGTGCCTGCAATGCGCGGGCGATGCGCCACCGGCACACCAAGAACCACCCCGCCATGGCGGCGAACCAGACTTGGCATAAACCGGTGCATATGATTGAAAAAGGGCAATTGCAAAAACAATGTGCGTGGCAGGATCTTGATGCCACAACCCGAATCTGGATGTGTATCAGCAAGAAGGCTTGCGCGCACCCATTTTGCCCCACGCGATGCCAATAGACGCATGGCGCTATCGTCACGGCGTTGGCGAATGCCTGCTGCCATGACCATTTTGCCATCTTTGCTCGCCGCGATAACCAATGATTCCAATGCTGGAAAATCGGCTGGCACATTTTGACCATCACCATCTAGAACGCCAATAAGATCCCCATTTGCCTGCAACAGGCCAGACCGGATTGCCGCACTTTGCCCAGCGCGTTGCGTATGACGAAGCACCCGCAATTGCGGAACCGTGTCAAGGGCTGCGGTCAATTCATTGGCGGTGGCATCATTGCTGGCATCATCAATATAGATTATTTCGAATTGACGACCGGCAAAGGCGGAACAAATTTCATCAATCAATGGCCGAATATTGCCAGCCTCATTCATAACCGGCACCAGAATTGAAATTTCGACCGGATCGCGGTTTGCCCGCACCGATGCGGAACCGACCTTTTGGGCGGCCCTTGATTTAACGGCCCCCGATTTCACGACGTTTCGTTTGCTGGTTTTTGAAGCTGGATTTGATGCCATTACTGGAACTGTCACATCGACTGTTAAAGGTCTCTGCTTTTACCCCTTGCCAACAGTCGCGTCAAATATCTCGGTACGATACAATAAAATAACCACTTCTTGGCCTTTTGATATGTTAAATCCGGATAATTGTTCCGGTGCGGCAAGCCCAAGTTTCAACTGGCTGGCAGCGTTAAGAAAAGCGGCTTGGTGCCGTTGTTCGATAATCGCCAGCCCACCCGGTGCCTCGATCAAGAATAACGCCGCCTCTGTTGGGCTAAGAAGCAACAGGTCGCGGCCAAGCAGAAATACCAGTGATGGTTCCTGATAGCCGCTTGTCGCAATCGCGGCTGGCGGGGTGGGGAAGGCGGCGATCTTCGTGGCAATCGCGCTGGAAATGTGAATGCGGGTTAAGGCTGGAAAGACCCCTGAAAAGACAATTATATGAAACAGCATTGCGGCGCCAATCATGCCAAAAAAGGGACGCCACAGGGCTTGGCGAATCCATAAATGGCCAAACCATGCTGCTAACCCCGCGGCACCCAAACCAAGAAAGGCGAAACCAAGCGCCTGACGGCTTGTCTCGCCGCCAAAACTCATTGCCCCCCAAATGACGGCAAACGCCAGCACCAGCCCAACCGCAACGCCAAGATACCGCAGGCTGATGCCAAGATAATACCGCCATTTGGCGGTGCCATCTGCCGGTTTGGCAAGAACGGCAACCCCGCCAACCAATAGCAAAATCAGCGCTGGCAAAACCGGTAACGGGTAATGCGGTAATTTGGTCGGAATCAGCTCGATCATCACCCAGAATGGCACAATCCAAGCCAGTAAAAACCGTGTTTCAGCGCGGCCGGTAAAGGCTTTAAACTGACTGGCTGCCCATAGTAAAAGCGGCGTTGCTGGCCAGATCAATATCGCCAGAACAAGTGCATATGAACCTGGTGCGGCGCCGTGGGATTCCTGCCCTGATTTGACCTTGGCAAGCAAATCACCGGATATCGCTGTTGACAGAAAGGCGCCATCCGTTGCCGCCGATACCAGCAGCGCCCACGGCAAACATAAAACAAGAACGATGGCAAATCCGCGCCAGAACCGGATTATGGCAAGCCAGCGAAATTGCCGATGCCAAAAGCATAGCGCTGCCACGCTAAGCAATGCCAGAACCGGCAGAACCGGCCCTTTGACCAATATCCCCGCGGCCATCGCAAGCCAAAACCATAACCAGCCATGACGCGGTGGCGGCTGGCCGTTTTGCCATGCCAGATAAAGCTTCATCAACGCCCATTGCTGGGCAAGTGCCAGCGCCATTAAAACCGTGTCGGTTTTGGCAAGATGCGTTTCGCCAAGCACCAGAAACCCGCTTGAAAATAGAGCCGCCGCCGCCAAGGCCGATCGCGGGTCATATAGCTGCAAGCCAATATGATAAAGCGCAAAAACAGCCGCCAATAATGCCAATAGATTTACAAAACGGTAAGAGGCAATCGCATCCGGTCCAAAAATGTGGGCAAATGATGATTGCAGCCAGTAAATGCCAGCTGGTTTTTTCGCCCGCAATTCGTCTTGAAATCGAACTGTGACATAATCTCCGGTTTGCTGCATCTGTTTGCTGGCTTGTGCGAAACGTGACTCGTCACGATCCATGGGCGGTAAGGCCTGATGGCCGATCAAAACCACCACTGACAGGATTGCCATAAGGGCATATAGAGCCAGACGTGAATGAAAGAAGGGCAAAATCCGTAATCCTCTTATGCCGCAAATGCAAAAAGCATAGCCAAGGCATAACAAGTTTCGTAAGGGTTAGGCAATGCGGATCATCGAATAATGCGCCAAAGATGAATCAAACAGGCACGATGATTGCGGGGCGGTGCGGCGTTTGATCCTGTCATGTTTATGTCTTGCCCCAATTGGGCATGTGCTATCTTGTCTTTGAAACCATGATTTTGCCATTGGTCTGATGGCAAGGCGCATGACCCATCTTGGCGGCTGATGGTTTTTGTGCTGACATCACCGCCACGCCCGCCCCATTATCAACGGACATGAAATGCGCCGATCCGAAACCGCCACCATCCCGCTAGAACATACCCGATGGCGCCATATATGGCAGCTGGCATGGCCGATCATGTTATCCAATGTCACCATTCCGCTTGTTGGTGCGGTTGATGTGGCGATGATGGGACGGCTTGATGATCCGGTGTTTATCGGTGGTGTCGGACTTGGCATGATCGTGTTTAATTTCATCTATTTCGGGCTTGGCTTTTTGCGGATGGGAACAACCGGTCTTGTTGCCCAAATGTATGGCACTGGTCAGGATGATAAAATTGCCTTTCTATTGATTCGCGGCATTACGCTTGCTTTTGGGCTTGGCGGTTTATTCATTCTGGCATCGCCATTTGTTAGCATGGCTGCGCTTTATATGTTTTCGGCAAGTGATATGGCCGAACAATTAATGACCGACTATATCTCAATCCGGCTATTTGCGGTTCCAGCGGCGCTTGCCAATATGGTTCTTCTTGGAGGTCTTTACGGACGCCAGCAAATGCGGCTTGGTATGGCTTTGCTGTTTCTGGTGAATGGCATCAATCTGTTTCTTGATATTGTTCTTGTTGCCGGTTTTGGTATGCGCGTCGATGGTGTTGCCATGGCATCAGTGGCGGCGCAATGGGGCGGGTTTGGATTTATGATCTGGCGCATCACCCGCATCTGGCCAGGCCAGCTTGGACGATTGATAAGGCCGCTTGCTGGTGCGCGCCTGCCCTTATGGCTTGATTTTGCAGCTTATCGCCAGTTTTTCACGCTTGGCCGTGATATTTTCATTCGCACCATCTTGCTGATTGGCTGTGAGGCTTTATTGCTCAATGAATCTGCAAAGATGGATGATCTGGCGCTTGCCACCTGTCAGATTATGCTGTCGATTTTTGGGATTCTTGCTTTTGCCATTGATGGATTTGCGCATGCTGCCGAAGCGCTTGTTGGTGAGGCGATTGGCCGGAAGAGCCCGACTATGCTTCGCATTGTCATTCGCCGGACAAATTATCTTGCCGGTATGATGGCCTTGCTATTATCGGTTTTGCTGTGGGCAGGCCAGCCGCTTATTCTGTCACTCATGACAAGCCAACCGGCCCTGATTGCATTTGCTGATGCCTATTGGCCTTGGGTTGTCAGCCTTCCGCTGGCGTCTTTTCTGGCCTTTCAGATGGATGGCATCTTTGTTGGCGCGACATGTGGCACCCAGATGCGTAATGCGATGATCATTGCCTCGGCCAGCTTTGCCATGGCCATTTTTTATCTATCCTTTGGTTTGACCGGGTTAATGGCCAGTTTTGTTGGTTATCTTGCGCTTCGCGGCCTAAGCCTTTGGTGGATGATTGACCATGTTCACAACAAGGCTAAAGCTGTTGGCATTGGGGATTAATCTGTTAGTTTGGTAACGGCTGCACGGCACGCTATAGGTCGTCTTTGGCGGCATATTGGCAATTTTGATCAGTGGTTTTAGCGGGTCAAATCAATAGCGATTTTTGAAAAGGATTTAACAAAATGATCGAAAATTTTGGCCTGAAAAGCGCCGGATCAGCGGGAACCAAAATTCACCTGATGACAGCGGATGATTTTGCCATTTGGCAAGCCAAGGCCAGTGACGCGTATCAAGGCTGGATAAGCGCGCAAAATTTTCACGCCAAACCCGGCAAATCGATCTATTTTGCCACCACTGATGGGCGCATTGATTTCGCCATTGGCATTTTTGGCAATCATGCTGTTTGGGATGGCGCTGCCTTGGCGGCCAGCCTGCCAAAAGGCCATTGGCAATTTACCGCCGCATCGGATGACCTTAACGCTGGCTTGTTGGAAAGCCTCGCGCTTGGATGGGGGCTTGGGCAATATCAGTTTCACACTTATCGAAGCGCACCTGCGCCGGCTGTCAATTACCTGACCCTGCCAGATGGCATTCATGCCGACCGTTTAATTGGCCAGTTGGGCGGGATTTATCTTTGCCGTGATCTGATTAACCAGCCACCAAACCATATGACACCTGCAGCATTGCAAACGGCAATGGAAACCTTGGCCAAAACGCATGACGCCACGCTGGAAACGCATAGCGGATCAGCCTTGAAAACCGAATTTCCGGCAATCAATATTGTTGGCCGCGCTGCCGAAATTGGGCCAAGGCTGATGGATCTTCGCTGGGGGAAAAAAGGCCCGAAAATTACCCTTATTGGCAAGGGTATCACCTTTGATTCGGGTGGACTTGACCTGAAACCGTCAAAGGCGATGGAAATGATGAAAAAAGATATGGGCGGGGCGGCAACGGTTCTTGGTCTTGCCGCAGCATTGATGACAAGCCATGTTGATATCCAGCTTCGTGTTCTTGTGGCGGCGGCCGAAAATGCCGTTTCCGACCGGTCAATGCGCCCGCTTGATATCATCGACACCCGCGCTGGTCTCAAGGTTGAAGTTGGCAATACCGATGCCGAGGGGCGGCTGGTTCTTGCTGATGCCATTGCCTATGCGCTGGAAGATGCGCCTGATTTCCTGATTGATTTTGCAACCCTTACCGGTTCGGCGCGGGCTGCGCTGGGAACTGAATTGCCAGCCCTGTTCTGTAACCATGACAATACCGCGGCGGCAATTTTGGCCGCGGCAGATATGGCCGAAGATCCGCTATGGCGCTTGCCCCTGTTTGATGATTATGATCGGCATCTTGATGCTGGCTATGCGGCCTTGTCGAGCACTGGCCTGTCGGGATATGGCGGGGCGATTACGGCCGCGCTTTTTCTGCGCCGCTTTGCCGGTAAAAACACCAATTGGGCGCATATTGATGTGATGGCTTGGAATTTGGCATCGCGTCCGGGTCGGCCAAAGGGCGGCGAGGCGATGGGGCTTCGCGCGCTTTATGGCTTTATCGAATCCTTCCAGACTGCTTAATTGCCGGCTAATAGCCGCGCGCCCAATCAACCCTGTTTTCAGGTTCGCGTCCGGCCATGATGGCGGTGATCGCCGCTGCCACCTGCATGGCGGCGGTGTTTGGGTTGGTTTGTGCGGCAACATGCGGCCAGATGGTGATTTTGGGATGTGTCCAAAAGGCATGATCGGCTGGCAGAGGTTCAGTGGCAAACACGTCCAAAGCCGCACCGGCAATCTGCCCACTGCCAATGGCATCAAGCAAATCTGCCTCGACCAATTGCGGGCCACGGCCGCCATTGATGATATAGGCACCTTTGGCAAGCTGATTGAAAAGCTGGTGATTCATAATGCCTGTTGTTGCCGGTGTTAGCGGCAATACCGAAACCAGAATATTTAGCCCATCAAGAAAGGGCGCAAGACCGTCATCACCAGCAAAGATTTCAACCTTGTCAATCTGCCGCATACTGCGCGCCCAGCCGCGTACATCAAATCCAAGTGCGGTAAAACGCTGTGCCATAATGCCGCCAATTGCACCAACGCCCATGATGCCGATTTTCGCACCGCTTGCCGGTCTTTGCACAATGGGTTGCCATGTTTTGCTGGTTTGACAATGACGGTAATAGGCAGCGTCGCGCCAGAAATCGAGTGCCGCCAAAACAGCCCAATGGCTCAGCGCATTCGACATATCCGGATCAACCAGCCGCACCAACGGAACATCGCGCGGTACTGTTTGATCGCACATCATATAATCCACACCCTGACCCTGCATGATGATGCCTCGCAAATTTGGCATCTTGGCAAGCTGTCCCTTTGGCGGTGCCCAAACAAGCGCAATATCGGCAAGCTGGCCCTCAGGCGACATCAGATCGACAAGGGTGAAATCATCAAGATGACGGCCAAGCTTGGTTCGCCATCCATCAATTTTTGAGCTACCATAAAATCCGATTGTCGTCATGGAATATTCCTTATTGTTCCTGGCGAAAATGTGAAATCGCCGATTAGTCGCCTGCGGATATCAAGGCCAAGGCCGCTTGATGCAATTGCGGTGTTGCGGCGGCAAGAATGCTGGTGGATTGACCAAGCTGGATTGGCTGGCCGTCAAGATCACTGACGGTAGCACCCGCCGCCAGCATCAGAGCAACAACCGCCATCATGTCATGCGCGGCAAGACTATCTTCCATCACCAGATCAATATGACCCGCCGCAAGCAATGCGTAATTGTGACAATCACCACCGTAATTGGTGATGGCCACCTGATCGGCAAGCCGGTCAAAATCAACCAGACGTTCGGCGCTTAATGCGCGCGGCGATGTTGTTGCCAATCTGGCAGCGCCAAGAACGCTTTGCCCGCTGGGGGTAATGGCGCCGCCGTTTAATGTGGCGTGATGCGTGTCCGAAAATCCGTTCAGGCCGATATAGCATTCGGCAAAAACCGGCATATCAACAAGACCGGCAACAGGCAGATTGTGATGTAAAAGCCCGACCAGCGTACCAAAGGCAGGTTTGCCACTGATAAAGGCCTTGGTGCCATCAATGGGATCAATGATCCAGCGATAGGCGCTGTCTTGATTGCCGGTGCTGGCAAATTCCTCTCCCATGATCATGTCATCGGGGAATCGTGCAGCAATGGCGGCGCGTAAATCGCGCTCAACGCTTTGGTCGGCAATCGTAACGGGGGATGAATCCTGTTTGGTTTCAATCGCCGGATTCTGGCGGAACCATTTCGAAATAACAGGCCGGCTTACCAACGGTAAATCGGCCAGAAAGGCAATCATATCAGCCGGTGTACACTGACCGGCAGATCCGGTCAGTTCAGGCGTCATGTCAGATGGGCTAGTTGGCACCTTCAGCTGCGATATCATCGGCGCTTGGTAATGCGGCAGGGCTATCAGCCTTGGCCCGCATCCATGCGATCAAATTCGCCCTGTCTTCTGGCTTTTTCAATCCGGCAAAATTCATCTTTGTGCCGCTGATATAGCCTTTTGGTTTAGCTAGAAATACATTCAGCGCGGCATAGTCCCAACCGCCGCCAAAACCGGCGAGCGCGTCAGAATAGGCATAGCCTTCAGATGCGCCCAATGGCCGGTTCACAACATTCCACAATGCCGGACCAACTTTGTTTTGGCCGCCAGCATCAAAGACATGACAAGCCGAACATTTTTTTGACAGTTTTTCGCCTGCACCAAGATCGGCACCCGCCAAAAGCGCCAGAATTGGCTCAGGACCGGTATCGACCGGTGCAGCATCGGCTGTATCGGTGGTTTCAGCAACCTCGATGACATAGGCGTTTTCAGTAAGCTCTTGATGCGGCACCATCACATCAGCGATTTTGACGCCTGCCATTAACAACAAGGCAGCAAACAAAAACCCTGCAAACACTTTATTCAAGCGCAATTCATCCATGCGTCACTCCCGAAACCGGGCTCCTAATTTGAACCAGCCCGAAAGGGCAAGGCCTGTGGTCGAAAATCATGCGGTCGAAAAACCAACCAATGCGTGGTTAATTAGCGAAAATCGAGCCGCCCCTCAACCCCCTATCTCATGCTTCGTCACGTTATTTCGATAAATTGCTTTGCGCAAAACTGAAATATGTGATGAATTGCTGAAATCATGGCAAAAAATGACGCAAAAATCATCATTATTCCGGCACGGCTCGCGGCAAGCCGTTTGCCAGGCAAACCACTTGCTGAAATCGGCGGAAAAGCTATGATTCAGCATGTTTGGGAACGCGCAATGGCGGCCGATTTGGCTCCAGTCTATGTTGCGACAGATGATCGCGCCATTGCCGATGTGATCATATCTGCCGGTGGTAAGGCGGTTATGACCCGCACCGATCACCCATCTGGATCTGATCGGGTTTTTGAAGCCATCGAAACAATTGATCCGGATGGGCGCTTTACGCAGATTTTGAATCTGCAGGGCGATCTTCCCGATTTGTCACCCAAAATTCTGCATCTGCTTGGCGCAACGCTTGATCGTGGCGAAACCGATCTGGCAACGCTGGTCACGCCAGCCAGCGTCGAAGAAGCTGCAAGGCCGCAAGTGGTCAAAGCTGTTGTTAGCTGGCAAGATGCCGATTTTGGAACCGCGCTTTATTTTAGCCGCGCTGCCATTCCCACCGGCACAACAGCCTTATTTCATCATATTGGCGTTTATGGCTGGCGCCGCGATGCGCTTGCCCGTTTTGTTGCCTTGCCACCATCGCCATTGGAGCAGGCGGAAAAGCTGGAACAGCTTCGCGCGCTTGAGGCTGGAATGACCATTGCCATTGGCAAAATTGATACCGCACCTGGCGGTATTGATACAGCCGAAGATCTTGAAGCGGCGCGCATGCGCGTTGCCGCAGCGCACCACAAAGATTGACAGCACAGCGTCACCCTCGTAAAAACGGCGTTTCGGGCCGGTCTTGATGACGGCAGGGATGATCAAACCGTGACGCAAGCCCGTTAAGCCAGAGGAAATTCGATGTCAGATGCAGCTAACAAAATCGCCTTTCAAGGAGTCCCCGGTGCCTATTCGCATATGGCTTGTCAGGTCGTAAAACCAGATATGGAGCCCGTTTCCTGCGCGTCATTTGAAGATATGCTGACCGAAGTCCAAGATGGACGCGCCAGCCTTGCGATGGTGCCTGTCGAAAATTCGATTGCTGGGCGCGTTGCCGATATCCATCATCTATTGCCATCATCGGGGCTTTATATCATTGGTGAGCATTTTCACCGGGTCAATCATCACATCATGGCACCGCGCGGTGCAACCCTTGATCAATTGACCCATGTTCACAGTCATGCACAGGGGCTTGCGCAATGCCGCAACCGTGTTCGTTCGCTTGGCCTAACCCCCGTCATGCATCCCGATACCGCAGGCGCAGCCAAGGATGTTGCCGCCACTGGTGATCCGAAAATTGGCGCCATTGCATCGCGTTTGGCATCTCAAATCTATGGTCTCGATATTCTGTTTGAATCGGCTGAAGATGATGAACATAACACCACGCGATTTTTGCTCATGTCGGCGACACCATTGGTTCCAGCCGCTGGCGGCGATATGATCACAACGCTGGTGTTTCAATTGCGAAGCGTGCCAGCCGCGCTTTATAAAGCATTGGGCGGATTCGCAACAAATGGGGTCAATCTGACCAAGCTTGAATCCTATATTCGTGTTGGCGTTGCCGAGCAGGCGCAATTCTATATGGATGTTCAGGCACATATTGATGATCCGGCAATGCAGAACGCGATGGAAGAATTGCGCTTTTATTGCAGCAAAGACAAAGTCCATGTTCTAGGCACCTATCCGGCAAGCCCATCACGGTCATAACCACAAGTCCGAATTTGGCATTTATTGCGGTAATAACCCTGCCTTTGGCCATAAAAAACTTGTCGAAACCGCTGCTTTGTTTCATACAGATAGACAGGAAGGCTGGGCGGACGTTGCCCCTGCCAATCCGGTCAGGTCCGAGAGGAAGCAGCCGCAGTAGGATGTTTACGGGTCATCCAGTCTTCCACTGACTTTTGGCGTTTTGGCGCATCTCGCTTGGCGTGGCCGCAATGGCCTTTCCCTTTTTTGGGATTCGGCTTGGCTGAAGATAGCTTCAACTTGATAACGCCCATCGCGACTGATCCGACCGGTCACAAATCTTCGCGTGGCCATAAGCAAGAGATAGGTGTTTACCAGCCGATGACTGACACCGCTAAGCCAGCCTATCGCGTATTGGCCCGCAAATATCGTCCCGATACTTTTTCCGAACTGATTGGTCAAGATGCGCTTGTTCGCACGCTTGGTAATGCTCTTTCACTTGGCAGGCTTGCTCATGCTTTTGTGCTGACCGGTGTTCGCGGCGTTGGCAAAACATCAACGGCCCGCCTTCTTGCTAAGGGGCTGAACTGCATTGGTGCTGATGGGAATGGTGACGCTACGCTTGAGCCATGTGGTCAGTGCGAGCCATGCAAATCCATCGTGGCAGGACGTCATGTTGATGTTTTGGAAATTGACGCCGCCAGCCATACCGGTGTTGATGATGCCCGCGAAATTATTGAAGGCGTTGGCTATCGGCCCGTTTCTGCACGCTATAAAATCTATATTATTGACGAAGTGCATATGATGTCGAAAAGCGCCTTTAACGCGCTTTTGAAAACCTTGGAAGAACCGCCTGACGCGGTAAAATTCGTCTTTGCCACAACCGAAATCAGAAAAGTGCCGGTCACGATTTTATCGCGGTGCCAGCGCTATGATTTGCGCCGTGTTCCGGCGGCCATGCTGGCTGGACATCTTGGCATGATCTGCCAACGCGAATCGATTGCGGCGGATGAAGATGCGCTTGCTGCCATTGCGCGTGCCGCCGAAGGATCGGTTCGTGACGCGCTATCCTTGCTTGATCAGGCCGCAGCAATGACCGCGGACAAGCTGACCAATGATATGGTTGCTGATATGCTTGGGCGACCTGGACGGCGCGAATCACGAACCGTCCTGACAGCCGCGCTGGCTGGTGATGCCCCTTCAGCGCTTGCCGCTTTTAACATTGCCTATAGCCGTGGTGCCGAGCCGGAAATGTTGGTCACTGATCTTTTAGATTTAATTCATCTTGCCAGCATGCAGGCCGCAGGCGGAAGTGATGATGCCCTGATCGAAAGCGAACGCGAAATGATTGCCGGTCTCGCCGAATCAGGCATTGCCCGCCTTGGACGGGCATGGCAACTATTGCTAAAAGGCCATGGCGAGCTTGGCCAAGCGCCCAATCCGGCGGCGGCGTGCGAAATGCTGATCATTCGGCTGGCGCATACAGCGCATATGCCAACCCCGGGCGAATTGATGCAGAAATTGCCAAAGACTAACCCATCACCGGCACCAAGCCCATCATCAGCATCAGCATCAGCAACAGCAACAGCAACAGCAACAGCAGCGCCAGCACCATCGGCACCTGTCACATTGTCAGTCGAGACAGCGCCAATTGAGACAGCCCCAAGCATACCAAGTTCGCTTGCCGAGATTGTCGAACTTGCCGAAACCAATGGTGAGATGTTGTTGGCAGCCCGAATCCGCAATCATGTAAAGCTGGTGTCCTTAAAACCGGGTAATTTACAAATCGGACTTGTTGGTGGTGCGCCTGATCAATTGGCAGGCGATATCGCCCGATATCTTAGCCAATGGACGGGGCAACGCTGGCTAGTGTCGCTGTCCGAATCTGGCGGTGCGCAAACCCTTGCCGAAGAACAGCGCGACGCTGATGAAAAGCTTCGCGACACCATCGCAAGCGAACCTTTAGTGGCGCAGATTCTAGATATTTTCCCCGGTGCCAGCATTGATGAAATCAAAAACCCCGAAACCACGGATGCGGCAGTAACACTAGCCGATGATAATGGGCTTTTGGAAGCTGGACAAAATAATGATGATGATGAGGAGATGTCGGGATGATGCGCAATATGGCTGGTATGATGAAAAAAGTCCAAGAAATGCAAGGCCGGATGGAAAGCATGCAGGCCGATCTTGCCACTATGGAATTTACCGCAATGGTTGGTGGCGGTGCCGTTGGCGCAACGGTTAGCGGCGATGGCAAGCTGGTTCGGCTAAAGCTTGATCCGACAGTCTTGGCACCTGATGATGTTGATATGCTGGAAGATATGATCTGTCTTGCCACGAATAATGCGCTTGATGAGGCGGCGGGTGAAAAGGCGCGTCTGCTGAAAGATATTACCGGCGGGCTGCCGCTTCCACCCGGAATGAATTTGCCGTTCTGAAATGCATAATTCGCTTGAAAATCTAATCCGCAGGCTTGGTCGCCTCCCGGGGCTTGGCCCAAGATCGGCGCGGCGAGCCGTCTTGTTTTTGCTGAAAAACCGCGACCGTCTTATGCTGCCACTTGCCGAAGAGCTGCACAATGTGGCGAGCAATGTTCGCGCCTGTGTTGAATGTGGCAATCTTGATATTACCGATCATTGCGGCATCTGCGCCGATAACCGTCGTGACCGTAGCCGGATTTGTGTTGTTGAGGATGTTGGCGATTTATGGGCGATGGAGCGGGCGTCGGTTTATCGCGGGCTGTATCATGTTCTTGGCGGCACGCTTAGCGCGCTTGATGGACGCGGGCCCGAAGATTTGCATATTGACCGGTTGGTTCGCCGCGCTGGACATGCCGATACTATCGAAATTATTCTGGCGTTATCAGCAACAGTTGATGGGCAAACCACGGCGCATTATATCGGCGAAAAACTGGCAAATCTGTCGCTTGATATCACCCGATTGGCGCATGGCATGCCGGTTGGTGGCGAGCTGGATTATCTTGATGATGGCACGCTGGCACAGGCGTTAAAAGCGCGTGCCAAGCTGGAATTTTAGCCGGCATAATTACGCTCCCAGCTATGCCATATCATCATATCTTTGCAATTATTCCCGCGCCTAGCTTATCAAATCGGTTTTTGGCACGGCCGGTGCTGCCTCATCGGCATCCAGAACTTCGATTCCGTCAATTTTATTGCCACGTGAAATAATCTTGCCAGTTGATGTCTGGATATCCGAAATATCTTTTTCGGCTTGGGAAAAATGCGTTGCCAATTTGACAACACGATCTTCGAGACGATGCACATCCTTCATCATCAGATCGACCTGTGTCTGGATTAGACCTGCCGCCTCATGCATGCGGGCATCACGCAAAATGGCTCTGACCGTATGCAGCAATAGCATCAGATTATCCGGCCCCGCCATATAGACACGCGCCTTGCGGCTGGCCTCAACTAGCTTTGGCAATTGAATATTGATTTCGGCATAAACCGACTCGGACGGTAAAAATAAAATGGCGCTTTCGGCGGTTTCACCCGGGATAATATATTTTTCGGCAATATCCTGAATATGTTTTTTCACATCATTTTCCAGCAACCGCTTTGCCGCGTCACGTTCGGTATCATTCGCCGCGCTGGTCAAACGGCGATAGGCCTCAAGTGGAAATTTGGAATCAATTGCGATTGGTCCGGGTGGATTTGGCAGGCGAAGCAAACAATCGACGCGCCGACCATTGCCAAGCGTTGCCTGAAAATCAAACGCATTTTCTGGAAGCGCATCACGCACCAGATTTTCCAATTGCACCTCGCCAAAACTGCCACGCGCCTGTTTGTTGGATAAGATATTTTGAAGCTGCGTTACCTGATTGGTTAACGCCGAAATATGGGTGTTGGCCTCGGTGATGACCGCCAGCTTTTCGGCCATGCCGGTCAATGATTTGGTCGTTCGGTCATTCTGGTCACGAAGGGATTGTTCAAGCCGGTTGCCAAGGCGGCCCTCGCTTTGCGCCATCTGTTCGGCAATCAGCCGTTGCAATTCATTAGACTGGCTTGCCATTTGGGCAAGCTGGCCACGCAATTCGGCAAAATCTTGGCCATTTTCCAGTTGTTTCCCGCGCCGTAAAAACAGCACGCCAAGCCCAATAACTCCAAACAAGCCTGCGATCAAAATCAGTTCCATGCCAGTCATCTTCATCACCTTTAAAGCCGTTTAAAAAAATGGTCTGGCCTTTACCCAATGCCAAGTTGGCCATGCTAGCAACTTGACTGCAACGACACCATCTTCTAATCCATGAAAACTGAAACTGACCAAACCAGGATGAAACGGTGCCGCACCAAACAGCATTGCCCGTTTCCTTTGGTCGAAGTCACATTTAGGAATTTTACTTATGCCAGCCACTGCCAAGCTTATACCAATTATCAAAGTGCCAGATCTGATTTTACGCGAAACGGCAAAGCCGGTGACCGAAATCACTGATGGCATTCGCCAGCTCCTGGATGATATGGCGGCAACCATGTATGAAGCGCCGGGCATTGGCCTTGCTGCACCACAGGTTAATATAGGCCAGCGTGTCATTGTTATGGATTGTGGTAAGGACGATGCGCCCGAATTATTGAAAATGATCAATCCGGAAATTATTCGTGCATCAGACGCCCGCGCCATCTTGGAAGAAGGCTGTCTTTCCATTCCCGACCAAACGGCCGATGTTGAACGGCCAGCCGAAGTTGAAGTGCGCTATCTTGACGAAGCCGGCGAGATGCAGTCACTTTTTGCCAACGGGCTGTTGGCGGCCTGTGTTCAGCATGAGATTGATCATTTGAATGGCGTGCTGTTTATCGATCATATTTCCCGCTTGAAACGTGATATGATTTTGCGTCGGGTCATGAAGGAAATGCGTCAAACGACATCACGCAACTAAACGGAGGTCATGCATGACCGGCTCGCATTCAGATGCTAAAATGGCCGATACGCCGCCGCAGAAAAGCGTAAAACAGCGGATTGTTTTTATGGGCAGTCCAGCCTTTGCCATTCCGACGCTTGATCATCTTGTCAAAACGCATGAGGTTTGCGCTGTCTATAGCCAGCCTGCCAAAAAATCTGGTCGTGGCATGAAAACAACTCCGGTGCCTGTTGCCGCCTATGCCCATGCCGCGGGCCTGCCAATTTTCACCCCCGAAGATTTAAAATCTGCCGAAATTGAGGCGCAGCTTGCAAGCCATGATGCTGATTTGTTCGTTGTTGTTGCCTATGGCCTGTTATTGCCAGCAACTATTTTGGCCATTCCGCGGTTTGGTTGTTTGAACGGGCATGCATCTTTATTGCCAAGGTGGCGTGGTGCCGCGCCGATTCAGCGTGCCATCCAAGCCGGCGACAGCGAAACCGGCATTTCGGCAATGATTATGAAAACCGGGCTTGATACCGGCCCCGTTGTTGGCGTTCGTCAAACACCAATCAGCAAGCATGATAATGCCGCCAGCCTGCATGATCGGTTGGCCGATCTAACCGCGGAATGTCTTGGTGTGGTAATTGACGGCGCACCAGATAGTTTGGCATCACCAATACCGCAAGCTGATGACGGCATCATCTATGCTGCCAAAATCAGCTCGGCCGAGGCGATGATTGATTGGCAGCAGCCTGCCGATGTTCTCGACTGTCATATCCGTGCTTTTGCACCCTATCCGGGCGCATGGTGTTTTGCGCCAAAAGGACGATTACGCATTTTAGAGGCAAGCCCTATGGCGATGCCAGCGACGCAAAATATCGCAACGCCGCGAACCGTACCACCACAAACCGCGCCGGCTGGCAGCTTTCTTGGCAAGACCGCCGATAGCGCAATGATGATTGCTTGTGGGCAAGATGCGCTGAAGATCACAACGGTTCAACCGGCGGGAAAAACCAGCATGACGGCAAGTGATTTTTTGAACGGGACAGCGCTGGCGATTGGTGCGTTTTTGCATCCTGAAACCAGCCCAGAAAACATATGACGCGGCGTATTCTAATCACCATTGAATATGATGGTGGCCCCTTTTCAGGATGGCAGCGTCAGGATAATGCCGATTCGGTTCAGGCCCGGATTGAAGATGCCGCTGCGGCTTTTTTGCGGGCACCAATTGCAGTTGCCGGGGCAGGGCGCACCGACTCGGGGGTTCATGCCACCGCGCAGGCAGCGCATCTTGATGTTCCCGATAAATTCACCGCCAACAGGGTAATGGAGGCGCTGAACGCCCATCTTGCCAGAATGCCGATCAGCATTCGACATGCGGTTGAGGTGCCTGCTGAATTTCATGCCCGATTCAGCGCTATCGGCAGGCGCTATCTATACCGGATTTTGCCGCGCCGCCAACCGCCAGCGCTTGATGCCGGACGTGTCTGGCATCACAAACACCCGCTTGATCCAATGGCGATGGCAAGCGCTGCCAAACATTTGATTGGGCGAAATGATTTCACCAGCTTTCGGGCAAGCCAATGTCAGGCCGAATCACCCGTGCGGACGCTTGACCGTTTGGATGTTGAAAAGGTTGGTGATGAAATTCACATTCATGCCGAGGCGCGGTCATTCCTGCATCACCAAGTGCGCAATATCACCGGAACCTTGGGGCTTGTTGGCACGGGGAAATGGCACGCTGATGATGTGAAAACCGCGCTTGCCGCCTGTGATCGCAGTGCGGCTGGGCCAACCGCTCCACCTGAAGGCTTGTATCTTGTTGGTGTTGATTATCCGCCGATGGCTGGCAGTCGCGACTGAAGCATATAAAGAAGGCTGACATCGATCATGAATGACAGGGCGATGAAACCTGCTGCCACCAAGCCGCCCTTGCCGACAATATCGCGGCCAATGCGCCACAACCAATAGCAAGTCCAGACTGCAACCGGCAAAATCGAAATCATCAACGTTTGATCACCGGTCATAACGGTCAGGCTTTGCACGATGCCGCCGAGAAGCTGTTGCAGATTTTCGATCCATAAAAATGGCACGATAAACGGTAATAATTTATCTGGTCGGCCAAGCGCTTTTAATAATAGATTGATCAAAAGCACCAGCAGTACAACACCAATCAATTGTAGAAGCAGCGCCGCAAAAAACAGGTTTGGAGTCGCCTCAAGCCCCGGATAAATTGTGACCAAAAGCGTAAAGACAATCGATGCTGCAATCGCCTGCCAAACCCCCGCTGGTGATGTGTCATAACTACCAATCACTGGCTTTCGGCCAAGCATGACAAGCAATGTGACCCGAATCAGTGAGAACAGGCTTGATGGTGATAGATTGGGCAATGATGCCATTTAAGAGTCACCCTTAAAAAAACGAACCAGCATTTCATGATAGATTTTCGCAAGCTGGTCTATGTCAGCTGTGTCAACATGCTCATCGACCTGATGCATGGTTTGACCAACAAGGCCAAATTCGGCAACGGGACAGATCCTTGTGATAAAGCGCGCATCCGATGTGCCGCCACTTGTTGACAAAACTGGCTTTTGCCCTGTGACTGATTCAATTGCTGTCTGCATCAGTTTGGTTAAGCTGCCAACAGGCGTTACAAAGGGCTGTGCCGAGGCACGCCATGTCGCAGTCCATTCGCCGCCAACACGGTTGAAATGTTCTTCCAGCCAGCCAATTAAATCATCTGAATTATGTTCGGTATTAAACCGGATATTGAACTTGGCTGATACTGATGCGGGAATGACGTTGCCAGCCTCATTGCCGGTATCGATGCTGGTCACATTCGCTGTTGACGGGTCAAAATAATCATTGCCGCCATCAAGCGCAGTGCTATTCACCGGTGCCAACATTGTGATCAAGTGGGTAATCGGGTTATCGGCCAGATGCGGATAGGCAACATGGCCTTGCACCCCGTCAACGTGCAATTGGCAGGACAGGCTGCCACGGCGACCGTTTTTAATCACATCGCCAAGGTGTGATAGATTGGTTGGCTCACCAACAACGCAAACATCCGGCACCTGATCATTCGCCTGTAACCATTCAACCATTTTAACCGTGCCGAAATCAGCATCGCCTTCTTCATCACCGGTGATGATAAAGCTGATTGATCCGGTATCATCGGCACCGCCAAGGGCGGATACGGCAGCAACAAAAGCGGCGATGCCGCCTTTCATATCAGCCGTGCCACGGCCATATAATTTACCATCGACAAGCGTGCCGCCAAAAGGGTCATGCTGCCATTGCGCGGCATCACCAACCGGCACAACATCAGTATGCCCAGCAAAGGCGAAATGTGGCCCACCTTTCCCGCGGCGTGCAAACAGATTATCAACCCGCTTTTCCCCAGCGCCAAAAGGCAACCTTGTGCAGTCAAAACCAAGCTTGGTGAATTCATCCTGCAACAGATCAAGTGCCCCGCCTTCAACGGGTGTTACCGATGGGCAGCGTACAAGTCTTTGCGCAAGTTGAACCGCATAGGATGGCATAGTTTTAATCTCTCAAAAGATCATTTACAGATGTTTTTGCACGGGTCTTTTCGTCAACTTTCTTGATGATTACGGCGCAATAAAGCGACGGGCCTGGCGATCCATCGGCCAATGGCTTGCCAGGAAGGCTACCAGGCACAACAACTGAATAGGCTGGCACGCGGCCAATATGCACTTCACCTGTTACCCGATCGACAATTTTGGTCGAAGCGCCAATAAACACACCCATCGACAAAACCGCACCGGTTTCAACAACCACACCTTCAACAACTTCAGAGCGGGCACCGATAAAGCAATCATCTTCAATGATAACCGGTCCAGCCTGTAACGGTTCTAAAACCCCGCCAATACCAGCTCCGCCTGACAGATGCACATTCTTACCAATCTGCGCGCATGATCCAACCGTTGCCCATGTATCAACCATTGTTCCACTGCCAACATAGGCACCAAGATTCACAAAGCTTGGCATCAAGACGGCATTTGGCGCAATAAAGGCCGAATGGCGGACAATACAGCCCGGCACGGCGCGAAAACCGGCTTCGCGGAAACGCGCCTCATCCCAGCCGCTAAATTTTGGTGGCACTTTGTCCCACCAAACAGATTCGCCAGCACCTTCATAGATGGTTCCACTTAGGATGGTTTGCATTTCATTCAGACGGAATGATAAAAGCACTGCCTTTTTCAGCCATTGATTCACTGCCCATTGATGATTGCCAGCCGGTTCTGCGACACGCGCCGTTCCCGAATCAAGCAAAGCAAGCGCCGTTGCAACCGCGTCACGAACCGCCCCTTTGGTCGAGGCATTTACCGAATCACGATTGTCCCATGCGGAGTTAATTTCGGTTTCAAGTTGCGCCAAATCCATGCTTTTTCTCCTTACATTTGACAGGCCGATTGCCCGCCCTTGTCGTTATAGCGTTTACCGGCGCATGCGTCCATGATGCCGTCACTTCAGTCTTTTTTATTGATCACCCAGCAAGGGCAAGCGAGCGCAAAAACCCCTTTAGGTCGTCGGCTTTAAAATGCACATAAGCTTCATCCGAGCCGCGATTCGCCCATTCAATATCACTTGCCAGCCAAACCGTACGCATGCCAAGCGCGGCTGCGGGCTGTAGATTGGCGGCCATATCTTCAATCATGACCGCACCATTCGGGTCAATGCCGGTCTGCTTTAAAAAACAGTCAAAGGCATATTGATCCGGCTTGGGAATATAATCGGCGGCAACAATATCAAAAATCTGATCAAAATGATGACGAACACCATAGGCCAATAGAATATTTTCCGCATGCGGGACGGTGCCGTTGGTGAAAATATGTTTCTGCCCAGGCAAAGCGGTTAACATTGAATCAAGCTCTTGGTCATGGTCAAGATCACTGACATCAATATCATGTACATAATCGAGATAGACTTTGGGCTGGATGTTTTCTTCGCTCATCATGCCGCGCATTGTGGTTCCATAGCGGTGAAACAAATCCTTTTGAATCACCCGCGCATCATCATCAGCAACATTATAATGCGCCGCAACAAATTCGGTAATCCGAACCGATACGCGGCGAAACAGATTTGTTTTGGCCGGATAGATGGTGTTATCGAGATCAAAAATCCAGTCACCGATCGATTGGGTTGGAAAAGCAGCGGTCATAACGGTTATCATTCTTCCTAATCAAAAATACATTAATCAGCGGTGATCATGGTTCCCATGCCATGTTCGGTAAATAATTCTACAAGAAGCGCATGCGGTGCGCGGCCATCCATGATCACCGCGCCTTCAGCGCCGCCTTGTACAGCATCAATACAGGTTTTAACTTTTGGAATCATGCCGCCAGAAACCGTACCGTCATGGATCAAGGCTTCGGCTTGGTTTATCGTCAGGCTGCTAATCAATTTACCGTTCTTGTCCAAAACACCTGTTACATCGGTAAGCATTAACATACGCGTTGCACTCAATGCCGCGGCAATGGCACCAGCTGCAGTGTCGGCATTGATATTATAGGTCTTGCCATCTTCGCCGCTGCCAACCGGTGCAACGACCGGAATCAAATGATGCTGCATCAGCGCATTTAATACTGTCACATCAACATGTGATGGCTCGCCAACAAAACCAAGATCAACCGCTTGCTGAATCGCACTGTCGCTGGCTTTTGCCACCGCCATCAATTTGCGTGCGGTAATAAGCCCGCCATCCTTGCCAGACACGCCAACGGCGCGTCCTCCGGCACCAGCAATCGCGGCGACAAGCGCCTTGTTAATGCCGCCAGCAAGAACCATTTCAACAACCGAAATCGTGGCCTCATCGGTGACGCGCAAACCATCAATAAAGCTTGATTCGATTTGCAATTTTTTTAGCATCTCGCCAATTTGTGGCCCGCCGCCATGCACCACAACCGGCCGCGCGCCAACCTGATCCAGCAAAGCGATATCGGCGGCAAAGGCATTCACATAATCAGCCTTGCCCATCGCATGGCCGCCAAATTTAATCAGGATGGTTTTGCCAGAATAGCGGCGCATAAACGGAAGTGCCTCAATAAGCATTCCGGTTTTTGCCAGCAGATCAACCTGCATCTTGTCAGCTGAGTTTTCCATCTTCATCGCCTTTAAAGCAAGGGCCATATCAGGCCGAATTTTTCGAAAAAAGAGCGCAGATGCCAATGGCCTTGCGCCTATTTACCGCGCTGATTATCGGCAATCCGGCCAAGAGCGCAATAGCTTGGCGCAATTTAATTTGGTTTCGGGTGTTAAATCGCTATCCCGCTTTATGGGGCAGCTCGATCAGCCTTTTGCAGGGCAAATCCCGACAAATGCGCCCGCAATGCTTCAATGCCGGTTCCATCTTCAGATGAGGTGATGAATAATTCGGGATAGGCGGCAACATATTTACTGATTCTTGCTTTGGTTTCCCTGCATATTTTCGCCAAGGATTCAGCTTTTTGTTTATCGGCTTTGGTGATCACCACCGCCCATGACACCGCCGTTTCATCAAGAAGCCCCATGATATCATGATCGGCTGTGCCAACACCCCGCCGACTATCAATCAGCAAAAACACCCGCTGCAAGGACGGGCGGCCAGCAAGATATTTGCGGGTCAGATTGGTCCAAGCCTTGATATCGGTTTTTGGTGCGGAGGCATAGCCATAGCCGGGCAAATCAACCAATTGCAGGCGATCGGCAAGATTGAAAAAAATCAATTGCCGCGTCCGACCCGGCGTTTGCGATGTTCGCGCCAGCATTCGCCGTCCGGTCAATCCATTCACCAGTGAGGATTTGCCAACATTCGATCGGCCAGCAAAGCAGATTTCCGGCAAGGTAACCGGCGGCAATGCCTTCATATTATTGGCGGCAGCGATAAAATCACACTGGCCAGCAAAAAGCAGCCGACCAGCTTCATTTGTGATGGCTAGCTGCTCTTCGCCACTTGTTTCATGATGTACCATTGCTGCGCCATTGAAAGAAGGTTGTTCCATGTCCAGTAAATTACCAAACCAGCTGGGAATGTGGCTAGCAGGAAGGTAAAAAACACCGGCATCCACTGGAATACTTTAGCCTGAATTGGATCAGGCGGCGTCGGATTCAAGCGCATTTGTAAAAACATAGAAATACCCATGAAAATTGGCCATAAGCCTAATTGTAAGAATGGCGGTAGAAAATCGACGGAATAGGGTAATAAGCCAAAAATATTGAAAATCGATGTCGGGTCAGGTGCCGACAAATCGGCGATCCAGCCAAAGAAGGGTGCATGCCGCATTTCGATGGTCACAAACAAAACCTTGTAAAGCGCGAAAAAGACCGGAATCTGCAATAGCACAGGCAAACAGCCTGCCGCCGGATTGACCTTTTCCGCCTTATAAAGCGCCATCATTTCTTGGTTCAGCTTCATCCGGTCATCACCAAACCGTTCACGAAGCGATTGCAGTTTCGGTGTTAGAATCCGCATCTTTGCCATCGAACGATAGGATTTATTGGCAAGTGGGAAAAAGGCAAGCTTTACAACAACGGTAAAGGCCAGTGTCGCCACACCAAAATTACCAAACAAATTGAACAGCCAGTCAATGGCATAGAAAAACGGCTTGGTCAGGAAATAGAACCAGCCAAAATCAATCGCCAGATCGAAATTTGGAATGCCCAATTCTTCTTTATAATAATCCAGCAAAGCCACTTTTTTGGCACCAGCAAAAAGCCGCCCTTGGGTGCTGACTGCCGAACCGGCAGCTAAGGTCAAGCCAACATTATCGATATAATCGACCTGATAGCGGTCGGTCTTGCCCTGTAATGATTGAAAGCTGTAGGTGAACTTTTCCTGCTGTGATGGCAATAATGCGGCAAGCCAATATTTATCGGTGATACCGATCCAGCCACCAGCAGCCTCTGGTGCGACTTTAATGCCGCCAGCAGGGGCGTCGCGTAAGTCCGAATAATCTTCTTCTTTTAGGGTTTCGTCAAAAATGCCAAGCGCACCTTCATGCAGAATATAGATTCCGCTTGTTGGCGGCGTTCCTTGACGGCGTACCAAACCAAAAGGATACATGGTAATTGCCGTACCAAGGCTGCTGGCAACCGAATCATCATAAGTGATCAGATAATCATCATTGATTGAAATCTTGCGGGTGAAAACCAGACCTTTGCCATTATCCCAGCGCAGCGTCACTGGCCTTGAGGGTGATAGCAGATCCCGATCAGACGCCCATAGGGTTTGCGCTGATGGCATTGGCTGGTCTGCATCTGAACTAGCCCAGCCAAATTCGGCGAAAAAAGGTGCTGGTGAACTGGTCTTTTTCAAAAAGTGAATATTATCTGATTCGGCATCCAAAGTTTCGCGATAGCTGGTCAGAATAACATCATCTATCCGCGCGCCCTGGAGCGAGAACGAGCCTTGAACCAATGGCGCGTCAATGGTGACGCGTTTGGCAGTATCGGCTGTTGCGACATCCTGCCCTGTCACGTCCGGCGTCCGATTGGTCACATCACCGGTGCTGGTGATTGCTGGCGTGCCATCAACATTCTGTGTCTTGGCAGTCGCCGCCTGCTGTTCCGCGATCAGGGCTTGTTGTGCCTGTTCATTTTCCAGTTCAGGCTGAATGACCAATATCTGCCAGCCAAACAAAACAGCCATTGACAGCGCAACGGCCAGAATCAGATTACGATTTTCGGGAGTCATTCACCTAACCTTCGGTTTTTGGCATTAATATTTTTTGCGGCTTTCTGCCGGTTCAAGAATGGTTGCACCGGATCGACCCTTGGTTCTGCCCAAGGGTGACAGCGCAAAATACGTTTTAGCGCATAGTAAGATCCATGCAAGGGTCCATGTGTAATTACCGCATCTTTCGCATATTGTGAGCATGTTGGCAAATGTCGACAATTTGTTCCCAAAAGTGGCGAGATAAACAAACGATAAAGTGCAATCAGCCCAAGAAGGAAACCGGCCGCCACCTTTTGCGCAAAAGCGCCAAACCGGCTCATAAGTCATCCTGTGATTGTCTGTCTGCCATTGGTTTGGAGTTGGGCTTGGCATTTGGTTTGGTGTCTGAATTTGTGCCGTTGGCGATGGTGCGATGGAGATAGCGGATTGCTTTTTGTAAACCATTAGCCATGTCCTGCCAATTCGCCGTTGCGGTGTCGTGACGGGCAATCAACACATAATCAATGCCATTTTTTGCCATTGGTGACAGATGATCACGCGCCAAAGCGCGCATACGCCGTCTTGCCCGATTACGGGTGACGGCATTGCCAATTTTTTTGGTAGCGGTTAGCCCGATCCGCCAATCATCCGAGCCGCGGGTGACGGCTTGGATCACAAGGCCTCTGGCAAGGGCTTTTTTGCCCTTGGACCGTGCCGAAAGAAATCCGGCGCGCGACGGTATGGTTTTCATGTCAGACACCAAACACAGGTATCCTTGTGAATATAGTTACGCTGAGAGGCGCGCACGACCCTTTGCACGACGAGCTTGAATGACCCGACGACCACCAACAGTGGCCATGCGTGAACGAAAACCGTGGCGCCGCTTGCGAACCAATACGCTAGGCTGATAGGTGCGTTTCATCTGAACGCTCCTTTATGACTGTGAATCTATAAAATTACTGAGTGCGGGGTATAGGCCGCGTGGCTGCATCTGTCAATGATATTTGCATTGGGCGAGTAATGATTTTAACGCCCTAATTTTATAATTTATCAGCAAAACCCGTCACGCACCATTGCCTTGATAAATCACATTGCAGGTTTTTGACATGTTTTGCATTGGATTGGTGCCATTTGAATGTGAAAAGAAACAGCAATTTGAGTGAAATTTGGCGCGCAATGCGGGAATAGCAGGTGCCAATGCGATGTGGGTCAAGGTCTGGCAGGTTAGCCATCTTGCGATTATGGATGTAAGCGATGATGGAGGCGGCATTCCGCGATCGGCATGGCCAAATCTATTTTTGCCCTTCAAAAGTAAACAAGGCAGTGGTAGCGGGCTTGGCCTTGCCATTTTACGCGATCTGACGCTAGCACAAGTTGGCATGCTTCGGCTCAGCCGGTCAGGCATTGCAGGCTTGGAATTCCGCATTTAATTTCCCTTGTGCGTTTTTCCGGCCTTGCCCAACACAATCGAGATCTAGGGGCATGATGTCGCTGCGCCACAAAGCCTGTAAATATGCCTTTAGCCTAACACTCTTTGGCTAGGCGCTCTTTAGTCAAGCCCCTTTGGTCTAGCGTTGGCCAATGATCGGGGTTGATGGCTGCGGTTCAAGATCCCATGGAAAGAAAATCCAAGTATCCTGTGAGACTTCGGTTACAAATGTATCGACAAGCGGCCGCCCAGCCGGTTTTGCATACACGGTTGCCAGATGCGCCTTTGGTAACATCAGCTTTAACGCCTTGGCGGTTTCGCCCGTATCGACAAGATCATCAACAATCAACCAGCCGCTGCCATCGCCGGCCAATGGCGATGGTTTTAGAACATCAAGTTTGCCACGCTCATTGCCGGCATAGGATGAAATACAGGCCGTATCAATCAGCCGAATTTCCAATTCACGGGCAACAATCGCCGCTGGCACTAGCCCGCCACGAGTGACCGCAATCAATCCGTCAAATGGGCCAAGCTCAAGCAGCCGCCAAGCCAGAGCCTTTGAGGTGCGATGTAATTCTTCCCATGAAACCGGAAATGATTTGATACGCTGTTCTGTCATGCTTCTCACCCTTGACCAAAGACAAAGCCCTAAGGACCTGTTACGGGCGCCATCATATCGGTTCGCCGTAAAAACTGTAAAGCCAAAGCATGTGCTTGATGCGGTATTTTTTTCACACCCGATTCAGACGATGAAAAAAGACCGATTGGAATGACCAATAAAAAAGTCGGTAAAGTCGGGTGAATATTCACTTGCAAGCGCTTCGGGCTTGACCTATGTTGCGCCAAATTGGTTATGCTTACCGTCAAAGCTTCAAGGTAAGTTGGTAATTGACCAAAGGTTAAAGACGCGCTCGTAGCTCAGCTGGATAGAGCACTAGACTACGAATCTAGGGGTCGGGAGTTCGAATCTCTCCGAGCGCACCATTCCCCATTCTGACACCCGCAGAAAATAACGCGTTTCGGACTGTTCGCTTCATCGCGGGCGTACAAATGGCCGTACATTATGACGAAGGTATCTGCACCTTACCTCTACCGTAAACGCGGTATTTACTATCTTCAGAAGCGCATCCCAAAGCCTTTTATCCCAAAATATGGACGATCAATTCTCCAGCGATCGCTTCGAACAACTAACCGGGCTGATGCGGTTAGGCTGTCCAGTTCCATTGCCTCTTCACTTGAGAGTGAATGGCAGGCCTTACTTTTCGATGTATCAGACACGTCTGCCTCCGTTTTTGATCACCTGGCATCAGGGCGGCAGCACGAGCCATTGCTGACAGAAGCAATGCAGCTTTATCTGAAAGATGACGGGAAAGATCTGGATTTCAGATTATGCCAAGCCACAAACACGGTCATAAAAAGTGTTGTTAGTTTGGTTGGCGATAAAACGTTATCAGCATACTCACGAAATGATGCGCTCCGGTTTAGAGACACATTGGTCGCCAAAGGCGTTGCTCAAGCCACAGTCAAACGTCACTTTGCACGCGTTAGAGCAATATGGAATTTTAGCGCCCGAGAACACGGCATCATGACAACCAACCCTTTTGCGAACATTAACCTTGGAGGTGTTAAGGCGCCCAAAAAGAGACGCCCAATTCCAACTGAAGACATCCGCACCATACAAAAACTTTGCAAAGAAATTGACGATGATATGCGCTGAATTATAGCCGCTTTATCAGATAGCGGAATGCGGCTTGCAGAGGTCATAGGCCTTCATAAAAATGATCTATACCTTGACGCTGAGATACCGTTTGTAAGGCTATCAGAGCATCCGTGGCGGCGTCTTAAAACGTCAACTAGCAAGGCCCGTGATGTTCCATTAGTTGGCGCGTCGCTGTGGGGTTTGAAGAGGTCTGTGGATTGGTCAGAAAGCCCACTGCTTTTCCTACGCTATTGCATCATTGAACGAAACAAAGCCAATTATGCAAGCAACTCATTAAACAAATGGCTCAAAGCACATGTGTCTGAAGGCTGTGTTGTCCACTCCTTCAGACATAGCTTCAGAGACAGGCTGAGGGCAGTTCAATGTCCCTCAGACATGATTGACCAGATCGGTGGCTGGCAGACAGCTGGTGTTGGTAAGGGTTACGGCGACGGCTACCGGATGGACAACAAGTGGGAGTGGATGTCAGCTAGTCGCCTGTGTAGTGGGTAGTGATGCAACGATTTTTCTGTACTCTCTTGTTAGCCAAAGCTTTATAAGTATGGCATTGTATGAAGTTGGGCAATTGATCATTACCTTACAAAGCCAATTCTTACAAAAAGTGAAACCAGAACAGTGCGCAATCTACTAACTTACGCCTTGGCATTCGGCCTTGGTGTTGCGGCAACATTCTTCTACTTCCATCACGTCTCAGACAATGGCAGTCACGGCGGAGGCCATCATCCTCACAGTATCTCCTCCTTGGCTCATTCCAAAAATCA
>CAWUWE010000029.1:0-11740 GCA_963926175.1 uncultured Alphaproteobacteria bacterium | reverse complement strand
CTGGCGCGTGATATTTTGGCACGGCATGCCGGTGCGCCGGTTATTCTCGATGTGAAATCATCCGATATGGCGATGGCTTTAATTGCCGAGGCTGGTGGTGATGCGCAAATCTGGAAAACCGGACATAGCCATATGAAAACCAGAATGGCTGAAATCAACGCACCACTGGCCGGTGAAATGTCAGGGCATATTTTCATCAAAGACGGGTTTTACGGATTTGATGATGCGCTCTATGTCGGCCTTCGCGTTCTTTGTCAGATGGCCAAGACTGGCCAAAGCATCACCGATTTTGTTGATAGCTTGCCGCCACAACATGCAACGCCTGAATTACGCATTGATTGCCCTGATGATCAGAAATTCGGTGTCATTGACCGGCTTGCCAATGAAGCAAAAACACGTTTTGGCGAAGAAAGCTTAAGCCTTATTGATGGCGTAAGAGTGCGAAATGACGACGGCTGGTGGCTTGTTCGAGCCTCAAACACCGAAGCGGCACTTGTCGCGCGGGCCGAGGGCAAAACACCCAAAACTCTAAACACGCTTGTTGGTCAAATCGAAGATGCGTTGGCTGGTGCTGGGCTGACATGGCAGCGGCCATAAAACCACCTATCTTGAACAGCTTGGTCATCAAAAGCCAATTACCGATAAATCTACCCCCAAAATATAACAATTTCCGGCAAACACGCGCCTTGCAACTTGAAACGACCGGCCGCTTCGGTTAAAGATGAAAAAAAATTCATCCATGCCCCCCTTCCCGATGAAACTCACGGGTTGCCTGCTAAAGCGGAGCAAATAATGTCAGATGTTACCATTCATGGCAGTCTAACCATTGCCACGGTTCTTTATGATTTAGTGAATGACGAAATTCTTGCTGGCACCAATATTACGCCTGCAGATTTCTGGAACGGTTTTGATCAGGCGGCGCACCAACTCGCGCCAAAAAATCAGGCGCTTTTGGAAACAAGAGCAAAGCTGCAAAACCAGATTAATGACTGGCTAAAAACGCATAGCAATGACGGCATTGATCCAGTCGCCTATGAATCATTTTTAAGTGATATTGGCTATCTTCATGCAGATGGCGACGATTTCGACATTGAAACCAGCAATGTTGATCCAGAAATTGCCACCATTGCCGGCCCCCAGCTTGTTGTGCCAATCACCAATGCACGCTATTCACTGAACGCCGCCAATGCGCGTTGGGGCAGTCTTTATGACGCGTTATACGGAACCGATGCGATTAGTGACGCCGATGGTGCCGAAAAAACAAACAGCTATAATCTGGTTCGTGGCAATAAGGTCATTGCCTTCGCCCGTGATCTTTTGAATAAATCAGCGCCGCTGGCAATTGGCAGCTGGAACGATGTAACCGGTTTTGCCATTGCCGATGGAGCGCTTGCCGTGACAATGGATGATGGTCATACAGGCCTTGCCGATCATAATCAATTTGTCGGCTATACCGGCAAAGCCAATTCGCCAAGCAGCATTATCCTGATCAAGAACGGGCTTCATCTTGAAATCATCATTAATGCCAATGGCACTATTGGCGCTGGTGATGCAGCGCATATAAATGATGTGATGGTTGAATCAGCACTGACAAGCATCATTGATCTTGAAGATTCGATTGCCGCGGTTGATGCCGAAGATAAGGTTCTTGCCTATCGCAATTGGAACAAGATCATGCGCGGCACCTTGACCGCGAGTTTCACCAAGAATGGTGAAATCATGGATCGCAAATTGAATGACGATAAAAGCTTTATTGCCGCTGACGGCAGCCGCCAAACGCTGCGCGGACGAGCATTAATGCTGGTTCGCAATGTTGGGCATTTGATGAGTAATCCAGCCGTGCTTTTATCCGATGGGCGTGAAATTCCCGAAGGGATTTTAGATGCCTTTATTTCAGTCGCCGCAGCGCTGCCCGATTTTGCCAGCAAGCAGAATTCGCCAGCCGGTTCAATCTATGTTGTAAAGCCGAAAATGCACGGCCCCGATGAAGTGGCTTTTGCTGTTGAAACCCTTGATATGGTTGAACAGCTTTTGCAGCTTCCCGCCAATACAATCAAAATTGGCATCATGGATGAAGAACGCCGCACCACGGTTAATTTGAAAGAATCTATCCGGGCGGCAAAATCACGCGTTGCCTTTATCAATACCGGATTCCTTGATCGCACCGGCGATGAGATTCACACATCAATGTATGCTGGCGCGATGATCCGCAAAGGCGATATGAAAGCCGCAGCGTGGATTTCAGCCTATGAAGATTGGAATGTCGATATTGGGCTTGCTTGTGGATTTTCGGGCAAGGCGCAAATCGGCAAGGGCATGTGGGCCATGCCGGATTTAATGGCCGATATGATTACCCAGAAAATTGGCCATCCAAAAGCCGGTGCCAATTGCGCCTGGGTGCCATCACCAACTGCCGCCACGTTGCATGCCTTGCATTATCATGAGGTTGATGTTGCCAAACGTCAGGCCGAATTGACCGGAAAGGCACGCGCCAGCCGATCAGATATTCTGTCGATCCCGGTTGCCAGCCGTCCAAATTGGTCAGATGAAGATATCCGAGCTGAATTGCGCAATAATGCCCAAGGGATTCTTGGCTATGTCGTTCGCTGGATTGATCAGGGTGTTGGCTGTTCGAAAGTGCCTGATATTCACAATGTCGGTTTGATGGAAGACCGCGCCACTTTGCGGATTTCATCACAGCATATTGCCAATTGGCTTCACCATAAAATCTGTGATGCCGATCTTGTTATGGATGTGATGAAGGAAATGGCCGCTGTCGTCGATGCGCAAAATGCCGGTGATGCATCTTATGAACCAATGGCTGGGCGCTTTGAACAGTCAATTGCCTTTCAAGCAGCGCTTGATCTTGTCTTTAAAGGCATTGAACAGCCGTCAGGCTATACCGAGCCGGTTTTGCACGCGCGCAGGCTGGAAAAAAAGGCAAAAGCCAAAGCTGCCAAAAGCATCTGACAAAACGCGAAACAGACTGTGACGCGGCAACGCGTCACAGTCTGTTTCATGTCCGGTAAAAACCGGTTAAGATTGCGGGTTTGACGGGTAGATTTCTTCACGCAGCTTTTCCCGAAGCTGGTCGATCAAAACCGGTTTACCATCACGCTCGACATGCCAGAAACTCCAGCCATTGCAAGATGGCAGCCCTTGAAGCTGCGCGCCAAGGGCGTGAATTGACCCTGTTTGTTTCTGGTCGGTAAAGAGCGAGCCATCGGCGCGCACCTTGGCCTGAAACCGTTTTTTGGCATCAAACAGATGGTCGCCCGGCTTTAATAATCCATGTTCGATCAAATTGCCGAACGGTACCTTTGGCAGGGCACGCCGCGGGGTTGTTTCCAACAAATCATCCGAGGCAATTGGCGTAACAGCGGCCAATCTTGTTTTGGCAATTTTGACATAGCCAGGATTTTGTTCGATGCCGATGAAATTCCGGTTCAGCCTTTTGGCAACCGCACCAGTTGTGCCAGTGCCAAAAAACGGATCCAGAACCACATCACCACGCCGTGTCGAGGCCAAAATGACCCGCGCTAGCAAACTTTCAGGCTTTTGCGTTGGATGGGCTTTTTTGCCATTCTCCTTGATCCGTTCATTGCCTGTGCAAAGCGGCAATTCCCAGTCAGAGCGCATCTGCACATCATCATTTAATGCCTTCATCGCTTCATAATTAAACACATGGCGCGATTTTTGTGATTTTGCCGCCCAGATCAGCGTTTCATGCGCGTTGGTAAAACGTCGCCCGCGGAAATTTGGCATTGGGTTGGTTTTGCGCCAGATCACATCATTCAAGACCCAGAAATCGAGATTCTGCAAAATCGTGCCAACGCGGAAAATATTGTGATAGCTGCCAATCACCCAAATGGCACCATCCGGCTTTAACACACGGCGCGCCTCGGTTAGCCAAGCGGCGGTAAAGGCATCATAAGCCGCAAAAGAATCAAATTTATCCCACGCATCAGTGACCGCATCGACATGCGTTTGATCGGGGCGTGACAAATCACCAGCCAATTGCAGATTATACGGCGGATCAGCAAAAACCAGATCAACCGACTGGTCGGCAATTTGGCGTAATTTGGCGATACAATCGCCTTGTAGAATTTGATTTACTTTCACCAGACAAAGCCCATTTCATTCATCTTTCGCCAGCCAGACGCCAGCGCTATCTGTTTAAAAGAATCACAGAACCAATATAAGTCAACAACTTATCAGGCTTTCTTAAAGCTATATCAATATATTGTGGCTGAACTGCCTATGAACATGCCTATCTTGTGATGAGGGCATCTTGCTTGACCGCCGCCAAACCCGTCTTAGCGGAAAAATGATCAAAAGTGACTGCTGTGTCGGCGCGTTAGTCGCCAGCATCAAGATAACGGCGGATCGGCTTAAAGCTGTGCCGATGATGCGGTGTCAGGCCAAATTGGTCAAGACCGGCCTGATGCGCCTTGGTGCCATACCCCATATTGCTTGCCCAGCCATAATCAGGATACGCCAAAGCAAGATCCTGCATAATTTGATCGCGCGATGTTTTGGCAATGAGTGACGCCGCTGCAATTGATAATGACCGGCTGTCCCCTTTAATCAGCGCGGTCGCTGGTAACGGCATGTCGGAAGGCAGTAAATTACCATCGACAAGCGCATGAACCGGCGCGCTCCATCCGGCCTTGACCATTTTATCGGCCAGTTTTGATGCCGCCATCACCATGCCAGCAAACGTCGCCTTCAAAATGCCCATCTGGTCAATCTGCGCAACCTCGATCGAAACCGTATGAAAAAGATGCGGTGGTGCTATCAAAGCCGCGGCAAGCGCAACGCGGCGTGGTGGCTTTACTTTTTTTGAATCATCAATGCCGGCAGGAAGCGCATCATAGGCAGATGGGCAAAGCCAGATTGCCGTTACCGTAACTGGCCCCGCCCACGGCCCTCGTCCAGCCTCGTCAATGCCAATCACCGGCGCGTTGAATTGCCGTTCATGGTCAAGATCAGGCATTAGCCACCACGGCGCTGGGTTGGCGACTCAGCAAGCCGCGGCATGATTTCAACAAAATTACAAGGCCGGTGACGAATATCCAGCTGATAGCGCAAAATCTCATCCCACCCATCGCGGCATGCCGATGGTGACCCGGGAAGGGAAAATAGATAGGTACCGCCAGCAACACCGGCCACGGCGCGTGACTGCACCGTTGATGTGCCAATTTTGGCAAAGGAGATATAGCGAAACAACTCACCAAACCCTTCGATTTCCTTTTCGAAAATCGCCCGAAATGCCTCGGGCGTACCATCACGGCCCGTCAGACCCGTACCGCCAGTGGCCACAATTACATCGACAGCTTTATCCTCAACCCAGCTAGCAAGCTGTTTGGTGATGGCGTCAAAATCATCCGTGACAATAGCGCGTCCGGCCAGATTATGCCCATCTTCCTGCACCCGCCCAACCAGCAGATCACCCGAACGATCATCATCGGCTTTGCGGGAATCTGACACAGTTAAAATGGCGATATTTACCGGCACAAATGTAATTGATTTATCAATCCGCTTATCATGATCCATTTATTTTGCCTCTTATCATTTGCTCATCATCCGGTCATTGTCTGGCAGCCGGCGCGCCCAGCCTTGCCAGCATGTTCAGTTTATTTTGCCAGCTAATTTGCCAAACCCTTATCAATCGCCTCACTTGGGACGAATTTACCGCCATTGCCAGCGGCAAGACCCGACAAGGCAGGTGTTGTCTCGCCGAAACGTTGCCGGTAAATGCCAAGATTGGAAATGACATTTTTCACATAATATCGCGTCTCACGCGCTGGCATTGATTCGACCAGCAAAAATGGATCATCTTGATGATCAACCTTGCCAAGCCATTTGCGCAAATTCCCCGGCCCACCATTATAAGCTGCCAAAAGCCGGATTAGCGAGCTTTCAACAAGCGGTTCATCAAGCAGATGCTGAATATAGTTCTGGCCAAGTCTGAGGTTGAGTTCAGGTTCAAAGAGCTGATGTCTTTTGCGGCCACGATAGCCCCGATCCCGCGCAATAAATGAAGCGGTAGCGGGCATAAGCTGCATCAGGCCAGCGGCCTTGGCGCTGCTTTTGGCGCGTGGGTTAAAGCCTGATTCCTGACGCGCAATCGCCCAAACAAGCGCTTCGTCAATATCATAATCAGCCTTGAATTGCGGATGCGGATAAAGCGCGCCATACCAGCTGACACCTGTATCTTTGCGAATGATTTCAGCAACCCGAAATGACAATCCCGCCATGCCGTGTTCAGACGCAAAGCGCATCACCCCAAGGCGATATTGTTTGGGCATTTCCATCCAGAGATAGCGCAATTCACGCTCGGCCGAATGGGTTTCACCAAGCTGTAACAGCGCGAAAATACGGTTCCCACCCGGGCGAGCGCTAAGCCAGCCGTAAAAACCGGCATCAATTTCAGGCAGGTCAAACGAAATATTGATCTGCTGACCAAGCGCATGACGCGAAACAACACCATAAAAACTATCAATTTCACGCGCCGAGACTTCGAGATAACGAATCGATTCAATCGGGCGTCCTTGGCGCATTTCAACACGGTGCGCCCAATAGGCAGCCGCGCTTCGCTCACCCGGATTAGCTTCGGCAAGATTGGCAAGCGTTCGGAAAAACTGGCCAGCAAGATCAATCTGGCCACTTCGCCATGATGCAAGACCGCCTGCCCAATAGGCTAATTGCGCATATTCCCGCCCAATGCCAATCGCATAGCGCGCTTGCCGAATGGCCTTTGAATCAACACCAAAAATAAAATAAGCATGGGCAATCTCACCGCGAAGCTGGCCTTCTTCGGCAGCCGTCAAATAGCGTTTTTTCTGCGGATCATTAACAATATCAAGCGCGCCTGATGGCCAACCACGACGGATTGCCCGCCGGATCGAACGCGCAATCGATGCGGTTCGCGTTGGTGAGGCACGACCAGCATTGCTTGCCGGAATACGCGGCCGATAGCCATGCGCGCCAGCTTGACCATAGCCATTCAAATAACCGGGTTTTGGTGCTTTCGGGCTGCGCGCATTTTTCGGTTTGCGCCGTTTGGCAAGCCAGTAAAGACGGCTTGCATTCGGATGATCATTATAGGCGGCAAGCCAGCTGGATAATTCCTTATAGCTTGAGCGCCATGCGGTTGGGTGAAGATATCGCTGCGCCAGTAAATGGCCTTTTAAGACCGGATCTTTCAATCGACCCATTTCGCGGATCGCCTGTTTCATATTGCCGTTTTGTTGCAATTCAATAAGACGCTTATATTGAATAACATCAGCCGCGCCCAATGGTTCTGGCAGTGATTGGGCACCCACTGAACCCATGAAAACAAGCAAGGCCATCACTGGCAAAACCAGCCGCATGTAATTACGACCAGCGATATTAGGGCCAGCCAGTTTTGCACGGCGATTTGACATCATAAAACGTGTCATGATGGGCAATAAACCCCAAAGCATCTTTTTGGTGAAATCGGTGGGTGTATTGAAACTCATGGTAAGGCCCTTGCATTATGGCGTTAGCTGGTAATCATCATCGTCAATTAAACCCACCTTTATGTCCTACCTTGCAGCCGCTAGCGGATCAACCTGATTCGTCATTTGACTGCACAGCGCTAAGCCGTTTTGCCAGCAAAAGCAGATCTTCAAACGCAAGCCGTTTTTGCGCAGGCGACCGCAACAGATAAGCCGGATGAAGGCTGGGCAGAACCGGACGCGGCACGCCATCGCCAAAATCAACATCACGCCAACGACCGCGCAATTTCATGATTCCATCATGGTTGCCCAACACCAATTTCGCCGCTGCCCCTCCTAAAAGCAGAACAAATTCGGGCTTGGCAAGCTGGACATGGCGAAACAGCCAAGGCAACAGCATCGCCGTTTCTTCGTCGGTTGGGCTGCGATTGCCGGGCGGGCGCCATGGCAAAAGATTGGTAAGATAGACCGACGCCCGGTCAAGACCAATCGAGGCAATCATCTTATCAAGAAGCTGGCCATTCGCGCCGACAAACGGGACCCCCATCCGGTCTTCATCACGACCTGGTGCCTCGCCAATAATCATCAAGCGCGCGCCCGGATTGCCATCGGCAAAACACAGATTGCTAGCGGTGTGTTTCAATGGGCAATCATCAAGCTTGGCCAGACCTGAATGCAGATCGGCAAGGCTGGTGATGTCAGCAAGCGCCGCGCCATCGGCATTGATCTTGTCTTCGGTGGGGACGGCTACAGAATTAGCCAAGGCTGGGTTTGCCATTTTTACTGCGTCTGGCGGTTGCGGCGCAGCACCGCTGATCACGGTTTGGCTGGGGTCCTTATCACCAGCCGGTGCGGCAACGGCCAAAAGCTGATCAAGCCGCAATGGCGCTGCATCAGCTTGGGGGTGATCAAGCAAGGCCTCGTCGATGCCCATATCTAATTGCCATGCCAGCATCGCAATTAGTTCATTTCGGTCATCATTTTGTGACAGCATATAAGAATCCATCAAATTTTGGTTGTTTCACCAGGGCAAAAATGCGCAAAATCAATCTTGCATCGACATCCAATGAGATCAATTGGCTTGAAGCCTGTTTCAAGGCTTATTATGATAACATAAAGCCGGCTGAAGTTTAAAACTATGTAAACATAGATGGGAATAAAGATGGAACGCGAAGTGATGGAATTTGACGTTGTGATTGTTGGTGGCGGGCCGTCTGGTCTATCAGCGGCAATCCGACTGAAACAGCTAGCCAATGAAGCTGGCAAAAACATCGAAGTGTGTCTGATCGAAAAGGGAAGCGAGATTGGCGCCCATATTCTGTCAGGTGCCGTTCTTGAGCCGAGAAGCCTGGATGAACTTATTCCTGATTGGCAAGAACGGGGCGCGCCGCTCGACACGCCAGTCACCGCCGATAAATTCATGTTTTTGACCGAAACTGGCAACTTTCGCATGCCAACACCGCCAAGCATGAATAATCATGGCAATTACATTATTTCACTTGGTAATTTTTGCCGTTGGCTTGGCGAACAGGCCGAGGCGCTTGGCGTTGAAATCTATCCTGGATTTCCCGCAGCCGAGATTCTGTATGATGATCAGGGCCGGGTAAAAGGCGTGGCAACAGGCGATATGGGCATTGGCAAAGATGGCAATCCAACTGACAATTATATGCGCGGAATGGAATTGCACGCCAAACAGACAATTTTTGCAGAAGGCTGTCGCGGCCACCTAACCAAAAATCTTTTTGAAAAATTTGACCTTCGTGAAGGCAAAGACCCGCAAACCTTTGCCATTGGCATTAAGGAATTATGGGATATTGATCCGGAAAAAGCCAAAGCCGGCCTTGCTTGGCATTCGGTTGGCTGGCCATTGGCAAGCGATACTTATGGCGGATCGTTCCTTTATCATCTCAATGGCAATCAAGTTGCTGTTGGCTATGTTGTCGGGCTTGATTACAGCAACCCTCATCTTTCGCCTTTTGAAGAATTTCAGCGTTTCAAGAATCATCCGGCGGTTCGCGATACATTTATTGGTGGACGGCGCGTTTCCTATGGCGCGCGGGCGCTGAACGAAGGCGGTTTTCAATCGGTACCGAAATTAACCTTCCCGGGCGGTTGTCTTGTCGGCTGTACCGCAGGCTTTTTGAATGTTCCGAAAATCAAAGGCACCCATACGGCAATGAAATCAGGCATGCTTGCCGCCGAAGCGATTTTTGAATCGCTAGAAACATTGCAGGCTGGTGATGAGCCAGCAAGCTATGCAAGCCGGTTGGAAGATAGCTGGCTATGGGCCGAACTTTACAAGGTTCGCAATATCCGGCCCGGTTTTGCTAAAGGCCTTTGGCTTGGCCTTGCGCATGCAGCGCTTGACACCTATTTGTTTTTCGGCAAAGCGCCTTGGACATTGCGGCATCATGCCGACCATGAAAATTTAAAGCTGGCAAGCGACGCGCCGAAAATCGACTATCCCAAACCTGATGGCATTGTCAGTTTTGACCGCAATTCATCGGTCTTTTTATCAGGCGTCAATCATGAAGAAAATCAGCCTGCCCATCTTACCCTAAAAGATGCATCTGTTCCGATTAGCCATAATCTGGCGCTATATGATTCGCCTGAACAGCGCTATTGTCCGGCTGGCGTTTATGAAATTGTCAAAAATGACGATGGCGACGATCCAAGATTGCAAATTAACGCGCAAAATTGTGTTCATTGCAAAACTTGTGATATCAAAGACCCATCACAAAATATTGTGTGGGTCAGCCCCGAGGGTGGAGGCGGGCCAAATTACCCCAATATGTGAGGGTGACTTTGGGCAATCTAGATAGAATAACAAAGCCAGAAACCCCGTCACAGCGGCCGGTGAAAAACCGGCATTGGCTGTTTTTTGTTGGCATGGTTCTGACGGCAAGCTTTAGCACCATGCCATCGCCAGAATCGATTGCGTCAACAAAATTTGAACCAGCCCAAGGCACGATTGCGGCGAATTTTCTGGCCGCACGCCAAGCGCTGTATTTTCGTGATGTTGGCGCATCGGCTGAATTTTACCTGACCGCGCTGAATTTTGATCGTGATAATGCAAGCCTGTTGCAACAGGCGTTTTATACGCAATATCAGCTTGGCCATATTGATGCGGCCGCAGCGATTGCGCGCAATATGGAAATGCTGAATCTCACCACCAGCTATGCCAGCGAGCCAGCAACGGCAAAGGCGATTTTGCTGGAAGATTGGGATGCGGTCTTGGTTCTGGCCGATCATATTGCCGAAAATCTTGATGCCCGGCCGGTTGCCGCCGTGATCAAGGCATGGGCGTTAACCGCCAAGGGGCAGGGCGCAGCCGGATTATCGCATCTACTGAAAATTGGCAACGCAAGCACAGTAGACGGACAGGAGATGCCTTCGGTTTTTGCCATGCAGGCGGCGCGCCTATCCGCCCATCTTGGTGATGACGCCGAAATGCGTGGCTTTTCCGATGGGCTGTTTAACCGGCAAAATTTACCATCCCAAATTCTGCTTCAACTTGCCAGCCTTTATGCCCGCCATGGCAACACCGCAAAAATGGTGCAATTGATCGACCGGCTTCCCACTGGCTTTGACAAAAAAGCTGTGCAAAACCAGCTTGTAAGCCAAACCGAAGCACCAAAAATTGCTAACCATATTGCCGCTGGCATCATTGATACAAGCCTGATCAAGAGCCAGTCACAAACCGGCGGCATGTTGAATGCAAGGCTTGGTCTGGCATTATATCTTGATCCGCAAATCGACAGCGCCCGCTTTCTTCTGGCACAAGCGCTCTATGAAATGGAGCAATACCAAGCCGCCCTTGCAAAGCTTGATGGCATTGATGTTGCGGGGACTTGGGGTCAGCCACAATTGCTGTTACGGGTCGATCTTGAACGCAAAGACAATATGACCGGCGCCATCGCCTTGATGCAAACCGCCGTTGACAAGGACGGTGATAATGCGCTTTTGCGAAAAGAACTCGGCGACCTTTATCGAATGTCGGATCAATTTGAAAAGGCGCGTGATGCCTATCTGATGGCGCTAGATCTTGGTTTGGCTTCGGGTGATCTTGATCGCAATCTTGGCATTTCCTATGAACAGCTTGAACAAGACCAGCTTGCCGAAGATCGTTTCAAAGCCGCATTGGCAAAAAACCCAAATGATCCTTATACGCTAAATTATCTTGGCTATTGGTGGGCCGATGATGGGCGCAATCTTAATGAGGCTATCAAACTGATTGAACAGGCGGTGCGGCTGCG
>CAWUWE010000028.1:0-6950 GCA_963926175.1 uncultured Alphaproteobacteria bacterium | reverse complement strand
AGCGCATATTGATAATCACGCACGAAAATCAATAAGACAAAGGCAGAATGAATGGCAGACCAGTTTGATTATGTGATTGTTGGTGCCGGTACCGCCGGATGCGTTTTGGCAAACCGGCTGACCGCGTGCGGCACCTATTCGGTCTGTCTTTTGGAAGCCGGACCGCCTGACTGGAATCTGATGATTCATATTCCGGCGGGTTTCATTAAAACGCTGGTCAACCCTTCGGTCAATTGGATGTATCAAAGCGAGGTAAGCGAAGGCACGAATGGCCGGACAATTCCCATGCCCCGCGGCAAGGTTCTTGGCGGGTCAAGTTCGATCAATGGCTTGATCTTTAATCGTGGCCAGAAAATGGATTTCGATGTCTGGGCGCAAAAGGGCAATCGCGGCTGGTCATATGATGATGTGCTTCCTTATTTCCGCCGTTATGAAAATCATGAAAACAGCGCCGATGCCAGCTATCGCGGGCAAAATGGCGAGATGACCATCACCAATCTTGCCTGGCGCGACCCGCTTTGCGAGGCCTTTATTGACGGTGCTGAAAGCATCGGCATTCCGCGCAACCCAGATTATAATGGTGCCTATCAAGAAGGCACATCCTATGTCCAGCGCACTTCGACCGGTAAATTGCGGATGAGCGCGGCGCGGGCTTTTTTAAAGCCTGCCCGCAAACGGCCAAATCTGCATGTGATTACTAATGCGCATGCAACAAAAATTCTGCTTGATGGCAAGCGGGCGACCGGCGTTACCTATCATCGTGGCGGTGCGCAAGGCCGTGCTGAAGACGTGATGGCAATGCGTGAAGTGATTGTTGCTGGCGGCACCATCAATTCACCGCAGCTGTTACAATTATCGGGAATTGGCCCTGCCAAGCTGCTGCATGATCTTGGTATTGAGGCAAAGCATGAACTGGCTGGTGTTGGTGAAAATCTGCGCGATCATTATGGGACAAGGCTGACCGCGCGCGCCAAGAATGTCAAAACGATTAACGAGCTTGCGCGTGGGCCAAAGCTGGTTGGCGAAATCGCAAAATATTTTTTAGGGCGGCGCTCAATTCTCGAATTGGGGCCAACCTTGGTTTATTGTTTTTGGCATTCAGATGAAACGGTTCGCAATGCTGATCTTCAGGTCAGCTTTACGCCCGCAAGCTATAAAGAAGGTTTGCAAGCATGGCTTGATGATGAACCGGGATTCACCCTTGCAACATGGCAGCAACGCCCGGAAAGCCTTGGCTATGTTCGGGCAAAAAGCAGTGATCCTTTTGCCAAGCCTCTGATCCAACCAAATTATCTGGCGCATGAAGAAGACCGGCGCGTGCTTCTTGCGGGGATCAAACTTAGCCGCCGTTTGATGAATACCGAACCATTGGCACCCTATTTTGATTATGAAGGCTATCCCGGAGTTCATATTCAAAATGACGATGAATTGCTGGATGTAGCGCGCCAGCGAAGCACCACTGTTTATCATCTTATGGGAACTTGCCGAATGGCACCAGCAACCGATCCAACGGGTGTTGTTGATGATCAATTGCGGGTTCATGGCATGCAGAATCTGCGCGTTATTGATGCGTCAATCATGCCAACCATGCTGTCGGCGAATTTGAATGCTGGTGTTTTGATGATTGCCGAAAAAGGCGCTGATATGGTTCTTGGCAAACCACCGCTTTAGTTTAAATTTGCGCTGCTGATATCACGCCTTAGTGAAGAATAAGTTGTCATAGTTGGATGAGGTGCGCTATGTCTTCAAGCATTGTTTATATGTCTGTAAAATTTATTTCTGATCCAGTGAAAAGGTCTTTTTATGCGTAGTTTACAACGACCCGGTCGGTCACCGGTTCTTGCCCCTGAAGGCATGGCAAGCACATCTCATCCCCTGTCATCACAAGCCGCGGTGAATATTCTTCAAAATGGCGGCAATGCGATGGATGCGGCGCTTGCGGCTTGTGCTGTTCAGGCGGTTGTCGAGCCTGAATCAACAGGCATTGGTGGTGATTGTTTTTGTCTTTATTCCGAAGGCGGAAGTGACAAGGTGATTGCGCTGAACGGATCTGGCCGCGCGCCAATGGGGCTTAGCGCCGAATGGCTGATCGAACAGGGTATTCACGAAATTCCGCAGCAATCGCCGCATGCGGTTACCGTGCCAACCGCGGTTGACGCTTGGGTGCAATTGAACCGTGATTACGGGTCGCGCGCACTTGGCGATCTATTGCAGCCAGCAATTAAATATGCGCGTGATGGCTTTGCCATTGGCCCGCGCGTTGCCGCCGATTTTAAAGCCAGCGCCAATTTGATCAAAGGTGATGCTGATACCAGTGCGCTGTATCTTCGTAATGGCGGAAATTACAAAATGGGCGACCGTTTTGCCAATCCGAATCTGGCCAAGGCAATGGAAGAAATTGCAAAACATGGCCGTGACGGATTTTACAAAGGCTGGGTTGCCGATGATATTCTTGGCAAATTGCAATCTCTGGGCGGGCTGCATTCGGCGGCTGATTTCGATGCGGCGATTGCTGAATATGTAACACCGATCAAAACCAATTTTAGAGGCTATGACATCTGGGAATGCCCGCCAAATGGACAGGGCGTGATTGCGCTGTTATTGCTGAACATCATGTCGGGAGTTGATACATTTGGTGATCACCCGATTTCACTTGAACGCATGCATCACGAAATCGAAGCTGGGCGTCTCGCCTATCGCGATCGGTCGCTCTATCTTGCTGATCCGGCTTTTTGTGATGTTCCGGTTGATGATCTTTTGAGTGCTGACCATGCTGCGGCCATTCGGGCGCAGATCAATCCGCAAAAGGCGCTTGAAGATTTGCCGGAAACCAGCTTGCCGCGCCATAAAAGCACGGTTTATATTTCAGTGGTCGATAAAGATCGCAATGCCTGCAGCCTGATCAATACAGTGTTTCATAATTTTGGTGCCGGATATGTTGCGCCAAAATCAGGTATTATTCTGCAAAATCGCGGACAGGGATTTGTCGTAAAACCCGGCCATCCAAATTGTATCGAACCTGGCAAACGCCCGCTTCATACGATCATTCCGGGTATGGCCACCAAAGATGGTAAAACGGTCATGCCATTTGGCGTGATGGGCGGTGAATATCAGGCCTTTGGCCATATGCAGTTTTTGACCCGTCTTTTTGATTATGGGATGGATATTCAGGAAGCGCAGGATATGCCACGCTTTATGCCCGATCCGTTTAGCGATGTTGTCGAGGTGGAAGAGCCGATCAGTGACGAATTGCGTGATGGGCTTCGCGCGCTTGGCCATAATATCCAGCCAGCGGTAAAGCCGATTGGTGGGTCGCAGGCAATTTTTATTGATTGGGAAACCAACCTGCTTCACGCTGGGTCTGATCCGCGAAAAGATGGATGCGCGATTGGCTATTAGGGGTCATGACCCATTATAAAGGGGTTAGAAAATTGATGAAAACTTTTCACTTGATCAAAAGCCTTGTGCGAGTCCTTGCCTTTTTGCCGGTATGTTTATTTTTGGGGGTTAGTGTGAACGGGGCCGATTTATCATTTGAGGTCATTGCCGAAGGCGATGGTGAAACAGCCAAGAACGGGATGCAGGTATCAGTGCATTATCAAGGACGCCTGACCGATGGCACCATTTTTGATGATTCGCAAAAACGCAGCACGCCGTTCAGCTTTACCCTTGGCAGTGGACAGGTCATTCCGGGCTGGGAACAGGGCATTGCCGGCATGAAGATTGGCGAAAAGAGGGTTCTGACAATCTCGCCAGAGCTTGGTTATGGCGCGGCGGGTGCTGGCGGGGTGATCCCGCCAAATGCAACCTTGATTTTCGATGTCGAGCTGGTTTCTGTTGCCATACCGCCGAAACTGGTTGATGCCACAGCTGCCGATTTAAAAGCGGCGCAGAAAGACGGCGTTGTGGTGATTGATATCCGCCGCGCTGAAGAATGGGCAGAAACCGGAATCATCGAAGGCGCCCATACCATTACCGCCTTTACCCAATCGGGGCAACTGCATCCTGAATTTCAAGCGAAATTTAGCGCCATTGTGCCAACGCCAGATACGCCCGTCATGCTTTATTGCCGTACCGGAAATCGAACCGGCGTTATTGGCAATGCGCTTGTCAGCCAGCTTGGTTACAGTGATGTCACCCATTTGAGTGATGGCATTGTCGGCTGGACCGCAGGCGGTGCGCCGGTCGTTCCATTTAAGCCATAGGCAAAGTCTGTTGGTTTTATGTCGTTATTTGCTGGTCAAATTTGACGATCCGGGGCTGGTTTTTGCGCATATCAATTGTGAGTTTGTGAAGATTTTGCCATGCGTTTAGTGACGGGAATGCTGTATTCATCATTGTTTTTGCTGCTTGCCTGCGCGCCACCAGACAGATCAATTCTCACCCGCGATGGCGATGAGACTCTCGATTGCGCCGCGTTAAAAGCCGAATTTGATTTTGCCGCCGAGCTTGGCGAAAATGCACCAGCACGCCGGCGTCATATCAGGGGGCTTCAAGACGAAAAGCAATGTGTGACGCCGCCAAAAATCTCAATATCAATTGGCGTGTCAAAATCCTTTAACTGATGGTGTTGCCGGTCTGTTGCAATGGCGATATTGCGGCGCATAGATTTTCAATCATGCATCTTGGCAAAGGCGCAAAGCCGTTGACGCCAGACGGTGATTAGATTGCGGTCTAGACGCCAATATCATTGATTCAGATCATATCGCCAATCATGTCTCCTTGGCGCAATCAGCCGTCGGTCATATGCCCGATTGGACACCAAACGCCAATTCCAGGGCGTTAATCGCTTAGAAGCCGCCACTAATGTGCAGGCCTATGGCCCTTGGAACATGAGAAATTGGAGCGGGTGAAGGGTAGGCATCGAACTTCTTGTCGAGTGCACCAATCTTTTCAAGCACTTAGCTAAACATCAAAAAACTAATTGAATGCTTAACTCCACCATGGCTCCAATTGAGACTTTGTTATGGCGTAAAGCCGTAAAGCCGAGCTGGATTATCCACCAGAATTTTTTTCTGTAACGCAGCATCACGCGCCAATAACGGCACCAGATCCAACAAATCACCATCATTTGGCATATGGCGCTTGATGTTTGGATGCGGCCAGTCGGTTCCCCATAAAACACGGTCGGGGGCAATTTCGACAAGTTCCTGAGCATAGGGAACTGCATCATAAAATGGCGGCCCCGCTGATGAAATACGTTCAGAACCACAAATTTTTACCCACCAATTCTCGCGCTCAAGAAACGATTTTAAAATCTTGAAAGCCGGTTGATGCACGCCGTTGGCTGTTGGCACTCGGCCCATATGATCAACGATCATGTCCATATCAAACTGCAGGAAGAAATCCTTAAAATTTAGGATATCCTCGGCGTTTACATGGATCACCAGATGCCAACCAAGCGGCTTTATCCGTTCTAACACCCGCTGCATCATTGCCAAATCAGGCGTGCCACCAAGATGGGTCACAAAATTAAACCGGATGCCGCGCACCCCGCCAGCATCAAGATCGGCAAAATCCTCGTCGGAAAAACTGTCATTGGCAATACAGACGCCACGATAATCATTGGGCCGACCCGCAATCGCATCAAGCATCGCACGGTTATCAGGGCCATGACAGCTTGCCTGCACAATCACTGCACGATCAATGCCCAGCTTGGCATGAAGAGCGGCCAGACTTTCCTTTGGGCCATCGGGCGGATGATAGGTCGATTTCGGGTGATAGGGAAAAACCTCATGCGGGCCAAAGATATGACAATGGCTGTCGCAAGCCCCCTTTGGCGCAATAAACGCCGGTGTTCGCGTATCCGGATCGGGCGCCATGCAGCTTTTCATACCGGTAACGGGGTGTAAATATTCACTCATAGCAATACCAATCTGGCGGCAATATCTTGAAACGCCCAAGTTCATGAAGGGAGGACATAACCCGTTGGATGGGCAAATGTGTAAATCAGGCTTTCGTCATTTATTCACGGTTTTGCCTCTCTCACGCTATAGAATATGCGGTGATACAGAGCAATCAATAGAAGATCGAAATTCTAGGATAAGTTTTAAATCTGCGAGAAAAATTTTGTGATGTGCCAAACAATGTCTGACAGATTTCTGCTGGATATTGGGCGTCAAATAAAAAGACCGACAACTGCCGGTCCTTTTACCATATTGGTTAAGGCCACAAGAGCTTTCTTTTATCAGCCAGTGTTAATCGCCAACCTTGATACCGGCTTCCTTGTAATACCGGAGGGCACCTGGGTGATATGACATCGCGTTTGCTGGAGCCATCGCGACAGATTTGGCATTTTTGAAAGCACCAAAACTGGCGCCAAGCTTGTCATTATGTTCAACAATAGCCTTGGTTATTTTATAGACCAATTCATCAGAGACATCTTCATTCGTGATCATCATCCATGGAATTTCCATTATATTAACGTCTTTTTGCAGGCCCGGAATATTCGGGTTGGCTTTCATTGAAATGATTTTTGCCGCTGGCATGAATTGTTTAAACTTTGCCTGACCCTCGGGCGAATTATCGAGCGAGACATATTTAAGGCCGCCACGATCACGCAGCTGGGCATTGGATTTTTTGCCCGCGCCTGAATTCAGGCTGACAAGTGAAACATCCACCAGACCATCACCAAGGGCAAAAATACCCTTCACGAAATTGGATACCGGCACCTTTACAAAATCATCATAGACCATGCCGCCATTTGCCAGTCCACCTTCAATGTAATAGGGAATGATCGTCGATCCCTTATATTCAGATGCGATGCGTAGCCCGGATGCCATTGCTTTCAGGTCGGTAACGGTTTCAATGCCAGTATCAGCAACCACCATCAGGCCGGTTTTCAGCGGGAACATTGTGCCAACAAGGCGAAGTTTTGAATTTTGTCTGCCAGTATAAGTGCCAGTGCTGGTGCCGGCAAAGCCAACCTCGACAGCATTGGCAAAACCAAA
>CAWUWE010000027.1:0-64690 GCA_963926175.1 uncultured Alphaproteobacteria bacterium | reverse complement strand
CAGTCTGTGCTTGGTCAATCCGATTAGTGCTGATCTGTCAATCATGCGTCCATCGGCCTTGCCAAATCTTTTGTTGGCTGCTGCCCGCAATCAAGACCGTGGCGAAGCTGATATTGCGATGTTCGAGGTTGGGCCGGTCTTTCTTGGTGATGAGCCTGATCAGCAACGAACCGCTGTGGCGGCAATCCGGCATGGGGCAATGGCGCCACGCGAATGGCATGGCAGCCGGCGTTCGGTTGATGTGTTTGATGCCAAGGCTGATGCCGAAGCGGCACTTGCGGTTCTTGGCGTGCGGCGTGGCAGCTTGCAAATTGAATCTGGCGGGCCTGATTATTTTCATCCGGGTCGTTGTGGCCGATTGCTACAAGGCCGTTCTTTGCTGGCGCAATTTGGTGAATTGCATCCGCAGGTGGCGTCGCATTTCGGGCTACGAAATACGCTTGTCGGTTTTGAGCTGTTTTTAGAAGATGTGCCATTGGCGAAATCACGCGGGCCTGCGCGTTCCTATCTAAAAATGTCACCATTCCAGCCGGTCAGTCGTGATTTTGCATTTATTCTTGATGACGGTGTACCGGCAAGCCAGCTTCTTCGCGTGGTAAAATCGGCAGGCGGGCCTTTAGTAAGTGATATTCAGCTATTTGACGTTTATCAGGGCAAAAATATTGGCGATGGTCAAAAGTCGCTTGCCGTTACCATTACCCTGACACCGCAAAAAGCGACATTGAGCGAAGCTGAAATTGAGGCCATTAGTGATGCGGTCATCGCCGCTGCCGGCAAGAATTGTGGTGCCGTTCTTCGCGGATAGCGCGGCCCACTTAACAAAGCCAAATCGCCTGATCACGATATCATCACATCTGTCGTGGTGGCAGGCCCGGTTCACCGATCAATAAATTTGGTGTTTTACCAGATCGAGTTGCATTTTCACCAGCCAGATGACCAACGTGCGGCATTTGACATTTACAGTCAAAAATCAAACGAACATCATCGCGGGACATTGGCAACCCTCATCGAAATCATGGGCGATAGTTTTGGCATGATCAATGATTGGGGCGACCTTGGCTATGATCAAGGCACGCTGCCAACGGAGAACATGCTCACAATTCTATAGCCAAGATTAAGATGTTTAGGACATGATCTCAAGCTCGGGGGACGGGAATAAGCCGCTGACATCGGCCCCCGACGCAAGCTTGTTCAAAATGTCTTCTTCATAGGCTATGCGCGCTAGCGACGCCGCAAGCACGGCGTCGGCGCGTGCCAGTGGAACAACCGTGACGCCGTCATCATCACCAATAATAATGTCACCGGGCATAACCACAACACCGCCACAGCTAATCCGGTCATCAATCGAGCCGCCCCAGCCTTTATGCGGGCCAGCTGGCGAAAGGGCGCTAAGATAAACTGGCAATCCCATTTCGCGCATTTCAGCAGCGTCACGCGCTGCGCCATCAAGAACAACACCATTGATATTTCGCAATTTGGCGCGAGTGTTCAAAATACCCCCCCAGACAGCGCGGTCATCATAATTGGCAGCGTCAATCACCAGCACCTCATTTGGGCGCAACCGGCCAATAACCTCATGCAGCGCCGCATTATCACCCGCAAGCACGGCGACGGTGCGTGCCTGTCCAGCCATTGTCATGCCCGGTGACAGCGGCGAAATACGCCCCGCCATTACATTTTGACGGTTCATAACATCACCAGCAATGGCAGGTGGTATAGTCGCCCATTGGGCCAGTTTATCGGCAGGAAGAGGCGTAAAATCATTGGTAAAGATTTGAACAGGCATTTATCTACTCCGTGGCAAAGCCATCTCCAGGGCGGGTATATTCAGGGCGGGGCGGGCTGAAAACATCAAGGATAACCGCGCCATCGGGGCCACCGGTAACGCCATGTTCAATGCCGCCAGGGCTGCACCAGAAATCACCCTTTTGAACGTGAATTTCTTCACCATCTTGGATACGAATTGCGCTTCCCTCAATCATGACGCCCCATTGTTCTTGCGGGTGGCTATGGATCGCGCCAACGGCATTTGGGGCAATGCGCACAACTGATAACATTGCTTGATCACCGGGGAAAATTCGCGTTGTGATGCCGTCAACAAGGGTGCGGGCAATGCCCTGTTCCATCGCATCAATATTGAAAAAATTTGTCTCTTTTTGACTCATCATAACCTCAAGAAAAAAGGGAATAAATCGTCCCGATGAACGGGATGTTTTCGGCTTCTATAGTGATTCAGACCTGCCGTGATGACAGCATCTGAAACATTCTGGGGCTGGCCGAAAGACGAAATCAAGCAGATTCGACCAAAACCATTATCCTTGTGCGGAATTTGTCATTAGTGATTGTGCTTAACAGAGGCTGGTGACGCGCCAAGCAGGCGCATCATGGCCGGCTGGTAAAGAGCGTAATTATCATATCCGTCATTTTGATGATCGCCACCATCATCATCATTGTCGCCATCAACATCACCGCCACCATCACAAATAACAGCGTTGACAATGGCAATTCCACTAATGTAATAATATAACATATCACATTATTAAAGGTAATCTAAAAGCTGATTTGATAAACAGGTTTTAGGATTGATCAGAACGTTACTCCTGACTTGGCTGACAACTTGGCCGATGATTGGTCTTTGAAGGATGACGGCTTGCTAGCTATAAGTAATAGAAGGAACGGCGAAATGGCGATAGCGCGAAAGGCGATCAAGGGCATAACGGCAATCGGAATATTTTGTGCCGTCTTGATGGTGCCGGTTAAAATGGTGATGGCCGATCAAAAGCCATTATCAATTGTAGCGTCGATCAAGCCTGTTCATGCGCTTGTTGCAGGGGTAATGGGCGATCTTGGCACACCGCGTTTGCTGCTTGTTGCGCCGTCATCAGCGCATCATTTCACCCTGAAACCATCGCAAGCGCGTGTCTTGCAAAATGCCGATATCGTGTTTTGGATTGGCCCTGGAATGGAGCAACCCCTCACAAAGGCGCTTGGCACGCTTGCTGCCGATGCGCAAGCGGTGGCGCTGGATGATAGTGTCGGTCTTGTTCTTTTTGATTTTGATGATGACGGGCATGATGACCATGCTGCCAAAGATGACCATGATGATCACGGTACCAAAGACGGACATGCTGACCATGATGACCATGTTACCAAAGTTGGGCATGGCGGGCATGGTGAACATAGCATTAATCCGCATTTCTGGCTCGATCCGTTTAATGCACAAATCATGCTTGGGGTGATTGCCGATCATCTTGGCAAGGCCGATCCGGTCAATGCCAAAACCTATCAAGCCAATGCTGATGTGATGCGCCAGAATCTTGCGCAGTTGCAAATCGATATTGCCCGCGAATTAGCGCCATTTGCGGAGTCTGAATTTCTGGTGTTGCATGATGCCCATATTTATTTTGAACGGCGGTTCGGCATGCGTGCGCATGGTGCAATTACTACCGAACCTGATGTGATGCCAACCGCAGCAAAAATCAAAAAATTACGCCATGATCTCGAATCACATCCGATGGATTGTATTTTTGGCGAGCCGTTTTTGGGGCAAAAAGCGGTGGGTTTGATTGCTGAAGGAAATGATATCCACATTGGCCGACTTGATCCGCTTGGCAGTCAATTGCCAGCAGGCGCTTCGCTTTATGCCGATCTTTTGAAAAGCTATGTTGCGGCGTTTAAAGCCTGTCTTGCGCCGTAAAAATTACAGCCAATTAGCGCTTATCAGCGATGATCATATCGGCGGCCTTTTCGGCAATCATGATTGTTGGGGCGTTGGTATTGCCTGACACTAATGTTGGCATAATTGACGCATCAATCACCCGCAGCCCGTCAATGCCATAAACGCAAAGCCGTTTATCAACAACATCACCTGATTTTGCATCTGGCCCCATACGGCAGGTCGATACCGGATGATATAACGTCACGCCGGTTTCGCGTGCATAGGCAAGAAGTGCATCATCACTGTCAAGATCTTTTCCTGGTCGCATTTCAGATTCGACAAGCGGTGCCATGTGATCGCTTTGCATGATTGCGCGGGCGATTTTCATGCCTGCAATATGAACGCGGCAATCTTCCTCGCAGCTAAGATAATTTTGCTGGATTTCAGGTGCCATCATTGGGTCGGGTGATTTGATATGAACTGAACCACGGCTTTCGGGACGAAGCTGGCAAGGGCCAAAGGTCATGCCCGGGAATTTATCAAAAACGCGCTTGGCCGGATTGGCAAAGCTGGCATGGGCAATGTGATATTGAATATCCGGCCCCGCCAAACCGTCGCGTGAGCGAACAAAGCCGCTAAGCACGCCGGCAGGAAGGCTAAGAAGGCCACGCCGGGTGAATCCGTAACGCAGAATCTCGGCGGCAAGCCCAAGACCATGGGCGCGATTATTCAGGGAAATATTGCGCCGCAAGCGCCATGATAGGCGTGAAATATAATGGTCGGTCAGATGACTGCCAACGCCAGATAATCCATGCCGAACCTCGATTCCATGATGGCGAAGATGGTCAGGCGCACCAATGCCCGATAGTTCGAGGATTTGCGGCGATTGAATGGCACCTGCCGATAAAATCACTTCGCGTCCGGCTTTTAGGTGATGCGATTTGCCATGCTGGTTGTAATGAACCCCGTCGGCGCGTTTGCCGGCAAGGCTGATTTTGGTAACATGCGCGTGGGTAATGATGCGCAGGTTTGGCTGTTTTCGGGCTGGCTGTAGATAGGCTTTTTTGGCGGAAAAGCGAAGCCCGTTTTTCTGCGTCACCTGATAATAGCCAAAGCCGTCCTGACTGGCACCATTATAATCATGATTGCGCGGATAGCCCAGCGTTTCAGCAGCATCAATCACCATATCCAACGCTTCATACTGCGTGCGAACTGGCGCCACATTCAGCGGCCCGCCAACGCCGCGAAGGGCACTGTCAAAACCTTCATCACCTTTGCCAAGCTGCTCGCAATTTTCGGCTTTGCGGAAATAGGGCAAAACATCATCATAAGACCAGCCAAGATTGCCGCGCTGCGCCCAGCCATCATAATCAGCCGCTTGCCCACGAACATATAGCATCGCATTAATCGCCGATGATCCGCCAAGAACCTTGCCGCGCGGAATGGCGATGCGCCGATTGCCGCTGCTGTCTTCGGGCTCGGTTTCAAACATCCAATTCATTGCCGGATTGACCATTGTTTTAATATAGCCAGCCGGAATATGGATCAGCGGGTTAAGATCTTCGCCGCCCGCCTCAAGAAGAGCAACATGACAATCAGGATCAGCGCTAAGGCGCGCTGCTAGCACACAGCCTGCCGACCCACCGCCAATGATGATATAATCGGGATAATTTTGATCCGAGGACATGTTTCAACCCCTTTAAATAAGACTTGTTACGCCTCGTATCATAAGTGTGAACCCAGCGCAGGCCAGCGCAAAATGCACAATATGACGAAAGGTTATTTCACTGATGCGGCGGCGCGCCAAATGACCGGCCTGTTGTCCGGCTATTGCGGGGATCAACATTATTGCCGATAATAAAAGATTGTCACCAACCGGAAATCCAGCATGTGAAATGCCAAGCCATAAAGCAACATAGCCAAGCGATAAAAACACCCCGAGAAGCATGGCAAGATCATCTTTTTTAATCCGCATCATTATGAATAATTGAAGACTTGGAAAAGAATATATCGTTGTAAGACTGCCAAGAATGCCTGATGCAATGCCCGCTGGAATGATCAGGCGGTTCATGGTTTTGGGCGCAAGCGACCGGTTTTGGAATTGGCGAAGCGGAAAGCTGGATAAAATGGCATGAAGTGCGATCATCAGCCCAATCAAAATGCCAAGAAGACGGCTATCAATCGCCACCATCAATGGCGCACCAAAAAGCATGATAAGGGTTGAAGTGGTGACCAGCGGCCAGAATTGTTTTAAAATTTGCCATTGTTTCCGGTTCAGCCAGATTTGTTGGATATTCGCAATGGTAATCGGCAAGGCAAGAATGGCCACAATTTCGGGAAGCGGCAGCACAAACAGCATGATTGGCGTCGCAATTAACGGCAAGCCAAACCCCAATGCCCCTTTGACAAAACAGCCAAGAAGCACCGCCATCAAAACCGCCAGACCATCAGCGGATAAAAGACTATCGATGATCATTGCCGCTCATCTTTGTGGCCGCCGTTTTGCAATCGCTGAAAATGGGACATGTTTGCCTTTGCAGCCAGTAAAGACCTGACCTGATGATGAGGATCATGATATGACTTTCTTGGTATGGTTGCAAAACAGACAGAGATCAAATCGGCGGATATGTGGCGCAGTTTTTAAGTGAGTAAAGACAGATTTTCGAGCTGCGTTTGGCAATTGATGTGCAAGATTTACAAAGCAAAACCTAGCATGAAAAGGATTGCCGGCTTATAAAAAATATGCATAGCGTTAAACACCCGCAATAACAGGGGGCAGAAGACGAGTTGTTGCCATCTTTGGATCGTGAAAAACGGCTGGGATTGCTCTGCTTCATGGAGAATTTATTGGCGCAGATCATGCGCAAATCGTGAAAGTTGTCGATGACCACAGATCGTTATTTCCGGATTAAATTGTAATGGGCGCTGACGTGATCGTGCTGATCATCGCCGGTGCGTTTGCTGGTGGTTTTGCCAATGGCCTTGCCGGATTTGGCACGGGGCTATTTGCGCTTGGCTGGTGGTTGGCGGCAATGCCGCCACTTGATGCGGTGATTACGGTTGTGATCATGTCGCTTGTTGGCGGCGTTCAGGGGCTTTATGCGGTTCGCAACGCAATTGATTTTGGCGAGCAATTGCGGTTTTTGGCACCAGCTTTGATCGGCATTATGCTTGGTTATCTGTTTTTAGATACGGTCAATGTCACAATTCTAAAGCTGTTGGTGGCTGGTTTACTGATCCTGTTTGGCGGCTTTTTCACCTTTCGAAAGACGCTGCCAAAACTGACCAAACGGTATCTTGCTGCTGATGTTTTGGTCGGGTTTGTTGGTGGGCTGTTTGGCATGATGGCGGGAATGTCAGGGGCAATCTTGACGATGGGTTGTTCGCTTTATGATTGGAGCAAGGCGCGCCGCCGCGCTCTGGTTCAGCCATTTAATATGATTGTTCTTGGTGCTGTTTTAGCCTTGTTGATTTGGCGCGGGGTTATTGATACGCGCATATGGCTTATTGTTGCGGTGGCCTTTCCCTTTTCGGTGCTTGGGACACAAACGGGTATTTTTGTTTTTCGCCGGTTGAATGATCGACAATTTCAGCAATTATTGATTTGGTTGATTTTCATGTCTGGGCTCGTGATTGGTGGCCGTGAACTCGTTACCCATAGTTTTTTTGGTTAGTTTTTTAGGTGTGGTTTTTAGCTCTGATAGAATCACAGTGTATTAAAATTAATGTAAAAATAATTTACATAAAATGTAATTATTATTGCTTTTACTTAAAATAATATAACTGGTAGCGATAACTATATTACTAAATATATTTGAGGAAAATTAATCATGAGTGAAATGCCAATGGGAAGCCGTGATGATGTTTTGGCTGGTGGAGGTACCGGCGGCACGACAAGTTCACCAATGGCATTTCCGATACCCAATGACGAGCTTGGCACTGTCTCGGTTGTTCCGAATGGTTCATTTGAGGCTGGCAGCTATCAAACATTTGTTCTGACTTATGTAGCTGGCAAATTTGGGATTGATGATTCCGGATCCATGCGGGTCTGTTTTAGGTTTGCCAGTGATCAAACTCGCCCGCAATTCGAAGATCCAAAAGGGCCAAACTACACCACGATCGAGGCATCAAATAACGCGGTTTTGACCTATCATTATGATCCAAAAGGCAATGTTCGGCCATGGGACAGAACGCTTTATATCAAGGTTGTTCGCGGCTTTCTTCGGGAAGGTGACAAGATTACCATCACATTTGGCGACCGATCAGGCGGTTCACCTGGTATGCGGTTGCAAACATTTTGTGAAGATAGTTATGAATTTCATACGCTGATCGACCCAATTGCAACCTATTGCTACCAGCCTATGCCTGTGCAGCCGATTATCAAAATTATTCCTGGCAAGCCCGACCGCTATTTGGCGGTAGCACCGACAATCCGCGCGATTGACGAGAGCTTTTCGGTCAAGTTCAAAGGCGAGGATAAATGGGGCAATCCATCCGATCAATGCGACATCCAGCTTTATCCGCGTGCTAGCCATCCGATACAGAATCTGCCCGATATGATCAGCCTGAAACCGGGTGAATTTTTCGGGGTGATTCAGGGGTTGTCAGTTACCGATGCAGCGGATTTGCATATTGATTTTCTGGATGATGCTGGTGCGGTGATGTGCCGGACAAACCCGATCAGAATTGAGCCTGCACCGATATCACGCCATTTCTGGGGTGATCTTCATGGCCAGTCAGAAGAAACCATTGGCACTGGCAGTGCCGAGGCCTATTTTGCCTTTGCCCGCGATTACGCATTTGTTGATGCGACGGGTCATCAAGGCAATGATTTTCAAATCACGGGTGATTTCTGGTCACAGCTTGACCAGCTTTGCCAGCAATTTAACGAAGATGGAAAATTTGTTGCCATTCCGGGCTATGAATGGTCAGGCAATACTGGACTTGGCGGCGATCGGAACATCTATTTTCCGAATGAAGGGCGAACCATCCGGCGGTCATCGCATGCGCTGGTAAGCGACCATTCGGATATCGGCACTGATTGCAATTCGGCCGAAGAATTATTTGCTGCCTTTGCCGAACATGGTGAAGATGATGTGGTTGTCTTTGCGCATTGCGGTGGACGTTATGCCGATATCGAGCTGGCACATGATGGCCGGTTTGAAAAAGCCATGGAAATTCATTCAAGCTGGGGCAGTTTTGAATGGCTGGTGCAAGATGCTTTCCGGCTTGGCTATCGCGTTGGGATTGTTGCCAATTCGGATGGGCATAAAGGACGCCCGGGTGCCAGCTATCCGGGCGCGGCGCTGTTTGGCGCGGTCGGCGGGCTGACGTGTTTTTTGATTGATAGCCTAAGCCGTGAAACGATTTTGGAGGCAATCCGCAAGCGTCATCATTACGCCACCACTGGCGGTGAAAATGGCCGTCCGCTGATCACGCTTGATGCTGATTTTCCGCAAGGTGGCACAAAGTTTCATGATGATCCGCGGCATGGTCGCGACAAGGGCATGGCGGCCAATCAGGCGATCATGGGCGATATCGTTCATCTGCCATCAGGTGATCTGTCGATCAAGGTTGATATCCACGCCAGTGTTGCCATTGAACGGGTTGATATTTTTAATGGATTAAATATGGTTGAAATAATCCGCCCTTATGCAAAAGAAGATCTTGGCAGCCGGATCCGCGTTGTTTGGGAAGGCGCTGAATATCGGGGTCGTTTCAGGCAGGTGATTTGGGATGGCTCGGCCTTTCTGTCTGAAAATGAAATCATATCGGCAAGCCCAATCAATTTTTTCAATAAGGATAAAACGCTGAACCAGCCGTCACCGGTCGAATTGAACTGGCGCGCTTTGACCACCGGCAATATTGGCGGTTTCGACATGGTTCTTGCCGATCCCTATAGCGGTACATTGAAAATTGAAACGCCATTGATCAAGGCTGGTGTGCCTTTGGAAGATATCGGATTTGAGGATGAGGTTTTTGATAATAGCGGGGTTTTACCGCGCTATCTAAAGCTGTTCCGCCTGCCGACAGTCAATCCGCATCAATCAATGCAGTTTGAACGCAGCATTTCATTACAGCCGCAAGGCGATAACCCGATCTTTGTTCGGGTTACGCTGGAAGATGGCACCTTATGCTGGACAAGCCCGATCTATGTTTACCGCTAGTCAGACCAGCTATAAATATTTGTAAATCACAGCCTTGGATTAAGATCCATAGGTGCATTTACGCAAATATTTGGTCACTTCGGTCCGGGTGCTAAATTGGGTAAGGGTGCTGGCATGGATAGGCTGGCGCATCTGCAGCGAAATTGTATGGCCCATCTTTTTGCAGATTTCGCGAAACATCAATGAATAGCCAAGTGTTACGCTGATCCGGCGCGCCATTTGATATAACAGCGAATTACGCCCATCAAAGTAAAATGGAATGGTCGTTGTGTCGGGAACCTGCGCCAGCTTGGCGGCAAAGGTTTTCCATTCGGTATCAATGGCATCGCCAACAAGGTTCGGCGCCAGCGAAATGGCGCCAGCCGGAAAAACGATTACCGCGCCGCCATTTTTCAAATATTTTGCCGCATCGGCTCTTGTCTTTAAATTATTGGCCAGTGCAGCTTCGGTTGCGTCAAAATCAACAGGCAGAACTTTATCCATAACGGCTGGGGCCTGACGAAGGACGCGATGTGTGATGATTTTGTAATCTTGGCGAACTTCGGCCATCAATGCGCAAAGCGCCAGACCGTCAATCACACCATAAGGGTGGTTGGCAATAGCAAGCACCGGCCCAGTGGCCGGAATTGAGGCGGCAATGCCATCAACATAGCTTCGCGTCAGATCAATTGAAATATCGAGCCGTCCAAGCGCATCTGACCAGAAATTCTGCGGTGGCAAATCATCATCCACATAGTCAAAATAGATTTTACGGATGCGTGGCTGTCCGGTGATTTTTTCGATTGACCGGATGAAATGGTTGGACACCATACCCAATTCCCCATTTGCAAAGGAAAAAATCGGGTGCAAATCTGTGGATTGAGACGCGTTGGGTTGCATGCGCGGCGGGTTCCCTGAAAAACCTGGCGAGTTGACCTAAAAGATAACAGTTTTAAGGCACAATGCCAGCAGCAATTTTGCGTTTCATCAGCAACAATTTTGATTTACTGAAAACAAAACCTGCGAAAGTGCAGACATTGTCTGAAATAGCCATCCACATCTGATTTAGTTAGGGCCTATATAAATTTGCTTTACCGGATTTATTGGCAATGAGCGCTAGACGGTAAATTGCCATAATAGGTTGGCTGGTAAATCAATGATCGTCTGACTTGATACAGATTATGGCATCAGCTCGCGAATTGGGCTGCCAGCGATCATCGCCTCGACAGCCTCTAAGGTTTCACCATAGAAAATATCCATCGTTTCGCGGGTGACATAGCCGATATGCGGTGTCATCAAAAGATTGGGCGTATTACGAAGTGGATTGGTGGCTGGAACCGGTTCATAGTCATAAACATCAATCGCGGCACCAGCAATTTGTCGGTTTACCAGCGCATTGATTAAGGCGTTCATATCAATAATGGGCGCGCGCGATGTGTTGACCAGATAGGCGTCGGGTTTCATCATGGCTATTTCTTCTGCGCCAACAAGATGGCGAACACGGGCCGATAGTTTCAGATGAATTGAAATAAAATCGGAACTGCGGAAAAGCGTTTCACGATCAACATATGACACTCCAACCGCATCACATCTTTCTTCAGTTAGGTTTTGCGACCAGGCCTGAATTTCCATGCCAAAGGCCTTGGCATAGCCAGCCAATTGCGCGCCAAGCCTGCCAAGCCCCAAAATGCCAAGTCGCGCACCACGAAGATCACGGCCAAGATGCGTTTGCCAGCCGCCGTCACGCATCGCCGTTGCGCTGGCAAAAATTTGTCGTGCCTGAATTGCGATCAAGGTGAAGGCAAGTTCGGATGTGGCATGACCCGGCGAACCGGTGCCGCTAACCATCAAGCCGCGCGATTTGGCAGCGTTAATATCAAGCGCGGCGTTCCGCATACCACTTGTCACAATGCCTTTCAGATTTGGTAACTGATCCATCAGCGCAGCATCAATCGGCGTGCGTTCGCGCATAATGCAGATGATGTCATAGGGTTGTAACCTCTCGACAAGGGCGGTGCCGGCAATGGTGTCATGGAATACATCAACGATCACATCAGCCCCAAGCCGGTTCCATTCACAACTGTCCAAGGCGCATTCGAGCCAATCATCCAAAATTGCTATTTTCATGGTTTTGATCCTTTTGGTTTTTCGGTTTGAAATGGTCACTGCGATGGTTTGACATTGTCGGTTATGAGATTGTGCTTTTTGGCAAAGGCAATGACAAAAGGAAGGCCAAGGAAGACCAGCATCACCCTGATGGTGTGATGAAAGGCAACAAAGGCAACATCAAATCCGAAAATCAATGCCAGTAAAGTTACCTCGTAAAGCCCACCCGGGACAAAAGCTAAAAGCATTTTGATGAAATCAACGCCAGTTAATTCTGATAATCCGTAGGCTGTGATGCCATAAGTGCCAAGAACGATGAAGGAATTGACAAGCGCGTCACGCAAATAGACAGCAAGCTCGACAAATGGCACGCGGGCAAGGCGCGCGCCAACCGATCCGCCGATGGCAACCTGTGCCAGAATAACAAATTCACTAATGCGAGGTATCTCGACAAAGCCAAGGATATGTAGCGCCGCGCTGATCATTAATGGCCCAATCAGTTGCGGCATTGGGATGCGCAATAGCCGCCCGATCGGCAAGCCACAAATGGCAATTGCGATAAAGGATAACAGTGTTTTGAAATCAAGGCTGATGATGCTTGGCATGGCTTGCAGCGCCATATTTGATGCGGTGACAGCAGCCTGACCCTCAACCAAGGCCAGAATGAACGGCGTTGAACAAAATACCAGAGCAACACGAACCAGATGGAACAGGGCGACGACATAATCTTTTTCCACCAGATCTCGGCTAATGGTGATCACTTCGGCCTGCCCACCCGGAATACAGCTTAGCAGCGCCATGATGAAACTATATTTGCGGATTCGCATTAAATAGAAAAGACCAACAAGCGTTGCCAAAATCGTGGCCAGGAACATGGCGGCAACGGTAATGCCTGACGATCCGATATGGGCTAAAATATCGGGTCGGAAATTGGCGCCAATAAGGGTGCCAAGCCCAAGAATAACCGGCACAAAAACCCAGCGCGGAATACCAACGCGCGAACGAAGGGGCGGAATGAGCCCGGCAATAACCCAAACGCCAAACAAGCTGCCTAGCAGAAATGGCGCTGGCAGGCCAAAAATCTTAAAAACATAGCCGGTAAAAAAGGCGATGCTTGAGGTGACAATTATATTTTGGATATCCGACAGCACGGGCCGCATGGAAACTCCTATAGGTGGGGTGGGGTGGGTTGGGCTGATGGCAGCCCCAGTTAGTTTTGGGCGTGCAATTGACTAGTCCATATTGTCATTATGCCCAGATGCGATGAGTTGTAACCGCGCTTTGACCGCATTTTGAAGATGAGTGCCGGCGGCCTGTTTGGCGGCGATGGGGTCGTGCGTCTGGATGGCATTGTTGATCGTGTCATGTTCGGCACCAATTTCGCGAACCCGCTCGGCAAGGCTATAGGCGGTTGGGCCAAGAAGCACCATCAAGGTGCTAAGGCGTTGCAAGGTTTCGATCAGAAAGGAATTATGGCTGGCAAGGGCGATGGATTGATGAAACTGGCCATTCAGTTTGGCAAGGGTTGCTGGGTTGGTGCCATCATTGACGAGAATTGATTCTTTGGCGCGGATTTCGGCAATGAATTCGCGTTCGGCAGGGCTCGCTTGCGCAGCCGCCAATTCAGCCGCCATTGACTCCAGCTTGGCGCGCAATTGATAAAGCGCGTGAATATCCTGATAGCCAAGGGTGCGAACACGAAGCCCACCATCATTACCAATCGATAAAATCCCCTCGGCTTTTAATGCTGACATGGCTTCGCGAAGCGGTGTGCGACTAACGCCAAGCTGCTGGCCAAGGTCAACTTCCTTTAGCCGTGCACCGGGCGCAATATCGCCAGCGGTAATGGCTGCAATCAGAACATGCCTGATCCGCGATGTTGCTGCCAGATTGCCACCATGATTATTTTGGACTGTTAGGTCATGTGCCGCCCAGTTGGTTGACATTGCCGCCTCCTCTTCCCTATATTGTATGCAAATGTATGCAATAAATCAAGGCGCCCCAATGTTAGATAGCAACAGTCAGCCTCAATTTGAAAAACCATGGGATATAGTAGTTATTGGTGGAGGAAATGCCGGGTTGTGCGCGGCTATCACTGCAGCTGAGCGTGGTTGTTCAGTGTTGGTTGTTGAAACTGCGCCACGCGAATTCCGTGGCGGAAACACCCGGCATACTAGGAACCTTCGTTCGGTCCACGACGAGCCAACAGATGTTATGACGGACCGCTACACTTTTGAGGAATACTGGGATGACCTCATGAGGGTCACCAAGGGTGTTACAAATGAACCCCTTGCAAAACTAACACTAGAAAGCTCACAAGCGCTAATGGAGTGGTTGATTGAGCGCGGTGTGAGATTTCAAAAAGCCTTATCAGGTACACTAAATTTAAACCATACAAATGCGTTTTTTCTTGGGGGTGGCCGGGCAATGCTTAATAGTCTCTGTCGATTTGCAGAGTCAATTGGAGTTAATTTTGTTTATGGGGCTGAAGTAACCGATATTTCGCTTGAAAATGGTTTTTGTGAGTCCGTGGACGTTACCTGGGAGGGGCAGTCGTATCGAGTTAGATGCAAGCAGCTTATCACCGCAGCGGGTGGCTTTGAAGCTGACCTTGATTGGCTTGCAGAAGGTTGGGGTGATGCGGCAAAGAATTTTCTCGTTCGAGGCACGCCTTACAATAAAGGCAAAGTGTTGCGCGTGCTGCTGGATCGCGGCGCGCAGCCTGTTGGCTCACTTGACCAATGCCATGCGGTGGCGATTGACGCACGTGCGCCAAAATATGATGGTGGTATTGCCAGCCGTGTTGATGGGGTTCCCTTTGGAGTAGTGCTCAACAAGAGCGCCAAGAGATTTTATGATGAGGGTGAGGACTTTTGGCCAAAGCGCTATGCGATCTGGGGTCGTTTGGTGGCTGGACAACCAGATCAGATTGCGTATGCAATTGTTGACTCTGACGGGGTTGAGCGGTTCATGCCTTCGGTCTTTACGCCGATTGCTGATGATACGATTGAGGGGCTGGCAAGCAAGCTTAGCATCGATCCAGTGGCGGCAAAGAACACTGTTGATGCGTTTAATGCAGCCTGTCCTGATGGCCCGATTGACCAAATGAGTCTTGATGGCAAGGCGACAAAAGGTCTGACTCCGGAAAAAACCAACTGGTCAGCGCCAATCAGCAAACCGCCCTTTTATGGCTATCCTTTGCGACCTGGCATTACCTTTACCTATATGGGGGTTGCGGTAAATGATAGGGCGCAGGTTTTAATGCAAGATGGTAAACCAATGGCTAATCTTTTTGCTGCTGGTGAAATCATGGCTGGAAATATTCTTGGCCAAGGTTATCTGGGAGGAATTGGCATGACAATTGGCGGTGTTTTTGGCCGTATTGCAGGAGCGGAGGCAGCGCGTGTCCTTAACCGATAATATCGAAGCTGACGGGTTTGATCTCAAGGCGCTTCTTGACCCAGAAGCGGCTGGCGAAGTCATTCGGGTGATGCAGATTTGCAATGCTTGTCGTTATTGCGAGGGGTTTTGCGCTGTGTTTCCGGCAATGACCCGCCGGCGGCAATTTGGCGAGGGCGATGTCGGCTATCTTGCTAATCTATGCCACAATTGTGGGGCTTGCTATCATGCGTGCCAATATGCGCCGCCGCATGAATTTGGTGTGAATGTACCGCAAGCGCTTGCTGCTGCCCGTAATGATAGCTACGCGGCCTATGCTTGGCCGGCGCCTTTGGCAGGTTTATTCAGACGCAATGGTCTGTTTGTCACGCTTGGCGTGTCTGCTGGTTTGGCACTAACGGTTGGGTTGATGCTGGTGATGATTGCGCCACAGCTTTTTTGGGGTATTCATTTGGGTGAGGGCGCTTTTTATCGAATCATGCCGCATACAATGATGGCCGCGGTGCCATTGGCAATTTCGGCATTTGTTGTGGTTTCATTTATTATGGGTTGGCGGCGTTATTGGCGCCACACAGGGGCAAAATGGGGTGGGTTTCCCAGTCTTGTCGATGCGGTCAAGGCTTCGGCAACACTTCGCCATCTTGGCGGTGATACTTCAAGTGGGATTTTGTCTGGGCCGGGTTGTCCGACAGGCGATGACGGGTCAAGCAATGCGCGGCGCATCTATCATCAATTGACGATGTATGGGTTTTTACTGTGTTTTGCCGCAACTTCGGTTGGCACGATTTATCATTATGGCTTTGGCCGTGAGGCGCCATACGGCTATTTCGAACTGCCAGTGGTTTTAGGCACAGTTGGCGGGATCATTTTATGCATTGGAACTGCTGGGCTGTTTGTTGAAAAGCGGCGCTTGCATCCAGCGGTTAGGCATGATGAAGGGCTTGGCATGGATTACGCTTTTATCGTATCACTATTTTTTGTCAGCTTTACCGGCTTGTTGTTGCTGGCGGTGCGTGAGACTAGCTTTATGGGCGTTACTCTTGCCATTCATCTTGGCGTTGTCTACGGCTTTTTTCTGATTTTGCCCTTTTCAAAATTTGTTCATGGCCTGTATCGCTTTGCCGCATTAATTGCCAGTGCTGGTGAGGCACGCCGCAGCTAGCCGCCGTCAATAGCCAAATGTTTGCGAGATGACATTGGCTGACTCAACCAAGAGGTTGCGCCGAGCCAGCGCACCATCCAGGTTGAACCGCTGTTTTGGCCCATGCATGCCAATCGCTGCAACATAGCGACGCCGCGAGTCCAAAACTGGTACGGCAATGGCGACCATGCCCTCATGAAATTCTTCCATATCGAGCGCATAGCCATTTTTGCTGACCCGTTGTAACTCATCTTCAAGCGAATCAATGCTGGTATGGGTGCAGCCGGTATAGGCGTGCAAATCCAAACTTGCCAGAAGGATGCGCCGTTTTGCTGTTGGGAGACTGGCAAGATAGGTTTTGCCACTTGCCGTGCAATGAAACGGCACATGTGTTCCCACGGGAAGCAAAATCCGAAAGGGCCAGTTGGTTTCTACGCGGTCGGCATAGATCATGCCTTTGATTTCAGGCCTGACAAAATTGACCGTTTCGCCAGTTTCGCGGGCGATATTCAGCAAAATTTGATGGCGCGTGGTCTGGCCAGTGGCATGTTGAGTCAATCCCGCCGCAAGCCCGAGAAGCCGTTTTGTTGGATGCAGGCGGCGTGCCTGTTTCACCAGATATCCCTCGGCAATCAAGGTTTTACATAATCGGTGCAGGCTCTGTTTTGGCCAATCAAGCTGTTCATTGATTTCGGTTGGGGTCAGCGGCCGACCCGCATTGGCAATCACTTCAAAGATTTTCAAGATTCGCAGATTTGGCGCTGTCAAGTCGGTCATTATTGCTCTCATTTGCGGCCTAATTGGGCAAAGAAAAATAACGCCCAAAAGCATATTTCACTTGAATAGGGCATGTTTTCGTGCGCTTATTTTTATTTTTTAGCAAAAAAGAGACTAAAAGTCTCAAAAAATAAATTTAATACTAAATTAGTTTGTTTAGGGGGGTAGGTTGGAGTTTGATTACGTCATCATCGGCGCTGGTTCAGCGGGTTGTGTGATTGCTAATCGCTTGTCCGCAAACCCATCTGTTTCGGTTGCTTTGATCGAGGCAGGGGGTGAGGATCGCTATCCATGGATTCATATCCCCGTTGGTTATTTCAAAACCATGGGCAATCCGAAAACCGACTGGTGCTATCGCACCCAGCCTGATCCGGGTCTGAATGGACGTTCGATCAACTGGCCGCGTGGCAAGGTGCTTGGCGGCAGCAGTTCGATCAATGGTCTTTTATATGTTCGCGGACAGCCGCAAGATTTCGATCATTGGCGGCAGCTTGGCAATACTGGCTGGAGCTGGGAAAATGTGTTGCCTTTGTTCCGCCGTGCCGAAAATTGGGAAGGCACCCCATCGCCTGAACGTGGCGTTGGCGGCCCGCTGAATGTGTCTGAAAACAAGGTTGATCGAGACATAATTGGTGCATGGGTTGATGCAGCGGCACAAGCGGGCTATCGCCGCACCGATGATTATAATCGTGAAGATCAAGAAGGGGTTGGATTTTTTCAGATGACGGTGAAAAACGGCATGCGCTGTAGCGCGGCCGCGGCCTATCTAAAGCCCATCCGATCGCGCAAGAATCTGCATATCATTACGAATGCTCATACGGACAAGATTGAATTTGACGGCAAGCGCGCCACCGCCGTGAGGGCGCGGGTTCGTGGTAAAAGCCAGCGAATCAAAGCTGGTCGCGAGATTATTCTGTCGGCTGGTTCGATTGGATCGCCGCAGATTTTGATGTTGTCGGGTATTGGCGACCAGACTGATCTTGGCAAGCATGGCATAAAGTTAACGCATCATTTGCCAGGTGTTGGCTGGAATTTGCAAGATCATCTGCAAGCGCGCCCTGTTTTCAAATGTAATGCCAGCACGATCAATACTGAAACCAAAAGCCCGCTTCAGCTGGCGTCAATCGCACTTGAATATGCTTTTAAAAGATCGGGGCCAATGGCAATGGCGGCCAGTCTTGGCACGGCCTTTTTGAAAACGCATGTTGGGTTGGAAACACCTGATATTCAATTCCACCTCCAGCCCTTTAGCGCCAATAGTGTTGCCGAGGGAAGTCATAAATTTTCAGCCTTTACCGCATCGGTTTTGCAATTACGGCCGGAAAGCGCGGGGCATCTCGAGCTGGTTTCGGCCAATGCCGATGATTATCCGGCAATTCATCCGAACTATCTTGCCACCAAAACCGATTGCGACACGATTGTTGCTGGTATCAAGATTGCCCGTGCGGTTTGTCAGACTGAACCGGTGAAATCATTGATAACCGAAGAATATGCCCCCGGGGCGGGGGTGGCAGATGATGATGCGGCCATTCTGGACTGGGCGCGAAATACAGCAACAACCATCTATCACCCCACGGGCACTTGCAAAATGGGGCAGGATAAAATGGCGGTTGTTGATGAAAAACTGCGCGTTTATGGCGTTCAAAATCTACGTGTTGCCGATGCGTCGATCATGCCAGCGATCACCTCCGGCAATACCAATGCGCCAACGATCATGATTGGTGAAAAACTATCAGATTTGATTTTGAAGGCCGTGTGACGAGTATGTCTGGTTTGGATATTTCACAATATGGTCTTGTCGAAGTCAGCGATATTTTGCAGATCATTTTTGCCGATATCATTCTGTCGGGTGATAATGCGCTTGTCGTTGGTATGGCAGCAGCAGGATTGGCAGCCGCGCAACGCAAACGTGCAATTGCCATTGGCATGGCGATGGCGGCAATATTGCGGATTCTATTTGCGATTGTCGCGACACAATTGCTGGCGATCAAGGGGATTTTGCTGATTGGCGGCGGCTTGCTGGCATGGGTTTGCTATCGGTTTTACCATGATTTGAAAGAATTTAACCGAAGCAATGATCAAGCGCTGGCGGACGGTGGGGCAACATCTGCTGATGGCGAAAAATCGGTAGAAAAGAATTTTGGCCGCGCTTTGTTTACCATTCTTGTCGCTGATGTTTCGATGTCGATCGACAATATTGTGGCGGTGGCGGCGATTGCCCGAGACAACACGGCGCTTCTGGTTTTTGGGCTTGCGCTGGCGATTGCCTTTATGGCGTTTAGCGCGTCGCTGATTATGAAAATAATGATCCGTTATAGGTGGTTGTCATATCTGGGACTATTGTTCCTGATCTATCTGACAATCACGATGCTTTGTGACGGTTTAATCGACCTTGGGCTGATCACGGCTATTTTCTAGCAATGGTGTTGTGCCTGAATGAGATTTAAAGGATATCTATTTTTGCATGATGCAGTTTATGGTAATCCAATTTCTTGGTCTTACACTGATCTTCTTGTTTCCACAAATTGCTTTGTGGCTTTCTAACTATATCTGCGGTCAATAGGAATAGAAATGACTATTACATATTTGAAAAAAGCAGAAAAAACACCACAAACTGGCAGTGATGAAACGCGCAATATTGTTTCAGATATGCTGGCAAAAATCGAAGTAGGCGGTGAAGAAGTGGCGCTTTCCTATGGCCGTGATCTTGATGGCTATGCTGGTGACGCAATTGTAAGTGACGAGGTGATTGTCGCCGCCGCGGCAACCGTGTCGCCGCAATTAAAGGATGACATCCAATTTGCCTATGACCGTGTTACCAAATTCGCCAAGGCGCAATTAGCCTCGGTCAATGAATTTGAAACCGAACTGTCACCAGGATTATGGGCGGGGCAGAAATTGATTCCGATCGAAACAGCGGGATGTTATATTCCTGGTGGGCGTTACGCGCATGTGGCGTCAGCGATCATGTCAATCGCAACAGCCAAGGTGGCCGGTGTTGAACATGTGGTGGCCTGTACCGCGCCACATGGCAATGAAGGCCCAAATCCAGCGATTATTTATGCGATGAATTTATGTGGTGCCGATACGATCTTGTCACTCGGTGGTGTTCAAGGCATTGCGTCAATGGCTTATGGTCTATTTACCGACAAACCTGCCCGTTTGCTGGTTGGGCCCGGCAACCGGTTTGTTGCCGAGGCTAAGCGCATGCTTTATGGCCGTGTTGGCATTGATATGTTTGCAGGTCCAACCGAAATTGCCGTGATTGCTGATGAAACCGCCGATGCGGCCGTCGTTGCCGAAGATCTGGTCAGTCAAGCCGAACATGGCCCCGATTCACCAGCGTGGCTAATCACAACATCGCGCCAGCTAGCCGATGATGTGATGGCGCAGATGGATCGGCACATTAATGCCTTGCCCGAAACAGCCCGTAATGCCGCAACCGTCGCATGGCGTGATTATGGCGAGGTGATTTTATGCGATGCCGATGAAGAAGCGGCACAAGTGTCGGATGAATATGCAGCTGAACATCTGGAAATTCATACAAATAAGGATGAATGGTATACGGCGCGTCTGAAAAATTATGGTTCATTATTCATTGGTGAAGAAACCACCGTGACCTATGGCGATAAATGTTCGGGCACAAATCATATTCTGCCAACCAAAGGTGCGGCGCATTACACTGGTGGCCTTTCGGTTCATAAATTCCTGAAAATCGTAACAACGCAGCGCATGACCAAAGAAGCCAATCGTGAGGTTGGACAGGCAGCGGCGCGTATTTCACGGCTTGAGGGAATGGAAGGCCATGCGCGTGCAGCCGATGTAAGATTGCGGAAGTATTTCCCTGGAGAAAATCTTGGTTGATGCAGGCATGAACCTGTTTGATGTTGCTGGCAAAACCGCATTGATCACTGGCGGTGGCAGCGGCCTTGGCCAGTTCATGGCAAAAGCATTAGCTGAAGCCGGAGTGCGGGTCTATCTTGTCGGCCGCCACCAAGACCGGCTATTGGCCAGTCTTGGCGACCACGACGGCGCCATATTTGCGCTTGATCTGGTTGAACGTGGTGCGGCTGATCATTTGTTCGATATGGTTTCGGCAATGGATCAGCAACCCGACATCATCGTCAATGCCGCAGGGATAAATCCGCGGCGTCATGCTGATGATATTTCTGAATCTGATTGGCATTATTCAATAGATCTGAATTTGAATGTGCCATTTTTGGTTAGCCAGAAATTTGTGCCTCAAATGAAGCAGAATGGATGGGGGCGCATCATCAATATTGCCTCGCTTCAATCAACACGCGCTTTTGAAAACGGCATTTCATATGGTGCGGCCAAAGGCGGTATCCTTCAGCTAACCCGTGCAATGGCTGAAGCATGGTCCCGATATGGCATTACCACCAATGCGCTTGCACCCGGATTTTTTCCAACCGAGTTAACCGCACCGTTGTTTGCTGATCAGGCAGCGGCGCAAAGGCTGGCAGCGGCAACGGCGATTGGTCGCAATGGCGAGCTTGAGGATATGCGCGGGCCATTGCTGTTTTTGGCATCTGATGCCAGCGGCTATGTCACCGGCCAGTCGATTGCCGTTGATGGAGGGTTTACAGCAAAATGAAGGCGCTTGTTTATGCGGGCACGCAAATGTCAGACGTTCGTGATGTTGATGTGCCGGTTGCGGGCGATAATCAGGTTTTGGTTGATCTGGCATTTTGCGGCATTTGTGGATCGGATATGCATGCATGGCATGGGCATGATAAACGGCGAGTGCCGCCATTGGTGCTTGGGCATGAGGCGGTTGGCATTGTTCAACCGGCCCGCTTGCCGGAAAGCGGGCGGCCATTAACCCGCTGATGACCTGTGGTGATTGCGATTTTTGCAATAGCGGCGACGAGCATCTTTGCCCAAGCCGTGAATTGATTGGCATACGCGTTCCAAGTGCCGTTGATGCTTTTACCACGATTGACCTGATGGGGAAAAGACCAGCGGGACAAAACGTCAATTCTGTCTTCCAGATGTGGCATCGCCCGATCAGTTAAAGGCAACAAAAATGCAATGGCTGGCGCGCCCCGAAGCCAATCTTGACCTTGCGGCAACACTTCTTGTCTGGGGGCGACCAAAGATACCAATGGCTGTAAATAGCCTGCCTTTATCAAAACGATCTTTACCAAAACGATCTTTGCTAAAAATGATCTTTGCGTTTGCGGATTTCGGCAAAAACCGCTGCATTGCTGGCTGTTTCCATTCCAAGATGGGCGCGGATAGCGGCATCTTCAACGCGTAAAAACGGGTTGGTTGCTTTTTCAAGATTGAGGCGCGTTGGCACGGTTGGAAAGCCGTTTTCACGCAATTCGGCAATGGCCTCTTGGCGTGCGGCAAGCGCGGCATTATCTGGGTCAACCGACCGGGCAAAGGCGGCATTGGCAATTGTATATTCATGGCTGCAATAAATGACCGTCTGGTCAGGTAGCGCCAACAGCTTTTCAAGAGATGCCCACATCATATCGGGATCACCTTCGAAAATGCGGCCACATCCCATGACAAATAGCGTGTCACCGGTGCAAACCATGGATTCAGATGCGATATAGAAATTCAGCATATCAAGCGTGTGACCGGGCGTCGAAATCACATCAATCCGGCGACCGGCAAATTCAAAATGATCACCATCGCTAAGCCGGATATCATAAAGCGCGCTTGCCGCACTATCAATGACTGGACCAAGAACGGTGGCACCATGACGCTGTTTCAATTCGGTAAGACCGGCCGTGTGATCACCATGATGATGCGTAATGAAAATATGGCTAAGCTGCCAGCCAGTTTCGGCCAATGCTGCCTCGGCCGCCGCGGCGTCGCCTGCATCAACACAGGCGGTAAGGTTGCTTTCGGTGCAATGCAGCAAAAGCCCGTAATTATCGTCGCCATAGGGGAATTGATGTGTTTGAAAGGCCATGCTCATCTCCTTTTAACTGGCGGCGAATCTGCCTACCAACGTCCTGTATTTTCCATTGAGAGCCATGGTTCGGCTGGTGGCAGGGAATCGCCTTCTTGCAGCAATTCAATTGAAATATTGTCTGGTGACTTGATAAATGCCATGCGGCCATCGCGTGGCGGGCGGTTGATTACAATACCGGCATCCATCAATTGCTGGCATTTTTCATAGATATTATGGACCTTATAGGCAAGATGACCAAAATTACGGCCATAATCATAATCTTCAGAATCCCAGTTAAATGTCAGTTCCAGCTCCGGCGCGCCGCCAGCTTTACTGCTTTGCATGTCTTTTGGTGCTGCCAGAAAAATGAGGGTGAAACGGCCTTCGGGAACATCCTTGCGGCGCATTTCAACAAGACCGAATTTGGTGCAATAAAAATCGAGTGACTCGTCAATATCGCGCACCCGAACCATTGTATGAAGAAACCGCATAATGTGCTTTACCCCTGTTTTATGTGCGCCAGAAGTTGCCAGCGCGTTTGCCTGATTATGATAAGCGTCAAATCAATACCATGTCTAGCCTGTTGTCGGTTTGCCCTAATCGTGAATCCTGCTGTGTCTTAGATGATTTATGACCGGCTTTTGTCACTGGTTGCTGGTGATGATATATCAATTTCAAGGCCGATCAGGTTGGCCGCTTCGGCAAGGCTGGTGCAGATCTGAAAATCGGGTGGATTTGGCAACCGGTTAGATGGGGCTAGGTCAGGAATCTGAATAACTTTCATGCCAGCGGCCAAGGCAGCGGTGGTGCCATTGTTTGAATCTTCAAGGGCAAGACAATCACCTGTGTCGATGCCAAGCTTGCGAGCGGCATCCAGATAAACATCTGGTGCTGGTTTGCCTGCGGGAACTTCATCCCCGCCAGTGACATGCTGGATATGGCGCATCAGGCCGGTTTTTTGCAAAATGGCACGCGCCTTTTGGCCAGATGATGAGGTGGCAACAGCGCGCGGCATATCCATCTGGTGAAGGCTTTCCAGAAATGCGTGCGCCCCCGCCTTAACCGGCACATCATTAAGCAAAAGCTGGCGATAGACATCAAGCCATTCATTTTTGAAGGCAACTGCATCCAAATGTGGCGGCAACATGGCGCGAAGAATATTAATGCCAGTTGCCGCATTCAGCCCAATCATGTCGCGATAATCATCAATCCCGACATGGAGATCATATCTGGCGGCCGTTGCGATGAATGACTCAAAGGACAAGGTTTCAGTGTCGAGCAAAAGCCCGTCCATATCGAAAATAACTGCCTTGATTTGGCTGGTCTTAACCGCAGATTTCACCAGTGATAATGGCATGAATATTTCCCTATGAATGCGGCTTTTACCTGTGCAATGATTTGCCTGAACGCAGCCACCCGACTATGGCATGGATTTGCCGCAAAGGAAAATGCCATAAACCAGAATTGCCATATTGGCCTTATCGATAACGGCATGATGGGGGCGCGATGCGATGAATATGAATTGGACGAGTGAGTCATGCTGAAAGCCGAAAATATTCGTTATCTCGTGGTGCATTGCGCCGATACGCCCGATGACCAGCCGCTTGATGCAAGTGATATTCACCAAATGCATCTTGGCTTTGGCTGGAATGGCATTGGCTATCACCGGGTGATTTGCCGTGATGGGTGCATTGAACATGGCCGTCCCGATTATTGGATTGGCGCACATGTCAAAGGCTTTAACGAGATCAGTCTTGGCGTCTGTTTAATTGGTCGCCAAGATTTTACTGATGCCCAATTTGCCGCGCTGGAAACTGTGCTTCGTGAGTGGCGTGATGCCTATCCTGACGCCAAAATTTGTGGGCATCGTGATTTTGACTATACCGACAAAACCTGCCCGAATTTCAATGTCGGGCAATGGTGTGAAAAGATTGGTTTGTAAAATTGATGGCGCTGTTTCGCATTATCACCCCATCGGCAGCTTTGCGATCTGGCGCTTTCGCCAATGCCGCACTTGATAGTGAATGCCTTTTTGGCGAAGCATTTGAGGCCGAACAATCTGAAAATGGATTTACCTTTGGCATGCTTGCCAGTGATGGATATCGAGGCTGGATTCCAGATGATTGTCTTGGTGAATTGCCCGCCCCAAATGCGCGGGTTATCGCCCCAATGAGCGATGTAACCTCACAAGCTGATATCAAAGGCGTGGGGCGTTTTGCGCTGTCGCTTGGTGCCTTGGTAACAATCACGTCATTGCACGATGACCGTGCTGAAATCATCACCCCTGACGGCACTGGCTTTTTACCGCGCCAGCATCTTTTGCCATTGGCGTCACGCGGGGCAGGCGACACGGCGGCCGGTCATGTTTTGGGTGATGTGACGCGGGTTGATGATTGGGTGGCGATTGCTGAAAAGTTTGTTGCCAGCCCGTATAAATGGGGTGGGCGTTGTGCATGGGGGCTTGATTGTTCGGCATTGGTGCAATTGGTCTTGGCGGCAGGCGGCATTGATGCGCCGCGTGATTCCGGCCCGCAGCATTATATCGGCAGTGGTATTGATGATTTATCACAATTGCAACGCGGCGATCTGGTGTTCTGGCATGGTCATGTTGGCATCATGCAGGACGGCAAAACCCTGCTTCACGCCAACGCGCATCATATGGCGGTGGCAAGCGAGCCGCTAGATGATGCCATTGCGCGTATTGCGATCACTGCTGGGCCGGTAACGGCGCTTCGCCGTCCAGTGACTGATTGGGGGCTGATCGGGCGAGATAAATTCTAGCCGCCATTTAGCTGAATCTTATGGCGAAGCAGCCATAGCAAGCAAAGCGATGGAATGACCATCAGCGCGGTGATGACGAAGAACAAACCCCAATCACCCCCAAGCCCATCAACCATTGCCCCTGATGACGCTGCCAAGGTGGTTCGGCCAATGGTGCCGATCGAGGCCAAAAGCGCATATTGCGTTGCGGTATAGGTGCGATCAACAAGAAGCGAAATAAAGGTAACAAACGCAACAGTGGCAAAGGCAGCGGCAATATCATCAAGCAAAACCGCAAGCGCAAACACCCATTCAGATTTGCCTGTCCAGGCAAGAACGCTGAACATGACATTGGTTGCCGCCATTGCAATGCCAGCAATGAACAAGGCGCGAACCGCACCTGACCGAATGGCAAAAAACCCGCCAAGAAGCGTAAAGGCAACGGTGGTTATCCAGCCAAGGCCTTTTGAATAGAGCGCGATATCCGATTTTGAAAAGCCGATTTCGGAATAGAAGATCAACGACATTTTGCCCATGAAGGCTTCGCCGATTTTGAACAATAGAACAAAGCTTAGAATACCAAGCCCGATGGCAACGCCATTCTGCCGGAAAAAACTGGCAAGCGGCCCCCAGATCGTGCTGCCAAGAAAACCAATGAATCGGGCAAGATGATTATTCGCACCAAGCTTTTTGACGATATCGGCCTCAGCCTTGTTTTGCGCTTCGATGCGCGCATCGGCGCTTGCTTCGGGAATGAATAAAAGCCCGATATTAGCCAGAATAACCAACCCGCCAAGCCCGATAAAGGTCAATTGCCAGTAATTTTCAAATCCGGCATTTTGCAGGAAATCGGCACTGAAAAGCGCGATGATGCCGCCTATTTTATAGCCGCTCCACCAGCCGGTCACATGAATTGCCGCGCCTGCCGCCATGGCGCTTTTTTCCGAAGCGTCGATCTGTTCAATGCGAAGCGCGTCAATGGTGATGTCTTGCGATGCTGATGCGGTGGCAATGACAAGCCCAACTGCCATCACAAGCCAGATATCTTCTGCCGGACGAAGCAGGCTCCAGGCTAGAAGCGCCAAAAGAATGACAATCTGGAAACATACAATCCATGCTTTGCGCTGGCCAATTTTGTGGGCAAGTCCGGGAATGCGGATTCGGTCAATCAGCGGCGCCCAGAAAAAATTGATGGCATAGATGCTGAAAATCAGTCCGGCCCAGCCAATCGCCGACCGGCTTAGGCCATCGTCATTTAGCCATAGCGATAGTGACGAGCCAATCAGAACCCACGGAAAACCACTCATCGCGCCAAGAAGCATAATGCGGATCATGCGCCGGTCGCGATAGGCGGCCAGACTTGTCATAAAATCACGCATTATCATGGCTCCATCAAATTGCGTTTGCTATATTAAACCCTATGGCAAAAATGGAAAAAGCAATTTTCCCAAGCCAACTGTGAGATAACTCTATCTGGAAAAAGGTTTGATGCAATGCCGGACTGGTGTCTTAATCGTGATAAGGCTGGCCATTTTTGGCTGCAGGCCGGTGATCAGATGCCAAGGCACGCCATTATTGGCGAGGCTGGTTTGGTCGCTGCCGATGGTAAACGCGAAGGCGATATGACAACACCCGTTGGCCGGTGGGCATTGCGCCATCTCTATTATCGGCAGGATTTACTGGGGTCGGTTGATGCGGTGATTCCGGCAAGCGTGATCACGCCGCATTGTGGCTGGTGCGATGATCCGGCGCATCAAGATTATAATTGCCACGTGAGTTTGCCCTTTGCCGCCAGCCATGAGGTGATGTGGCGCGATGATGGCGCTTATGATCTTGTAGTCATGCTGGGGTTTAATGATGCGCCGCCAATCGCCGGACGTGGAAGTGCCATTTTTCTGCATTGTATCGCCGATGGCAAATCCAGCACGGCAGGATGTGTGGCGGTGGATCGTGATGATCTTATCAGCATGCTTGGTCTTGCTAATGCGGATCAATATCTATCAATCGATCCGCGATTGCTGTCCTAGTGCGGCGTCAATCTGATCACGACGGTGGCGCAGTTTTTCATTGGTTGGCACCATTGCCACCATCATGCCATTGGCAACAAATCCCATTTGAATCATGATCATATTCGAGATTAGGTTCATGCAGATTTTTTGCGCGGTTCCGGCAGTTAACCTTGTTGATCCGGCAATGATTTCACCGCCAGTGGCAAGCAGGATTGGATGATCGGCTGCGGTCAAAAGTGGGGTGTCGGGATTGTTGGCAATGCCGATGGTTACTGCGCCTGATCTGCGCGCCGCCTTAATCGCGCCAAGCGTATAAGGGGTTTTGCCGCTGGCAGCGATGCCAATAACCACATCATGCGCGCCACCATTAAGCGCGGTAAAGCCAGCCGCACTAGCGGCGGCATCATCTTCAGCATTTTCAATGGCCCCCAAAAGCGCCGATGGCCCGCCAGCGATCAAAAAGCCAAGCCGGTCTTTTGGCCAGTTAAAGGTTGGTGGCAATTCGGCACCATCTTGAACCCCAATCCGCGCCGATGTACCAGCACCAGCAAAGATTAGCCGTCCGCTGCTTGTTTGGCTAAGGCGGTCATGCGCCGCAATTGCTGCGGCTTCGATTGCTGGCAAGGCGGCCTGCAATGCCGGAATGGCACCTGCCTGACTGTCAAGCATAAGCGACAGCGCCGCTGATGGTGCCATTTTATCAACATGATGGACAGATGGCGGCACATCTTCGGTGGTGCCGTGATTTTGGTCTCGATTTCTGATGCTCATCACGTCACTATAGGCGTCAGTGCAGCAAAAGAGAAGAGACGCATGGCAGGACCGCTTGTTGTAGGCTTGATGTCGGGAACCAGTGCCGATGGCATTGATGCGGCGATTCTGCAAACCGACGGCCAGACATTTCAAACGACCGGCTGTTCAGGGTCTTTTGACTATCGACACGAAACCAGCGCCGGTATCTGGGCGGCTGTGGCCAACGCATATGATCACATGCGCGATGATGCCGCTCGCCAGCATCTTGATCGGCTGATTGCCGAAGATCACGCAAATGCGGTTTTGCAATTGATTGACAGCTGCAATCTATCGCCGACATTGATCGGCTTTCATGGCCAGACAATCTATCATAATCCTACTGGCGATGATGGCCACTCGCTTGGGCGCACGACAATCCAGCTTGGCGATGCGGCATTATTAGCCGCCAAAACCGGCCTGCCGGTCGTGCATGATGTGCGGCGTGCCGATATGGCGGCTGGTGGGCAGGGCGCACCCTTGGCACCGGTTTTTCATGCGGCGATGCTGGCGCGTCTTGCTGTTGATTTGCCAGCGGTTCTGGTCAATATCGGGGGGGTTGCCAATCTGACTTGGGTTACGAATCAAACAGGAGCTGCGAACCAAATAGGAGTTGCGAACCAAACAGGGATAGAAGATGGCGCGGGTTTGATCGGATTTGATACCGGCCCGGGAAATGCGTTGATGGATGATTATATGCGGCTTTATTGCGATGCTGATTTTGACAAAGATGGTGCATTGGCGGCAAGCGGCATAGCCGATGCCACGCTTGTCGATGCATGGCTTGATGAACCTTATTTTACCGCTGATTGGCCAAAGTCGCTTGATCGTCAGGCGTTTCGCCATTGCCTTGATGATGCGCGATTGCTGGCCAAGGAGCCAGCTGATGCGATGGCAAGCCTTGCTCTATTCACGGCAAACAGCATTGGCGCGGCGATAGATCAATTGCCTGCGCCGCCGCGGACAATTCTAATTGCCGGTGGCGGACGGCGCAATCTTTGCCTTCTAGCGCATTTGCAAAACCGTTTTGGCAGTGCCGTGCAAGATGGCGCTGTTGCAGGCGACAGGCCGTTATTTTCGCCTGATATGCTTGAGGCTGAATTAATGGCATTTTTGGCAGCGCGGCATATTGCTGGATTGCCAACATCATTTCCGGGAACAACCGGGTGCCATCAACCGGTTTGTGGCGGGCTGCTGGCAAGGCCGGTTTAGATCAGCGCATCAGATCCTGGAACATAAAATGGCCGGTAAGGTGGTGGTGGTGGCAACAGATCACGGATATCGGTAAATGGAAACCGGCTATCAAGCCGGTAGGCTTCGGCATAATGACCGTCAGGCGCATTACATTGGGCGGCACGAAACCGGTTCATGATCGCGCTGGCGCTGGCAAATCGTGATGGATCCTGACTGTGATGCGCCATGATGGCCTTTTGCTTGGCGGCGAAATGCGGGGTGATATCAATATAATAATCCGGTGCAAAGCCGACTCCCATCAAGGTGTCGCAAAACAATACCGGACAGATGAATCCGGCAGCGTCACGAACATAGGCTGCTAATGCGCGATGATCGGGATGATAATCTTCGGGCGCATGGGTGATCACAAGATCGGGCGCTGCATCGCGAATGAAATCCTTGATACAATTTCGGGCATTTGGCGCATCGGCAAGCCGGCCATCGGGAAGATTAAGCAAGGTTGGTGTGCCAAGCGCGGCAAGCCCGTCTTGGGCTTCATCAGCACGTTGCTTTGCCAGTTCCGCGCCTTGGCTAACACCGCCAGCCGCGCCATCAGTGGCAACGCCAAGGATCAGATTATCGCCGCGTGACGATGCGGCTGCCAAAAAGCCATAGGCAAAGATTTCCAGATCATCAGGATGTGCGCCAATGGCCACAATATTCATTTGCTGGCTCCGTCTTGATCGCCTGCGATGGCTAAATAGATACCGCAAAGCTTTTGCTTTCGCCTCAAAATAGGCTTTAATAATGCCATGATAGCGAATGCAAAGCCGGTAACAAATAACAATCTTATGATGCGCGGAAAACGGGCAAGGGACAGGGCATAAATGACGCTGAATTTCACCGGCTATATCGAAGGCTATTATGGCAAGCTTTTCGATTGGCGTGATCGCAACCGGCTTCTTGGCGGCGTTGCCGCAGCGGGGATGACAAGCTATTTTTACGCACCAAAAGAAGATGCGCGTCATCGGCAATTTTGGCGTGAGCCCTATGACAAGGCGTGGCAAGCTGAATTTACCCAATTTGCCGCCACGGCAGCGGCCAAGAATATTTACCCGATTGCCGGTATCGCGCCCGGGCTGGATTTTGATTTTGTCAGTCTAGATGCGTCGATGGATCAGGAAAATGATTTCACCATTTTGGTGGCAAAGGCGCGCCAGTTTTTGGCAAATGGTGCCAGCATGATCGCGCTATTGATGGATGATATCGCCGCTGATTTTGAGGCGCGATCAGGCAGTTTTACAAATGAAGGCAGGGCGCATGCGGCGCTTGCCAACCGGCTTGGACTGGCCATTGACGCCGCGATCATTATTGTGCCGCGTATTTATGCCGATAGTTTGATCACGCCAGATGATGCGCAATCCATAACCTATCTTGAACAATTTGCCAGCCATCTCGACTCACAGCATCAGGTGGTCTATTGCGGTGATGATATTGTTGCGCCGCGTCCTTTTGGTGATGCTGGCGGGCACCTTGATCCGGCATCAATCATCATTTGGGATAATTTTTACGCCAATGATTATTGTCCACGGCGGCTATTTCTTGGGCCGTGGCGTAGTACCGACATGCCGCATATAATGCTGAATCCAACAGGCATGATCGAGACTGATTTGCTGCTTTTGGGGCTGATGGCGGGAGCGCGCGATCAGGCTGGGCGCGGAAGTGAGGCTGGCAAAATATACTGGCGTGAGTTGATGCAAAAAGCAGCGGTGCCGGATGCGTTTTTTGACATTGCCGCCTATTTTGATGCGCCTTATGGCTTTGCCGCAGAATTTTCAATGCCATCAGTGAAAACCGTATTGGCGGCACTGGATATTTTGCTATGGCGCTGGAAATCGCCGCTTCAACGTGAATGGTACCCGCATCTGATGGGGCTGAAACAGGATATCCTGCTGGCCAATGGTGAATTGCCATTGGAACGAATCGAAAAAACGCAAATGGCACCGCTTGCCCGCCGGCTTGCTGGCTTTGCAGCAAAAGGTTAATCCTGCGAAAACTGTGGACTGGCCGCTTGATCATGGCCCGACCGATCGTTGCAAGCTGGTAAAATTCAGATCACATGCAGGGATATGTTATGGCGAAAATGCCGCATTTTGATATTTTGTCATGGCAGTTTGGCCTGCGGTGGTGGCGATCATTTGGTTTTTTAATCGCGCCTTATTTACGCCATGCATCAGCGCATCGCCGAAATTGGCACAGAGCATCGCGCCGTTGTCGACCATCCGGTCATTGGGCCGGTGATTGATGATGGGACGTTTCACGGCCTTGGCTATTCGCTTGAAAGCGCAACCTTGATGGCAAGCAGCATCGCCGCGGTTAATATCGCCGCGATGAAATCGCATTGCTATGCCAATGCTGCCAAAGACCCTCTTTTTTGCAAATCGCCAAGCCTGTCTGTGCGGATGTTCCACGTGCTTCAAACCATTGGCAAAGATCATTCGGCGTCACGAACCAAACAACAAAATTCGGTGATTACAGGCAAGATGCTGCTTGTTGCGCCCGTTGGCCGCGGCCTGATCCTGCAACCAACCTCCAAGAAAATTGATGCAGTCATGGTGCTGGCGATCCGCAATGACCAGCATGTGCCGCCACGCTATCATGCGAATTACCTAAGCGCCTTTATGGTGCCAGATCATGTTGGCGATTTTGATCATGTTGAATTGGAAAATGGGCATCATTTCGCCTTTATCGCGCCTTTTGCCGATCGTGTAACGCGCGAAGAGACGATCCCTGTCGCGGTTGATCCGGCAGGGTTTGATCGCGCTACATGGCTTGATGATGCCAATCAGCAGATTGTCGCGTTTATGCTTCGTTAAAATGACCTAAAGCGTCAAAGATGATAGGCGGCCAGCAAGCTTGGCAATCACATCGCGGCCTGCATTGGCAAAGGCAAAGCGAAGGGCGCCATCCTGTCCAGCTCCAAAAAAGGCACCTGGGATAACAAGAACCCCCGCCTTGCGCGCCATAGTTTCGGCAAGCTGGCGCGAGTCAACACCGGTAAAAGGGTGACGGACATAGCCAAAATAGGCACCGCTGCTTAGCAGATCCCAACCGGGCAAGTCATCCATTGCGGTTCGAAATACGGTGGCGCGGGCAGCGATTCTTTCGCGGTTTTCCTGTCGCCAGCTTGTCATGGATTCCAACATTGGCGTCAAGGCATACTGTGCCACACGCGGGGCGCAAATCTGTATATTATCAATAACTTTTGCCAATTGGGCGACCACGTCGCAGCCGGCAATGATGGCACCAAGCCGATGCCCAGGAAGACAATAGGATTTCGAAAAGCTGTAAAGCTGGATCAGTGATGATTGCCAATTATCCTGCGCGAAAAGATGATGCGGTACATCCATTTCAAGTGGCATAAAATCGCGATAGGTTTCGTCAAGGATAAGCCAAACTCCCCGCTTTTGACATAAGGCCAGAATATCCGCAAGAAGTGGTGCCGGATAGATGCTGCCTGCCGGATTATTGGGGCTGACCAGCGCGATCGCGCGTGTTTGTGGCCCAATAGCAGCATCAATCGAAGCACAATTGGGAAGCAGGCCACCATCATCATCACAATCAACATAATCAATGCCAATACCAAGCATGCCAAGTGTTGATTCATGGTTGAAATAGCAGGGGCGCATCATCAAGATACGGTCGCCATGCCCCGCGAGCGCCAGCACGGTTGCGACAAAGGCCTGATTACAGCCCGAGGTGATTTGCACTTCACTGCAATCAATTTTGGCATTGTAAATCTGGCTTACATGATCGGCATAGGCGCTGCGAAATTCGGGTTCCCCCTCAACTGGCCCATAACGTGCCAATACCGGATCAGATGCCCCCTTTGCCAATGCTGCCAAAATATTGGGATGTGCAGAATAGCCGGGAACCGCCTGACTCATATCAATCAAAGCCCCGTTGGCACCATCATAAGATGATTTCCAGTTTAGCACGATTGAAACAGGTGGCGCATTCAACGTGGCAACAGCAGAATTAAACATGTGACTTGCCTTATGCTAGCAATGTGGGGTGAAAATAGCCCTAGACTAGCCAGAGATAGGATGCCAGACAAGATGGATATCTTTCTAAGCTTGGTATCGTTATTAAACTGATATCTTGGCAAGCTGGCTGAGACCTTTGGCCGCCTAGCGTGATTGCGTAAATAGAGTGAGGACTGAAAAATGGGAAATTATCACATCATCGGCAGGGCAGGTGCAGGGTCATTGATTGCCGAGTTTTTATTTCGCGAGGCCGGTATTGATTATGACATTTCCTTTCCCGATCCAGCCGAGGTGAAAAGCCCTGATTTTTTTGCGGCGAATCCGCTTGGCCGGATTCCTGTTTTGATTTGTCCTGACGGAACGCAGGTTTTTGAAACGCTGGCGATCATTTACCATATCACCAGCCGGTTTGGCGATCTGGCACCGCCCCAAGGCACGCCGCAAAATGACCGCTATCATCAATATCTGGCGCTTTTGGCGACGTCGGTTTACCCGGCCTATCATCGCCAGCATCATACCCGCTATTATGGCGATGAGGCGGCGGCTGAGACGATTCGGCAAAAGGCGCGTGACGAACATCGGGTTATTTTCGATCATCTTGAAGCCGGCCTTGCCCCTTATATATGCGGGCAAACCCTTACCGCTGCCGATTTCTATCTTTATATGCTCAGCCGCTGGGATCTTGATAAAACGGCAATGCGTGAAAACCGGCCGCAATTAAATGCCTTGCTTGATGAAATTCGCGCACGGCCAGCAGTGGCCGCCGTGATCGCGGCGCAGCCACGCCGCGCCAAACCAGCCTAGTACCCGATTAAATCTGTCAAAAAAGCCCGATCAATGACCATAAAAAAGGCAGGCAAAATATGCCTGCCCGATGATCGGTTTTGATGTGATTGGTGACGATTGCGGCTAGAGGCCAGCCACCACATCGCGAATGATCTTGATGATCGCGGCTGGCTGTTCGGCGCAGGGAATATGGCCTGCATCTTTCACCAGTTCAAATTTTGCGCCCCGGATCATGTCGGCGGTACCGCGCACCAGATCTGGCGGGGTGGCACCATCTTGATCGCCAACAACGCAAACCGTCGGTACGGTAATATTTGCCGCTTGATCACGGAAATCAGCATCACGAATGGCCATGCCGGTGCCGATATAGCCGTCAAGTGGTGTGCGGGTGAACATGGCGCGATATCCATGCAATTCCGTTGCGCGATCGGCGTGAAAGGCTGGCGAGAACCAGCGCTGCATATTGGCATCAACAAGCGCGGTCAAGCCACCATCACGCGCAATGGCGATGCGATCATTCCACATGTCGGCATTGCCAATTTTAGCAGCCGTGTCGCAAAGGATTAGGGCTTTGGCAAGATCGGGGCGGGCGTGATACAGGCCCTGGGCAATCAGGCCGCCAACCGATAGGCCAACAACAACCGCGCCCGACAGGCCAAGATGATCCATCAAGGCAACAAGATCATTCACATGATCATCAATCTGATAGGGCGGTGTTCCCATGCCTGATAGGCCATGGCCACGTTTGTCATAGCGAAGAATGGAATAATCAGCTGATAGATCGTCAACACAATCCTGCCAAATACGGAAATCGGTGGCAAGCGAGTTGGAAAAAACAATAAGCGGCTTGGCAGCGCCAGCATCATCAAATTGATAATGAATAGAGATACCGTTGATCGTTGCGAATTTCATGTCATGTCTCGTTTTGCTAAAGGTATAAAAGCGGGTGGGTTAGGACTGTTGGGGCTGGATGATGCCTTCTTCCAACGCCTTGATTTGCAGGGCTAGATATTTCGAATAGATCCGGCATTGGGCAAAGCTGCCAGCGATAAACCATAGGCCGGGCTGTTCGGTCTGGCAATACATGTTGCGCAGTTCCATGCCATCGCCAAAGCCCCAGATAGGGCCAATCCGTGCGGCAATCTCATCGCCGAATAGTTTACTGACAAGATATTCCTGCGGTTTATAGCCGGTTGCCAAAATGACAATATCAGCGTCAATTTTGCGACCGTCCGCAGTCACCATGCCATGATTGGTGAACCGATCAATTTGGTCGAATTGCACAAGATCAATTTTGCCCTCGGCAAGTAGGTCAGAACAGCCAACATTGAAATAATAGCCACCGCCACGGGTGAGATATTTAAACTGCCAGCCGGTGTCATCATCGCCAAAATCCAGCTTGAACCCAACATTTTCCAGACCATTAAGAAGCGCCTTATCGGTTTTGCGCGCAGCTTTGGTGAAATGGCGATGTGCCTGTTTGACAAGCGGCGTTGGCATTGAGGTGGTAATGAAATCACATTCATCCGTGCCACGCTCTTCGTCATAAAGCTTATAGGGGAATTGGGCGCTAGGTTCGATATTCACAACAAGGCTGGGGCTGCGCTGGATCATGGTGACTTTGGCGCCGCTTGAATAAAGGTCTTGTGAGATATCATGACCGCTATTGCCGCAACCAAGAACGATGGCATGTTTTCCTGACCAGTCTTCGCCATCATGATATTGGCTGGAATGAACCGCTGGCCCTTGGAAGGCTGAAAGCGTGTCGATTTTAGGAAGATTGGGAATGCCGCTAACACCGGTGGCCATAATCACATGCTGCGGTGACATATGGCGCTTGCCGCCATCGGCGGTGCGTAATGCAACCTGCCAGCGTCCAGCTTTGTCATCATAACTGGCCTTTGTCACTTCGCATTGCGTCCAGAAATTCAGCTCCATCGCGGCGGCGTAGGATTCAAACCATAAGGCCAGCATATCCTTTGGAATATAGGTCGGCCATGTTGGCGGGAAAGGCATATAGGGAAGATGATTGACATGAAGCTGATTATGCAAGGTCAGCGCATGATAGCGATTGCGCCAATTATCGCCGATGCGGTTGTTTTTATCGACAATCAATGTGTCAATGCCAAGTTGGGTTAGCCGCGCGGCAATTGCCAAGCCAGCCTGCCCACCACCAACAACCAGAACGGCCGGATCATGATTTTCATAGCTGGCGGCAGCAAGGCGTTTATCCAGCCAGTTTGGCCCGCGAAAATCTCGTGAATAGGATTGCCCTGTTGGCCGGTTATGTTCGGTTTTTTCTTCAAAGCCGATCAATTCATCAATTGCGGTAAAAAATGTCCATGCCCGATAATGGTCAGGATGGCCGTCATCTGCATTAAGCCGCAAAATGCCACGGCAATGCGCGGCATTGGTGGTAAAGGTGAAAAAGGCTTCGATCGCATCACTGCCAGCACGGTTCACAAGGCGCGGTACGGTGGCATGGGGATCAAGCGTGATTGCGCTCATTCCGGCTTTGGCCGCCGCTGCGGGAAGGCTGTTTAGAATGTCTGTTGCGCCAGTAATGGTTTGAAGCTGCCAGCTGAGCGCCAGCGCATCGCGCCAAAAGCTGTTGTCGTGAAACAGATCAGCAAAACCCGCCGGTGCCTCACCAGCAGATAATGATGTTTGATGTAAGGCGGCGTTAAAACGGCACAGCCAATTATCAACAATCGAATCAATCATGGATATTGCGTTTTGGTCGTTCACTATCTTCAAAACCTTTGTTGAAACCGCCAATTTCATTGGCATCCAATTTTTAAGATCATCAATCGCGGGCAGGCGGGCTGCGTTAGTTGCATTATCCTAATCAAATCCATCCCTCTGGCAATATTGATATTATAATTTTTGTGATAGGGCCAAAAATTGTCCTAGAAATCATGCGCTGAATCGAGTGATGGCTGGCACCTGATAACCCCACGAAATAGGCGGTTTGCCAAAATATAAGCCTGTTTTCTGCGGGTGCAAAAGACAGGATTTGCGGTCAATGAAACGGCGTCAAATGGTCAAAGCGACAGGATCAAAAATGACAAAAATAAATATAAGTAGATTTTAGACAATGCTTGACCAACGTCCATTCGTTCTCTCTTAATAATTACCGACTTTAATTGGCGGCAACGCTAAAAAACAAAAATCCGACTATTGGGAGGATAATATGAACAAAGGTTTGATCGCTGCATTAGTAGGCGTTATCGCTGTGGCAGTATTTTTTATGTACAATGATCAAGGAAAAGAAGAAAAGAAAGTTGCAGAAAAGCCTGCGGTATCTGAGATAAAAAAAGATGCTCCAGAGGGTATAGTTATAGCGGTACCATCATTTCTAACTGGAGGCGCGGCGGGCCCGTTTGGCATTCCTGCAATGAATGGCGCCAAAATGGTTGCCGATGCAATTAATAAAGGGACACTTCCTGCCCCATACAACACTAAAGGTTTTGGTGGTGTGCCGGCAACGCTCATTGAGCTCGACGAAGGTGGTGGTGCTACAAAACAGGTTGCGGAATATCGTAATCTTGTCGAAAAGCGAGGTGTCGATGCAGTTGTGGGCTACATATCTTCAGGAAATTGCCAGGCACTTGCTCCTATTGCGGAAGAACTGAAACAGTTCACTATTTTTGCAACTTGTGGCACGCCCCGTATTTTTGAGGAAGCAGAAAGAAAATACGTGTTCAGAACAATGGGTCATGCGACATCTGACAACGTCGCAGCAGCTATGTATGTCAAAGAAAATTTCCCTGATACGAAAGGCTACACTGGTATCAACCAGAACTATGCATGGGGACAGGACTCATGGCGGGATTTTGATCTTACAATGAAACAGATCATGCCGAATACTAAAGCATCAGAAAAAACCCAATTTCCAAAAATTTTTGCAGGTCAATATGGTTCAGAAATTTCAGCAATGTCGCTTGACGAAGCTGACTTGGTCCACTCCAGCTTCTGGGGTGGTGATCTAGAGGCATTCATTTTTCAGGGTGCCGCGCGCGGACTTTTTAAGAAGAAAATCGGCGTCGTAACGGTAGGTGGTACAGCGGCTTATCGTTTGGGTAAGAAACTCCCTGACGGATTAGTACTTGGGGCGCGTGGTCCATACGGTATCTTGGTGAGGGACCGTGATTCAGCCCTGAACCAATGGTTTGTAAACACCTACAAAAATATCTATGGTATTTACCCATCAGGTCCAGCTTACCAGTATGGTCAGGCAATTCTTGCCGCAAAGATAGCCTATGATAAGGCTGGCAGTGATGCTTCTAATGAGCAGCTTGCAGATGCACTACGTGGCATTACCTTTGAATCATTCTCAACAACTATTGAGATGAAATTAGGTGGTGGTCATCAGGCAGCCACCGAGAACGGATATGGGATTACCAGATATGACGCTGAAGAAGGCGAGAATGTTGTCACTGGTGTCAAATTTTACCCCGCATCATGTGTGCTTCCACCAGATGGCGTTACCAGCGTTGACTGGATCAATGGCGGCATGAAAGGCGCTAAGTGCTGAAATACCAATAAAAAGATCCGCCAGGAAGCTATAGCTAATCCTGGTGGGTTTTGATTTTTAAATTTACACGTACTCTATCGGGGGCCAGTAATATGGAAACATTCCTAACCATTTTGTTAGATGGGCTTCAGTTCTCTTCTTATTTGTTCATCGTCTCTGCTGGTCTTACGATCATATTTGGGGTGATGAAAATATTGAATGTTTGCCATGGAAGTTTTTATGCCTGGGGCGCCTACACCTCAGCGTTTTTCATTGGTAAGTTCTCAGACATGGGGATGCCGGATGGACTGGGGTTTTTGGTCATAATTGCTTCGGCGATATTAGTTGGTTTGGTCCTTGGTTTTTTAATCGAACAAGTCATTTTGAAGCATATGTATCATCGTGATGAAGTCTTAATCGTACTGGCGACTTTTGGACTTTTCTTAGTATTAGAAGACGTGATTTTAATAGCTTTTGGCACTGACCCGTATTTTGCCTACCAGCCGATGGCGCTCTTAGGCTCGGTGGAGATGGGTGGAATCACTCGAGATGTTTATGGCCTTACGCTAATTGTTGTTGCAGCTATAGTGGCTATTGGCTGTTGGCTCCTGTTGAACAAAACTAAGTGGGGCACGATCCTTAAAGCTGTAATCTTTGACCGTGAGATGGGTATCTCGATGGGTATCAATGTTCCGCTGGTTTACACATTAACATTTATTGGCGGTGCTATCCTTGGTGGCCTGGGTGGTGCTTACATTGCGCCGACTATTTCTGTTGCTCCGGGTCTCGGTACCGAGGTGATCGTCTTGTCCTTTGCGGTTGTCGTGGTAGGAGGTATGGGATCGATTATGGGGGCGGCAATTGGGTCACTTATAATTGGACTTTTGAGAGCCCTTGCCGTGCATGAGCTGCCGCAAGTGGAACTTTTTGTTGTGTTTGCTGTTATGGCTGTCGTTTTGGTTTTCCGGCCCGAAGGCCTCTTTGCTCCTGCAAAACCTAGGAAGATTTAACATGCTTAGAGACAACACTTCAAAAGTCGTATTCGTTGGCGGTATATTAATTATTGCGTTTGGATTTTTTGCTCCAAATTGGATTGTCAATCAGCTGATGTTTGGCTTCTCTCGAGCTCTCGCTATTCTTGGACTGTTGGTTTTGTGGCGAACTGGCTTAGTTTCGTTTGGTCATGCGTTTTATTTTGGTATTGGAGCATATACAGTCGCAATTTTGGACATTCAGTTAGGTGTAACTGATGTGTTTTTAAGGTTATTTGGCGGAGCTTGCTTGGCAGGATTAGCGGGATTTTTTGTTGGTTTCATAATGAGAAACTATCGTGACATTTTCTTTGCGATGCTGAATACGGCCATCTCCATGGTTCTTTATGGAATTATCGTAAAAACAGAGTCCCTTGGTTCAACTGACGGCTTTGCTATTTCGCTGCCAACTATTTTTGGGGTTGCACCAGAAACAAAATACCCACTTTTTGTTGTGATAACTGTAATCGCGATGGTAAGCGCTTTATTAGTAAACTTTTATCTCAAAACAACAGTTGGGCGCCTCACTACTCCGATTAGGGATAATGAGATTAGAGTTGAATATCTTGGCTTCTCAGTCGCGCACGCGATCCATCTAAAGTACACTATGTCGGCAATATTGGCCGGCGGTGCCGGTGCGTTGATGGCAATGTCATTGGGCCAAGTAGATCCGGACTCGATGATCAACTGGACCGTGTCGGGTGAGTTAGTCTTTATTACGATATTGTCAGGGCCGGGCAATGTAATCGCACCGTTTATAGGGTCTTTAGTATTTGAGGTGCTGAGAACATATGCATTTGAACTAGCTCCCCACCTTTGGCAGTTAATTGTTGGAGGAACCTTCTTGACCATTATCTTCTTCTTGCCTGGTGGAATCTGGAGCCTGATTGTGAAGTTTGGAAGGAATAAATCATGAAGCAGTCCAAGCCTATCTTAGAAGTTCGTGATTTGCTCAAAACCTTTGGGGCCGTCGTGGCAGCTAAGGACATTAATGTTGATGTTAGTAGAGGTGAAATTGTTGGCATTATCGGCGCAAATGGAGCTGGAAAAACCTGTTTCGTAAACATGGTTACGGGGTATCTTAAGCCTTCTAGCGGGAGCATAGTTTTTGATGGAATAGAGCTTGTCGGTAAGGGGCCTCGCGAGGTTACTCATGCTGGTATTTCCCGGTCGTTTCAGGTTTCGCAAGTTTTTCATACAATGACCGTCGCAGAGAATTTAACCATTGCTCTTGCAATTGCAACCAACCGAGGCGTGAGCGCGCTTCGCGAAATGGAAACGCCAGAATTAACCTTGCAGAGAGATGCAGTTTTAAAGCGCTACCAACTAGAAAAACACAAGGACATGACGGTCAATGTCTTGTCCCAAGGTGTGCGCAAACTTCTTGATATTGCAATGGCTGTGGTCAGTGAGCCAAGAATTCTTCTTCTGGATGAGCCAACAAGTGGAATCTCTGTTGAAGAGAAATTTGACTTTATGGATGTGGTAATGGGAGCCTTAAAGGAAGATAACGTCACAGTTTTATTTGTGGAACATGATATGGAAATTGTTGAACGTTATGTGAGCCGAGTTTTGGCTTTTTACCAGGGAGAAATTATTGCTGACATGTCTCCAAAGAAAGCTCTGGCTGACTCTAAGGTTCAGGAATTTGTTATTGGTAAGCGGCATTAGGGCGAGAGGCAGATTTAATTATGTTAGTTGTGAACACTCTTGACGTCGATATCAATGGGACACCGATATTGCGTGATATTGGCATGGAAATTAAGGCTGGTGAAATAGTTGGCTTGATTGGTCGTAACGGCGCTGGCAAGACGACATTTCTTCGTTCTTTGATGGGCCTTCTGCCAATTCGTGGGGGTAAATTGATTTTTGAAGGGGATGGCATTGAATCTTTGCCTGGGTATCGTCGTGCTCACATGGGTATTGGATATATGCCTGAGGACCGTCGTCTTGTTCCAGAAATGACAGCCGAAGAAAATATTTTAGTTCCTGTTTGGTCAACAAATATTCAGGGACATGAAGACCGGCTGGCATGGATTTATAAAATTATTCCTGAGTGTAAGGTATTTAGATCAATGGCGGCCACATCGTTATCGGGAGGGCAGCAGAAGCTTGTCGCGCTAGCGCGTGCGCTAATGGTTGGCCAAAGACTCTTGTTGCTTGATGAGCCAACCGAAGGTATTGCGCCTGTGCTGGCTCTGCGAATGGGTGAAATCCTTGCGTCACTCAAAAGCGAGGGCGTATCGATTATTATCGCGGAGTCCAACGATGCGCATGTTGCAGATGTTATCGACCGAACGTATGTCATCGAGCGAGGTTCAATCGTCAAGGCTTGATTAGGTGATTTTCTAAATGAGATTTAAAGCTGAAGGCGTTATCCCGGCAACGCTAGTTGCCTTCAGAGCAGATTTTGAAATTGACATTGCGGCATCGCGAAAACATTTGCGTGATGTTGCTGTTGTTGCGGGTCTTAGTGCGATCACGGTTAATGGCCATGCGTCGGAAATTCACGCGTTCAGTTTTGCCGAACAACAACAGCTTTTGGCCGAATCACTTGCCGAGGTTGGGGATGCGCTGCCGCTGGTAAATGGGGTTTATGCCGATGGCAGCCATGCGGCTGTTGTGGTGGCAAAAATGGCCGCGAGCGAGGGCGCGGCGGCATTGTTGGTGTTTCCGCCAAACAGCATGAGCATGGGCGGCCAGCTTCGCCCCGATATGGCAATTGCCCATTTTAAAATGATTGCCGATGCAACCGATCTGCCGCTGATTCTGTTTCAATATCCGGCAAGCACTGGCCTTGGCTATCCGTTTGAAACGATGTTGCAAATTTTTGCCGAAGTGCCAAGCGTCGTTGCGATTAAAGATTGGTGCAATGATCCGATGCTGCATGAACGCCACATAAAGACCTTTCAATCATTGCCGCGCAAGGTGAATGTGTTGTCAACGCATTCATCATGGTTAATGGCATCATTATCAATGAAACCTGCTGGTTTGCTGTCGGGCGCGGGAAGTGTGATCGCCGATTTACAGGTTGAGCTATTCAACGCGATGCAGCGCGATGATCTGGCAATGGCTCGGGCGGTCAATGATCGGATTTACCCACTGGCACAGGCTTTTTACCGCGCGCCGTTTTTGGATATGCATAATCGGATGAAGGAATGTCTTGTGCTTTTGGGGCGGTTGGATCAGGCGATTGTCAGACCGCCTTTGCAAAGGCTTGAGGCAGATGAAATTGCCAAGCTGAAACAAGCACTGGTTGCCGCAGGCCTGCAAAATTAGGCGTGGCGCGCTCGGTTCTTGACTGGTGTTTAGATTTATTTTTGAAATGAGGGATTGATCATGGCTATTTATGAATTGCGAACCTATCAGGTCACTGTTGGGAAAATGAAAGACGCTGTCGAGGCCTATAGTAAAAAAGGTTGGCCAGCCTTGCAAAAGGGCGGCTTTGACAAAAAGCTGGTTGGTTATTTTATTTCAGATACAGGCCCGCTTCATCAGATCGTGCATCTGTGGAAATTTGATGATGATGCTGATCGTCGCAATCATTGGAACAGCCTTTTTGCCAATGATGATTTTATGGATTTTGCCGGTGATCTTCGCCCGTTATTGCTAAGCCAGCAAAACCAGCTATTGAATGCTGCGCCTTGGGGCCCGCATCCCTGATTGCACAGGGTCGCAACACCGCATCGACATGATCATTTAAGGAGATGCTAAGGTGATTAACATAAAATATCTGATATGGGCACTTCTTGCCGGTTCATTCATCCCGGTTGTCGGTATTTTGAATGGCCGTGTAGGGCGCGCCCTTGGCGAGCCGCTGCATGCCAGTGTTCTGCTATTCGGGGTGGCCATTCTTTTGGCGTTAACAGTGGCGGTTCTGGCGGGGCGAGGCCTTCCTAATATTGGTGATTTCAGACAGTTGCAACCGGTTGAATATCTGGCCGGTTTTGTCGTCGCTTTCTATGTGATCAGCGCTACCGTTCTGGCTGGAAAAATAGGCGTTGCCAATTTCATTGTCATGGCGGTTTCGGGGCAAATTATCTTTTCGCTGCTGATTGATCATTTTGGTCTGTTTGGCGCACCAATCCGGCCGGTAAATCTGCTACAGCTTGGCGGTGCAAGTATCCTTCTTGGCGGCTTGGTGATTACTCAGCTTGCCAATGGCAAATAGATGCTGATGCCACGCGTGGCTGATGCCTGATTAGCGCAGCCCGTCCTTGCCTTCAGCCTCATCATGCGTCAGGCCGCCAACACGCGGCAAGGGACGCCCTGAATCAGCAACCGCAATCGCAACCAGAATTTCATTGGCGCGTGGGGCGTCATTGACGCTGACTTCCATTCCATCAAAATGTGATCGAACATAGGCAGCGTCTTTATGACCAAGCGGCACATCAATGGGATGACCCATACCGCCCCGTTTCTTGTTTGACGGGACAAGGGCAGCACCTTTTTCAACAGCGGCACGAAGCGGTTTGCCAAGGCGGGGATGCAAAATTGCTGCGGCATGTTCCAGCTCGCCATTTTCCCCTACAAGCGCGGCCTTGCCATAACTTTGCGCCTGTTGCGGGGTGATGCCAAGCGCGGCAACGCAGCGCTCACCAAGAAGGCCGCCAAGCTCTTCGCCAATTGCCATAAGCATCTCAAGATCATCTTGATAGGTGCCAGCAAAAGGATTTTCGATCACCGCAACGGCGGCGGCGCGGCGCGTTGGCGGCGAAATGGTCTGGCCTGCCTCTTCATGCGTATCCTCGACAATTGTGACGATTTTCCGAATTTTTGCCAATCCCATGATCTGTTCCCCTATGCCTTTGCCGCCGGATGCCGCTGACGGTAAATGATGATTTCACGATCTTTGATCAAAAAATATATTTTGTTTGCTGTCAAACGATATATCCGTTGCGATAATCTGCTTGATAGGTCTGGGTGATGATGGCTAGCAATTGAAATAATGACATTATTTTGAAATCTGGTCTTTTTGTCCTAGCAATGTTACATCTAAGATTAGTGCTTAAATTTGCATTTCACTTTGACTGAATCTGAGTTTGCCATTGTTATGAATGTTTTTGACCCCAGCCATTCTGCCGCCAATGGCACGGCCAATGACTACCAGCTTGAAGATCAGGTCGGCTATAAGCTGCGGCTTGCCAGCCAGCGGCATCTTGAGATTTTTTCACGGCATCTTCCCGATATGACACCAACCCAATTTTCCATTTTGGTGCGGCTTCGTGATGTTGGGCAAGTGTCGCAAAACCAGCTTGGCCGCCTTGTCGCAATGGATGCAGCGACGACAAAGGGCGTGATTGCGCGCCTGATTGATCGGGGTCTGGTGCAGTCACGCCAAGATGGTGCTGATCTGCGGCGGTTGCAAATCTCGCTTACGCCTGAAGGCCAAACAAAAGTGCAGACGGCGATAGACAAGGCTCAGCTCATTACCAAGGAAACAACCGAAAATCTGACCAAGCGTGAAGTGGCACGGCTGCTCACATTGCTCGATAAATTATAGGTATAATGGCGATTGCAACATCTATCTTGACCGGCGGCTTGTGATTGCTGACTAATAGATAATGATCTTGTGCTTCCTGCGCTGGCAGGTGATCACAAAAAAATAAGAGGAATAACATCATGGCGTCAGAAAAACTTGTGATTACCAATATTGGCCAGATCCTGTCAGGCAAGCTTGAAGCGCCGATCCTTAATGGTGATTGCGTTGTGTCGGTCGATGGCCGGATTACCGATATCGGCTATGCCAAGGATATGGATCTGGATAATGCGACGGTAAAGGTTCATGCGCATGGGGTGACATTGACCCCCGGTTTGATCGACAGCCATGTTCATCCCGTAATTGGCGATTATACACCGCGCCAGCAACAGATTAACTGGATTGATTCCTGCCTTCATGGCGGGGTGACAACGATGATTTCGGCAGGTGAGGTTCACGCCCCCGGACGGCCAAAAGATATTGTTGGATTAAAGGCGATGGCGATTGCCTCGCAGCGTTGGTATGAAAATTTCCGGCCATCAGGCGTGAAAATGCTGGCAGGTGCGCCGGTCATTGAAGAAGGCATGGTCGAATCTGATTTCAAAGAGCTTGCCGATGCCGGCGTCAAGCTGCTTGGTGAGGTTGGCCTTGGTTCGGTCAAGGCTGGCGAAACCGCCGCGCAGATGGTCAAATGGGCGCGCAAATATGGCATTCAATCAACAATCCATACCGGCGGGCCGTCAATTCCGGGGTCAGGGCTAATTGACAAGGATGTGGTTCTCGAAGCCGATGCCGATATTATTGGTCATATCAATGGCGGCCATACCGCGCTTCCCGATGATCAGATTATCTGCCTTTGTGAAAGCTGTAATCGCGGTATTGAGATTGTGCATAATGGCAATGAACGCGCTGGCTTGCTGGCGATGCGAACCGCCTTTGAGATCAAACAGGCCGAACGCGTGATCCTTGGCACTGACTCACCCGCTGGATCAGGAGTGCAGCCGCTTGGTATTTTGCGCATGATTGCCATGCTGTCCAGCCTTGGTGATATTCCGCCGGAAATTGCCTTTTGTTTTGCCACTGGCAATACAGCGCGCATGCGTGATCTTGATTGCGGCATCATTGAAATTGGCCGCAGCGCCGATTTTGTGCTGATGGACACCGCCCAGCACGCACCGGGGCGTAATATGCTGGAAAGCATCCATCAAGGCAATTTGCCCGGGGTTGGCATGACGATTATTGACGGGGTTGTGCGCACCAGCCGCAGCCGCAATACACCGCCAGCGACGCATTTGCCCATAATTGTTGAATAGGAATTGTTGAATAGGTCATTGTTGAATAGGCAATGGCCAAATGACTATACATCTTCACTAAACCGGCGAATGAAGGCCATTGTCTGGCTTTGACGGGGTTGCCCATGCGACATTAGTTCGCAAAGCATCTTCTCTGCTGGTTATTTACAAGATGCATTATTGTTAGTATACAAATGAATTAATACTGGTAATCTGTTATTAATCAAGGCCCCATCACTGCCAAATAGGATTCATTATGCGCAAATATATCACTATCGATCTTGGCAGCAAAACAACCGCCAGCCGTGATTTGTCCGGTCGTGAAATTGCCGAATCTGGACGCTATCTGATTGCGCGGATGCTGCTTGACCAGAGCATTGCCACAATTGACCCGATGTCGCCGGAAAATCCGCTGATTTTTTCGGCTGGGCCTTTTGCGGGAACGAATTTTTCCAATGCAAACCGGCTAAGCGTTGGCTGTAAAAGCCCGCTGACTGGCGGCATTAAAGAGGCGAACAGCGGCGGCACATTCGGTTTTGCGATGGGCCAGTTGCTGATTTCGGGAATCACCCTTCAAGGTGCCAGTGATGAATGGGTGATTATTCGCATCACCAAAGATGGTGAGATTAGTTTTGATGATGCGACGCCTTATCTTGGGCTTGGCAATTTTGATTGTGCCAGAAAGCTGCATGAAACTTATGGCAATAAAACCTCACTGGCGATTTGTGGGCCGGTTGGTGAATATCTTGGCTTGATGGCTGGCGTGGCATTTTCGGATACGGATAACCGACCGTCACGTTTGGCGGCACGAGGCGGTGTTGGTGCGGTCATGGGGGCCAAAAAGGTCAAGGCCATGGTCATCGACAAGGATCGGATGCCGCCGGTAAATGATCGCAAGAAATTGATGGGCGCGATCAAGGATTATGGCAAGAAGCTTGACGAATCTGTTGCGGTGCAAAGCCTGAAAACCACTGGAACCGCAATGGTGGCTGATCTTACAAACCATCTTGGTGCTTTGCCGGTTCGCAATTTTTCATCGGGCCAATTGACCGGTGCCGGTGATGGGCCGTTGCGAATGGGTGGTGATTTTATCCGTGAATTAAATGGCGGACGCGGCGGTGATACATCACATGCCTGCATGCCTGGTTGCTTGATCAAATGCAGCAATGTCTATGTTGATGATACGGGGCGCGAGCTGGTCTCGCCGTTGGAATATGAAACCATCGGTTTGCTTGGCACAAATTGCGGGCTTGATAATCCAGATGATGTGGCAAGATTGAATGAAACAGCCAATGATCTTGGCGTTGATAGTATCGAGCTTGGTGCCACCATTGGTGTTTTGATGGAAGCTGGTATTGGTGAATTTGGCGATGTTGGCTTTATGCAATCCTGCCTTGAAGATATTCGTGTTGGTAATGAACGTGGCCGTCTCTACGCTTCGGGAACAGCGCGGGTCGGCAAGGCCTTTGATGTTGCACGGGTACCAGTGATCAAACAACAGGCCATCAGCGCCTATGATCCGCGAATTATCGAAGTGACTGGCATTTCTATGATGCTAACAGCCCAAGGTGCCGATCACACGGTTGGCAATGCACCATCATTTAAATGTGACGACAAAACCATTGATGAATTGGTTGCCGAAAGCTTGCGCATGCAAATCAATAGCGCGGTTGCTGATTCCTTTGGGCTATGCGTGTTTGGCCGGTCGGTCACTGACGATAATCTCAAGCTGATTGCCGATGCGATCAATGATTCCTTTGACGCCGATGTGACACCTGAATTTATCACCGGCATTGGCTTTGAAACATTGCGGTTAGAGGCCGCCTTTAACAAGGCCGCAGGTTTCGATCAGGAAGATGATGAATTGCCTTCATTTTTCTGTGACGAGCCGTTGCCGCCAACGGGTAAAATGGCACGCTTACATAGCCGTGAAGTGAATGCCGCAATGCAAAATCTTATGGCTGCGCAAAGCCGTTAGCGATAAGGTTTTTAGGTGTGGGTTAGAGAGCAAACTAAGGCTGTGGCGCGGAGATATTTATGCATGGTGAAGTAAGCGCAGGTGCCGCAGATTATGTGCGGGTCGAAAGTCTAGAGGCAGCCATTGCCACGCTTGCCAAGGGGCCAAGAACCATTCTTGCCGGTGGCACTGATGTGTTTCCCCGATTACAGGATCGGCCATTAACTGGCGCGATCTTGGATATTTCAGGGATTGCTGCGCTAGGCACGGTTACATTTGATGGCGACTATTGGCGGATTGGCGCGACTGCCAGCTGGCGCACGCTGATTGATGCTGATGTTCCGCCTGCCTTTGACGGTTTAAAAGCGGCTGCGCGTGAAGTCGGGTCAGTGCAAATTCAAAACCGCGCCACGATCGTTGGCAATCTGTGCAATGCCTCGCCTGCCGCAGATGGCGTGCCGCCCTTATTGACGCTTGATGCCGAAGTTGAAATTGCCGGTGCGTCGGGATTGCGCCATTTACCGTTATCGGCATTTATTCTCGGCAATCGCAAAACCGCGCTTGGTGATGGTGAGATGGTTAGCGCATTGCGTATTCCGGCGGCGTCAACCATTGGGCAATCGGGTTTTTTAAAGCTTGGGGCGCGTTCCTATCTAGTAATTTCGATCAGCATGGCGGCATTGCGGCTGGCCGTTGATGACGCGGGCATCATCCGTGATGTGGCCTTGTCGATTGGCGCTTGTAGTGAAGTTGCAAAACGCATGGATCAGCTTGAGGACGCGTTACGTGATACGGCATTGGCAACGGCCAGCGCGCGGGTTACGCCTGATCTTTTTACCGGTCTTTCGCCAATTGACGATGTGCGGGCAACGGCCGCCTATCGGCTACAGGCATCATGCGTGATTGCCCGTCGCCTGCTTGGTGAACAGCAATTGAATTTTGCTAAAGGGGTGGCAGCATGACCTGTTTTACCTTGAATGGTAAGCCGGTTAAAAGCCAGCTTCCCGCCAGCACGCGCCTTAGTGATGTTTTGCGCAATGAAATGGGTTTGTCTGGCACCAAGATCGGCTGCAATGCCGGTGATTGCGGTGCGTGTAGCGTGCTTCTTGATGGCGCCCCGATTTGCAGTTGCCTGACAGCGGTTGCTCAGGTTGATGGGGCCGCGGTGACCAGCATCGAAGGACTGCATGCCGATGGCGCAATTGCAAAATTACAAGATAGCTTTCTGGCGCATGGGGCCGCCCAATGCGGCATTTGCACCCCTGGCATGATGGTGGCGGCATCGGCGTTGCTGGCTGAAAATCCAGCGCCAAACCGACGTGATGTTGAAGATGCGCTTGGTGGGGTTTTGTGCCGTTGTACCGGCTATAGCAAAATCATTGATGCGGTTTTGGCGGTTGGTGGTGATACCAAAATATCGCCGCGACCTCAGGCGGGGCAGAATGTTGGCAGCCCGATCCGGCATCTGGATGGCCAGCCCAAAGTTGATGGCAGCCTTATCTATGGTGATGATGAAGTGCCGCAGGGTGCGCTATTGGTACGGGTGATCCGCAGCCCGCATCATTATAGTAGTTTTAAGATTGGTGATAAGACAGGATTTCTGGCAAGTCATCCGGGTATTTTGGCGATCCTTGATGCCAGCGATATTCCTGGGCGCAATTGCTTTGGTGTGATTCCGCCCTTTGCTGATCAGCCTGTTTTTGCCGAAACAACGGCTTTATATCGCGGTGATGCGGTGGCGGCGATTGTTGGTGATGCTGATGTGATTGCGCATTTTGACGAGGCCACCTTTCCAATCACATGGACGCCGCATGAAACGATGCTATCGCCCGCATCGGCAATGGCTGAAGGCGCCGCAAAGCTGCATGAAAATCGTGACGGCAATATTCTTGTGACTGGCTATGTCGAAACGGGGAATGCCGATATCGCACTTGCGGCGGCGGCGCATCAGGTCGAGGTTCATACAACGACGCCCTTTATCGAACATGCTTATATCGAGCCTGAGGCAGGCTATGCCACCCGCGAGGGCAACCGGATTGTCATTCATGGGTGCACACAAGCCGCGCAAATGGATCGTGAAAGCCTTGCCGAGATCATGGGTATGGAGCCTGATGCCATTCGGGTTGTGCCATCGGCTTGTGGCGGTGGATTTGGCTCAAAGCTAGATGTGTCTTTTCAGCCCTATGTTGCGCTTGCGGCATGGGTGCTAGGGCGTCCGGCGCGTATTTGCTATAGCCGTGGCGAATCAATGCGCGCATCGACCAAGCGCCACCCATCCGATATCCGGCTTGCTGTTGGCTGTGACGAAACCGGGCGGCTTAGTGGTTTTGTGTTTGATGGTGTCTTCAACACTGGTGCCTATGCCAGTTGGGGGCCAACCGTTGCCAACCGCGTGCCGATCCATGCCAGTGGCCCCTATGCGACAAAAGATTACCGCGCCAATAGTGTTGCGGTTCATACCAACGCACCGCCAGCCGGAGCGTTTCGTGGGTTTGGTGTGCCGCAATCAGCGGTTGCGCAAGAATGCGCCTTTGATCTGCTTGCCGAAAAAGTGGGTATGGACAGACTGGCTTTCCGGCGGTTGAACGCGTTGAAAAATGGCGTGCCAACGGTTACTGGTCAGGTCTTTAACAGCGGCGTCGGCATTGATGATTGTTTTGCCGCGCTTGAAAATAGCTGGCATGCCGCCGTCTTGTCTGCGGCCAGTTTTAACCAGACCGCGATTAGTGATAACAGCCCTTGGCGCAAAGGTGTTGGTATTGCCAGCTGTTGGTATGGCTGTGGCAATACGTCATTGCCAAACCCGTCGACAATGCGCATGGGCATCACTGCCGATGGCAGGATTGTTCTGCATCAGGGCGCGATGGATATTGGCCAAGGTGCCAATACGGTGATTACGCAGATTGCGGCAGATGCATTCGGCGTGCCGGTTCACGATGTGCAAATTCTTGGCGGTGATACCGATCTGACCCCTGATTGTGGGAAAACATCTGCGTCACGCCAGACCTTTGTTTCGGGCAAGGCGGCAATGCTGTCGGGCATGGCTTTGCGCGAAATGGTGCTTCGGCATGGGAATGTTGATGCAAATGCCAAAGTCGCGTTTGATGGCGCGGCCTTGACGCTGGCTGATAGCGTTGGCGGCACATTGCGCATTGCCTTGGCAGATATGCCGGTCAATGACTATGGCTATGTCTTTATGGCCGAAGAAACTTATGATCCGCCAACCAGCCCACTTGATGAAAAGGGGCAGGGTCTTCCTTATGCGGTGTTTGGCTATGGCGCGCAGATGGTTGAGCTATCGGTTGATTCGGCGCTTGGCCGTGTGCGGCTTGATAAAATCACAACAGCGCATGATGTCGGGCGGGCGATTAACCCCTTGCTTGTCGAAGGCCAGATTGAAGGTGGCGTCGCGCAGGGAATTGGCATGGCTTTGATGGAAGATTACCAACCCGGCCGTACCGAAAATCTGCATGATTACCTGATCCCAACGATTGGTGATGTCCCGCAATTTGATCATGTGATTGTCGAGGTTGCCGATGAAGAAGGCCCTTATGGGGCAAAGGGGCTTGGCGAGCATGTTTTGATTCCAACCGCACCGGCAATCTTGAACGCAATCCGTCATGCGACGGGCGCAGCGATTTATGATTTACCAGCAACACCTGATAAAGTTTGCGCGGCAATTGCGGTGGCGCAGGCTGCCCAAGGCAGGCCGTAATGACAGCAAAAACTAGTCGTGATAAACGCGTTGAAGAGAAAATCCGCTGCGATGCTTGTCCGGTGATGTGTTATATCGCCGATGGTAAATCGGGGGCTTGTGATCGCTATGCGAATGAAGGCGGCCAGCTTATCCGCCTTGATCCTTTGATGGTGATGCAGCGCCGCGTTAATGATGGTGGTGAATTGGTGCCATTTCTCGACGGTAGCGACGAGTGGAATGGTGATCTGATCACCCCGCAGGATGCGTTTGTGACCGCGGTTGGGGCAGGCACAACCTATCCCGACTATAAGCCGGCGCCCTTTATTGTCAGCAGCATTGTTGATGGTGTTGATATAGTGACCGTCGTGTCTGAAGGCATTTTCAGCTATTGCGGTGCCAAGGTCAAAATCGACACTGATCGGCATATTGGCCCTGAACGCGCGCTTGTGCGGGTTGATGGTGAACCTGTTGGCCATGTTACAACGGGGGAATATGGCTCGCAAATGCTGTCATTGGGCGGGGTGCATCATTTAACTGGTGGCGGCAAAAAAGAAGGCCGTGTTACCTGCGCGACCTTATTGGCGCTTTGCAATGGTGACGCGGTTGATATGCAGGTCGATCAGGGATCAAGCCTTGTGTTGCAGGCGGGTAAAGCGCCAGTAATCAATGGTGTTGTCGAGGCGCGAATGCGGGTTGGGTGTGGTTCGGCAACAGTTGGCATGTTTGCCGCGCAATGGCATAATCTGGTTGATGAGGTGGTTATCGTTGATGATCATATTACCGGCGTGATGTCTGAACATCAGGCAGGAAAGGTTATTGGCTGGCCGGCTAGCGGCATTAAAATTCTGGGCCGCCGGTCAACCCCTGGCCGCTATTTTCAGGTGGCCGAACCTGGCACTGGATGGGGCGGCACTAACCTTACTGATCCGCTTGCCATTCTTGGGCCATTCGATCCGAAAATCGCAAAGCCCGGACAATCTTTATTGATGGTTTCGACGACTGGCGAGCAATTTGCCTATTATGAACTTGATCAGGATTTAAGGCCTGTCGAAACCGCCATGCCGGAACGGTTGCAGCCGTCAATCAAACGAATTGAGGAAAATTGCGAACCGGCATTGACCTCGGTCAGTTTCATGGGCGGTGCTGGCGGGTCGCTTCGTGCCGGTGTAACCGAAAATCCGGTGATGCTAACACGTTCGGTCAAGGATGCGTTGACGCGGGTTACTTGCGGCGGGGCGCCGGTCTTTATCTGGCCTGGCGGCGGCATCACGCTGATGGTTGATGTGACAAACCTTCCCGAAAATGCGTTTGGCTATGTGCCAACCCCAGCATTGGTTGCGCCAATCGAATTTACCATGCGCAAAGATGATTATATCGCTCTTGGCGGCCATGTTGATCATATCATGTCGATTGATGATGTTCTGGCTGGCAAGGTCGGGCCACAAAATGATCACGATCTTGCTGGCAAAAGGCGATTTGCCCAGCAGCTGCAAAATCCTTGGCCAATAAGGCGATAGGCCATGCTGTCGTCAGCCGCCGCAACCGCTCGCCTGCCTGTTTTATCGGCGAATCTGCCTGCGGTGGTGGGGCAACCGGTTCAAATGCCAAGCGGGGCAATAGCAAATTGGCTTGATCACCGATTGCATCTTCAACATGGGCCAATTGATTTAATCATCACCGCTGAAGGCGGAAAAGCCGAAGTCGCCGCCGCCTATGCCCGTGCAGCAGATGCGTTTTGCGGTCTTCTTGATCGGTTGGTCGATGAATTGACGATGCTGCGATTGCCCGCTGACTCCAACATCATCAACCGCCTGAAAGGATCCGTTGCCAAACGCATGGCGGCGGCGATTACCCCGCATTTGCGGCGCCATGACAAGGCTGATTTCATCACCCCAATGATTGCCGTGGCGGGAAGTGTTGCCGATGAAATTTTGCTGGCGATGGGCGATCAGCTCGATCGGGCTTCGGTCAATAATGGCGGCGATATCGCGCTATTTCTTGGCAAGGATGCCTTTTTTGATATCGGCATTGCCGATGACCGCGACACGCATCTTAGCGATTTTGCGATGGCCGCTTCGGGCAGCGGTGGCGGGCATATGCCTCTTCATGGCCGGGTCAGGCTGCATGATCATGATGGCATTGGCGGCATTGCGACAAGCGGTTGGCGGGGGCGAAGCCTGTCGCTTGGGATTGCAGATTCGGTTACTGTGCTGGCACAAAATGCGGCTGCTGCCGATGTTGCCGCCAGTTTGATTGCCAATGCGATTACCATATCGTCACCGGCAATTACACGCCAGCCGGCGGCCAGCCTTGTGCCGGATAGTGATTTAAAAGATCGGCTTGTCACGGTTGATGTTGGTCCTTTAAGCACCGATGAAATTGATCATGCGCTTGCCGCCGGTGCGGGTCTTGCTCGCCAAATGTTTGATGACGGGCAGATCATGACCGCCTATGCGCGGCTTGGGGGGCGAAGCGTTATCATTGCCAATGAATGAGTGGCGCGTGAATGGCTGGCGGTATTTTGCAAAAGCGGCTTGGTCATAGCGCCAAAATCGGTCACTCTGGACCGCAAGAGATTTCCCGCCCATTTATGGGCCGCATTTATTGAGTTCCGTTTATGGGCTGTGGATATTGATGACTGAGTTAATCGTGTTTGATAAGGATGGGGTGATCCTTGATCTGGAGGCGACATGGCTGCCGGTGGCGCGGGCTGTGGCGCATTATACGGCAAGCCGTATTCCCGATGATTGGGATGGCAATATTGGCGGGGTTGAATTGCTGGCGGCCATTGGTGTTGATGAAGCTGCCGGCCAAATTGACTCACGCGGTATTTTTGCCGCCGGTTCTTTTGCCGATATTCGCAGCTGTTGGCAGAAAATGCTGCCAAGCCATATGATCAAGCTTGATCAGGATGATCGCTATAAGCAGGATGTGCAAATATTGGTCGATCGGCATGGGCGTAATCAAACCGTGCCAAAAGGCGAGGTTGAAGCGCCGCTTCGCCAGCTTCACAAGGATGGCTATCAGCTTGCGATTTTGACCAATGACAGTGAAAGCAGCGCCAAAAGAAACATGCAGGATATAGGCGTTCTGGATTTATTTTGCACGGTGGTTGGTGCGGATAGCGGCTTTGGATCAAAACCCGGCCCGCATGGGTTTTTGCATTGTTGCCAGATTGCCGGTGTGACGCCAGCGGCAAGCATTATGGTTGGGGATACGATGGCTGATTATGGTGCGGCCATTGCGGCAAAGGCTGGTGGTTTCATCTGTATTGCCGACAGCGTTGACAACCGCCCACATCAAGATATTCATCACGAGAATGTTATTGGCAGGATTGATCAATTACCTGCCTTAATGGCGCGGTGGTCTTTGCGTTAACTCTGGAATTTGCGGGTAGGATTTCCATGACGGATCAAATTATTATCGTTGGTGCCAGTCATGCAGGGATTTCCTGCGCTGAACAATTGCGGACAAATGGTTATGCTGGCCGAATTTGCATCATTGACCGGCTGGTTGGTGCGCCGCTGGAACGCCCGCCATTATCAAAGGCTTTTTTGCAGGCTGACGGTCAAGATGATGCCAAATTTCTTTTACGGCGACCCGATTGGTTTGCCGCACATGATATTGAATTGCTTGATGGGTGGGATGCGGTGTCGATTGATCCGCTACAAAAACAGCTAAATCTCGATGATGGCAGTCAGCATGGCTATGACAAGCTGGTGCTTGCCACTGGGGCGGTGCCGCTACAGCTTGCGGCGGCGGCGGGTCTTGATGGGGTGTTTGTGCTTCGCCATCCTGATGATGCGCATGCTTTGCGCAAGGCGGTTTTGGGTCGCCAGCATGCGGTGGTGATTGGCGGCGGTTATATCGGGCTGGAAGTTGCGGCAAGCTTGACCAAGCTTGGGCTTCGCGTTGATGTGATCGAAATGGCTGGCCGGCTGTTGGCGCGGGTGGCAAGCCCGCAGATTTCGGCGTTTTTTGCCGAATTGCATCAAAGCCATGATGTTGGGCTGCATATTGGCGCAAATTGTTGGGACATTTTGCAAAAAGACGGTGCCTTTACTGGTGTGCAGCTTGATGATGGTCGCCAGATTGCGGCTGAATTACTGCTTGTCGGGATTGGCGTTCTACCTGATCTGGATCTGGCAGCGTCAGCGGGAATTGAGGCGGGCAATGGCATTCTGGTTGACGCAATGATGCAAAGTTCGGTCCAGGATATTTTTGCGATTGGTGATGTGGCCCTGATTGATGGGGCGGCTTTGCGAATCGAATCGGTTGATAATGCGCAAATGACCGCGACGCGCGCTGCGGCTGCAATTTGCGGTCTTGCCCAACCGGCAATGGCAGCGCCGTGGTTCTGGTCGGAACAATTTGATGTTCGTCTGCAATCGGCAGGTATTGTGCCGTTGGCATCGCCTGATCTTCGCCATCAACTGCGACCCGGAAAACGCGAAGGTGGGTTTTCTGTTTGGAGCTATGGTGACAAAGGGAAACTGGCCGCGGTTGAGGCTGTTCGTGATCCGGCGGGCTATATGCTTGGCAAGAAATGTCTTGATCTAGGGCTGTCGCCTGATCCTGACGATATTGGCAATGGCGATTTTGATCTCAAGGGTTTTGTTGCGGCAGGGAATGAAAAATGAATTATCAGGACACGGCCTTGCATAACAAACCGGCATTTATTGACCTTCGAAGCGACACTGTAACTAAACCGACAGCGGCAATGCGCCAAGCCATGGCAACAGCCGAAGTGGGTGATGATGTTTATGGGGATGACCCCACGGTTAATGAACTTCAGGACAAGGTTGCCAAACTTCTTGGCAAACAGGCTGGCCTGTTTGTTGCGAGTGGTACCCAGTCTAATCTTGTCGCACTTTTATCGCATTGCCAGCGCGGTGATGAATTGCTGGTTGGTGATTGCTACCATGTTCATCGCTATGAGGCTGGCGGGGTTTCGGTTCTTGGCGGCGTGATGATGGAGGCAATTGCAACCGACCAACGCGGTTTGATGACACCATCGCAAATCACCAAGGCCGTTAAGCCGGATGATCCGCATTGTCCGATTAGCCGTTTGCTATGTCTTGAAAATACCATATCTGGTCATGTCCATGATGTGGGGGTTATTGCTAGCCTTGCTAAAGCTGGAAAAGATAGTGGGCTTGGCGTGCATCTTGATGGGGCAAGGCTGATGAATGCCGCGATCAAGCTTGGCGTGCCCGCCAAGCAGATTGTTGATTCGGTTGATAGCGTGTCCTTATGTTTATCAAAGGGGCTTGGCACACCGGCGGGATCGGTTCTTGTTGGCGCGCATGATTTTATTGCGCGGGCGCGCCGGATGCGCAAATTGGTTGGCGGCGGCATGCGTCAGGTTGGCATTCTGGCCGCGGCAGGCATTTATGCGCTTGATCACCATATTGAACGGCTTGCCGATGATAATGTGATGGCGCGGCGACTTGCCGATCAATTGAATGGCATTGGATCAATCACGGTTGATGCTGATCTGGTTGAAACAAATATGTTGTTTATGACGGTTCCCGAAGGGGCGGCAGACCCGATTCGGGCGCATTTAGCGTCGCGCGGTATTTTGCTTGGCGGTGGTGATCGGGTGATCCGGCTTGTTACCCATCTTGATATTGACGTGAAAGCGGCTGATCATTTTGCTGCCGAACTCGCCGATTTTTTTCGATAGGGCGCATTCAAACAAAAACAGGCGATAAGATGACGTAAAGGGAATAATTGTTTTGGCCTAACTTATGGCACTATCGCGCCGAACGAGCGCGGTAAGATCATCTGTTTTTGAGGGGCTGTCATGGCGGTACAATTATCCATTGGAGCGCGGGTTCGCAAAAGCCCGTTTTTTCAGTCGAGTTGCAAGGCCGGTCTGGCCGCGGCTAGTGTCTATAATCATATGTATATGCCAACAAGCTATGGCGATCCGGTGGCTGAATATAATCGGCTGATCAATGGTGTTGCCATGTGGGATGTTGCGGTTGAGCGGCAAGTTGCGCTGAAAGGGCCGGACGCGCTGGCATTGGCGCGGTTGCTGACCCCGCGCAATCTTGATGGTTTGGTCATTGGGCAGGGAAAATATGTACCAATCTGCAATCACAGCGGCGCAATCATCAATGATCCGGTATTGCTGCAGGTAGCCGAAGATGAAATCTGGCTGTCGATTGCCGATAGCGATATTCAATTATGGGCAAGCGCGGTGGCCGGCACGTTAAAGCTGGATGTCGATGTTTATGAGCCGGATGTTTCGCCGCTTGCCATTCAGGGGCCAAAGGCAGTTGATGTTGTGTCTGACCTGTTTGGTGATTGGGTTCGTGAACTGAAATATTTTGGATTTCGCGTCACTGAACTTGATGGCATTCCGCTTGTTGTGGCGCGCTCAGGCTGGTCAAAGCAAGGCGGCTATGAGCTATATCTTCGTGATTTCAGCCGCGGTGATGATCTGTGGACGCGTGTTGCCGAAGCTGGCAAGCCTTATAATATTGGGCCGGGGGCGCCAAATTACATTGAACGGATTGAAAGCGGCCTGATTTCCTATGGTGCCGATACCGATTCCAGAACCAACCCATTTGAACTTGGCATGGATAAATTCATTGCGCTTGACCAACCGCATGATTTTATCGGCAAGGATGCGCTGATTGTCATGAAAAAGGCTGGTATTAGCCGCCGGTTCATGGGGTTCGTCATTGATGGTCCGACCCTTGCCATGACAAATGAAGACCGGCTTAGGCTCAGCTTTGACGGGAAAGATGCTGGCTATGTGAGTGCTTGTGTTTTTTCATCACGCGTTGGCGAAAATATCGGCGTTGGTATGGTATCAACGGCCCCTATTGACCAAGGCCAAACGGTAACAATCCATATGGCGGATGGCCCACGATCAGCCAAAATCGTACCGCTCCCCTTTTTGTAGAAATTGCGTGACGGTGGGCCTGAAATGGTCACGCCGCTGCAATTCACGCCAGACTGGCCATTTCGCATAGACAAAATTACCAGAGCGATTGTCTTTATGGCCGCTGGTGCTGTCTTTTAATGCTGTTTCCTATGTTAAATCATTGCCTAAATTCATTTAATCCAATTATGAATTTGGCTAGCGTGAGCATATGCATGGGCATGAAAGCGAAATATTAACAATAACATTCTTGATGCTAAGCGCGGTTAGCTTTGGTTTAATCCTGCGCTGGATCAGGCAGCCACCATTGGTTGGTTATATTCTGGCCAGGCTGGCCCTGGGGGCTGCAGGGCTTGGCCTTGTTGACTATACAGATGAAATCTCATCGATTGCCGAATTCGACTTTGTATTGACGGCAAGCGGGGTCGCATCAGGCATTTTTACGAGTTTTGAAGCAGATTTCCTGCTGGCGGTGATTGCGGCAAGCTTGTTTTTATCACCCTTATGGAGTTGGATGCTTCATTATCTGGTGATTCGCTATCGGATTCATGATCCTGTGGCGCTGCTGTTCAAACTGGCCGACCCTGAATAACAAAAAAGGTCGCCCAAATCATCGGGCGACCGACCTGCATTTAGTCCATGATTAACATGGCCAAAGGACAATTTGTTTTATCGCATAAGGCGATGGCTTATTCGACGACTGCCAGACCAACGGCGGCCATTTTGCCGTTACGCTGTTCTTCGAGTTCGTAAGACACCTTCTGACCTTCGTTCAAACCGTTCAGGCCTGAATTCTGGACAGCAGTGATATGAACGAATACATCATTGCCGTCATCATCCGGATTGATAAAGCCATAACCTTTTTGGGTGTTAAACCACTTCACAGTACCTTGTGCCATATTATCTAGTCTCCAACTTCAGCCTTGATCTGCCGGTGATCGCGGCCCATTATCTTTTTAACACGACTTCTATGCGGCATCGAACCTTTTTTGGATTCTAGTCTCATAAAGCCCTCTCGGCAAAATACATATGGGAACAGCAATATATAAAGTCAAATAATAAATGATCGTCGATGGCTTGAGTGCTGGCGTCGGGGCTGTTTGTCTGCGTGAAAATGAAGTGGTGGCAATGCCCAAAGCGGTGCCCCGATGTCAATCTGAATGACCATAGTATGTCGTAATTTGGTGGTGGATGCCGATTTATGGAAAATCCCAAGAAAAACAGTCTGGCAGGCATTTGTTTTTCGCTAAGTGCCGGAAGTTTATGGGGAATTGTTCCTCTTTATATCAAATTCATTGACGCTGACGATCCTTATGAAATTGTCGCGCATCGGTCGCTTTGGTCGGCTGTGTTGCTGTTTATCATTTGCTGGATTGCGGGTCAGCTTGGCGAGATTTGGGTCACGATCAAACAGCCTAAGAATTTGTTAATTTTTTTTATCACAACATTGTTTTTATCGCTGAATTGGGGGATTTATGTCTATGCCGTGCAAACCGGACAGGTGGTGTCGGCAGCGCTTGGCTATTTCATTTATCCGCTTTGTACGGTGTTGCTTGGCATTCTTGTTCTTGGCGAACGGCTTGATCAATGGGCATGGCTTTCCATTGGGCTTGTTTGTCTTGGCGTGATGGCAAAGGCGATGATGATCATGGATGTGCCCTGGATTTCTTTGGCGCTGGCAGGCAGCTTTTCACTTTATGCTGTTATCCGCAAACGGATGGATATGGATCCGTTGCAAGGGCTGTTTATTGAAACTCTATTTTTACTGCCCTTTGCCATTGGTTTTCTATTGTGGATGTTGGCAAATGGGCAAGTCCCGTTTTTTGGTGGGGGTGCCGTCAACACTGCGCTGGCGCTGCTGGCTGGTGGCATCACGGTTTTGCCGCTTGTGCTGTTTTTAAAGGGTAATCGTGCGCTGAATATGACGATGGCGAGTCTATTGTTTTACAGCAACCCGACCATGCAGCTTTTGCTTGGCGTGGTGGTTTTTTCCGAGGAATTTATGCCGCGTGATTTAGTAGCTTTTGGGCTGATATGGATTGGGATTGCGGTTTATTTTACAACACGGGCGCGGGTGGCGCGGCTTGCCGTTCCGGCACCGTAACATTTGGGTGTCTTGATAATGGAGACTCTTAATACGCGTGCTTTGACGTGGGATGAAAAAAAGCCGGACAAATGTCCAGCTTTGGTTTTGCGATCATGCGATTGGCATTTGCCTAATCGATTAATTTAGCTGAAATAATCTGATCAGGTTCGGCAGGCGGCTCACCAACAGCCAGCTTTTGAACTGCATCCATGCCATTTTCAACCTGTCCCCAAACGGTATATTGACCGGTTAGGTGGCCGCAGCCGTCAAAGCAGATAAAGAACTGGCTGTCACCGCTATCAGGGCTCATCGAACGTGCCATGCCAACGGTGCCATTGCGATATTCATAATCGCTAAATTCGGCTGTTAATTTGGTTCCTGATCCACCCATGCCGGTGCCTGTTGGATCGCCTGTTTGCGCCATAAATCCGGGAATCACACGATGGAAAATAATGCCGTCATAAAATCCAGACGCTGCCAGTTCGGAAATGCGGGCAACATGGTTTGGGGCAATGTCGGGAAGCAGTTTGATTTCAATCTGTCCCTGACTTGTTTCAAGTAGAAGATTTGAGCCGGTCGCGGCCACGCTTGTTTCACTCATAATTAAAAATCCAACTCCTAGCATGCGTAATAGAAAAGACTTCATACCAAAATCCTTACAGAAAAGGCAATTTGACTAGAACAGAGCGTCAAGCTGCTCGTCTGTCAGATTCCCGGGAACAACAGTAATGGGAACACGGCAACGCGATGCGCCGTTTGCCATCAAGAATGTAATCAAAGGGCCAGCCGTTTCCGACTGCGTGTTGGCACCAAGAACAAGAAGGCTAATCTCATGTTCCTGATCAATCAATCCTAACAATTCGTCACGGATGTCGCCTTCACGAACATAGAGGATTGGTGTTCCGTTGGTCAGCTTTTTAACATAATCGGCATGAATGCCCATTTTGGCTTCGGCTTCTTCACGCGCTTCTTCGCGCATCAATTCACCAACACCCGCCCAATATTCAAATTCAGCAGGAATAATACAATACATCAATGCCACGCGGCCACCGACAGATCGGGCGCGTCCACAAGCGAATTGCAATGCCTGATGCATTTCCTCGCTATCATCAACAACAACAAGAAAGACCGGCTGTTTTGGTTTCGCCGTTGCTTTTGCCATAATATCTAGATCTCCACTATCATCGGGGGCATGTAGGCTTAGTTGCGCCGGAATGCCACTGCGGCCAACCAGCCAGCAGCAACCGCAAATAGGATCGCAAATATTCCATATAGTGCTGAATAATTGTGCGCGAAATTGTAAATGCCAGCACTCAATCCACCTTTATTAATATAGAGATTGGTGATGTCTTCACTGATTGCAACGCCATTGCGGAATTGCAGAACCCGAACATCATAAGTGCCAGACAGAATATTTGCTGGCAATTTCACCTCAGCGCGGAACAGGGCGTTTTCGGTCAAGGTGACATTACCAGTTTGATCTGGCCATAAATCAATGCTTGCCATATTAGTCTGAAGCGCAGCAATAAATTCATTTACCGTTGGTTCCGACTGGCCGGAAACAGGTGTCTCGGACGCGATTTCCAGCCCAATATTATTTGTGCCAATCGCAAGCGAGGCAAGCGTTTCAGGGCTGGCAATCTTGTTGATCGGGCTGGTTGCGAGAATGGTATAGAGGCTTGGTGCCTTTTGCCAAATATTGGTTTCGACATTAATCCAGATGCCAGCACGATTTGCTTTTCGCCGCTGGGCGATATCGGTTGGCGGGCCGCTAATCACGACCAAAATATCATCACCAACCGCGCCATCAACCGCACCGAATAACAATAAATCGGTACCGTGGAATCCACTGGTAATGGCGATATTTGATTTTGATAGATCAGCAACCAAGCGGCCGGAATTTGCCGCGGCAAGACTGGTCATACCAAGCAGCAGAATACAGCCGAGAATGAATTGACGTGCGCGGATCATTTCAACAGCTCCACGCTAAACAGATCATCAGGCCGAAGGGCGAGATCAAAACCAAGCTTGATACAGACCGCTAGCACCATCAGCGCCAATAGCCCGCGAAGCTGTTCGCCACGCAATAATGCGCTTGCCCTTGTACCGAACTGCGCACCAATAACCGCGCCAAACAACAGCAAGCCGGCAAGCATGAAATCAACCGTCTGGGTTTGTACCGATTGCAGGAACGTGACGTTTGCTGTCACGAAAATAATCTGGAACAAAGATGTGCCAACAACAACTGAGGTTGGCATGCCAAGAAGATAGATCATAGCTGGCACCATGATAAAGCCGCCACCAACACCCATGATCGCCGCCAAAACACCAACAAAGGCGCCAATTACAAGCGGCAAAAGTGCGCTGATATATAGTTTTGACCGGCGGAACCGCATTTTTAACGGCAAGCCGTGAAGCCAATTATGCTGATGCAATTTGGTTTTACGGCCGCCCGGGCGGCGCGTGCGCATAAAGGTTCGCACACTTTCCAAAAGCATCAAAAACCCGATGATGCCAAGAAACACGACATAAGACAGCTTGATCACAAGATCAATCTGACCCATTTCGCGAAGCGTGGTGAAAAGCATCACGCCAAGCGATGATCCGACAACACCGCCAAGCAGCAAAATACCGCCCATTTTGAAATCGACATTGCCACGTCGCATATGCGCCAAAACGCCCGATACTGATGATGCCACAATCTGATTGGCTTCAGTCGCCACCGCAACCGCTGGCGGAATGCCAAAAAAGATCAACAATGGAGTCATCAAAAAGCCGCCACCAACGCCAAAAAGCCCGGATAGGAACCCAACACCACCGCCAAGACCGATGATGATGCCGATATGCATCGAAATTTCAGCAATAGGTAAATAAATATACATTGATGCCAGCATCAGGAATGTGGATTTGACGCAAAAGGGCAGGTCGGGGGAAATCCAAAAAAACATGAAACCGTTTTGCTAGTTCGGTTTCGCATAGAGTGCCATTTGATGCAAGGGCAATTCGCCTCTTTGGTTT
>CAWUWE010000026.1:0-15047 GCA_963926175.1 uncultured Alphaproteobacteria bacterium | reverse complement strand
GCAGATAAGGTTTCGTAATCAGCCTCAAGCCCTAGATGCGTCAAAATCGCCTGTTTTGGTTTCACCCGATCAATCCAGGCAAATGTCTGTTCATAATGGCTGTGCGATGAATGCGGCGCGGCGCGTAACGCCTCGACAATCCACAAATCAATCCCGGCCAGCCTGTCAAACACATCATCACCCATCCCAACAACATCTGTCGAATAGCCAAATTTTTTATCAAACAAAAACCCAAGCGAACTGGTATTGCCGTGATCTTGATGAAAAATCTCGATCTTGCATCCGCCAATCTCAAGGATATCGTGGGCAGCAATCAAATTCATTTTCATTGGCGGCACGAAATAAGATGGCGAATCCGCATGTTTGGTGAACAGATACGGAAAACGCGCCAAAATCTCGACGCTATGCTGTTTGGTGGCATAAACTGGAATATCAATCCGGTCAGGCCAGTAAAATGCGCGCAAATCATCAAGACCGGCAACATGATCTGAATGAGTATGGGTAATCAACAGCGCGTCAATGCGCTTTAACCCGAGCGGCAATAGCTGGTTGCGGATATCAGGGCCAGCATCCACAAGAATGACTTTATCGTTAATTTCAACCAGAACAGCGCATCTTTGACGCCGGTTTCGTGGATCATGCGGATCACAATCACCCCAACCAGCATGTCCAAGCGCCGGAACACCAACCGACGTGCCGGATCCAAGCATGGTTATTTTCATGATGCACCCGTACGGCACGATACATCCATCCGGCTAAACAGACGCAACGTATTGGCGCGGGTGATTGCCGCCATATCAGCTGATTGACGGCCACGCACCGCGGCCAGTTTGGCCAATGTATGCGCGGTATAGGCTGGTTCATTCGGCCTGCCGCGATGCGGTGCTGGTGCCAGATATGGCGAATCTGTCTCAACCAGAATCCGGTCTTCGGGCATTTCAGCAGCAATTTCCCGCAATTTGTCAGCTTTGTTAAAGGTCAAAATGCCTGAAAAACTGATATAAAACCCAATCGCAACGGCGCGCCGTGCCAAATCTGCGCCCGAACTGAAACAATGCAGGACGCCGCGAAACGCCCCCTTCTCCATCTCATCTTCAAGAATGGCCGCCATATCGTCATCAGCATCACGCGCATGGACAATGATTGGTAAATCAAGTTCACGCGCAACGGCGATCTGCGCCCGAAAACTGTCGGCTTGCTGCTGCGGGGTGGCATAATCATAAAAATAATCAAGTCCGGCTTCACCAATCGCAACACATTTGGGATGGTTCACAGCCGCCCGAATAGCGTCTATATTCGCTGCATCCGGTTCATTTCCAGCTTCATGCGGGTGGATGCCAACCGAACACCAGACATTGTCATGCGCCGCTGCAATCGCTTTTGGCGCATCAGCAGTGCTAAGCTTGACGCCAATGGTGATGATATGGGTGACACCAGCCGCATTTGCGCGTGCCAAGACCCCGTCCAGATCATCCGAAAGCTGCGGATAATCAAGATGCGCATGGCTATCAATCATCAAAGGCTTATTGTCATCCGGCATTTGTGTCCGCCTCATCAACAAAACGCGGAAACACCGGTTCCGGCTTGGCAATCACCTGTCCATTGGCAAGCCGCGTCTGCCCGGCCAATTTGGTGAAGTCACGCGCTGCCGGATCAACGCCAAGCTGGTCAAGGATCTTGGCAGCCGCATCCGGCATCACTGGCTGGACAAGGATTGCCACCTGGCGAATGGTTTCAGCCAAAACGGCCAAGACCTCGGCCATGCGTGCTGGATCTGTTTTCTTCAAGGCCCAAGGCGCAACATTATCAACATAGCGATTTGCATTTGAAATCACCTGCCAGATCACACGAAGCGCCTCATGGAAGGCTTGTTTGTCAATATGCTGGCGAACCGTGTCAAGCAATGCATCCACGCTGGCCAAAAGCGCCTGATCTTCGGCGGCCGGCTTTTCCGGCTGGGCTGGCATGATGCCATCGCAGTTTTTGAAGATCATCGACAAAACACGTTGTGACAAATTACCAAGATCATTGGCAAGGTCGCCATTGATACGCTGTGTTAAGGCTGGAACCGAAAAAATACCATCATTGCCAAAAGGCACTTCGCGCATCAGGAAATAGCGCGTTTGATCAAGACCATAGGTTTCCGCAAGATGGTTAGGATCAATGGCGTTACCAAGTGATTTTGAAATTTTCTGGCCTTCATTCGTCCACCAACCATGCGCAAAAACCCGCTTTGGCAATGGCAAGCCTGCCGCCATCAAAAAGGCAGGCCAATAGACCGCGTGAAACCGCAAAATATCTTTGCCAACCATATGCAGATCTGCTGGCCAAAGACGTTCATGTTTTTCGGCATCGCCATTGGCGCCATCAACAGGCCAGCCGGTTGCCGTTACATAATTGGTAAGCGCATCAAGCCAGACATACATGACATGATCTTCGTCATTTGGCACAGAAACGCCCCATTTAAAGCTGGCACGGCTGACCGATAGATCACGAAGCCCGCCTTTGACAAAGCTTTTCACTTCATTGAACCGGCTTTCCGGCCCAACAAAATCTGGGTTTTCCGCGTAAAAAGCCAATAATTTATCCTGCCATGCTGACAGGTTAAAGAAATAGGATGGCTCTTCAACCCATTCCACTGGCGCGCCAGTTGGCGCCTTACCATCGACCAATTCGGTTTCTGTAAAGAAGGTTTCATCACGAACCGAATACCACCCTTCATATTTACCAAGGGTGATATGGCCATTATCCTGAAGAATTGACCAGATTTTTTGGCAGGCTTGCTTATGCCTATCTTCGGTTGTGCGGATAAAATCATCATTCGAGAAATTCAGCTTGGCAGTCAAATCACGAAAATTCTGGCTAACCTGATCGGTAAATTTTTGCGGGGTGACGCCTGCCACTTCAGCTGCTTTTTCAACTTTTTGGCCATGTTCATCAGTTCCGGTCAAAAAGGTAACATCATAACCATCCAGCCGTTTGAAACGCGCCATCACGTCACAAGACAGCGTTGTATAGGCATGGCCGATATGCGGTTTGTCATTCACATAGTAAATCGGTGTGGTGATGTAATAGGTCTGGCTCATAAGTTTTATCCGGATAAAGGCGCTATAGAATATAAATACCCAAGCAATGAGGTAGCCCAGCCACTTCGTTAGGGCAAGGTTTTCTCATATAATTTGATCATTTGCCGGAGTAAAAACTGCGAAAAATCAAGATAAAGACCCTCGGCACGGGATGAGTCTTTTAAGAATGCGTCATGAAAATCGGCAAGCGTTGCTGCCGTGTGCCGCTTGCATAAAACATCAATCGCGCCGGATTCGAAACCGCATGTTGTCAGGCTTGAACCGCCGCTGGCTGTCAATGCGGCAAGCCGCAATAGCCGATCAAGGCAAAACACCGCCCCTTCGCGCGTTACCCGCCCTGCCGCGGCACCCCTGCCCCATTTTCCGGCAAGCGCCGCCATCGCACCAACATCAATCTTTGACGCGGCCAAAAGCGAACAGGCAGCCTGATAGCAATCAGCCGCGCCACTTTCGGCAAGTGAAATCGCCCGCCCGGGCGCGCCGCCGCAAAGCTGCACCAATAAATCAATATGTCCCGCATCAGCATCCGACCATATTTTTGCCAGAACACCACGGCACATCACCGCATCCAATGCCGAAAGCCGGACAACACGGCAACGCGACCTAATCGTTGGTGGCAATTGCCCCGGACGCGACGACACCAGAAAAATCACCGCCTTTTCGGGTGGCTCTTCCAATAGTTTTAGCATGGCATTGGCACCATTGCGGTTAATCTCGTCCATCGAGTCAATCACCGCAACGCGCCAGCCACCTCGCGCAGGCTTGTGTGCCATAAACGGAACCATATCCCGGATTTGATCAATTTTGATCTGGCCTGATTTATTATCATCAAGAACCGGCGCAATCGCCAGATAATCAGGATGCGCACCGCGAAAAACCAAATTTGCCCCCGGATCATCAGTCGACACGGCAAATTGCGGGGCGGCATCACCAAACAATCCTGTCTCAACCGCCTGTTCAGACAAAAGCCATGCCGCCGCCAAACGCGCCATGCTGGCTTTGCCAATGCCGCGTGGACCGGTTAACAGCCACGCATGCTGCATGCGACCACTTGCCAAAGCAACGGCGAGCGAATTGGTAAAATCACTGTGACCAACAATCGTTGTTGGATCGGCAGCATCGTCTAATTTGTCATTCGCATCATTCATAGAGAGTTGCGCCAGTTCCTTTTACGCCGTCATGCGCCAATCAATTGCACCAATCAAATGCGCCAATCAAATTAGCTTGCCGCAATCATGCCTGTTGCTACAAGCAATGCGCGAACCGCAGCGATCACATCCTTTGTCACCGCATCGGCCGGTCTTGCCGCATCAATCTTAGCAATACGGTCGGGGTATTTTTCGGCACGTTCAACAAAACCCTGCCGCACTTTTTGATGAAAGGCAGCGCCTTTTGACTCAAACCGGCTTTCGGCATTCCCGCGCTGGATTGTGCGGGCAAGCCCTGCATTGCTGTCCATATCAAGAAGCAAGGTTAAGTCAGGAACCAGACCTTGGCATGACAATTGGTCAAGCCCGTCAAGAAGCGCATTATCGACACCGCCAACATAGCCTTGATAAACATGTGTTGAATCGGTAAAGCGATCACAAATGACAATATCGCCGCACCCAAGCGCTGGCTTGATCACATGAGTGACATGTTCATGGCGCGATGCCGACATCATCATCGCTTCGGTCGCAGGCTGCCATTTTCTGGCGGCGCCATTCAACAGCAATACCCGAATTGACTCGGCCTCGATTGTTCCCCCCGGCTCTCGCGTCAAACATAGATTTACCGAATCCATATTGGATTCAATCCAGTTTTTAAGCCGTTGTATTTGCGTTGTTTTACCGCTTCCCTCGCCACCCTCGAAGGTAATGAACAGGCCGCGCATTACCGCCGTCACTTTGCAATCAATGGCGTAACAGGCGCGCCGAAGATCAAATATTTCACCGCGGCAATAATCCGATCAAACATCCCCAAAAGCAAAATATCCTGCCCTGCCCGCAAAACCAATTTGCGGCTATCGTCCTTGGCGTCGACGGTTAGGGTTCCTAATTGATCTCCTGCCACAATTGGGGCTGGAACCGGATCAATCCATTGAACCGATAATTTCAAATCGCGACGTTCTTGATAGGATAACAGCAAGTGAAGCGGCGCATCCAAAACCAGATCAACCTTGGTTGCATTGCCAAGCCATACATTGGCCTGATCGACCAGTTGCCCCTTATCGAAAAAGCGATAGGTTTTGAATTCACGGAACATTAAATCCATTAGGCGGCGTGATTCAGCCGACCGTTGCTTCATGCTGACCATGCCATTCAAAACCATGATGACACGTTGACCATCGCGTTCAGCCGATCCTACCAACCCATAGCCTGATTCTTCAGTATGGCCGGTTTTCAATCCGTCAGCACCAGCCGTACCATAAACAAGCGGATTGCGGTTTGGCTGGCGAATTTTGTTATAGGTATATTCCCGCTTGGCAAAAATCGGATAAAGATCGGGATATTTGTCTGCAGGAAACCGGCGAATCAGCTCGGTTGTCATGATATTCAGATCAGCGGCTGTCGTCGTCAGATCAGGATCAGGCCAGCCGGTTGAATTTCGGAAGTTCGTATTTTTCATGCCAATTTTTTTAGCCCAGAAATTCATTTCATCGGCAAAGGCGTTTTCCGAACCAGAAATCCCCTCAGCCAGAACAATGGCAGCATCATTTCCCGACTGAACGATAATGCCATGCAGGAGTTCACGAACCGATACGGTTTTGCCAACTTCTAGAAATGTTCGTGACCCGCCTTTTTTCCAAGCCTTTTCCGAAATGGTGAATTTATCATCCATCCCAAGCTGGCCATCAGCAATACGCTGGAACGCCACAAAAATGGTCATGATCTTTGCCATTGATGCCGGCTTCATTGGCGCGTCAGCATCTTTGCTGAACAGAACTTTGCCAGTCGCAAAATCGGTGACATGCGCTTGCTTTGCTGGCGATGTAATTTCAGCGGCAAAAGCAGGTATTGCCGCGCCAAACAGCGCAGCCACCAAAAATGATCTTGCCCAAAACTTTAGTGTCATCGTCAAATCCTCATCACTGCCCAAAGCAAGCCCAGTTTAAAGACCGGCCTTTGCAACGGTCACGCAAGCTATATATCACCCTATAAAACGGCATAAAGATATCATTGCCTAATCAACGACAATCCGTGCGCCGGTAAAACCAATATTGAATACTTTTTGCAGCATCGAATCTGCAATTGCCACATCATCAACAGGCCCAAGGCGAACGCGATAAAACCGCTTGCCAAGACGGTTTACCATAGACACCCCGCCTGAGCTAACCGACCCAACCTTTGAAAACACATTGTTGGCACGCTGTTCAGATCCAAAAGCACCAATCTGAACCCAGATCTTGGTAGCAACAGGCGCAACCGCGATAACCTCACCAACGCGCGATTGTGACAATAATTCCAACGCCGATTGCGGTGGTTGATTAACCGCAACCTTGCTTTTGATTTTACTCGATTTGGCAGTCAGGCTTACCGTGGCGTTGATTGCTGGCGTCATTTCCGGCATGGCGCCTTGGTCATTGGCTGTCAAATTTGAAAACTCACCCCTTTTTGCGAGATTTTCCAAGCGCAAGCTTTGCTCTGCCAAAATCTGAACGCGAACTTTGGCAATGCCCTGCTCGACAAAACCAAGCAACCGCGCGCCCTCATGCGACAAATCAATGATCCGGCCAGGCGCAAAAGGCCCACGATCATTTAATCTGACAACTAGTGATTTTCCATTATCAAGATTGGTAACACGAACCACCGACGGAAGTGGCAGGGTTTTATGCGCCGCTGTTGCAATATTGGGATCAAACACTTCACCATTCGCCGTAGGCCGCCCCAAAACGGCGGTTTCCTCGCCATACCAAGACGCAAGCCCCGTTTCATCATAGGTTAGATCGCGTTTTGGATAATACCAAACGCCAAACTCTTGATAGGGATTGCCAATTTTGTAATGCGGTTTTGCAACAACTTTAGCTTGTTTGCCGGTTTCGATTTGGCGTTTATGTTTTTTGAACAGATCAACAGCCAGTTCAGCCGAAGCACAACCTTGCAACAACAAGCCCAAGATCAACAACCCAAACAAGTTTTTCCCGTTAACACGCATTCTTTTATCCTGTTGTTTCAAGATCCGGCTTATCGCAGCTTGTCAGACAAATGGCCAATCGCCAGCGCATAATAATTTGACCGGTTCCAATCGAGGATTGAATCAAAATTGCTATAGACGAGAAAAGCAGGTCCATCAATGCCAGCAGGTATCACCAGTCGCGCTGTCAAATTTCTTGTTGGCAAAGCACCACCATCGGCATTAAGAACGCCTGCTTTTGCCCAAACAGACAGTTTGGCGCGTGTCTTACCGTCAGCAAGTGCCTTGGCATCTTTTCCATTCATGGAAAAGCCCTTTGGCAATGTCACTTTTCGTCCCCAGGTGATATCATCACGCCAGCCTGCTTTTGACAGATAATAGGCGGTTGAGGCAAACACATCGGGCTTGGTGCCCCATATATCACGTTTACCATCCCTATCCCAATCAACAGCATAGGATAAAAAGCTTGAAGGCATAAACTGGCTTTGCCCCATGGCACCAGCCCAAGACCCCTTCATTTTATCAGGTGCGATATGGCCTTCTTCCAGAATTTTTAGCGCATTCAACAGCTCTTTACGGAAATAGCCGCTTCGGCGGCCATCAAAGGCCAAAGTTGCCAAAGCATGCGGCACATTGAACGACCCTAAATATTGACCAAAATTGGTTTCAACACCCCAGAACGTAACAATATAGCGTTTTTGAACACCATATTTTAATGAAACTTTGGTCAAAATTTCGTCATGTTCAACAAGCATCTTGGCCGCGATCCGCGCCCGTGTTGGCGAGGCGATTTTGCTAAGATATTCGTCAAAGGTCATGGTGAATTCTGGTTGGCGGCGATCTAGCTCAACCACTCGCTTGATTGGTACAGCTTTGGCTAATGCTGCATCAAATATTTGATCTGAAATACCCTTAGACAGAGCCTCGGTTCGAAATTCAGCTAACCATTTGTCAAAATTTTGTTCACTGGCATTGGCAAAAGCTGAAAACACGAGCAATGCACTAAAACCCAGCGCCTGAAGCACTTTTATCGCAATATGTCTCACCATCACTCCCAGATACTATTATAGAGCATTAAAGGGTTATGATTTAATTACCCTAAATCTCAATAATCTATCGTAGATCGAGATGCTACCTCGGGGCAACAACCAATATGTTGTTTAAAATGGTTATTCCTCTTTTTTAACTATGCGGTTAACAAACTAAGTGGGAACGCGCTCTTGCAATTTGTGAGCAGATTTTGTTGGCCGTGAGAACCGGTTGTTAAAGACAATCCCAAGCAAAGGCGGAACAATAATCAAAGTGGTTAAAGTAGATAATGCAAGTCCACCAAACACGACCACTCCAATACCTCGATAAAGTTCTGACCCTGCGCCAGGAAAAACAACAAGCGGCAAGAGGCCAAACAGTGAGGTCAAGGTTGACATAAAAATTGGACGAATACGGTTCTTTGTCGCTTCGATGATTGCATCATTAGGTTCCATATCCTCCTCGCGCATGTGTAGAGTGGTTTGTTCTATCATCAATATTGCATTGTTAACCACAACGCCTGTCAAAATAATGAACCCAAGCATAGTTAGCATATCAAGCGGCTGTCTAACAAATTGGTTTAAAATCGAAAGGCCTCCGATACCACCAGCTGCAGCAACTGGAATAGCTAAAATTATGATTAACGGCAGCACAAAGCTCCGAAGAAGAATGACTAGTAAAAGAAAAATCACTACTATTGCCGTTACAGCGTTAGACTGCATAGCCGCCCAGGTCTCTGCGAGAGCGCTAGCCGCGCCTTCAAGCTTTATGGAGACACCATTTACGGCAACTTCTTTTCGAATGTCAGGTAAGAGTTCCGTATCAATAACCTTAACCACATCTTCTAATGGAATACTCTCAAGCGGACGCAACTGAATAGAGATTGCCTGTTGACCGCCAAGGCGCCGAATTTGATCAGCTGCACTGATTACCTCAACACGCCCGAGTTGACCCACCCGCATTATTGTACCGGCACGCGTTACGATAGGAATATCTTTCAACGTTTCAGTTGATAGGTTTTCAGCATTTTTGCCTGAGAGAACCATATCTAAAAGTTGGCCGTCTATAGAAACTTGGCGCACGTTGGTACCATCATTAAAAACATCGACCGCTGATGCAAATTCGCGAACTGTAATTCCTGCTCTTGCAAGCGCCACGAGGTCAGGTGTGATACGAATTTGCGGCGAACCAGAATCAAGCCCCGGCAACGTTCTAATTTGGTTACCTTCTCTCGCGGGAAACCGACGAGATAGCAACTCATTTACCTGAATCGCAGCAGCAAGAACATCCTCACGAACCGGTCCAGTAATATCCACACTAACGACCCGCGAACCACCGACTGACCTTCCAAAAAGTGAAGCTTGCTGCACAAAAGCACGGGCTCCTGGCTCAGCAAGAATAGGTTTCATCAAAACCATCCTTAATTCTTTAATTCTTGATGGATCCTTCGTTGAACCGCCCGCAAATGCACCTCCTGAATAGGCTACAAAAAAGAACCTTGAAATTGCTGGGCCTGCTGTATCCTCACCAGTCCACAGCGGGCTTGCTGCTGTTTCCATCCGCTCTGCAATACGCAATGTCTCATCCATAGAATATCCAGCAGGAACATTTATTCTTGCGAACATGAAATTTGCATTTCCATCCGGCAGATAATCAAGTTTTGGCATCAACTTCACAGCTGATCCAATCGAAAGGACTAAGACTAAAACAACCGCCAACGCTCCAATTATTTTGTGATTGACCACAAATGATGTATAGCCAACAAAAATTGACCGAAAACTTCGAGCGATCGGGTCAAGCAGTGGAATCTTCGGCAAATTTGAAAATCGATTGGCCTCACCTGACAACAAACGTGCGGACAGTGTCGGAATTACCGTAACTGATACAAAAACAGAAATTAAAACAGACACCGAAATCGCAACACCTATGTCTTTGAACAATTGTCCCACAGGCAAATCAAGCGTTAAAATCGGAATAAAAACAATAACGGTGGTCAAGGCAGATCCTAAAATTGGAGCCCATACTTGCCTAGCGCCGTGGTAGGCGGCATTTAAAGAGTCGACACCACGTTGGCGCAACCGAAAGATATTCTCCAATGACACAATTGAAGCATCAACAACCATGCCAACCGCGAAGGCCAATCCGGCTAATGAAATAACATTTATAGACAGACCAAGCCCTGCAATTGCAACAAAAGTTCCAATAACCGAGACTGGGATAGCAACAAAAACAATTATGGTTGGAACGACGTGTCGTAAAAACAACATCAAAACAGTTAACGCCATGATCCCGCCAACCCAGATATTTTGTTTTACGAGGTTAATTGCCGACGAAATATAACCTGTTTCGTCATAAACAATTTTTAAATCTAGGTTTCGCGAAGCGAGCTCTTTATCATTCAACTGGTCAACCACTGAGCGCAGGCGTAGCATCGTTGCCACAACATTGCTTCCGCTCTCTCTAATTGCGCTAAAAGTAACTGCAGGCTTTCCGTTTAAACGCCTGAAGCTTGTTCGGCTCTGCACTTTTAACTCTAATTTTGCAATATCTTTTAATAAAAGCGGCGTTACAGTTCCAGATGAAGAAATGTCAGTCCTAACAACAATATCGCCAGCAGTTTCAGGTGTGTAGTTCAAAGCCTCTGTCCGGACGGGATAGGATCTCTTACCCTCAGTAACAAGCCCAACACTCATCATTGTGGAGGATGATTTGAGTGCATCAATAACTTCGTTGAGAGTGATTTGGTATTGAACTAACTTTTCAGGATCGATAAAAACCCGCATTTCACGTTTTCCACCACCACGGTAGTCAACTTCAGCAATACCTTTGACCCTAGTCAGAGGTTCAACAATATTTGCATCAAGATATTGGCCAAGATCCTCAAGATTAACTTTTGCGCCATCTTTAGCTACCAGAGCGAGCCTTGCAATGGGACTGTCATCAGAATTCGATGTTTTGACCAATGGTGTGTTCGCGTCATCAGGAAGTCCACTTACTGCAGAAAGTTTGCTGAGCAAGAGTACAAGCGCTTTGTCCATATCCTGCCCAACAGTATACGTTAAGTTTACCCTAGCCCGGCCTCGAGTAGATCTTGAGGAAATTGTCTCAACACCATTTAATGAAGCCAACTCTTTCTCAAGTCGGCTAATAATTTCACGATCAACATCCTCAGGTGCAGCGCCTGGCCAAGATACACGCACATCCAAAACTGGCTTTTCAATATCAGGGCTCATTTGGATGGGGATGGTCTGCAGGGCCAAACCACCAAAAATAATACACATAAAAATCAACGCCATAACTGCTATTGGACGTTCTATAGCCAATTTGATTATGCTGCCCATTATTTTGAAACCTTTTGCTGCTTCGTTTCGCGCTTATCAATATTTTTACCACCGAAACGAGGTTTGCCGTCACCGCCACTAGATCCAATTTGAATCTCTTTACCATCAGAGAGTTGTTCATTTCCGCGAACAATTACTTTTTGTCCAGAAGCGAGCCCATTCAGGACAATAAAACCACCTTTTACTGCAGCCCCAATCTGAATAGCTTGACGTTTGGCTTTTTCCTCTTGTGCCAAATACACGATGTGCCCACCAGTAACCGGGAGAACCGCATCTTTTGGCACAATTACTTGTGGCTGTGGGCCAGTTGTTGGAACCTGCATAACAATGACCGCATTATCTGCCTGCAATCCAGGCGGCATGCTACCAACCACTGAGAACCGCATCGTTCGGGTTGCCGAACGCATATTTTGCACCGGCAGTGAGACGCGAAGCCGCAAGTCTAACTGACTGCCATCAAGACCACGCCCAAAAATATTTTTCGCATCTTGGATATAGCCAAGATAAGTGACAGGAATCTCAGCTTCGATTTCAAAAGCATTTAAATCAGTGATTTTAGCAACAATCTCGCCTTCACGAGCATAACCACGAAGATAGCTGGCAAGAAAAGTAATCTGACCCGCTGTTTGTGCGCGTAATTTCGTGGCTCTGATATCTTTGCCAAGTTGGGCAATTTCAAATTCGGTTTGCGCAATCGTTACGCTATTCAATTCGCTTTGCGCCTTTTTCCGCGCAATTGACGATTCACGACTTAGTAATTGCAAATTTGCCGATAGACTGGCGTTAAATGCCGTTTCAGCCGCGTCAACGGCAAGCGCATTATTAGCCACCAGTTCTTTGGCGCGCTTGGCTTTGCCAGCAAGCAATTCAGCTTGTGCTTTATTAACTTCGAGCAACCCTGCTTCGGCGCGCAATTCATCATCACTATCTGCCAGTCGCACTTTGGCCTCACGAAGCCGTGCGCGAAGCTGTGATAATCTCAATTCAAGCTTGGCGCTGTCCTGAATGGCGATGACATCGCCTGGCGCAACCTGATCACCAAGCCGAAATTCACCAAGCTGTGTTGTCGCATTGGTCACCGCGGTCACTGACTCCAGAAGGCCAACGGTTACCCGGCCCTGAACCTCGGTGAAATTCGACAGAATTTGGGTTTTTACCTCGGCAATTTCGACCCGAGCGGTGCGTTTGCCGCCGCCGGCCTTTTGGGCCCATGACGGGTTGATTGTGGCAATGACAATTGCTGCAGCAAGACCCAAACCTGCCGCAAATTGGGCACAAGCGGAAAACCCGCCCCGAAAACCATACCTAACGGTTGGCAAAGGATAAGTGAAGGACACCATACACTCCTGAAAAATACGCATTACACAGTCATTTTCCAGTTTTGGAGGAACCGCGCGACCATAAAGGTCTTCAGCCCCAAAGCATGGTCATGACAAGCAATGTCACAGAGCGCTAATATGATCCGATTGAAGGGGTTAGACAAGCATATGATAATAAGATTAGCAAAAAAAATTGATAAAAATGCAGCAATATGAAAAAACTCCCCGAATGCTTATTGACAGATCTGTCTGATTTCCGCTAATCCCATTCGCAACGGAGAGGTGGCAGAGCGGTTGAATGCACCGGTCTTGAAAACCGGCAAGGGCGAAAGCCCTTCGTGGGTTCAAATCCCACCCTCTCCGCCACTTACCTCATTTAATAATTTCCCATTAATCTAATTAAAGAGGATTGGACCTGTTGTGCCTTTAGCTCAATCAAGTTCAGCTCTATGGCTGCCTGATGTGGCTCTTCTCCATCACGAACGCCAAGTTATTAGCCGGCATTTCTAAAACTTTGACAGTCTCAAGCTTATGCTTTTGAAACAGGTCAAGCATCCAAACGTCATCTTTGTAACCAATATCTGGGTCAGCCTCTATCAAGCTCAGATGGAAGGCTTTGTCACCACTGCTGGTGAGAACGCCGTTTCGCATAAACGGGCCATAGATGACGCAACGCCCCCCTTGGACTAGGCATTGAGAAATCCCACTTATGGTCGCCTCGACCTCACTAACAAGGTGCAATAGATTAATCAACAAAACAAAGTCCTGATTGGGACACAAGACTGACCAGCCCTTATCCGTTACATCCAGTTTTATGGGTGGTAAAAGATTCGGTAACTGTTTTGAAAGGCTTCTTGAGGCGATGCTATTCAAGCGTGTCTCATCTATGTCTGACGGTTGCCAAACCAAGTCAGAAACGGCGGCTGCAAGCTCAGTTATGTGCTGGCCGGTACCGCTTGCAATTTCTAGAGCATTGCCGCTTTTTGGTAAGCAGCTGCAAACAAGATCAATTATGTCGGCTAAATTTCTCTCCGCCGCTGGAGAATGCAGGAAGCCCCCACTTTTTTCCTGAACAACGCTTGCTGTTGATGGAATATTTTTGCGCAACACCGATTTAGATTATCCATCACATAGAAAGTTAAAAGGTCTAGTCGCACAACGCCCGTCACAAAGTTAAAAAGATTGCAGATAAAGTTTAGGCAGGAGCCATACAATTATTAAGCTCTGCACTGGCTAAGTTAGCATTGCAAATATGCCAATCACAATAGGGAGGAAAGGCATAGCTATTATCATGCCGTCGTGGCTTTCTCGCTGCTGCCTGAGAGGCTCCAACAAATGCCCCTTACCCATCGCTATCTTACGTCTCTCATCTTAACCAAGATCTTTTATCACGTTTAGAACAATTGAGAGACGTTAGCAGAAAGATAGTTTACTTACTCAAAATAATAATGCACTTCTCGAACGATCATTTTCTCCTCATTGATCGGCACCATATCTTGCCGGCGAGTTGACATGACAACAACATCATGATGGGCGCGCAGACAGACATAATCCACAGGCTTGGATAATGGCGGGCAGAAATCTGTTGCTCCATCTAACGTGAACGGAATGTTCATCCACAGGTTTAACGGCGATGGCGTTTTAGGTGCGATCTAGCCTATTTCTGTCATCGCCACCGCCAGATTATCTGTACAATTATCATGATAGTCTTTAAAGCCAAGCATCTGATAGCGATAGCTATCACAAGCGGCAAGTATTGTATCATGCCGCTCAGGTGATGTATTTTGTTCAAGCGTTAAGAGTGGCCTACGATAGTTGCGATATAGCGGCACACCGATGGCTGGAAATACCGATTGAGTAACACTTCGCTGATGTTCCATTGACATAAACTCAGTCAGATTATCTGTCATAAAGCACCATGTATCGACAACTTGCGTGCCATGCGTATTAATAATGGTAATAGCCTCACCAGCTTTTACATAAGCGGCTTTACCTTGCCGTGCTGGAACGGTTTCTAATGCTTTATCTGATGCTTTCATAATCAGAGCTCTGTAAACTAATGGCTGAAATGTTTGCTCATCTCTTACAAAAATCAACCTTTACGGTATCTTTTTTTCATTGGCCAAAACACAAGGTTCTCTCTCTTTGCCTTCCGCTCA